>SFET01000009.1 GCA_004557125.1 Clostridiales bacterium | reverse complement strand
GTCAGCGTGATGCAGAGGATGCTGCAGGAGAAGGCAGAAGTCCTGACCGCCTGTCGCGCGGCGCTGGATGCGGTGCTCGACACCACCGAACTCGACCGGGCTGCAAAGCGGCTGGAGGGACAGGTTCTGGGCATTGCGGAGCGCGTGCGAAAGCTGGTGGAGGAAAACGCTCGGGTGCAGATGAATCAGGAGGAATATCAGCAGGAATACAATGCACTGGCGGATGCGTATGAAAATGCCAGCGAGAAGCTCCGAAAGATTGCCGCGCAGAAGCAGGATAAGGCGGATCGCAGGCGAAAGATTGAGGTTTTCCTCCGGATGCTGGAGCAGCAGGAAGAATGCCTGGGCTTCAATCCATTCACCTTTGTGGCGCTGGTGGATAAGGTGGTGGTTGGGAAGGATAGGAAGCTGGAATTCTGTTTCAGGAATGGGATGAATTTTAGATGTAGTGTTTCTGATCCTTTTGATCTAGCAAATAAATATTAGCATAAATATTGTCCCTTGAACTTGTTACAATGTACAGTCACATCGTCATCCTCACAGAATCCTCACACGCAGCGCCTTACTTCTCACACCATCCTCACAGAAAAGGTGATAGTATATATACCGTTCCAGAGGGACAGGAGAAACCGGAGGTACGGATTATGTACGATCAGAAGCAGATGCAGGTGCTGACGGCGCAGGTGCGTGCGCTGGTGCAGGAGAATCACATGTGTGAGGCGGAGGCTGCGGCGGCGAAGGCCATGGCCGACGCGCCCCATGAGGCGCAGCCCCACAACCTGATGGGCATCATCATGGAGCGGGAGAACGACCACATACAGGCCATGAAGCACTTCCGCGCGGCCTGGGCGCTGGATCCCACGTTCGTTCCGGCGCGGGTCAACATGGAGCGCTACGGCAGTTTCAGCTTCACCATGCCGCGCCCGGCCTACGACGAGGCGGATTGTCCGCAGGAAGCCAATGTACAGAAGTGCAGGATTGAATATGATGAGCGCGGCATTGGTCACGTCGTCCGGGGGTGAGCATATGAACAGAGATGAGAAGTATACGGTAATCGTGGGCTGCGGGCGGCTGGGCGCGAGTCTGGCCAACGCGATTTCGGACGCGGAGGGCAGCGTGATGATGGTGGATCGGGACGAGCACGCCTTCCGCAAGCTGGATGCGGCCTACGGCGGGCTCACGCTGGTGGGCGATGCGACAGACGTTGCCGTGCTGCGCAGCGCGCAGATCGAGCGCGCCGAAACGGTGGTCTCGGTCACCAACGACGACAACACCAACATCATGGTGGCGCAGATCGCGCGAAACCTCTACCACATTCCCAACGTGGTCTGCCGACTGTACGACCCGGAGCGCGAGGTGGTCTATCGGGAGTTCGGCATCGACACCATCTGTCCGACGGTGCTCTCCACGCGGGAGATTGACCGGTTGCTGGGACGCGAAAGGGAGGCGGCAGTACAATGAAGATGCAGGTGTTGCTGATCGGCGGCTTCGATATGGCCAAAACACTTGCTGCGTCGCTGATTCAGAAGAAGTACAGGGTCACGGCCATCCATCCCGAATACGCATGCTGCGAGGCGCTGTCCGAAATCAAGGATCTACTGGTCATCCACGGCGACGGCTCCAAGCCCTACATCCTCGATGAAGCGGGTGCTGGACGTGCGGACGTGGCCATCGCGCTGACGGACAACGACGCGGACAATCTGGTAATCTGCGAACTGTGCAAGAAGCGCTTCGGCGTGATCAGGACGGTCAGCCTTGTCAAGAACGCCGAAAACACCCCGTTTTTCCGGCAGATGGGCGTGGACGCGGTGGTCTGCGCCACCAACACCATCACCGGCATCCTCGAACAGCTCAGCTTCATCAACGACATGACCACCCTGATTCCCGTAGGCGATGGTCGGCTGAGCGTTGCGGAGGTCACCATCCCGGAGGGCGCGCCCGCGGCGGAGAAAAAGCTGTGGGAGATCAACCTGCCCGGGGAGGTCATCGTGGGTTGCATCCTGCGCAAGGATCAGACGATCATCCCGCGCGGCGATACCCGGATTCTGGCGGGCGACACGCTGGTGCTGCTGTCCTCGGCCCATCAGGAGACCGAGGCGATTCATGAACTGACAGGACGGTAAGGACCCATGAAACTGAAGTTGACCCGCGCGAGCAATGCGGGCAAGCTGACCCTGTTGATCGGTCTTCTGCTGCTCGCGCCCCTGCTGGTGCTTCCATTTTATCCCGAGGACACGCGCTTTGCCGACGCGTTTCTGATTCCGGGCAGCGCGTCCATACTGCTGGGCGCGCTGATGTGTGCAAAAAAGAGCGCCGCGACGGACTCCGCATCGGAGGCGGCGCATCGCGGCAATCTGCTGGTGCTGTACATCTGGGCTTATGGCTGTATCTTGGGCGCGTTGCCCTTCGTGCTCGGTGACCGGCTGAGCTTCGTACAGGGGCTGTTTGAAGCGGTCAGCGGCTGGACGACCACAGGCTTGTCCGTGATGGACGTGACCGTTACGCCCCACATCTTTCTGTTCTACCGGAGCTTCATGCAGTTCTGCGGTGGACTGGGCTTCGTGATGATCATGATGGCATTCGTGCAGGGTAGGATGGGCATGGTACTGTACAGCGCCGAGGGGCATCCGGACAAGCTCATGCCCACGCTGCGGCAGACGGTGCGCGCAATCGTGCTGATGTACCTGAGCTTTCTCGTCGCGGGCGTCGCGGCCTACGTCGTCTGCGGCATGCCGCTGTTCGATGCGATTCTGCACGCCATGGGCGCGCTGTCCACGGGCGGCTTCTCCAACCGGGCGGACAGCATCGGCGCGTATCACAGCGTTGCCATCGAGGGCGTGAGCATCTTCCTGATGCTCATCGGTACCACAAATTTTGCCATCCTGCTGCTGATGGTGCGGCGCAGATGGCGGGACGCGCTGCGCTGCGGCGAGGTGCGCTTTCTGGGCGCGCTGCTGGCCATCTTTGTACCGCTGACGGCCATTTCGCTGGCGACGGGGCTCTATCTGACGGCTGGGGAAGCGCTGCGGCAGGCGCTGTTCAACATCGTCTCCGCGCTGTCCACCACCGGCTACGCCACAATGAGCTACGAGGGATGGCCACAGGCGGCCATCGGCATCATGATCCTGATGATGCTCATCGGCGGCGGCACGGGCTCCACGGCGGGCGGTATCAAGCTGTCCCGGGCACTGATTCTGACCAAGTGCGCCGCCAGTCAGCTGCGTAGCCGCCTCTCTCCGGAGCATGCGGTGCGCGCGCCCTACTACTTTCGCGCGCAGGGCCGGACGGCCATCGACCACGCCCTGCTCAGCGCCACGGCGGGCTTCGTATTCACATACTTGACCGTGTTCGTGGCGGGCACGCTGCTTATGACAGTCACATCGGGCGCGACGCTCACCGAGTCCATGTTCGAATTTGCGTCCTCACTAGGCACGGTGGGGCTGTCCATCGGCCTGACCGGCCCGGCGACCAACGCCGCGACGCTGCTTGTGGAGATCGCGGGCATGCTGCTGGGCAGGCTGGAAATCTTTATCGTGTTCACGAGTGTCGGTTCAGCGCTGTTTCTGCTGCGGCGCAGAACGCGCTGAAGGCTTGTGGATCAGGCGAATACCCACGCAGCGACTCGTGCAAGCAGAATAATGGCTGCACAGGGGATCGAGGCGACCCACAGCGTGCTGGCAATCAGGCGGAGTCCGGGGCTTCTGCGCAGCCACAGATCGGCATCGATCCAATCGCGTACAGAGGCGGACGATTCATTCAAGACAGTATCCGAGCGGTGAAACTGACAGCGATTCCAATGTTTCTTCATACTGGACACCCTCCTTTCCCGGGTACGCATTCATTCTATCACAATGCGCATGTAGATGGGATGAAGGTTCCGCCCAGCCCGATGGGGTTCCATTAAAATGCTCACCAGAGATGCTTTTCCCTGAAGTACAGAATGCAGCCGCCCACCACCAGCGCGCTCAGCGCGATCACCGCCGGATAGCCGTATGCCCAGTGAAGCTCCGGCATGTTCATGAAGTTCATGCCGTACCATCCGGCGATCAGTGAAAGCGGCATGCAGACCGTGGTCACGACGGTCAGGATCTTCATGATGCGGTTCTGGGCGATGTCCACCTGTGCCTGATACTCGCTGCTCACTTGGCTGGCGTACTCACGCAGCATCTCCGCCTCCTCGCAAAGGCTGTCCAGACGGCGCAACACATATTGCAGCCGACTCTGACTGCAAGCGTCCAGCAGGTCGCCCGCGTTCTCCTGCAGGGTGTTGGTCAGATTGCGCAGCTGGGCATAGTAGCGGCTTCGCTGGTTCAGCTCCCTGCGCAGCACGCTCATCTGGTTGATGAACCTCTCCGTTTTGTTGTCCAGCACCGCCTGCTCGAGGCCAAAGATGCGCTCCTCCAACTGCTGGATGCTTGCAGGCTCCTCCAGAATCAGCGCCAGAAAGAAGTCCATCAGCAGATCGTCCGCGCCGTCGGCGTGGTGCGGGCGCATGGCCAGCACCCGTTCCACGCACTCCCCGGCGACGCCGTCCGGATCGAGGAACAGCAGGCAGTCCTTCCACCAGACGAAGATCACATGCCGCGCCGCGCGCTGCGGACGGGCCGGAATGTGCAGCTCGCCGAGGATGCGGCTTCGCTCCAGCGTAAGATGACAGCTACGGATGCTCTCTATCTTGCGCATGTTCTCCGGAGGCAGCAGCTCCGGCGGCAACGCCGCATCCGCCAGCTCCTCCGGGCGCAGCACCGCGGCGATGGCGCTCCATTCCGTAATTCCCACACGCTCCACCGGTGAGAGGGTCTCTCCAATTCGATAGTACATGCGCAACGCCTCCAATCCCTGCGATTATACATCCGATGACCGGACGCTGCAATCACGTTATCCGAGAAATCCGAATGCAGCCTGTTAAATCGCCCTAAAGATGCTTGCGGAATGCACATTCTGTGCCTATACTGATTGCGAAAACGGGAAAACAGGAGATGAACGACATGATGCGCATGGAACGCAAGACGATTCGATGGCAGGATATGCTGATGATTCCGCTGTTTCTGCTGGCGGCAACCACCATCGGGGTTCTCTTTGATGCGATCGGATTCCCGGAGACCAACATCGTGCTGGTGTATGTGGCGGCGGTGCTGCTGGTGGCCCGCTTTACCCACGGGCTCTACTATGGCCTTGCGGCCTCGGTGATCGCCACCTTCGCCTTCAACTACTTCTTCACCGATCCGCGCTTTACCTTTGCGGTCAGCGACACCAGCTATCTGATCACCTTCGCCATCATGATGTTCACCTCGCTGATCACCAGCGCCCTGACCGCCCGCGTGAAGAAGAGCGCCCGCGAGGCAACGGAGCGCGCGCAGGAGACGCAGGCGCTCTACGAACTGACCAACCGCCTGTCCGACGCGCAGAGTCTGGAGGAGATCGACGCGGTGGCCGTGGAGAGCGTCAGCCGAACCTTCTCCTGCCAGGCGGCCTTCCTCGCCTTCGTTCGGGGCGTGCCGGAAAAGACCTTTTTGCAGTATGCGTCGGGCGGCGTGGTACATCGGGAGCTGGATCCCCGCGACGGGGTGGCGCACCGGCTGGAATACCTGCGGGGCGATCATGTGGAGTCGGCGGAGTTCATCGAGTGGCCGGTGTACGGGCGCGAACAGATTCTGGGTGTGGTCAGATTGCCCCGGGAGGGTGCGCCGCTGAGCGATCACCAGCAGCAGCTGCTGCGCTCCATGCTGGAATCGGTGGCTATGGCCATCGACCGCCTCAACGCGGCGCAGGCTCAGCAGCGCTACCGGGAGGAGAGCCGTCAGGAGCGCTACCGCAGCAACCTTCTGCGCGCCATCTCCCACGATCTGCGCACGCCACTGTCCGGCATCATGGGTACCAGCGAGATGATTCGGGATCTGTCGGAGTCCTCAGACCGACGCTATACACTGGCAAAGGAGATCTGGAGCGACGCGGACTGGCTGCGCGCGCTGGTAGAGAACATCCTGAGCCTGACCCGTCTGGAGGACGGAAGTCTGCACATCCACAAGCAGCCCGAGGCCGTGGAGGAGATCGTCGGCAGCGCCCTTGGGCAGATGGAGCGCCGCGCGCCGGAATACGAAATCGACGCGGAGCTGCCGGATGCGCTGATGCTGGCGCCCATGGACGCAAAGCTGATCGAACAGATGCTCATCAACCTGCTGGACAATGCCGTCAAGCACACGCCGGTGGGCGGAGAAATCAAAATCTGCGTGGAGGAGAAGGACGGCTTCGCCGTGTTTCACGTGCAGGATCGGGGCGAGGGCATCCGCGCGGAGGATCTGCCGCATCTGTTCGAGCGCTTCTACACGTCCCAGAGCCGCCGCGCGGACGCAAAGCGGGGCATTGGACTGGGCCTTTCCATCTGCGATGCCATCGCAAGGGCCCACGGCGGAAGCATCACCGCGAAAAATCGGGAGGGCGGCGGCGCGGAATTCACGTTTACCCTGCCCATGGAGGACAAGAAGAATGAACAATCTGCATGAGACGATTCTGGTGGTGGAGGATGATGCGCAGATTCGCAACTTCATCTGCTTTGCATTGCAGGGCGATGGCTACGTCTGCCGCACGGCGGACACCGCCGCGGAGGCCATGCGTCTGCTTGCGGCGGAGCCAGTGGATCTGATGCTGCTGGATCTGGGCCTGCCCGACCTGGACGGCACGGAGGTGCTGCGGCGGCTGCGATCGTGGTCGGAGCTGCCGGTGATCGTGGTCTCCGCGCGGGATCAGGATCGGGAAAAGGTGTCGCTGCTGGACATCGGCGCGGATGACTACCTGACCAAGCCCTTCTCTGCCAACGAGCTGCTGGCGCGCATCCGGGTGGCGCTGCGCCACATGTACCGTCAGGGCGGCGCAAAGGAAAAGACGGTGTATCAGTCCGGTGCGCTGAAGCTGGACGCGGAGAGACACATGGCGTTTTTGAACGAACAGGAGATTCACCTGACGCCCATGGAGTACAACCTGCTTTTGTACCTGTTCAAGAATCAGGGCAAGGTGGTCACGACGAACGAGCTATTGCGCCAGCTCTGGGGCGCAAACTACGGTCAGGACACCCAGGCGCTGCGCACGCTGACGGCAGGTCTGCGCCGCAAGATCGAAAAGAGCCCCGCACGGCCCCGCTATATCCTCACCGAGGTGGGCGTGGGCTATCGTCTGGCGGATGACGCGGAGTGAGATGGTGCGATGATTTCCAATCGGGTGCGTGAAAATCACGGACGGCGATCCCCTAAAAATATATACAGACATATGTCTTTCCCCCGGAGAGCCTGCGTTGCAAACAACTTGCGGCGCAGGCTTCCATCATTCAAGGGTGTTTGTCGATGTTCCAGGGTTAAGATTCTCCATATTCGCAAAATCTTTATGCGCTTCAGCCAGCTTTAAGCGCGCTCTAATGGAATTGGCGCTACAATGATCCCGCTCGTGAGGAGGGGCCGGTACCGCTCCGACGCATGAAGTGAAGCGGCTGCATGTGCGCCGAATGCGCGCGGCAGCGGAAAGCGAGGCTTGTATGCAGATTCTTCTGGGGCTGACCTGCGTTGTCTCTATCGCAATGCTGGTCTACCTGATCTATGTACTGTTTAAGGGGGAGGACATGTAAATGAACGCTGTGGTTCAGTACGGCCTGTATCTGGCGCTCCTGATAGCGCTTGGCTGGCCGCTCGGCAAATACATGTACAAGGTCATGAACGGCGACCGGGTGTTTCTCTCGCCCGTTCTGCGTCCGGTGGAGAAGGGCATCTACCGGATCATGTGCATCGATGAAAACGAGGACATGGGCTGGAAGAAGTACGCGCTGGTTTGCGTGCTGTTCAACCTGTTCGGCTTCCTGCTCCTTTGGGCGATGCAGCTGCTGCAGGGCATCCTGCCGCTGAATCCGGAGGGAATGCACGGCACCAGCTGGCATCTGGGATTCAACACGGCTGCATCCTTCATGACCAACACCAACTGGCAGGCTTATTCCGGAGAGACGACGCTGAGCTACTTCGTCCAGATGCTGGGCCTGTGCGTGCAGAACTTTGTCACGCCTGCGGTGGGACTGGCGGTGCTGTTCGCACTGATTCGCGGCCTGCGCCGCACAAAGCAGCACACCATCGGCAATTTCTGGACGGACATGGTGCGCGGCGTGGTCTACCTGCTGATTCCGCTGGCGCTGGTGTTTGCTCTGGTGCAGACCTCCCAGGGCGTGATTCAGAACTTCTCGGGCCATGTGGAGTACACGCTGCTGGAGGGCGTTGAAGCCACGCAGGAGGCGACGCTCTCCGATGGCGACCGGGCGGCGCTTGCGCAGGACGTGGTTGCGACGAATGCGGAAGGCGAGGACGTCTCCCTTGCGGAGGGCACGCAGCTCATGTTCATGAGCGGCGAAGCGGGACTTCCGGATGGCACGAGGGTCGCGCTGCCTGCGGATACCGCGCTGACGCTGGAGGATGGCTCCTCCGCCGTGCTGGTTGACGGCACGACCATTGAAAAGGACGTCTCCGTCACGAAGGGTTACATCCCCATGGGCCCCGCCTCCAGCCAGATCTCCATCAAGCAGCTGGGCACCAACGGCGGCGGCTACAATGGACTGAACTCCGCGCATCCGCTGGAGAACCCCACGCCGCTCTCGAACCTGTTTGAGATGCTGGCGCTGCTTCTGATCCCCGTGGCCTGCTGCTTTGCGTTCGGTTACGGCGTGAAGGACAAGAAGCAGGGAGTGGCAATCTTCCTGGCGATGTTCATTCTGCTGGCAATTGCCGTGGGTTGCTGCGCGGTCTCCGAGCAGGCCGGCACGCCGCAGCTTGCGCAGGATGGCGCGGTTGCGAACGCAGTGAACATGGAGGGTAAGGAGACCCGCTTCGGCATCCCCACCTCCGTCACCTGGGCGACCTGGACGACGGCTGCTTCCAACGGCTCGGTCAATTCCATGCACGACAGCTACACGCCCCTGGGCGGTCTGGTGCCGATGCTGCTGATGGAGCTGGGCGAGGTCGTGTTCGGCGGCGTTGGCTGCGGCCTGTACGGCATGATCGGCTTTGTGATCCTGACGGTGTTCATCGCGGGCCTGATGGTGGGCCATACGCCGGAATACCTGGGCAAGAAGATCGAGGCGCGGGAGATGAAGATGGCCGTGCTGGTGTGCCTGGCCACGCCGGTCGCCTGTCTGATCGGCGCGGGCATTGCGAGCCTGCTGCCGTCCACGGTGGCCAGTCTGAACAACACAGGCGCCCACGGCTTCTCCGAAATCCTGTATGCATATTCCTCCGGCGCGGGCAACAATGGATCCGCCTTCGCGGGCTTCAATGCCAACACGCCGTTTATCAACGTCTCCATCGGTCTGGTGATGATCTTTGCGCGCTTTGTGCCGCTGCTGGCCACGCTTGCCATCGCAGGCTCCATGGTGGAGAAGAAGCACATCGCAGAGAGCGCCGGTACGCTGTCCACCAGCAACGGCATGTTCGTGTTCCTGCTGATCTTCATCGTAATGCTCATTGGCGCGCTCAGCTTCTTCCCGGCGCTGGCGCTGGGGCCGATTGCCGAGCACTTCCTGATGCTGGGCTGATGGAAAGGATAGGGTGATGCGATTATGAAAAAGAATCCTTCGTATCTCTCGGATAAAAAGATGATGCTGCGGGCGGTGGGCGATGCGTTTGCCAAGCTCGATCCCCGCGTGCAGATCAAGAATCCGGTGATGTTTCTGGTCTATGTTTCCGCCATCCTGACGAGCCTCCTGTTCGTCTGCGCGCTGTTCGGCGTAAAGGATGCGGGGCTGAGCGCGGGCTTTATCCTGGCCATCGCGGTCATACTGTGGTTCACCTGCCTGTTCGCTAACTTCGCCGAGGCCATCGCCGAGGGACGCGGCAAGGCCCAGGCCGACGCGCTGCGCGCAGCCAAGCGCGACGTGGAGGCCCACAAGATTCCTTCTATCAACGAAAAGGACAAGATCACGAAGGTCGCTTCGGCGCTGCTGAAGAAGGGTGACATCGTGATCGTGAAGGCCGGAGAGCAGATTCCTGCCGACGGCGAGGTCATCGAGGGCGTGGCCAGCGTGGATGAGAGCGCCATCACCGGCGAATCCGCGCCGGTCATCCGCGAAAGCGGCGGAGATCGCAGCGCCGTCACCGGCGGCACCACCGTGGTGTCCGACTGGCTGGTGATCAAGGTGACCTGCGACACCGGCGAGAGCTTTCTGGACAAGATGATCGCCATGGTCGAGGGTGCGTCCCGCAAAAAGACCCCGAACGAAATCGCGCTTCAGATTCTGCTGGTGGCGCTGACCATCATCTTCCTGCTGGTCACCGTCTCGCTGTACGCCTTCTCCGACTTTGATGCAAGGCAGTACTTCATGGCGAATCCGTCCAGCGTGACCGCGCTGGTGGCACTGCTGGTCTGCCTGGCCCCGACCACCATCGGCGCGCTGCTGTCCGCCATCGGCATCGCGGGCATGAGTCGCCTGAATCAGGCCAATGTGCTGGCCATGAGCGGACGCGCGATTGAAGCTGCCGGAGACGTAGACGTGCTGCTGCTGGACAAGACCGGCACCATTACCCTGGGCAACCGTCAGGCGTCGAAGTTCTATCCCATGGACGGCGTGACGCCGGAGCAGATGGCCGATGCGGCGCAGCTCTCCTCGTTGGCAGATGAGACGCCGGAGGGCCGTTCCATCGTGGTTCTGGCCAAGGAGCAATTCGGCCTGCGCGGACGGGATATGGAAAACATGCACGCCGAGTTCGTGCCCTTCACCGCAAAGACGCGCATGAGCGGCGTGAACCTTCCCGGCGGCGTGGAAATCCGCAAGGGCGCGGCGGAGGCGATTCGCGCCTACGTCGTGAACCAGCACGGAACCTACCCCGACGCCTGCGACCGTTTGGTGCGCAGCATTGCCGAAAAGGGCGGTACGCCGCTGGTGGTGGCAAAGAACGCGCAGGTGCTGGGCGTGATTGAACTCAAGGACATCATCAAACAGGGCGTGAAGGAGAAGTTCGCCGACCTGCGCAAGATGGGCATCAAGACCATCATGATTACCGGCGACAATCCCCTGACCGCCGCCGCCATCGCCGCCGAGGCCGGCGTGGACGACTTCCTGGCCGAGGCGACGCCGGAGGGCAAGCTGGAAATGATCCGCGACTTCCAGAAGAAGGGCCATCTGGTTGCCATGACCGGCGACGGCACCAACGACGCGCCCGCGCTGGCACAGGCCGATGTGGCCGTGGCCATGAACAGCGGCACGCAGGCAGCCAAGGAGGCCGGCAATATGGTGGATCTGGATTCCTCGCCCACCAAGCTGATCGACGTGGTGCGCATCGGCAAGCAGCTGCTGATGACCCGCGGCAGCCTGACCACCTTCTCCATCGCCAACGATGTGGCGAAGTACTTCGCCATCATCCCCGCCATGTTCATCGGCCTCTTCCCCGGACTGCAGGCGCTGAACATCATGAAGCTGCACAGCCCGGAGAGCGCGATTCTCTCCGCCATCATCTACAACGCGCTGATCATCATCGCGCTGATCCCACTGGCGCTGAAGGGCGTCAAGTACCGCGAGGTTCCGGCGAAGAAGCTGCTGAGCCACAACCTGCTGGTCTATGGCCTGGGCGGACTGGCCGCGCCGTTTATCTTCATCAAGCTGATCGACCTGATCCTGGTCGCGCTTCAACTTGTGTAAGGAGGAAAGAATTATGGATACGATTATGATGAAAAAGCATTCTGTCCTGCACGCAGCAAAGATCTTTGGCATGCTGTTGGTTCTCTCTGCGCTGATTGTCGGCCTTCGCTATGCGGTCTTTCTTCCGCGCTTTGTGCACTGAGAGGAGGAACTGGGGATGAAAGCATTGAAGATATCCGGCAAGGCGCTGGCTTTTGTGCTGGTGCTGACGCTGCTGTGCGGCGTGGTCTATCCGCTGGTCACCACCGGCCTTGCGCAGGCCCTGTTCCACAAGCAGGCCAACGGCGATCTGATTGTGATCGACGGCGTGAATTACGGAAGCGAGCACATCGGCCAGCAGTTCACGCAGATGAATCATCTGTGGGGACGGCCAATGCGCATCGACACGGAGAGCTTTGCCGATGCGGACGGCAATCCGCTGGCCTACAGCTGGGCCTCCAACAAGTCTCCTGCCAGCGACGAGCAGGATGCGGTCTATGCCGAGCGCGTGGCGGCCATCCGCGCAGCTCATCCCGAGATGGGCGATGCGCCGGTTCCGGTGGAGCTGATCACCGAATCCGGCTCCGGCCTCGATCCCGAGATTTCCCCCGAGGCGGCGGAGTATCAGGTGAAGCGCATCGCCGCGAATACCGACTGGACGGAGGACGAGGTGCGCGAAATCATCGAGCGCTACACCACCGGTCGCCTGTTCGGCATTTTCGGCGAGCCGCGCGTCAATGTGCTGAAGGTCAACCTGGCACTGGACGGCATACTGAAGGAATAATTCCAAGATTGGGGAGCGCCGATGCGCTCCCCTGGTCTGGTTAATGAAACAGGAGGTGGGCGGCATGGAACACAGACCGGATCCGGACGCATTGCTGCGGCAGGTGGAGCAGGAACAGAAGCAGGAGCGCAGCCATGGAAAATTGAAGATCTTCTTTGGCTATGCGGCGGGCGTGGGCAAGACCTATGCCATGCTGGAGGCCGCGCACGCGGCGAAGCGAAGCGGCATGGACGTGGTGATCGGCTACATTGAACCCCACACACGCCCGGAGACCATGGCGCTGGTCGATGGACTGGAGCAGCTGCCGCTCCGTGAAGTCCGGCACAAGGGCGTGCTTTTGCGCGACTTTGATCTGGACGCAGCCCTGAAGCGCGCGCCGCAGCTGATTCTTGTAGACGAACTTGCCCACACAAACGCGGAGGGCAGCCGGCATGAGAAGCGGTTTCAGGACGTCAAGGAGCTGCTCCGCAGCGGCATCGACGTCTATACGACCGTCAATGTCCAGCACCTGGAGAGCCTCAACGATCTGGTTGCATCCATCACCGGCGTGCTGGTGCGCGAACGGGTACCGGATCGCATCTTCGACGAGGCCGATCAGGTTGAGCTGGTGGACATTGAACCGGCAGACCTGCTGGCGCGCCTTCAGGCAGGCAAGGTCTACCGCAGCGCGCAGGCCCATCGCGCGCTGGAGAACTTCTTCACCGTGGAGAACCTGACGGCGTTGCGGGAGATCGCCCTGCGCAGAACTGCGGACCGGGTCAATCGCGTTGCCCAGAGGTCCTCCGCGAAGGCGAGCGCTGCGATTGCCGAGCACATCCTGATCTGCCTGTCCGCCGCGCCCTCCAATCCGAAGGTCATCCGCACGGCTGCGCGGCTGTGCGAGGCGTTTCACGGACGATTCACCGCACTGTATGTGATGGGTTCTCAGACAGAACGGATGAGCAGCGAGGACGACCGGCGGCTGAAGGAAAACATGCGGCTGGCGGAGCAGCTGGGCGCGCGCATCGTCACCGTATATGGGGATGACGTCCCCGTGCAGATTGCCGAATACGCCAAGGTCAGCGGCGTGACCAAAATCGTGCTGGGCCGCACCAACACCCGCGCCGTGCTTTTCGGGCGGAGAAAGAGCTTCGTGGAACGGCTGAACGAGCTTACGCCCGACATCGACGTGTACATCATTCCCGGCGCTGGCACAGAGAAGAAGTATCGCGCTGGCGGCGCGGGGCATGTGAAGGATGCACCGCTGAATCTTCGCTCGGCGGGATTGGCGCTGCTGATCTTCATCCTGTCCACAGCGTTGAGCGTGGTCAGCAAGTCCATGGGCTTCAACGATGCGTTTGTGATCACGCTCTATGTGTTCGGCATACTGCTGACGGCAGTGACCACCGGCAACCGACTGCTGGGACTTGCCATGGCTGTGGTGAGCGTTCTGACCTACAACTACTTTTTCACCGAGCCCTACCTGACCTTCCGGGTATCCGATCCCGGCTATGGCATGGCGTTTCTGCTGATGCTGCTGGTGTCGATCGTATCCGGCAGCATGGCGCGGCGGGTGCGGCGGCAGGCGAGACAGGAGGCGGAAAAGGCCCACCGCACGGAGATTTTGCTGCGGGCCAGTCAGAAGTTTCAGCGCATCACCGACGAACGGGAGCTGCTGGAGGAGCTTGGCAGCGAGCTGGTTGCGCTGCTGGGGCGGAGCGTGACGCTCTATTCCGCAGGAAAGGCGCTGGGCGATCCCCTGTTCTTTCCTGCGCGGGACGATCCCCACGATGCGGCGTTCTACACGACCCCCGACGAATGCGCCGTGGCCGCGTGGGTGTTCAAGAACCGCAAGCATGCCGGAGCAACCACGGGTACACTGCCGGGAGCGAAGTGTCTGTACCTTGCGGCGCGCAGCCAGGATGCGGTTCAGGCAGTGGTGGGCATTTCGCTGGCGGACGGCGGCACACTTGGTTCCTTTGAACGAAATCTGCTGCTGACGCTGCTGGATGTGGTCTCGCTGGCCATTGAGCGCATCCGCCTGACGCGGACGAAGAATCAGGTGCAGCGCGAGGCAGAACAGGCGGAATTCCAGGCAAACCTTCTGCGAATGATCTCCCATGATCTGCGCACACCGCTGACCTCCATCTCCGGCAATGCGGAGCTGTTGCTCCGCGAGGATGGAAGGCTGGAGAAAACCAAGCGCCGCCAGCTGTACGATGACATCGAGCATGATTCCCAGTGGCTGGAGGAGCTGGTGGAGAACCTGCTGGCCATGACGCGCGTGGAAAACGACGCGGCTGCACTGAAGCTCCAGCCGGAGATGGTTGGCGATGTGATTGAGGAGGCCGTGTCGCACACCCAGAGCAGGCTCAAGGGGCGCAGTCTGAAGATCGAACAGGAGGATGAATACCTGATGGCGCACATGGATGCGCATCTGATCGTTCAGGTGATCGTCAACCTGATCGATAACGCAGTGAAGTATACGCCTCCGGGAACGGAAATCTGCCTGCGAAGCTATTCTGAAGGCCATCAGGCGTGCATCGAGGTCTCGGATCAGGGGCCGGGCGTGCCCGATGCGGAGAAGGAAAAACTGTTCGGAATGTTCTATACGGCCAACAATGTCCATGGCGATGGCAGACGCGGCATTGGCCTGGGCCTTGCACTCTGCCGGACAATCGCCAATGCGCACGGCGGCAGCATCTCGGTTCGGGATAACGTGCCGCATGGATGTGTATTCTGCCTACGGCTTCAGAAGGAGAACAATCCCGATATGCAGATCGGAGGAACAGCATCATGAAGAAATACAGCATACTGATTGTTGAGGATGACAAGGCCATACGCAGCCTGATTCAAACGGCTCTGGAGGCGGAGCGGTTTGGCGTCTTCACAGCCTACAACGGTGCATCCGCCATTGTACAGGCGCGGACGCAAGCTCCGAGCATCATTCTTCTGGATCTTGGTCTGCCGGATACGGACGGCATACAGGTAATCGACGAAATACGGAAGAAATCCACCGTGCCGATCATCGTTGTCAGCGCCCGGAGTGAGGACACGGATAAGATCGAGGCATTGAACCACGGCGCGGACGACTATGTCTCGAAGCCCTTCAACGTTGAGGAGCTGATGGCACGAATCCGCGCATCCCTTCGCCGAATGGAGTTTCAGCGTGGAATGGATCAGGGCGCGAAGCAGTTCAAAAACGGTGGATTGATCATCAATTATGATTCCATGGAAGTTCGGGTCAATGGGGAAATCGTGCATCTGACGCCCATTGAATACAAAATTCTGGCAATGCTCGCCCAGTACATGGGCAAGGTGTTGACCCACGATATGATTGTTCGCGCCATATGGGGCAGCGCCCGGGCTGGTATGGATGAGGTCACAAACCTGCGCGTATTCATGACTTCACTGCACAAAAAGCTGTGCGCCAACAGCAAGGGTGAAAAATACATCCAGACGCACATCGGCGTGGGTTACAGAATGATTCAGCTCCCGAATCTACAATAATCTCAGGGCCTCGCTTCGGATCAAATAATGGTGCATTGCACCCGCCTTTGCATCTTCTCTGGTGCATCGTCCACTGTATCAATATCAACCGGATTAGCCAAAACAGTCTTAGGCGAACCCCTGAACGGAAACTCGATTGAGTCCACCGATCAGGGGTTTGTCGTCATTACATGGTATTTCAAAAAGCAATGATGCAAGGGCAACTATGCCATTTAGGGCATGGTTGCCCTTGTTTTGTTTGTCTGAAAAGCATTTATCGTATCACGTTAACTCATATTTATATGAACATACCAATATTTGAATACTCTTACAATAACCAGATTTTTTGGATAAAAACTGGTAGTATTTATCGCGAAAGGAGTATCGGGCATGATACGAATTCGGATTAAGCTTTCGCGCCTGCTTGGCGACAGGCGCATGAAGCAAAAGCAGCTTGAAGAGTTGACTGGAATCAGAGCCGCGACCATCAACAATTACTACCAAGAGAATACAGACAGAGTGAGCCTTGTATTCCTGGCAATGATGATGGAAGCTCTCAGCTGCGATCTGACTGATCTTCTGGAGGTTGAAGTCACCAACGATGGGACATCGGCGATTGAGGACTATCGCGTAGAGCGTGAAGTCCGCCAGAAGGACAAGAAGAATCGCAGCGACAAGCGCCATTCTCAAAGTCTGGATCAGGCAAAGATACTGACGGGGAGTTCGCTTTAGGACTGCAAAGGTGTACCAGACAGAAACGCTGACTTTGAAATGAAGTCAGCGTTTTTTTATACTAATAACGTGGACGGGCAAAGCCACCATGCGGGGCGGCGGCATGAGAATTGGTACTGGTATTCTTTTATACAGCGAATTGCGGCTCTCGCTTTCAAAAGAAGAGGTGGTTAACTGTATTGTTCACCAATTGACATAAACAAAATGTACATGTAAAATATTAGCAAATGCACGCTGTCGAACGCAGATGCGTGCACAGTGCGCGTTGAAAAGCAGAAAATGCGAAAACAAATTGGGAGAAAACGGGTATGACGGGAAAGAGAACCTGGATGCAGATGATGGCGGCGTTGTTGGCCGCGGTGCTGCTGCTTACGCCGGCGGCGATGGCGAGCAGCATTTATACCGGCGAGGAGGGCGTTGCAGGGATCTCCGATATGCTGAGCGGATGGTTCGAGGACGACAACAGCGCTGCTTCCGCCGCGCAGGGCAGCGGCCTGACCAGCGTTGCGGACGTGGAGCGGATCTACAGCTTTACGCTGGAGGGCCGGACCTACACCTTCCCCTGCCCGATGGCGGATTTTCTGAACAACGGCTGGCACTATGCGGGCTGGGCTGCGGATGCGGGCGCATCGTTGGATGCGATGACCTATTCCTCTGCGATTCTGACCAATGATGCGGGAAAGCGGCTGAGCGTCGATATCATGAATCCGACGCAGTCCGCAGTGGCGGTGGCCGACGCCCGGCTGATGAGCATCACCGTGCGCGCAAACGATACTCCGCCGGCCTTTGCGACCGCGAACGGCCTTTCGCTGGGCATGGCGGGCAGCGATGTAGCGGGCCTCTACGGCGCGGGCTACCGCGAGATGGGCATGTCCGACGGCGGCGTGACGTACAAGTATTCCTTCTATCAGCTGCTCAATGATTCGGCCAATTCTATCGGCGAACCGCTGACGCAGCAGAGCGGCGAGGATGAGCTGAGCGTGATTGCGGACGCCAACGGCGCGATCACCTCCATCTACATGATGCATGCCAAGTTCTGATCGATGGTGCAAAGCGGCGCCGGATCCATTGGATCCGGCACCGTTTTTGGATGGGGAAGTGGGGACGTCAAAGAAAGTGGGGATGCCGCTGCCGGGAAAGGGGAGCGCATTCGTGCGGGTTGCGCGGTCGTATCGACGGCGATCGGGAGACATTACGCGCACGTTTCCATGAAAAACCCCCGCACGCGGCGGGGGATGAGGTTGGGATACCGGGTGCGCGGCGCTCAGGCCTGCGTCTGCGCCTCCTCGTGCTCGATCCGGCGGGCGCGATTGATGGCGCACAGGATGCCTTTGATGGACGCCATGGAGATGTTGTGGTCCACGCCCACGCCGAAGATGTCGCGGCCCTGCTTATCCCGCAGCTGGATGTAGGCCACGGCCTGGGAGTCGGAACCGGTGCTGATGGCGTGCTCCTTGTAGTCGATGAAAGCGTAGCGATCCATGCGCTCGCCGTGGATGGCGTTGAAGAAGGCGTCGATGGGGCCGTTGCCGTCGCCGGTGACCTCGAACACGGTGTCCTTGTGCTGGAGCTTGCCGTAGAAGTGGGAGTGGGCCACGCCGTCCACCACATCGGCCTTGAGCTGGTTGCTGATCAGGCGATAGGGGCCGTCCACCTGCAGATACTCCTTCTGGAACAGGCCGTAGATCACGTCGGGCTTCAGCTCCACGCCCTGGCGGTCGGATTCGTGCTGCACAATGGCGCCGAACTCCGCGTGCATGGCCTTGGGCATGTCGAAGCCGAACTTGTGGTTCATGATGAAGGCGGCGCCGCCCTTGCCGGACTGGGAATTGATGCGCACCGGCTCGTAGCTGCGGCCCAGATCGCTGGGATTGATGGGCAGATAGGGGACCATCCACTTGTCGGTGTGCGTCTCATCCATGTAGTTGAAGCCCTTGTTGATGGCGTCCTGATGGCTGCCGGAGAAGGCCGTGAACACCAGATCGCCGGCGTAGGGCTGGCGCTCGGGCACGCGCATCTTGGTGCAGCGCTGGTACATGTCGATGACGCGGTCCATGCGGCTGAAGTCCAGCTCGGGATCGATGCCCTGGCTGAACATGTTCAGCGCCAGCGTGATCATATCCACGTTGCCGGTGCGCTCACCGTTGCCGAACAGGCAGGCCTCCACGCGCTCCGCACCCGCCAGCAGACCCATCTCCGTGGTGGCGATGCCGCAGCCGCGGTCGTTGTGGGGATGCAGGGAGATGATGGCGCGCTCGCGGCCCGGCAGCTTGCGGATGAAGTATTCCAGCTCGTCGGCGAACTGGTTGGGCATGCAGTTTTCCACGGTGGTGGGCAGGTTCAGGATCACGCGGCGCTCCGCGTCGGCGTGCAGGTGATCCAGCACCGCGGCGCAGATCTCCACGGCGGCGTCCATCTCCGTGCCCATGAAGGACTCGGGGCTGTACTCATAGCGCAGATCCATGCCCGAGGCGATCACCGGCTGGGCCATCTCGTAGATCAGATCCGCGGCGTCGGTGGCGATCTTCTTCACGCCCTCCACGTCCGTGCGGAATACCACCAGGCGCTGCAGCGTGGAGGTGGAGTTGTAGAAGTGGAAGATCACGTGCTTCGCGCCCTGAATGGCCTCGAAGGTCTTTTTGATCAGGTGGGGGCGCGCCTGCACCAGCACCTGAATGGTCACGTCGTCGGGAATGTGGCCGCCCTCGATCAGCTCGCGGCAGATGGCGTAGTCGGTGTCCGATGCGGACGGGAAGCCGATTTCGACCTCCTTGACGCCGATCTCATCCACCAGCATGTGGAACATCTCCAGCTTCTCCGTCATGTTCATGGGATCGATCAGCGCCTGGTTGCCGTCGCGCAGATCCACCGAGCACCATGCGGGCGCCTTCGTGATCAGCTTGTCGGGCCAGGTGCGGTTCTCAATGGGCTGGGGCGTGAAGGGGATGTACTTTTCAAAACCTTTCATTTATCGTTCCTCCGAAATCAGGTCATGGGCAAAAAAACACCCCTGACCCATCGTAATGTGTCAGGGGCGTGTATTACGCGGTACCACCCTGCTTTGGCAGACGCTTGCGCAGACTCTGCCCTCTGCGGCCTCAGACAAGGCCCCGGCCTGTAACGCTGCCGCTGCGGACGCGCTTATCGGAAATCTTTCGGCGCGCCGGCTCCGGGAAGAGTTATGCATTCTGACGCATGTATCGGCTCGCAGCCACCGCCGACTCTCTGAAAGCAGCGAAAGAATCTTGTTTCCCCTCATCGCTTGTAGATCCGATTATAGTACATTCCGACTGGAATTGTCAAGCATTTTTTCGAAGAATTTTCGGGAATCCGCATACAATTTCCCGGCGATGTGTGCTGGCGAGGATGCGCGCAGTTTAAGTTTCGCCGATTTCCTTGACATTCCCGGGCATGCGCCGTATAATGGCAGTATCAAATGGATGTGCGTTGATGGGAAGAGTAGCCGCTTCAGATGTGCCAAAGAGAAGAGCGCCGTTGGCTGGGAGCGCTCGCACGGAGGATCGGTGAAGGACACCCCGGAGCATCCGCATCTGCGGCGCGGCCCGCGTTACCGGCATCGAGTGGAACGTGCGAAACGCATGTTCAAGCAGGGTGGCACCGCGAAACCTTCGCCCCTACGTTGGGACGGGGTCTTTTTTATTTTGATCGGGAGGGATAAAACTATGCTGACTCAGGCACCCAAGGGCACGCTGGACATGCTGCCCCAGGACGCTTACAGATGGCAGATCATCGATGAAAACATGCGCCGCATCTGCGCCGAGGCGGGCTACCGGGAGATCCGCACGCCCATCTTCGAGCACACCGAGCTCTTCCAGCGCGGCGTTGGCGACACCACCGACGTGGTGCAGAAGGAGATGTACACCTTCGAGGACAAGGGACACCGCTCCATCACCCTCAAGCCCGAGGGCACCGCGGGCGCGGTGCGCGCCTTCATCGAGGGCCACCTGAACGAGAGCCTGCCCTGCAAGCTCTACTACGCCGCCTGCCCCTGCTTCCGCTACGAGAAGCCCCAGTCCGGCCGCCTGCGCCAGTTCCACCAGAACGGCATCGAGGTCTTTGGCGCGAAGGACGCTTCCCTGGACGCGGAGATCATCCAGATGGCCATCCGCATGCTGGAGGCCAACGGCATCGGCGATCTGAAGCTGAGCATCAACTCCATCGGCTGCCCGGAGTGCCGCAAGGCCTACCACGAAAAGCTAAAGGCCTACCTTGCGCCCAAGCTGTCCACGCTGTGCAAGACCTGTCAGGAGCGCTACGAGCGCAATCCGCTGCGCATTCTGGACTGCAAGGAGGACGCGGACAAGCTGACCGACGCCCCCGCCATGCTGGACAACCTCTGCCCGGACTGCGCGGAGCACTTCGAGAAGCTGAAGAAGTATCTCGAAGCGCTGGGCATCGCCTACGAGATCGATCCCCGCATCGTGCGCGGCCTGGACTACTACACCAAGACCGTGTTCGAGATCATCACCGAGACCCCCCAGGGGAACCTGACCGTCTGCGGCGGCGGCCGCTACGACGGCCTGGTGAAGGAGCTGGGCGGCCCGGACACCCCCGGCATGGGCTTCGGCATGGGCATTGAGCGCATGCTGATGGTGCAGGACCTGCGCGGCATCGCGCCCGCAGCGCCCGAGCTCTACGACGCGTTCGTGGTCACGCTGGGCGACGAGGCACGGCTGGAAGGCGTAAAGCTGGTGCGCGAGCTGCGCGATGCGGGCCTCAAGGCCGATCTGGATCACGCCGCCCGCAGCATGAAGGCCCAGTTCAAGTACGCCAACAAGCTGGGCGTGAAGAAGGTCATCGTGCTGGCCGGCGACGAGCTGGAAAAGGGCGTGGTCAAGCTGCGCGACATGGCAAACAGCACCGAGGAAGAAATTGCGCGCGGCGAAATCGTCGCACGCCTGACGAAGTAACACAATCATTTGATATACAGGAGGAATCGACTATGCTTTCCCACAAGCGCGATCATTACTGCGGCCTGCTGACCCGCGAAATGGCCGGTCAGACCGTGCATCTCTCCGGCTGGGTGCAGCGCACCCGCGACCTGGGCGGACTGGTGTTCGTCTGGCTGCGCGACCGCGAGGGCCTGGTGCAGCTGGTGTTCGACGGAAACGACTGCTCCCCGGAGCTGCTTGCGCTGGCCCAGAGCCTGAGAAGCGAGTACGTGCTGACCGTGCAGGGCGAGGTGCGCCTGCGCGACGAGAGCGCCATCAATCTCGAGCTGAAGACCGGCGAGATCGAGGTCGTGGTGCGCGACGCGGTGCTGCTCAACAAGAGCGAGACCCCGCCGATCTACATCGACGACAAGGCCGATGAGAACGAGCTGGTGCGCCTGAAGTACCGCTATCTGGACCTGCGCCGCCCCTCCATGCAGGAGAAGCTGCGCGTGCGCTCCAGGGTGGTCTCCTGCATCCGCCGCGCGCTCGACGAACAGGGCTTCACCGAGGTGGAGACCCCCATCCTGTCCAAGTCCACGCCTGAGGGCGCGCGCGACTTCCTGGTGCCCAGCCGCCTGCATCCCGGCACCTTCTATGCCCTGCCCCAGAGCCCCCAGATCTACAAGCAGCTGCTGATGCTCGCGGGCTTTGACAAGTACTACCAGATCGCCCGCTGCTTCCGCGACGAGGATAACCGCGCCGACCGCCAGCCGGAGTTCACCCAGTGCGACATCGAAATGTCCTTCATCGACGAGGAGGACATCTACGCCGTGGTCGAGGGCGTGTTCGCCCGCATCTTCAAGGAGGTCAAGGGCGTGGAGCTGCAGCTTCCCCTGCCCCGCATGACCTGGGACTATGCCATGGAGAACTACGGCTCCGACAAGCCCGACACCCGCTTCGAGATGCGCCTGAAGGACCTGACGGACAAGCTGGGTCACAGCGGCTTCGTGGTCTTCGACAATGCCGTGGCTGAGGGTGGCCGCGTGGAGGCCATCAACGCCAAGGGCCTGGCCTCCATGACCCGCAAGGAGATCGATTCTCTGGCCGAGTTCGTCAAGACCTACCGCGCCAAGGGCCTGCCCTACATGACCTTCACCGCCGACGGCAACGTGAAGTCCTCCTTCAACAAGTTCATGACCCCCGAGATGATCGAAATTGTGCGCACGGAGATGAACGCCGAACCCGGCGACATCGTGTTCTTCGGTGCGGACAAGAAGGCCGTCGTCTGGCAGAGCCTGGGCGCACTGCGCTGCGAGATCGCCAAGCGCAAGGGCCTGATCGACGAAGGCAAGTACAACCTGTTCTGGGTCACCGAGTTCCCGCTGTTTGAGTACAGCGAGGAGGAGCAGCGCTATGTGGCCGCCCACCATCCCTTCACCAGCTGGTATGAGGAGGACAACTGCCACATGGACGGCGACAAGGAGAAGATTCGCTCCCGCGCCTACGACCTGGTCATGAACGGCATCGAGCTGGCCTCCGGCTCCATTCGCATTCACCGCGCCGATTTGCAGGCCCAGATGTTCGAGATGATCGGCCTGTCCGACGAGGAAGCCCATCACCGCTTCGGCTTCCTGCTCGATGCGTTCAAGTACGGCGCGCCGCCGCACGGCGGCCTGGCCTTCGGCATCGACCGCCTGGTGATGCTGCTCACCGGCAGCGACAGCCTGCGCGACATCATCGCCTTCCCCAAGGCCACCAGCGCCAACTGCCTGATGATGGAGACCCCCGCCGACGTGCGCCCGGATCAGCTGGAGACCCTGAAGATCAAGGTTGACCTGCCCGAAGAGGCGTAAGGCAGCTCTGCGCGTGATTTTGTCGATGCGCGCGGCGCTTATCGGATGCATGTAAAACGGAGCCCCCGGTAGCAGCCGGGGGCTTGTGTTTTTCGCGGTTTTCCGCTATGATATTGAGGTATGAAAGCAGCGGAGTGTGATGCAGCATGACCGAAAGGCTCTATTATGATGATTCCTATATGAAAGAATTCGACGCGGAGGTTGTGCGCGCGGAGCTGCGCAGGGGCAGGCCCATCGTGGCGCTGAACCGATCCGCGTTCTATCCCACCTCCGGAGGCCAGCCCTACGACACCGGAACGATCAACGACGCACGCGTCACGGACGTGTTCGTGGACGCGGACGGCGAAGTCTGGCATGAAATTGATGCGCCGCTTGACGTAGGCACGCAGGTTCACGGAAAGATTGACTGGGCGCGGCGCTGGGATCACATGCAGCAGCATGGCGGAGAGCACATGATCGCCGGGGCGGTGTACAATCTGACCGGCGGCATGACCATCGGCCTGCACCTGGGCGCGGAGGTCTCCAGCATCGACGTGCAGTTTGCCGACGGATCGACCCACATGGACGCGGAGCTGATCGCAAAGATCGAGGATTACGTCAACGAGCGCATTCAGATGGACGCGCCCATCCGATGCTGGTTCCCGTCCGCGGAGGAGCTGGCATCGCTTCCGCTGCGCAAGGCCCCCACGGTGAAGGAGCATGTGCGCATCGTGGCCATGGGCGACTTCGAGATGGTGGCCTGCGGCGGCACGCACCCCAGCTCCACCGGGCAGATCGGCCTGGTGAAGATCGTCTCTGCGGCGTCCGAGCGCGGCAAGCTGCGCCTGAGCTTCGTCTGCGGCATGCGGGCCTACCGGGATTATCGCCAGAATTACAACTGCGCCTGGGCGGCGGCGAACCTTATGAGCACCCGTCCGGAGAAGCTGCCGGAGCTGCTGGAGAGCACGCTTCAGCGCCTGAAGGATACAGAGCGGGAGCTGAACCGGCTGCGCAGGGAGCGACTGCTGGAAAATGTGCCAGAGTTGCTTGCACACGCCGAGCCGATTCCGGGCGGCGGGAAGCTGGTGTGCGAACTTGCGGACTGCGATGCTGCGGCGCTGAAGGAGCTCGCGTCGAAGCTGATCGAGGAAAACGGCATGGTTGCGCTGCTGGGCGCGAAAAATGGAGAGAAGTGCAATTTCGTGTTTGCCCGGAGTGCGGACCTCGATCTTGCGATGGGAAAGCTGCTGTCCGAGGCGGCGAAGCCCCTGGGCGGCAAGGGCGGCGGACGGCCGGACTTCGCCCAGGGCGGCGGCCCCGCGGAAGTGCTGGACGCGGCGCGTATACTTGTGATGAAGGGAGTGGAGGCATGATTCCGAAGTTCAAGGCGGCGCTGTTTGACATGGACGGAACGCTGCTGTGCACCATGCGCTACTGGCGCTACACCACGCTGGAACTGCTGCTGGCCCACGACGTGCTGCCCACGCTGGAGGAGCTGGGGCAGATGTTCTCCACATCGAGTCGAAGGCTGTGCATGCAGATTCTGGAAAACCGCGGCATGCGGATGGAAGAAGCGGACATGGTGCGGGAGATGGAGGGCTACATGCATCGGCACTACCTGCACGACGCCCATGCGAAGCCCAATGTGGAAGCGTATCTTTCAAATCTGCGGGATGCGGGCATTCCCATGTGCGTGGCCACCGGTTCGCCGAGGGAATATGCCCGGGACGGCCTTGCGCGCCTGGGACTTGCGCAGTACTTCGAATTCATCACCGACGGCTACGAGTTCGGCATGAACAAGAGCGACCCGGCCTACTTCCATCTGATGGCGCAGAAGCTGGGCGTTGAGGCGGGGGAGATGTGCGTGTTCGAGGACGCGCTCTACTCCATCAAGGCCGCGAAGGAGGCGGGCTGTCCGGTGATGGCCATACAGGATGCGGCGCAGCGGAACAACTGGGAGGAGATCAAAGCGCTCTCCGATCACTGGTTTGAGGACTACGGCGAGCTGCTGTAGTCGCGCGGGAAAGAAATGGGCGGAGGCCGATCAGGGCCTCCGCTCTTCCTTTGGATTACGGCACGCAGATCACCCGCCCGGGCAGAAAGTCGCCGGGAGCGAGGCTGGGATTCAGCTCCAGCAGTCGCGCGGCTTGCACGCCAAGGGTGCGGGTGAGGGTGTAGAGCGTCTCACCCTGGCTCATGACGTAGCTGCGGCTGCCGAAGGCGCACATCCGCCGCGATCCCGAAGGCGGCGCGCAGTAGCGGGTGCCGGGAGAAATGCGGGTGGTGGGCAGCTCCGGGTTGGCGGCGCGCATGGCGTTGTAGGAGACGTTGTTGGCGATCAGCAGGTCGGTGAAGCTCTGGTTGTTCTGCACCATGCGCAGCGTGTAGCCCGCCGGACAGACGGGCACGCAGCCGCCGGGCGGACAGCTCGGCTGCGAGGGCTGGGGCCGGATGATCTGGGGCATGCTTGGCAGCGACGGCGTGGGCAGGCCCTCCGGGCCGATGCCCGGCATGGCAGGTTCATTGAGGTTTGGGAACTCCGGCTCTGCGGGCAGCGACGGCGTGGGCAGGCCCTCTACGCCGATGCCCGGCATGGCGGGTTCGTTGAGGTTGGGGAACTCCGGCTCCCCGGGCAGCTCCTGAACGCTTCCGTTGGATGTATCGGGCATTTCCGGGGATGTGGAGGGCGTGAAGGCCCCTCCGGGCGGATTGACAGAATTGCTTTGCGACATGCAGGGCACTTCCTTTTTGATGGAATGTGGATGGCTCCACAATTCAGCGTATGCGCCCGGAGGGAATCGGTTCGCCCGTCAGGCGAGGCTTGCGTTGAGCGCTTCGGACAATTCGTCGAAGCTGATCTCCCCGCTGGCGAATGCGCGTGCGGCCTCGTCGGCCTGCGTCCATGCATCCGGCCTGGTGCGGGTGATGGAGGGCACAACGGTGAGATCGCCGGTCAGTTCGCGCATGCGGGGAATCCACTCCGCGAGGTTCGCTTCATCGGTGAGTTCGTCCGGATCGCTGTCCAGATCGAAGCTGACGCGCTCGAGGTCTTCGATTTCATCGCCGAAGTAGCAGCGGATGTAATCGCAGGCCAGGGCCATGTTCTGCGTTTCGGGATTGACGATGGCCGCGAGGCCGGAGCAGCCGCTGACGCGGGGGCTGGCTTCATCGAAGCGCAGCGGGCAGGGAACCGCCCAGTCTGCATCGGCGATGACGCTGTCCAAATACAGCAGCGTGCCCTCGACGGTGTTGTCCGGCATGTTCCGGCGCACGTAGCGAAATGCGTCGAAGTCGATCTGCCGCCAGAGATCGACGACGGCCTCAAAGCGCGGGTCGCTGAAATCGGCGTCGCGGCCCTCGTAGCGGCACAGGCGCAGGTATGCGCTGCAAATGCGGTTGAAGAGGATGCGGGAAAATTCGTCCGCGTCCGCATAGTCGCTGTTCAGGCAGTAGCGCTGGGCCTGCGGGTCGCGGGAGAGCTCGATCAGCAGCTCCAGCAGCTCCGGCCAGGTTTCGGGGAGCGCTTCCCCGGACAGGTTCAGCACCTGCATCACCTCCGGATCGAAGCTGAAATCCAGATACGTCCAGCCGTAGAGGGGCACGGCAGCCAGCTTGCCGTCCCGCTGCATCTCGCGCTGAAGTCCGGGGTACATCCGGGAGGCGGTTTCGATCAGCTTGGGGTCGTCGATCTGCGCATAAACGCCCGCGTCCAGCAGCAGCGGCACGTCCTCCATCTGAATGAGCCACACGTCCGCCTGACTCTGCCCGGCAAGGATCGCATCGACATATTGATCGTCCCTCCAGGTCTGGGCATAGCAGGGGTCGCCCACCAGGTTTACGCCGGGATGGGCCTCGGCGAAGGCCGTCTCCGCATCGTAGTTGCCGCCGGAGCCATCCACGCACAGCCGGGTGATCTCCGCCTGCACGTCGCTGAGGACGTAGACCTGCGCGCTCAGTTCGTTCACGATGGCCAGCGCAGCGTCGCCGATGCGCACCGCGCTGCCGTAGGTCTGCCCGGTGGTGGTGATCGCCTGAGCATTGGCGGGGTCGGACACGGGCGCGGCGTAGATGCAGCGCTCCTGCAGGTAGTAGAGCATATCTCCCTCGGCATTCATGGCAAAGGCGCAGGGACGGGAACCTGCCCTGTAGGCAAGCTCTGCGACAGCCGTCAGGCTTCCGTCCGGCTCAATGCGCAGGATGCGGCTGGTTTCCGCTTCATTCTCGGAGAGTGCGAGGTAGGCCCTGCCGTCCCCGCCGGAGAAGGCGGACAGATCGCCCTCCCAGCCGAGGTACTTTCCCTCCGGGAGCTCGAGGGCATCCAGCGCACCGGTTGCGGGATTCAGCCGCAGCAGGCGGCAGTGGATCTCGCCGCTCCAGTCCTCGGCGGGATAGGCCCATTCGGAGAGCAGGTAGATGAAGTCGCCGTCCGCGCAGAAGCTCCGCACGGACGCGCTGGCGGGCTTGCGCGGATCGTCGCCGAACAGGGCGCTGCGCTCGATCGTCCGCGCATCCTCAATGGTATAGCATCCCTCGGAAAAGCGCAGCCTTCCCACGCTGTAGGCGGGGCATGCGTCCGCTTCTTCGTCAAACCAATCGTCCTCCACGCCATTGGCGCACAGGGCGTAGAGCCCGTCCTTGAACGCGGTCAGATTCATCAGCTCACATTCTTCGTCCGCATTCCCCTTGTAGATGGCGTACGCTTCGTCGCCGGGGGTCTGCACGTAAATGTCGTCGTCTGAATTGATGCCTCCGGCGAGGTACAGCGCGTCTCCCAGCGCCGCACCGCCCCGGAAGCCGGAGAGCGGCTCGTCGCCGAAGTATTGGGTCGGAACGCGGCCTGTGTCGGAGAAGAGGTTCGTTTCCTCGTAGATCTTCGCGTGCAGCACCCCTGCCGCCCAGCTACGGGCGGAGGGAGAGGTCGCGAGGGCAACGCCCATGCCCACGCTCAGCACGGCGATGAGGCAGGCGGCGGCCTGGAGCGTGCGGGGCAGGGCGCGGGCGACGGCCTGACGCGCTGCACGGCGACGTGCGCGGCGGCGAAGGCTGCGGGCAAACGCCAGCCGCTCCGGCGCATCGTGGTTCTTGCAATTCAACATCGATCTGGTTTTCATGATTTCTTCCTCCTCCAATTGCAGAAATGCTGCGCGGAGAAGCGCTGCGTCGCAGCCCTCGGAGATGGCGGCGCGGCTGTGGTCGGGTATATGGTTCATCTCACTGGTCATCGCAATCCACCTCCTGAAGCAGCGCGCCCAGCTTCCGGCGCGCGCGGTTGACGCGGCTGCGCAGGCTGTCCCGGTTGACGCCCAGGAGCTGCGCAATCTCAGCGTCGCTCATTTCGTCGAAGTATTTCATCCTCAGAAGCTCCCGCATCGCAGGCTCCAGCCGCTTCAGCGCCGCAGCGACCGCCTGAATCTGTTCGCTGCGGATGAGAAAAGCGTCCGTCGGCGGAGCTTCGTCCGGCAGGACGGCGAGCCGTTCCTGCACATCCCCAAAGCGGTCGAACCTGGAATCCCGGCGCAGGCGGTCGATGGCCGCGTTGCGGGCGCAGGCGATCAGGTAGGAGCGCTGCGAAGCAGCGTTGCACTTCTTCAGCGTGGGGATGTGGTCGAGAATGCGGAGCATGGCCGCTTCCACCGCATCCTCCGCGTCTACGTGGCTCTTGAGGATGCTGCGGGCCTTTCGGTACATCGCTCCATAGTTCTCAAGGTAGAGCTGCTCTACGAAATTCCGGTCGTCCTCGCTTTCGAGGGCGGCGAGCATGCATGCAAACATGGACTCCTCTCCTTTCTGTGCACACCTTATAGACGCACAAGCTGCGCATTCCGAACGCAGAATTCCCATTTCGGGACAAAAAATGGAACGGAAGCCGTTTTCCGTTCCATTCGGTAGGTTCAGCGCTCCTTCTCCGAGCCGATGTAGATGGTTTCGCCGTAGCCGGTGAGGCTGCGGATGTTGTCGCGGATTGCGCGGGGAAAGAGGTTGCGGCTGCCGATCTCCCGCAGGGGCACCCAGTCGGTGCCGATCTGAAAGCGGTCGGTCTCGGTGGGCGCCACCCGGGCGCCGCTGTTCAGCTTGCACAGGAAGATGAAATAGATCTTATGGCACATGCCCTCGTCCCGGCCTTCGTTTACGCGCTCATAGATGCCGGAGAGGCGCAGGGGCGTGACAGAGTAGCCGGTCTCCTCCAGCAGCTCCCGGCGCACGGTCTCCGTGAGCATTTCGCCGGTCTTCTGTCCGCCGCCGGGGAGGGTGTAATATTCGCCGAAGCGGGATTCACAGCGGTTGACGAGGATCTTCCCGTTGTTGATGACGATGGCCTTGGCGGAATTGCGCGCAGACAAGCAGATCAATCCCTTCGATTGGATTCATTGCAGTGCGTTCGGACTGTAATGATGATTCTCCATTATACCTCTTTTTTTATCAAAAGGCAAGGCAAAACGTGTGTATTTTGCGCCTTGCAATTTTCGGCACATGCTTTGTTGTGCGGTACAGACGAAATTGTTCATCTTTTGCGGAATGTGCGCGCACGGGTCGCGCGGCGCTGCAGACAGCGGGGAAAGGAGCGGAAAATTCTTTCTGAAATGTTAAGGAATGTTAAGGATTGATAAATATGGTGTTGTTTGATTGATTATTGTTTTGCGGACTGGTACAATAGATGTATGCAGGTTAATACCTGAATTATGGGCAAATTTAAGATACGGGAGGATGCATCGCAATGGCAGTTCCAGTAATTATGCCGAGACAGGGCAACACTGTCGAAAGCTGTATCATCAATGAGTTCAAGAAGCACCCGGGCGACAAGGTGGAAGTCGGCGACGTGCTGTTCAGCTATGAAACCGACAAGGCTGCCTTCGAGGAGGAGGCCAAGGTTGCCGGCACGCTGCTGGCGAACTTCTTCGAGGAGGGCGACGATGTGCCCTGCCTGCTGAACGTCTGCGTCATCGGCAACCCCGGCGAGGACTTTGAGCAGTTCCGTCCCAACGAGAACGGCAACCCCGACGTGGCCCCCGCTGCCGCACCCGCAGCCGCAGCACCCGCCGCGAAGCCGGCCGGCGCCGCCAAGACCTGGAAGGGCAACGCGGTTCCGGTGATCATGCCCCGCCAGGGCAACACCGTGGAGAGCTGCGTCATCAACGAGTTCAAGAAGCAGCCCGGCGACAAGGTCGAAATCGGCGACGTGCTGTTCACCTACGAGACCGACAAGGCCGCATTTGAAGAGACCTCCAAGGTCGCCGGCACGCTGCTGGCCAACTTCTTCGAGGAGGGCGACGACGTTCCCTGCCTGTTCAACGTCTGCGTCATCGGCGAGCCCGGCGACGACTTTGAGCAGTTCCGTCCCACCGAGGATGGCAACCCCGACCTGAGCGCGCCCGTCGAGGAAGCACCCGTCGAAGCGGCCCCCGCAGCGGAGATCGCCGAGGCCCCCGTGGTCATGGGCAAGATCAAGATCTCCCCGCGCGCTAAGGCGCTGGCGGAGAAGAGCAAGGCCGATCTGTCCCAGGTCGTGCCCACCGGCCCCGACGGCCGCGTGATCGAGCGCGACGTGCAGGCCCTGATCGACGCGGGCAAGATCGTCGGCGCAACGGCTGCGGCCGAGGCTCCGGCAGCGGTTGCCGCACCGGTCGAAAAGGGCGTGCCCTGCGACGACAGCTACACCGAGCCCATGAGCAACATGCGCAAGGTGATCGCCAAGTCCATGGTCGCCTCCCTGAGCAGCATGGCGCAGCTGACCCACAACATCTCCTGCGACGCCACCGAGATCAAGGCGGCCCGCGCCATGTTCAAGGCCAAGGGCGAGCCCTTCGGCATGGACAAGATCTCCATCAACGACATCGTGCTCTACGTGGTCTCCCGCACGCTGACCATGCCCGAGCATCGCGCCCTCAACGCCAACCTGATCGACGACGGCAAGACCATGAAGTACTTCCGCGGTGTGCATCTGGGCGTTGCGGTGGACACCGATCGCGGCCTGATGGTTCCCACCATCTTCAACGCCGACAAGATGACCCTGAAGGAGATCTCCGACACCGTCAAGAAGCTGGCCAAGGAGTGCAAGGAGGGTAAGATCAAGCCCGACTACCTCAAGGGTGCTTCCTTCACCGTCTCCAACATCGGCGTGTACGGCATCGAGAGCTTCACCCCCGTCATCAACCCGCCGCAGACCGGCATCCTGGGCGTTTGCGCCGTGAAGGACGCCTTCAAGATGGAGAACGGCGAGATCAAGGTCTATCCCAGCATGGGCCTGTCCCTGTCCTACGACCACCGCGCGCTGGACGGCACCCCCGCCTCCAAGTTCCTGGTGGATCTGAAGAAGAACCTGGAGAACTTCAACCTGGTTCTGGCCCGGGGCTGAGAATTGCGCGCTGCCGCTCCCTGCTCTGAGCGGCGCGAAGTAGGAAATCAACGCCGGGGCCGAACCGGTCCCGGCGGCGCAAATGAGATCAACGCTACATAAAGGAGTGCATTCACATGTCCAAGCAGCTATTCGTAGATCCGAATGAAATGCGCAAGCCCGGTTATATCCACTTTGAGGATATCCCCTGCAATCAGTATCAGAAGACCGTGAAGGACGAGCTCGGCAACTTCACCACCGAGCAGTTCCTGAACATTTATCGCGATATGCTGACCCTGCGCGAGTTCGAGACCATGATCAATGAGATCAAGATCAACGGCAAGTACAACGGCGTGGCCTACAACCATCCCGGCCCGGCCCATCTGTCCATCGGCGAGGAAGCCGCTGCCGTCGGCGAGGCCTTCCACCTGGACGTGGACGACATGATCTTCGGTTCCCACCGCGCCCATTCCGACATCCTGGCCAAGGGCCTGTCCGCCATCGAGAAGCTGTCCGATGAGGAACTGATGAACATCATGAAGAGCTTCCTGGACGGCAAGACCCTGAAGGTCGTTGAGAAGTTCGACCACGCCACCGTGAAGGACCTGGCCATCGACTTCCTGCTCTACGGCGCAATGGCAGAGATCTTCGCCCGTGAGACCGGCTTCAACCGCGGCCTCGGCGGATCCATGCACACCTTCTTCACCCCCTTCGGCATCTATCCCAACAACGCCATCGTCGGCGGCTCCGGCACCATCGCCATGGGCGCTGCGCTGTACAAGAGGGTCAACCGCAAGAAGGGCGTCGCCATCGCCAACATCGGCGACGGTTCCCTGGGCCGCGGCCCCGTGCTCGAGGCGCTGAACATGGCCGGCATGGGCCAGCTGACCGAGCTGTGGCGCGATGACATGAAGGGCGGCCTGCCGGTCATCTTCACCATCCTGAACAACCAGTACGGCATGGGCGGCCAGACCCGCGGCGAAACCATGGCCTATGACTTCCCGGCGCGCATGGGCGCGGGCTTCAACCCCAACCAGATGAACGCCGAGCGCGTGGACGGCTTCAACCCGCTGGCCGTGATCGAGTGCTACGGCCGCAAGAAGAAGATCGCCGAAGAGGGCAAGGGCCCGGTGCTGATCGACGTCGTGACCTACCGCTTCTGCGGCCACTCCCCGTCGGACAGCAGCTCCTATCGTACCCAGGAGGAGATCGAGGCCTGGAGGGCGCAGGATCCGATCCCGGCGTATCGCCAGCAGCTGATCGACGCGGGCGTCGCCACCGCCGAGGAGCTGGACAAGATCGTCGAGCACGTCAAGGAGGTCAACTTCCGCAACTTCAAGCTGGCCATCGACGAGGAGATCTCCCCCCGCATGAATCTGGAGGCCGATCCCGACGCCATCGCCGACATGATGTTCACCAACGGCCACGTCGAGGCCTTCTCCGACGCAGAGCCGGACGTCAACATCCCCATGAGCGAGATTCCGCGCGTGCAGGCCATCGCCAAGAAGGAGCGCTTCGGCATCGACGCCAACGGCAAGCCCGTCTCCAAGAACAAGGTGTACCAGCTGCGCGACGGTCTGTTCGAGGCCATTGTCGACCGCTTCTACAAGGATCCCACCCTCGTCTCCTACGGTGAGGACGTGCGCGACTGGGGCGGCGCGTTCGCGGTCTATCGCGGACTGACCGAGGCCCTGCCGTATCATCGCCTGTTCAACAGCCCGATTTCCGAGTCCGCCATCGTCGGCAGCGCAGTCGGCTACGCCATGGCCGGCGGCCGCGCGCTGGTCGAGCTGATGTACTGCGACTTCCTGGGCTGCGCCGGTGACGAAGTGTTCAACCAGATGGCGAAGTGGCAGGCCATGTCCGCCGACATCATCAAGATGCCTGTGACCCTGCGCGTGTCCGTCGGCTCCAAGTACGGCGCACAGCACTCTCAGGATTGGACCAGCCTGACCGCCCACATCCCGGGCCTGAAGATCGCCTTCCCGGCCACCCCCTACGATGCGAAGGGCCTGATGGCCTCCGCTCTGGTGGGCACCGACCCGGTCGTGTTCTTCGAGTCCCAGCGCATCTACGACGTCGGCGAGCAGTTCCATGAGGGCGGCGTTCCGGCGGAGTACTATGAGATTCCCTTTGGCAAGGCCGATGTGAAGCGCGCCGGCAAGGACATCACCATCCTGACCATGGGTGCGGTGCTGTATCGCGCACTGAAGGCCGCCGACGAGCTGAAGGAGAAGTACGGCATGGAGGCCGAGATCATCGACGCCCGCACGCTGGTTCCCTTCGACTATGAGACCGTTCTGGAGAGCGTCAAGAAGACCGGCCGCCTGGTGATCGTCACCGACGCCTGCGAGCGCGGCTCCTTCGCCTCCGAAATCGCCCGCAACGTGACCGAAATGGCCTTCGACGAGCTCGATGCACCGCCGGCAGTTGTGGCCTCCAGGAACTGGATCACCCCCGCACACGAGCTGGAGGAGGCCTTCTTCCCGCAGCCGAGCTGGATCCTGGACGCGATCGATGCGAAGATTGTGCCGCTGCCGGGCCATGTGCGTGTGACCAAGCCCACCACCGAGGAGAAGCTGCGCAACGAGCGCCGCGGCGTATAATCCCTCAAGGAAACGTCATAAACTTTATCGCAGGCAATTTGCGCATGCAAATTGCCTGCTTTTTCCACATTCGGATGCGCAATTCATACGGGGTTAACGTTGCTTGTGTATAATGAAACAGAATGAGGTGATATGCATATGATTTGCACCAGATGCCATATCCTTTGCAGGGACGTGTGCCCGAAGTGCGGCAGCAGAAGACATCTGCGCGCGGCGGAGGAGAACGAGCCGGTGCTGCTGATCACGCTTACGGCCATGCAGGCCATGCTGGTGGAGCCGATCCTCAAGGAGAGCGGCATTCCTTACAGCCGGCAGGGCACGGTGGGCGGCGCGCTGGCGGCCCAGGTGGGCATGATGCGCGAGGTCTACCGCTACTATGTGCCTCATTCGGCATACGAGGCGTGCCGGGCGCGCATTGAGGAGGTCTTCGGCGAGGACGAGACCCTCATGCGCCTGCTGCACGAGTTTGATGTAGAGACAGAAAATGAGGGAGAGTGAAGGTCCTAAATGGACACGGGCGATTTAAGTACCATCGTTGCGCTGGTTTTTCTGGTGATTTGTTCGGCGTTCTTTTCGGCGTCGGAGACGGCCTATACGTCGCTGAATACGGTGCGCCTGAAGCGCATGGCTTCGGACGGCGACGCCCGCGCGGCAAAGGTTCTGAAGCTGGCCGAAAAGTATGAGACGCTGCTTTCGTCGATCCTGATCGGTAACAATATTGTCAATATTCTGGCTTCGTCGCTGGCCACGGTGCTGTTCGTGCGCGCACTGGGCAACAAGGGCGTAACCGTCTCCACGCTGGTGATCACAGTGGTGATCCTGCTGGTCGGCGAGGTCACGCCCAAGAACATCGCCAAGGAGCACGCCGAGGCGATCGCCATGAAGTTCTATCCGCTGCTGTTCGCGCTGACGAAGCTGTTCACGCCGCTGAACTGGCTGCTGGGCTGCTGGCAGAAGCTGATCGGCAAGGTGGTCAAGCCCGCGGAGGACCGGGGCTTTACGGAAGAAGAACTGATCACCATCGTCGAGGAGGCCGAGAACGAGGGCGGCATCGACGCACACGAGAGCGAGCTGATCAAGTCCGCCATCGAGTTTACCGATGTGGACGTGGAGGAGATCCTCACGCCCCGCGTGGAGATCCTCGCAGTGGACATCGAATCCAGTGAGGACGAGATCTCCCATGCCTTCCAGGAGAGCGGCTACTCCCGCCTGCCGGTGTATCAGGAGACGGTGGACAACATCGTGGGCATCCTGCACGAGAAGGATTTCTATGCCAATCAGGGCAAGATTCCGGTTCGCGAATTGATGAGCACGCCTACCTACGTGATGCAGAACACCAAGGTCTCCGACCTGCTCAAGCTCCTGCAAAAGACCAAGAGCCACATGGCGGTGGTCGTGGACGAGTACGACGGCGTGCAGGGCATCGTGACCATGGAGGACATTCTCGAAGAATTGGTGGGCGAGATCTGGGACGAGCACGACGAGGTCGTGGAGGAGTACCGGGCCCTGCCGGACGGCGGCTATCTGGTGGATGGCGGCGCGAATCTGGACGACATGCTGGAGCTGTTCGACATTCACAAGGAGTACGATCCGGTGACGGTGAACGGCTGGGTACGCGAGGAGCTGGGGCGCTTCCCCAAGGCCGGCGACAGCTTCGAGTGCGATAATCTGATCGTGACCGTGGAGAAGGCCGAGAAGCGCCGCGCTACGGAGATCCGCGTGGTGCCCAAGCCCGCAGAGGAGAAGTCTGGAGAGGACTGATCGGAACGGGTGCTTTGCAAGAAAAGTGCATATACATGAAGGAGAATCCCAATCGCTTCACAGGCGGTCGGGGTTCTCTTTTGTTGTGGGTACGCGGGAAGGACCGGTTTCGCTCGGGAGTTTTTAAAGGGATTTGACAAATTCGGGAATTGCCTCTGACTGTGGAATGCTAGGATAGAGATGAACGGAGCGCAGGAAGGCGCTTCGAGGAGGAATGGGAAAACTGCCATTCTGTGACATTCACAAGGAGGAAAGGAAATCCATGAAGAAACTGCTTACAATTCTGTTGGCTCTGGCCATGGTGCTGGCCTGCGTGCCGTCCGTACTGGCGGAGGAGAACGGGCCCATCACCATCAGCTTCTGGCATCATCGCGGCTCCGGCGCGCAGTACGAGTGCGTGACCCAGGCGGTGGAGACGTTCAACGAGACCATCGGCAAGGAGAAGGGAATCGTTGTGGAGGAATCCTTCATCGGCGATTACGTCACCCTGTTTGCGCAGATCCAGCTGGCCGTGCAGTCCGGCGAGGCACCGAACGTGGTCAGCGCCGCCAACACCTACGTCGCCTACATGCTGGAGGATGACATGATCGTGGACATGGCGCCGCTGGCGGAGGCCGAGGGCTATGACATCACCGGCAACCTGCCAGAGTGGATGCTGGAGATCGGCGGCAACACCGATGGCGAGATTCACTCCCTGCCGTACTGCCGCTCCACGCCCCTGTTCTACTACAACAAGGCCATCGCAAACGAGCTGGGCATTGAGATCGGCGACATGATCACCATCGACGAGATGGTCGCCTTTGGCGAGGCCGCCATGCAGAAGAACGACGCCGGCGAAGTGACCCGCTACGGCGTGGAGATCTTCAACGACTTCGGCTACTACAATGCCGCGTGGATCTATCAGCTAGGCTCCGAGTACATCGCTGAGGGCGGCGGCTCTCCCTCTCTGGAGGATGGCACGATGCTCAAGGTGCTCACCGACTGGCGCAGCTGGGTGGACGCCGGCTGGTGCCGTCCCTTCGACGCGACCAACGCCGGCGATACCGCGCAGACCATGTTCTGCAATGGCGAGCTGGCGGCCTACATCAACTCCTGCGCCGGCCTGGGCAACCTGATGATCGCCGCGGCGGAGACCGGTGTGGACGTCGGCGTGGCCATGTTCCCGACCTACGATCCCGATAACCACGTGGCCGAAATCGGCGGCGCGAACATCTCCATCATCGGTGCGGACAACAGCGACGAGGAGATCCAGGCGTCCTGGGAGTTCATCAAGTTCCTGATGACCGACGAGGAGCAGTACTTCAATGCCAAGACCTCCGGCTACGTTGCCGGTACCAAGTCCGTCGCCGAGTACGACCAGATGGTGGCCTTCTGGGCGGAGAAGCCCGAGTTCAAGGTGGCCTACGATCAGCTGCTCTCCTACGGCCGCGGCCAGGAGACCCCCTTTGTGGCGGTGAGCCAGGACTTCACGCAGATCGTGTGGGACAATGTCTCCCTGCTGATCGGCGAGCAGAGCATCACCCCCGAGGAGGCGGTGGAGAACATCCGCAGCGAATCCGAGGACCTGTGGTAATCCGACCCGGAAAGACTTCGACGGCGGGAGGGCATGTGCAGTGTACTCCTGCCGCCCGCTTGTAAATTGGAGGCTTAAATACGTGGCACAAATCGAGTTTCAAAACGTGAGCAAGTCCTTTGGCCAGACGAAGGTGATTGAGAACCTGAATCTGACCATCGAGGACGGAAGGTTTACCGTGCTGGTCGGCGCGTCGGGCTGCGGAAAGACCACCCTGCTGCGCATGATCGCCGGGATCGGCCCCGCCAGCTCGGGCCGGATTCTGATGGACGGCCGGGACATCACCGATGTGCCCCCGGGAAAGCGGGACATCGCCATGGTGTTTCAGAATTACGCCATTTATCCCACCATGTCCGTGCGGGAGAACATCGAGTTCGGCCTGAAGAACCGCAAGGTGCCCAAGGCGGAGCGCAAGCGCCTGATCGAGGAGTACGCGCAGATCGTGGGTCTGACGGAGTATCTCAACCGCAAGCCCAGCCAGCTCTCCGGCGGACAGCGCCAGCGCGTGGCCCTCGCCCGGGCCATGGTGAAGAAGCCTGCGGTGTTTCTGATGGACGAGCCGCTGTCGAACCTGGACGCCAAGCTGCGCGCCGCCATGCGCGTGGAGCTGATCGAGCTGCAGCGCAGGCTCGGCACCACCTTCGTCTACGTCACCCACGATCAGGCTGAGGCCATGTCCATGGCGGACTCCATTGTGCTGATGGATTGCGGCAGGATCCAGCAGATGGGTACGCCGGAGGAGATCTATCACGAGCCGGTGAACGTGTTCGCCGCGCAGTTCATCGGCACGCCGCCGATGAACGTGCTGAAGACAGCTGAAGGATACGTGGGCTTCCGCCCGGAGAAGGTGGAGCTGGGCGCCAAGTGCGAAAACGGCATGGCGCTGTGCCTGCCGGGGACCATCGCCACCCGGGAGATGCTGGGCTCGGAGATTCAGTACAAGATCAATCTCACGGACGGGCGCACCGTGATGGTCAAGCGTCCCGAGGACGGCGGCCGGGAGGGCGAGCACGTGTGGGCGATGGTTCGCGCGGAGCACGTGCACTTCTTCGATAACGATGGCCTGCACATGGGTCATGGCGGCCCGGAGCCGCTTTTGAGATCGCTGGGAGGGATGCTCAATGCGCAATAGAGCGGACGCCTGCGCGCCTGCAAGTCGGGCCCGCCGCTGGAAGAGCTACGGCGCATCCTGGGCGATGATCCTGCCCGCAATGCTGTTTCTGCTGTTTTTCGTGATCTATCCGGTGATCAACATGGGCGTTCTGAGCCTGTTCAAGGGCAACGCCACCAAGCCCTACAAGGAGTTTGTCGGAGTGGACAACTATTACCGGCTGTTCTTTGTGAAGGACGATTTCTACAAGGCGCTGGCCAACACCTGTGCGTACACCGTGGGCGCGCTGGTCTGCGTGATGGTCTTTTCGCTGCTGCTGGCCCAGTGGCTGCAAAAGGATCGAAGGGTCAACCGCGTGGCCCAGACGGTGTTCTTCACGCCCCACCTGATCGCGGGCGTGTCGGCGGGCTTCATCTGGGGCTGGCTGATGAGCTCCCAGTCCTATGGCCTGTTCAATACGGTGCTCAACGTGCTGGGCCTGTCCTCGGTCAAGTGGCTGGACGACTCCTCCACGGCCATGCTGTCCATCATCATCATGAACACCTGGAAGAGCGTGGGCTACTACGCGCTGATCATCCTCTCCTCCATGAAGTCCATTCCGGCGGAGATCTACGAGGCGGCCAAACTGGACAATGCCTCCGGCATCAAGACCTTCTTCAGGATCACGCTGCCCATGATCTCACCCCAGCTGTTCTTCCTGCTGATCACGATCACCACGGGCTCCTTCAAGGTATTCGATTCCGTGCGCATCATGACCGGCGGCGGCCCCGGCGATTCCACGCGGGTTCTGAGCATGTACATCTACGACTACGCCTTCATGCGCAACAACACCCTGGGCTACGCCTGCGCTGCGGGCATGGTCATGCTGCTGATCATGGTGGTCATCACCATCATCGATTTCGCATTCGTGGAAAAGAAGGTGCACTATCAATGAGGAGGGCGACGATGAAAAAGGAACGCTTGCTTTCGGATCGGACGCGCAGCTATCTGGGGCGCGCGTTCAGCGATCTCATGAAGATTCTGGCGATACTGGCCTTCGTGTTTCCCTTTTACTGGATGATCGTGACGGCCTTCAAGCCCTATGCGGAGTCCATGCAGGTGCCGCCCACGCTGTGGCCCGAGACCTTCACGCTGGAGGGCTTCATCAGCACCTTCAACTCCGGCCTGGACATTCCCCACTTTATGCGCAACACGGTGATCGTCACCGTGGCGGTCATCTGCCTGCAGCTGCTGGTGATGGTGCCCGCGGCCTACGCCTTCGCCAAGCGGAAGTTCCCGCTGTCGGGCGTTGCCTTCGGCGTGGTGCTGGTGGCCTTCATGATTCCGCAGCAGCTGACCTACATTCCCGTTTACCTGATGATGGCCAAGGGCAAGCTCATCAGCTCCCTGTGGCCCCAGATCCTGCCGCTGGGGGCGGACGCCTTCGGCATCTTCATGCTGCGCCAGTCCTTCAAGCAGATTCCCGATGAGATTCTGGAATCCGCGCGGCTGGACAGCGCCAGCGAGGTGAAGATCATGCTCAGGATCATGCTGCCCATGTGCAAGCCCGCAATGGTGACCATCGCCATGTTCTCCTTCATCGGCACCTGGAATTCCTACTTCTGGCCGCTGGTGATGACCAACAACGACGCCTATCGCCCCCTGACCCTGGCCATCGAGCGGCTGCGCGATGCGGAGGTGGGCATCCACTGGAACACGCTGATGGCCGGCAACTGCCTGCTGGTGATACCGATTCTGATCGTGTTCATCTTCGCGAGCAGGAAGATCATCCAGGGCTTTACCTATCGCGGCATCAAGTGAAGTGGGGGAGAGGGAAAATGAAGAACATACTCTGCTTCGGGGATTCCAACACCTGGGGCTATGTGCCCGGCACTGGCGCGCGCTACGCGCCGGAGCTGCGCTGGACCGGCGTCTTGCAGCGAGCTCTGGGCGAGGGCGTGCGCATCCTTGAGGACGGCATGAACGCCCGCACCAGCGTGTATGCGGATCCTTGCAGCCCGTGGCGCCGTGGAAGCGATGCGCTGCCCGCGGCACTGATCGCCCAGAAACCGCTGGATCTGCTGATCCTGGCCCTGGGCACGAACGATTTGAAATTTACCGACGCATTCGGTGCAGCGCGCGGCGCAGAGACGCTGGTGAACCTTGCGCACATGGTGCAGGCCCGCCGGGAGAGCTCGAGCGTGTTTCCAGGTGGCGTGCGCGTGCTGGTGATCGCGCCGATCCGGCTGCATCCCGGCATCGACGCGCAGACCGGCTCCTCGCTCAAGGGGCGCTATCGCGAGAGCTGCAGATGCTCCGAAGCCTTCCGTCGCGCCGCCGAGGCGAGCGGTGCGGAATATCTGGACGCTGCTGCGGTGGCGGAGCCCTCGGATGTGGACTTTGTGCACATGTCCGCAGAATCCCACCGTGCGCTGGGCCTGGCCGTGGCAGAGAAGCTGCGCGGGCTGCCCGGATGGAATTGAAATGAAACAAATGAGGTGAATGCAATATGGAACGGCATGTGATCGTGGTCTCTGTGGACGCAATGGTGTATGAGGATCTGGAAATCCTGTCGCGGCTCTCCGCATTCCGGGATCTCTGGCCCAGGATGGCGCGAGTGAACCGGGTGCGATCGGTCTATCCCACCATCACCTATCCCTGCCACAGCACCATGCAGACCGGCCTGTATCCCGACCGGCACGGCATCCTGAACAACGAGGCGCCGGTGATGTGCGAGCGCAGCAGCCTGTGGCAGCACATGCGCAGCCTGGTGCAGGGCAGGACGATCTTCGATTGCGCCCACGCGCGCGGCCTGCGCACCGCGTCGGTGTTCTGGCCGGTCTCCGGCAACGACCCTTCCATCGATTACCTGGTGGCGGAATACTGGCCCCAGACTCCGGAGGAATCAACCCACGACTGCTTCATCCACTCGGGTTCCAGCCCGGAGGTGATGGAGAAGGTGGTGGATCCCAACCTGCATCACGTGGAGAACCGCAACCGGCAGCATCCCTGGTGCGACGCCTTCGTGATGGGCTGCGCCTGCAGCATGGTGCGCGCGTTCCGGCCGAACCTGCTGATGGTGCATCCCGCCAATGTGGACGCCTATCGCCACGAGACGGGGCTGTTCACCGAGAAGGTGACCCAGGGCCTGTATGAGACGAACCTGTGGATCGAGCAGCTGATGAAGGCCGCCGACGATGTGGGCATTCTGGATCAGACCGACTTCTTCATCGTCAGCGATCACGGCCAGCTGAACATCCGCCGCTGCGTGGCGCTGAATGTGAAGCTCAGGGAAGCGGGACTGATCGAAGTGGACGGCGCGGGGAACATTCGCGACTGGCGCGCGTTCGCAAAGTCCGGCGGCCTCTCGGCGCTGGTGTATCTGAAGGACCCGGAGAATCCGCGGGACCTTGCGCGCACGAAGGCGGTGCTGGACGAATTGTGCGCCGAGGAGGTCTACGGCATCAGCCGGGTGTTTACACGCGAGGAGGCCAAGCGCGAGGAGCATCTCAGCGGTCCCTTCTCCTTCGTGGTGGAGACCGACGGCTACACCTCCTTCTCCAACGACTGGCTGCGGCCGCTGGTGAAGCCGCTGGACAACCAGAACTATCGCTTCGGCCGGGCCTCCCACGGCCATCTGCCGGAGAAGGGTCCGCAGCCGACGCTGCTCGCCTTCGGACCGCACATCCGGCCCGGCGCGGTGCTGGAACGGGCGAACCTGGTGGACGAGGCGCCAACCTTTGCGCGGGCGCTGGGCTTCGACATGGAGGACGTCGACGGCCGCTGCCTGACGGAGCTGTTGCTGGAGGAGGAGAGATGAGCGCGCTGTGGGAGGGACATGAGAGCCGCGTGCTGGTGGCTGCCCATCGCGGGGAGCGCTTCACGGCTCCGGAGAACACCATGTCCGCCTTTCGCCGGGCCATCGCGGAGGGCGTGGACATGATTGAGACGGACGTGCGCATGACGGCCGACGGCGAGTTGGTGCTGATGCACGATGCGGACGTGGCGCGCACGACGGATCGGACCGGTCCCGTCCGGGAGATGTCGCTGATGCAGTTCCGCGCGCTGAACGCCGCGGCGGACTACGAGGACTTCGCTCCGGAAGCGCCGCCGACGCTGGAGGAGTTCCTGAAGCTGTGCGCGGAGACCGACGGCATGCTGATCGATCTGGAGCTCAAGGAGTATCCCACGACAGGCAACGAGGACTTCGCCTACGACTGCTGCGACCGCACCATCGCGATGCTGGAGGACTACGGCTTTGGCGAGCGCTGCGTGCTCAATTCCTTCAGCGGCAGGCTGCTGGAGTACATCGACGAAAAGTACGGCCACCGCTACCGGCTCCACGGCTACTATCCATACTGCATGCTCAAGGGCGCACGGCGGGATCCCAGGGAGTATCTGTGGTGCCTGTGCGTGATCAGTGCGAAGCAGCAGAGCGACGGATCGATGAAGCACTTCAACTTCAACGTGCCGCCGAAATCCTACTTCGATGCGGTGCGCGCCGACGGCATCGAGCCGTGGGTCTGCGCCGGGATCTATTCCCGCGAGGAGATCGGGCGCAGCGCACAGCTGGGAGCGAGCCTCATCACCACGGACTATCCGGCGCGCACGCTGGAGGTGCTGCGGGAGCTGGGGTATCATTGCTAAACGAATCAATATCTGCAATTCATGCGCCGGAGAGGCCGTCTCTCCGGCGTTTTTCTGCAGGAATGCAGGAAATACCTGCAGTTTCAGGGATGAATTTTTGTTGGATCGACGTTACATGTTTGTCAATTTTTGTAACGGACCCCGTTTTTCGTTGACGCATGGAAGCAACTGTTGTATAATTGGTTTACATAAGAAGATAGAGATAATGGATTGTGATGCCCTTTTGCAGATGCATTGCTGTATACAGGGAACTGAATCCGGAGGGAAAATGGCATTTCGACATATCGTTGCGCTTGTATTGGTCGCAGTTTTAGCCATTGGTGCGATTGCGCTTGCGGAGACGGATTACATTGATCTCAATGATCGCTTTGACAACGTTCTTACCTACGACTACAACGGACATACCTACTATCAGAAGTCGCGCATGACGACGATGCTGGCCGTGGCCTACAATCAGGAGGAAGCCTCTGTGGAAGCCGGGATCATTGGTGATCCGGAGCTGATTCTCCTGGTGATCGTGGACGACAACGCCAAGACGGTGCTGCCGCTCCAGATCAGCGCTACAACGGTTGTGGATTGGATGGATGCCGCTGCACAGGAGGCAGGCATTCCCGAGGGCATCTCGCTGCGGGATCTTTTTGGCATGGAGGCGGACATCGAAGCCGGTACGATTGCGCTGATGAATGCGCTGAACGGGATGTTCCCGGCGGACTTCATCGAGGATTACCTGGCCTTCGATCTGAACGGCCTGACCGTGATCGATGGCATTGCCAATGACGGAAGCAACAATGTGGGCGATGCACTGATGCAGCGTCTGCACGTGATCAAGGCGACGGTGGAGGAGAGCGCGGAAGCGACGAAGCTGCTGAGCGCGCTGAGCGACTACATCACCAGCGACATGAAGAGCGGCGCTCTGATGAAGATTGCCGACAAGGTGGATCGGTATGACGTCGCCTCCAGAATGCAGCTGCCGGCGCTTGAGACCGCAGCAGAGGATGAAAGCGTGCATCTGGACAGGAGCGCATTCGACGAATGGATGGTCGCCAGCTTTTTTGATGCGGAATCCATGTGGTAAGTCGGGCGAAGAATGCAGTAAGTAGGAGATTGAGTAAATGAGCGAATTGGAAAAGGTGACCCGGAACGGCGGCGCAAATGAGGATGCCGAATTCGAAATCGATCTGATGGAGGTGCTGCTGCGGCTGCTGGAGAAGTGGAAGCTCATCATCGCGGGTGCGCTGGTGTGCGCCGTTCTCATGGCGATGTACAGCTTCATTCTGGCGACGCCCATGTATGAGGCAACCAGCAAACTGTATGTGCTCAACTCCAGCGATTCGGCCATCAATCTGTCCGACCTGCAGATCGGCTCCTATCTCACTTCGGATTACATGGAGGTCTTTGACACCTGGGAAGTCAACGAGATGGTGCGGCAGAACCTGAATCTGAGCTATACCCGCGAGGAACTCGCAGATATGCTGACGCTGACGAACCCCTCCAACACCCGCATTCTCAACATCACGGTGACGAGTAGCGACCCCCAGGAGGCTGCGGACATCGCAAATGAGTATGCGGACGTGGCGGGCCAGTACATATCCGCCACCATGCAGACGGATCAGCCCAGCCTGCTGTCCGAGGCACTGACGCCCGATAAGCCGGTGAGCCCGAAAAAGAAGCGCAATGTTGTGCTCGGCTTCCTGCTTGGGGCGCTGCTGGTTTGCGCCGGCGTCATCATTCAGTATCTGCTGGACGACAAGATCAAAAATGAAGAGGACATCAAGAAGTACGTCGGTTTGCCCACGCTCTCTGTCGTGCCGGATAACGATGAAGCGGCCGTGGAGGATCGCAAGAACCTGGGAAAAACCAATGGCGGTAAGCGGAGGAATAAGGCATGAACAGAATTGCAATGACCCGGTTTAAGCCGCTGTCCTACGCCTGCACGGAGGCGATCAACACCCTCTGCACGAATCTGACCTTCGCCGGAAACGATAAAAAAGTCATCATGGTGACCAGTGCCCAGGCACATGAGGGCAAGTCCTTCATTACAATGAACATCATGCGCACCTTCGCAAAGCTGGGGCATCGCGTGGTGCTGGTGGACGCCGACCTGCGCAGAAGTCAGATCATGTCCAAGTACGGCCTCCAGTTCCAGAGCGAGCAGCGCTACGGCCTGTCACACTTCCTGGCGGGCATGTGCGATGCGGGCGACGTGATCTATGAGACCGACATTCCCAACGCATACATGGTGCCGCTGGTGCGCGAGGTGGGGAACTCCCTCTCACTGCTGACCAACAACCGCATGCAGCGCCTGCTGGACTATCTGCGGGAACGCTTCGACTATGTGATCGTGGATGCGCCGCCGGTGGGCGTGATCATTGATGCAGCCGAGATTGCCAAGCATTGCGACGGCACGATCATTACTGTGAAGTACAACAGCGTCAGCCGCCGCGAGCTGCTCGATGTGAAGAACCAGCTGATGCGCACGGGCTGCGAGATTCTTGGCGTGGTGCTCAACAGCGTCACCTTCGATTCCCTCAGCAGCAAACACTACTATCACAAGTCCTACTACACACACTACGATTCCGACTATTATAAGCCGCCGAAGAAGTCGGCTTCCGGGAGCCGCAAGAAATGAGACCGCGCTTTGTCGATATTCACCATCATCTGGCCTACGGCGTGGATGATGGTGCCCGAAATCGACGGCACATGTATCGGATGCTGGACTGCGCCGCATCGCAGGGAATTCACGCAATCATCGCCACCTCGCACATTACACCCGGCGTGCGCAGGTTTGATATGGAGGGGTATCGCAGGGCGCTGCGGGAGGCGCGGGAATACTGCGAAGCCTCCGGCTACGACATGACCATCTACGAGGGCTGTGAAATCCTCTACACCCGACAGACCTGCCGGCTGTTGCAGGAGGGGGAGATTCCGACGCTCGCAGGGACGGACTTCGTGCTCGTGGAGTTCTCGCCGGACATCCGATTTGCAAAGCTGCGCGAGGCATTGCAGGAACTGATCAGTGCCGGATATCGCCCCGTGGTTGCGCATGTGGAGCGCTACAATTGCCTGACGCTGCGGCTCGGCCGCACGGCCAGACTCAAGGATGAACTGAATGTCTATTTTCAGATGAACTGTTCAACCCTGCTGAAGGACAAGGGGTATCGCCTGCATCGCTTCTGCCAGTGGATGCTGGAGCACGATCAGGTGGACGCCCTCGGTACGGACGCCCACAACACTTCCAGCCGTCGGGCAAAAATGAAGGCGGCATGGAAGTATCTGAAATGGGAATATGGGAGCAGCTATGCCGAGCAGTTGACGACGGCTGCGTTCATATTTGAAGACAACTGATTCAGGATGGATGAGGAGATGAATATCATGAAAAGGATTCTTTCTGTTCTGCTGGTGCTGGCGCTGATGCTCGGTACCGCAGCCCTTGCCGCCGAGGCGGATGCGCAGGAGAGCGGTTGGCACAATATTCTGCTGCTGGGCGGCGACTCCCGCAGCACCGTGGGCTTTGATCGCACGGATTCGATGATCATTCTTTCGGTGAACCGTGATGAAGGCGCCATGAAGCTGACCAGCATCATGCGCGACACCTGGGTGAAGATCCCGGATGTGAACTTTTCCCAGAAGATCAATGCCGCCAACGTCTACGGCGGTCCTGAGCTGGCCGTCAAGACGGTCAATCAGTACTTTGGCACGGACATCGAGGACTATGTCCTGGTGAACATGACCGGCCTGATCAAGATTATCGATCTGCTGGGCGGCGTTGATGTGGAAGTGACCGAGAGCGAACGCAAGTATACGAACTCCTATGCACAGAGTTATCTGAAGCAAACCGGCGGATATGATGGCGCGACCAGCCTGAACAGCACCGGTCTGGTGCACCTCAACGGCCTGCTTGCCATGTCCTATGCCCGCGATCGCTACACGGACAGCGACTATGGCCGCGTCATGCGTCAGCAGAAGGTCCTGCTTGCCCTGGCGGAGAAGGCCCAGGATTCCGATATCGATGAGCTGCTCGAGTCCGTGGATGAGATTTCCGAGAACATGCAGACGAACATGACCAATGAGGAGCTCAAGGAAGTTGCGATGGTTTGCATGACCGTTGATACCGAGGATGTCGGTCAGCTCCGCGTTCCGGCGGATGGCACTTTCGATTCCGGTACGTTCGATGGCATATGGATGATCCGCCCGAATTTCGAGAAGAACGCGCAGCTTCTGCACGAGTTCATCTACGGAGAATAAGAGGAGAGAATCTCTGAACGCGACTGCGACGGATGGCAGAAGCCATCCGTCGCTTGCTGTTTGTACAAGATCCCTTCGCATGCCGCCGGTTGCTTGAAACGACATGTTTTGTCCGGAAGATGTTTGCCATTCGTTTAAAACCGGTACATATTTCCATGGTATTGTATATCCAACAAAGGAAAAATCCTTTTCATATAAATCACTTGCCCGTCTGCTGGCGCGGTGCTCCGTTGGGGTGCCGGGCACAGGCGGGCAAGACAATTTTGGGAGGTGAATATTCTGCTCTGGACTTGAAACCTGCATGCGGCGGTGCGCGGCTGAATATGAATACGTGTGAAACTGTAAAAATTGGAGTTTTGATAACAAAGATTACGAAAATATTGCAACAAAAGATTGACGAATACTCTTAAAAGGAATATAATATCATGTAAGGTGAAATAGATTGCGGCAGAAATGTGCCTTTCGCTTGCGCGCAATGTGGTGCGTGTTGTGTGGAAGCACATCTTTTCGCCCAGAGTTGGAGTTGTCAAATTGGCATTGAAAGGAAGGTAAGGTCATGAGGAATCGGAAGGTATTGGCAATCGTACTTGCAATGCTGATGGTTTTGGCATGCATCAATGTGGTTGCATTTGCGCAGGCCATCGAGGTCGTCTCGCCTGAACTGGTTGTCTCCGTTGAGGAGGAGCCCGCTGCGGATGAGGAGCCGGTTGTGGACGAGGAGCCCGCTGCGGATGAGGAGCCGGTTGTGGACGAGGAACCCGCTGCGGATGAGGAACCCGCAGACGAGGAACCCGCAGATGAGGAGCCCGCAGATGAGGAGCCCGCAGATGAGGAGCCCGCTGCGGACGAGGAGCCTGCTACCGACGAGGAGCCCGTCGAGGAAGAGGAAACTGACGTGGAGCGCGAGGTCATCATCAGCTGCACCTTTGACACTGATACGGTGATGCTCGGCACGGTGGTGACGCTCCATGCCCAGCTGATCGGCTACGAGGATGTGAACTATGTCGCCGAGTGGGAGTGCGCGGACACTTCCAGCGGTGAAATCGGTGAGTGGCAGGGCACGGGCATTTCCGGCCTGGAGTACAGCTACACCATCAACGCGGAGACCGACCATCTGGCATGGCGCCTGCGCGTGGACGTTGTGGAATGAGTGCGTCGAAGTGTGTGCATCTGAAATGATGAGAGGAGAACGAACATGAAGTATTCTTTGAGAAGGATTTCGGCGCTGCTGGTAGCGGTGCTCATGCTCCTGTCTGCATTCTCCGGCGCGCTGGCGGATACGGAGTATTCCAACATAATGCAGATTGATGCGTGGGGAAGCGGTAGCAGCACGGTCGACCACATTGACATTGCATGCACCGGCCTGAATGCCAGGGTGTACGTAAATGATGCTTGGAGGGATGTAACCTTCAGCTTCACGAAGCAGGAAGTGGACAACGGAACTGTCAAGGTTGACATCACCTCTTCCTCTTCCGCGGGCTTCAGCATTACGGGAACTACTACCAGTTCGGGTTCGACGACGGGAGCGCAGGTGCGCTTTAAGGGCAGCTTCCCCGTGGGAACCAAGGACAGCCCCGTGAACTATAATATCACGTTCCGGAAGACTCTGACGGTGGATGGCGTCAGCGTTCCGGTTGTGCTGAGCGCGTCTTACAACTACTGGACCTCCGCCAACGACTGCCCCGGCCTGGAGGGAAAAAAGACCCAATGGCAGAGTGGAGCCGTGATCAGCGGCTCCGGTATCGATCTGGAGCTTGGAGAGGGCAGCGCCGAGTACGGCACCTTCCACATTACGAAAAAGGTTACCGGACTGGAACTGACTGACGACAATGCAGTCTTTCATTTCCTTCTCGAAAATAAGGGTGACGGAAGCAAAATATACGTCGACTGCCCGGTATCCAAGGAAGACGGTGTCGGCTCTGTAACTGTGACGCTGGTGCCCTTTGGAACATATGAGATCATCGAACTTGATTCAGAGGTCGAGGGCTATTGGCTTAACCTCAGCATTTCTAGTACCAAACTCGTGTTGGATAGTGTAAATCCAGTTAGGGATATTGTAGTCACTAACGACTATTTGTCAAAGTACGTCAGCGTGGCGGTCCGCAAGGAGTGGGAGGATCTCAACAAAAAGGACGGCAAGCGCCCTGACAGCGTGACCGTGGAGCTGCTGGCCGACGGCGTAAAAACCGGCAAGGAACTGACGCTGACTGCGGAGAACAATTGGCAGGGCAGCTTCACCGGCCTGTCCAGGAGGCCGAACGACGATGACACGGAGCCTGATATCGTATACACGATTGTTGAGAAGGATGTTCCGAACTACAAATCCAACATCACCGGTTCTGCTGCTGAAGGCTTTGTTGTGACCAACACCGAGCAGGTCACCATTTCCGGCAGCAAGACCTGGAATGACGACGGCAATCGCGACAATGTGCGCCCGGAGAAGATCATCATCAATCTGCTGGTCGATGGCCAGGTAATTGACAGTAAGACCGTGACGGCGGAAGATGGCTGGAAGTGGAGCTTTACCGGGGACAAGTATGACGCCGACGGTAACGAGATCAACTACACCATCGAAGAAGAGGATGTGGAGAACTACAAGGGCGTTGTTGACGGCTACAACGTCACCAACACCCATGAGATCGAAACGATCGAAAAGATCAGCGTCAGCAAGGAGTGGGAGGACGCCGGGAATCAGGACGGCAAGCGCCCTGCGAGCGTGACTGTGGAACTGGTGGCCAACAATCAGCCGACCAACAAGACGCTCACGCTGAACGCGGAGAACAACTGGAAGGGCAGCTTCACCAACCTGCCCAAGAATGAAAACGGCAAACCGATCGCATACACGATTGCAGAGCTAAGTGTTCCGGACTATGATACCAACATCACCGGTTCCGTGGAAAATGGCTTCGTTGTGACCAATACCCATGTGCCGGAGAAGATCGCTGAAATTGCGGGCAGCAAGACCTGGGACGACAATGACGACCAGGATCGCAAGCGCCCGAAGGAGATCACCATCAATCTGCTGGCCGACGGAACGAAGGTTGACAGCAAGACCGTGTCGGCGGAAGATGGCTGGAAGTGGAGCTTCACCAACCTCGACAAGTATGCCGGCGGCAAAGAGATCGTCTACACCATCACCGAGGAAGAGGTGCGTGGCTACACCACTGTGGTGACCGGCTATGACGTCAAGAACAGCTACACCCCCGGCAAGGTGAATGTAAATGTGGTTAAGGCTTGGGACGACAACAACAACCAGGACGGCAAGCGTCCGCAGGAAGTGGTCGTCAAGCTGTATGCGGACAACGTGGACACCGGCAAGACCGTGGTGCTGAACAGCGACAACAAGTGGCAGGCGAGCTTCACCGGTCTGGACGAATACAAGGCCGGCACGAAGATTGTCTACACCGTTGCGGAAGCGCAGGTCGCCGATGGCTACACTGCAGATGTTGAGGAGAGCAACGGCGGTTACACCATCATCAACAGCCACACCCCGGAGAAGATCAAAGAAATTTCCGGCAGCAAGACCTGGGTCGACAACGACAACGAGGATCGCAAGCGCCCGGAGAGCATCACCATCCGCCTGTTTGCCGATGGCATCGAGAAGGACAGCGTGGTTGTGACCGCAGAGAATGGATGGAAGTGGAGCTTCACCGACCTCGACAAGTATGCCCAGGGCAAGGAAATCGTCTACACCGTCGAGGAAGACGAGGTTGAGAATTACATCGCCAAGGTGGACGGCTTCAATGTGACCAACACCTATGTGCCGGAGACGATCGACGAAATCGTCGGCAGCAAGACCTGGGTCGACAACGGCAACCAGGACGGCAAGCGCCCGGAGAGCATCACCATCCGCCTGCTGGCCAACGGCAACGAGGTCGCGGTACAGAAAGTGAAGGCGGACGATGCGGGCGTGTGGAGCTGGAGCTTCACCGACCTGCCGAAGTATGCAAATGGCGAGGAAATCGTCTATACCATCACTGAAGATGAGGTTCCGGATTATATCTCCGAGGTGAATGGCTTCGACGTGACCAACACCCATGAGATCGAGACCATCGATGAAATCGCCGGCAGCAAGACCTGGAAGGACGATGACAATTCCGGCAAGACCCGTCCGGAGAGCATCACCATCCGCCTGCTGGCCAATGGCAAGGAGTACGCGGCACAGGAAGTGAAGCCAGACGACAATGGCAATTGGACCTGGAGCTTCACCGACCTGCCGAAGTATGAATCTGGCAAGGAGATCGTCTATACCATCAAGGAGGACAGAGTGAAGGGCTACACCGCCAAGGTGGACGGCTTCAACGTGACCAACACCCTGGACGATGACGAGGTGCCGAAGACCGGCGACGCGCGCAGCGACCTGCAGCGCACGATGCTGTATCTGGGCATGGCGTTCCTGCTGCTGGGCGTGGCATGCATCGCTGCATCCGCGCGCAAGCGCCAGAACAACCGGTAAATGACCCCTGATGCGGAGGAGGCACGCCTCCTCCGCTGATTTTTATCAAGTGGGAGGCGCAGCATGCGCAAGAGACGTGGAGGAAGAATCCTGCGAATTCTGGGCATTGCATTGATCATCGTGGCCCTGGCGTTGCTGGGCGGCTTTGCCTACATGAAGCTGCAGGAGCATCGCGAGATGCGGACCCAGTACAAGCTGCAGCAGATGTTTGAGTCCACAGGTTCCATCGGCCGGAGATCCTGGTTTGACCTCTTCGGCGCTTCGGCGCTGGCGGAGGAGGGCGAGCACAGGATCTCCGATCGCCTTGCAGAGCTCTATGAAATCAATCCGGATCTGATCGGCTGGCTGATCGCCGGCGAGGACATCAGCACGCCCATCGTCCTGCGGGACAACGAATACTATCTCAATCACGATTTCTACGGGAAGTCCAGCAACAGCGGTACGGTGTTCGCGGACGCGCGCAATATGAACTGGGAGTCGGACAACTACGTTGTGCTCTACGGCCACAACATGAAGAACGGAACCATGTTCGGCAAGCTGAAGCTGTATGCGGAGAGCGAATACTTCAAAAACAGCAGCTGCGTGGAGATCCATTTCCTGTACGACGATGTTGTGACCGCCTACGTGCCCTTTGCAGTGATCGATGCCTCCATGGATGCGTCCGGCGCGGATTATCTGGATCTGCGCTGCTTCGATCTGTTTGAGGGGGGCGATGCTGCGGCGATACAGGCGCAGATCGATCTGCTGCTGGAGCGATCCATGTATGCGATTCCCGGCCTTGCGGTGGACAGCAGCGACCGGATCGTCGCCCTGGCGACCTGCAGCTACGATCTGGCGGATGGACGGTTCATACTGTTTTGCAGGGCGCTGCGCGAGGGAGAGAGCGCGCAGCAGATGGAGACGCTGATCCGGGAAAATGCGGTGCGCCGCGATTGAAGTGGAGTTTTTCGAAGGGTTCGAACGGCGGAAGCCGCGCGGGCCTCTTTTTTCGACAAATTCTGGATGAGAAATGCTGCTGTTGCTGGTGAGATTTGTTCGTGTACATTTGCGCAAATATGTGGTATAATGTAGGCGCGGGTGCATTGTGCGGCCCGCAAACAGTGACATTCACTTCATATCGGAGGTGAGCATATGATTATGGACAGCTGTCAGGGGAAGCCGCGCACCCCGACGATCGAGGAGCGGCGCTGCCCGCAGTGCGGAAACCTGATCGAAATCTTCTCCACGGACACCCAGGTGGCCTGTGAGAAATGCGGCTTCGTGGCCTACAACGATTCCCTGAGTTGCGTGCAATGGTGCAAGTATGCCCGCAAGTGCGTGGGCGACGAGATGTACGAGCACATGATGGAGATCGCAGCCCAGCAGAAGGAACGCGCCCGTGCGGAGCGCATGAAGGAAATGGAGGAAAAAGCATGATTCGAAGGATCATTCACATCGATACGGAGCGCTGCAACGGCTGCGGCGCATGCGCACAGGCCTGTCACGAGGGGGCCATCGCCATGGTGAACGGCAAGGCGCAGCTGATGCGCGAGGACTATTGCGACGGCCTGGGCGATTGTCTGCCGGCATGCCCGATGGACGCCATCTCCTTCGAGGAGCGCGAAGCGCCCGCCTACGATGCGGAGGCTGTGCGCCGGGCCCAGGAAGCGGCTGCGGCGCGCAGGGAGGCCGCTGCGGAGCGCACAGAGCGCACAACGGTGCAGTCGAGGCTCACCAACTGGCCGGTGCAGATCCGCCTGGCACCGGTGCAGGCGCCCTGCTTTGACGGCGCGGAGCTGCTGATTGCAGCGGACTGCACGGCCTACGCCTTTGCCGACTTCCACGAGCGCTTTCTCGCGGGCCGCGTGGCGCTGGTGGGCTGTCCGAAGCTGGACGCGGTGCAGTATGCGGACAAGCTCCGGCAGATCCTCAGCGGCAACGACGTGCGCTCGCTGACCGTGGTGCGCATGGAGGTGCCCTGCTGCGGCGGAATCGAATATGCCGCGCGCATGGCCCTGGAACAGAGCGGCAAGCGCATTCCCCTGTGCGTGGTGACGCTCTCCATCGATGGACGCATTCTGTCGGAGGAACGCGCTTGAAAATCGCGCCGTTTTGCGATAGAATAAGAGAAATTTGAAACTGTCGCTGGGAAGGGGCGCGCGCGAATGAAGATCAGCTGGCTGGGAACGGCATCAATTCTCGTGGAGAGCAGCGAGACGAAGCTGCTGTTCGATCCCTATCTGAAGCTGCACAGCAGCGGCCTGCCGCCGTTTCCCTTGGATGCGATTGCGGACGCGGATGCGATCTTCATCACCCATCCCCACCTGGATCACTTTGCGGACATGCCCGCTGTGATGGAGCGCTGCGCCGCGCCGGTCTACGTGTGTTCGCGGGGCAGGGAGATTGCCCGGGAACAGGGCTTCGATGCGGAGCGCATGCGGACCATCGCAGCCGGCGATGTGGTTCGGCTGGGCGGCGTTGTGCTGCGCGCATACCAGTGCTGCCACTGTGTTTACGACCGGCCGATCCTGCGGGAGACGCTTTCCCGGGCGCTGCGGCCGTCCAAGCTGCGGGAGGGCCTCTCCATTGAGGCGCAGAACCGGCACTTCAGCATCGACATGGAGCGGGATGTGCTGGGCTATGAGATCTGTGCGGAGGGAAAGCGGGTCTTTCTGCTGGGCTCCGCAAATTGCCGGGAGGACGTGGCTTATCCGACGGGCATGGATCTGCTGATCTATCCCTATCAGGGCCGAAGTGACATGGATACGTATTCGCTGCGCTTTCTGGAGAGGTTTCGTCCGAAGCGCGTGATGCTGGATCACTTCGACGATGCGTTCCCGCCCGTCTCCGCACACATGGACTGCGCGCCCTTTGTGCACCTGGCGCAGGAGCGCTTTCCGGAGATCGGGATCGGTCAGCCGGTGGAGGGCGTCGCCTGGGAAGTATGAGGCTGTGATCGAAAAAGGATTTGACCAAAATTGTCTGTCCCGCCTGTGCGTGACGCCCTTGCAAGCGCCGCGAGGCGGGACAGTGTGCTGTGATTGAGGAAGGAGGGGATCCTTCGCAATTCCAAGGATAGCGCCGCTGCATGAACCCAATATGAACAAAACGGCATTCTTTGCAGCTTTCCAGCGCGAAAATCCATTCGCTTTGATTTTACAAAAAATGGAGCAAGCGACGCTGCGCTTGCTCCAAGGTGTAACATCGCAACAGTATAGATGCCGTTGTTTCCAGGCCTACACCCAAAACCAAATCGAAGTCCAGCGAAGCGGCTTCGATTTGGAAAGGAGGAGCAGCGGCATGAACGCGCTCTGACTTTTATAAAAAAGTCGGAGCAAGCGATATAAAGCATGCTCCGACGTGTGTTTGCACCCTCAGCTCGATACAAGATACCCGTTTATAACGATAGGTACATTATCAGTAAATTCTTTTTCTATCGTTAAATGTCAATCGTTCATCGATATTCTTTAATCATTTTTGATTGGCCTTTTTCTCAACCGAAAGGACATTACACCGCTGATATAGTCAGTGGTGTATTGAGGAAAGTAATTATTCATCGCAATCCTCCTCGTCCCATTCATCGTCATATACCGGCGGATGCAAAATGTTCAAGTTGTAATCGGTCTTTCCGAATTCACAGCGACTGAGAAGCATCTGCGGAATTTTCTTGATGGTGATATTGCCATATGCCTTGTCCAGACCACTGTCAAAGGAGCGGCAGGCGATAATCAGGTATTCGCCCTCCTCCATGGTGTCCTTGATGGAGTCCAGATAGATGCTGTTGAGGTGCCGTGTGGTCACGAAGAGGTAGCTGTTTTCGTTGCCCACGGACTGCTTCCAGAACAAACTACCATCCGGCTGATAGCGGAAGCCCTCATGCAGGGCAACCGCCGCCGCCAGCATATCCGCATCATACGCTTCATTGATGACGTACTCATCGAAGGGGTCTTTGTTGATAAGGGTCGGGGCAACCTCATAGAAACGGTAACCACCACCGCCCTGCCAGTTCTGTGCTTTGGTGATGCCGCCGGGGTCCTGTCCGGCGATAACCTTGTCCAGACGCACCTTGCAGTGCGTGTAGGCGTGGTTACCCATTTCTACACCAATCCAACGACGTCCCATTTTCTGTGCAACAGCAGCAGTAGTGCCAGAGCCAAGGAAAGAGTCGAGTACAAGATCCCCGGGGTTGGAGGCAATGTGGATAATGCGTTCAATGAGTGCTTCCGGCTTGGGAGTGTCAAAAATATTATTCTTACCAAAAATCTCCATGATTTCCTTCTTGGCAGAATCAGTATGGCCCACCTCATCACTTGGCCACCATGTCCACGGAGCCACACCGGGGACTTCAGACAAATAACGAATCTTGTTCGGCTGGCTGTTATTATCCTTGCCGAAATAAATGCGACCATCGGCAAGTAGTTCCTCAAAAGTCTTTTTTGATAAAGACCAACATCTGCCGGCGGGCGGGGTATGTACTTTTCCTCCCGGAGCCGTAATCTCATAAAATTGATCGGGTGTAGCATGACCTGCCTGTGCTGTCATAGGAACAGGTCTCCATCGACCACGAGGATCATTGTTTGGATTTTTATATACCTTTGCCTGTTCCTCCGTCATAGGTACAAGATTTCTTATCTCCTTAAAACGAACAGGATTTTTTGCATACACCAAGATGTATTCATGCACATCACCGATGGATTCACGATTCTCACGAGAATATCGTTTCTGCCATACAATCTGTGCGATAAAATTATGGCGCCCAAACAATTCATCACACAAGACCCGAATATATGCTTGTTCTGCGTCATCAATACTTATCCAAATGCTACCTTCTGCTTCATGCAGCAAGTTCCACAGGATGGTAAGCCGTGGACGAATAAGGTTAAGCCAAATGCTGTGTTCAAAGTTATCATCGTAATGCTCAAATGCCGAACCGGTATTATACGGAGGATCTATAAAGACGTAATCTTTGATACAAGCCCGGTCGCCGGCAAAGTGTATAAAAATAGCGAAAACCGCAAGAAACAAGGCGTTTCTTGCGGTTTTCGCTGTATTTGTCGGTGTTCAATTTGCCCCGTCATAGCACAGCCGAGGTGTGCCTGATGTTGGCATCTGGGCTCTAACGCGGCTGGCTCAGGGAATAATTAAAAAGTATGCCAAAATTAAATGGTTCAGGCAAAATTAAAAGGTTACTTTCTACTGCATCAAGCAGCTGCTGGTTAACCAATGTTCTGTGTGGACTTCTCCTCAAAGTGCTCATCAACTATCGCATTCAGCTGTGCGGCAATCTCCGAGAAATCTCTGTTTAAATCGAGCGTCTTCACGCTGATCATGTTGCCGCTCATCTGGTAGCTGTTGTCCGGCTGGATGGCCTCGCCCGTTGCAGCATAAAGGAGCATGCCGGAAACCTTGTGGGGCTGGTCCCCGAACTCCGTATCCTTGTTCTTAACGTAGGTAAAGATCTGATACAGATTGCCGGAATGGAGCGTGTGGACATCGTACTGAGTCTGCGTGGTATGCGTGTAATACTTGGCGTCAATGATAAGGACCTCGCTGCCACTGGTGAGCATGATGTCGCTCTGCATTACCGGCAACATCGTCCCAATACCATCATCCAAAGCCCACGGGATCTGCGAAGCCGTCGCTGTCACTTGCGGACACTCCTTGGCGTAGTATTCGAGGATGAATTTCTCGTACAGACGATTCATACGCTGTTCATCCACAAAGGAGGCCAGTTTGTATTCTCCGGAGTCTGTGGTCAGAAGCATTCCTTCCAGAATGAGCTGGCACAGACTGATAAGCATCCGATATGTATTGTTGTTCCTCTGGAACCGAATGGCCGACCAGCGGATCGTGGTAGGATCGATTGTGTCAACATTTGAGAAGAACAGCATCTCCTTTTTCAAATCGCTTTTGTACTCCTGATCCACTCTCGTGTGCCGGAGCAGAAGCATAACGGTCGTTTTCAGTATCTGATTCAGGAGATTGTTCTCGGAAAGCTCATCGTACTCACAGGTCAGCACCCGCTTTCTGGCAAGGCGGTTCTGAATGGTCCCCGGCATATCGATCTTGCCCCGGACTACAGCAACATCCTCTTTGCGGTTTAAATACTCCCGGTACAGCCCCTGTTTCAACTGTCTGCTGATGCCCTTCGCCAGAATCGCAGCGAAGAGGTTATGCATGTTCTCGAACTCCTCGGTAGCAACATCCTCATAACCGCCTTGATTCAGCGTCGTGAAGGCATACGAAAGCATATGTATTACCCAAATCTTGATACAAGGAGGGACACCAATGGAGCGAACTATTAAAAAAATCGTATTCCCTGTGCAAGAAGCACCAAAGCTGACCAGAGTTGCCGCCTATGCCAGAGTGTCCTCAGGCAAGGATGCTATGCTCCACTCCTTATCGGCACAGGTCAGCTACTACAACGACCTTATTCAGCGTCATCCCGGTTGGGTATTCTGCGGTGTATATGCAGATGAGGCGTTGACCGGGACAAAGGCAGATCGGGAGAATTTCACCCGTCTGCTGCAAGATTGCAAGGCGGGCAAGGTGGATATGGTCATTACCAAATCCATCTCCCGTTTTGCAAGAAACACCGTCACCCTTTTAGAAACCGTCCGGGAACTGAAGCTGATCGGGGTGGATGTGTATTTTGAGGAGCAGAACATTCACTCCATCAGCGCTGACGGCGAACTGATGCTTTCCATCCTGGCATCCTACGCACAGGAGGAGAGCCTGTCAGCAAGCGAAAATCAGAAATGGCGGATCAAGCGGAATTTTGAAAACGGAATGCCTTGGAGCGGCACTCTGCTGGGGTACCGCTATGAGAACGGCAAATACATCATTGTTCCAGATGAGGCTGAGACCGTTCGGTTGATATTTGACAGCTATCTTTCAGGCATGGGCATCACGGCGATCATGAAGATGCTGAATGAAAAAGGCATACTCTCCCGTAACGGTAATGCCTGGTGCAAGAGTAGCGTGATGCGTGTGCTGCGGAATTATGCCTATACTGGCAATCTGCTCCTTCAGCAGACCTACCGTGAAAACCATCTCACCAAGCGCACATTGCAAAATAACGGTGAGTTTCCGAAATACCACATAACGGGTAGCCACGAACCAATCATCTCTCTGCGACAGTTTAACGCTGTGCAGGAGGAGATAAGACGCCGTGCCGAAAAGCACACTCATCCTGGCGTTAAGCAGAAGACATACCCTTTCACCGGGATGGTGGTATGTGGTGGCTGCGGAAAGCACTACCGCAGAAAGATCACCAAGACCGGCCCCGTGTGGATCTGCAGCACCTTCAATACAATGGGCAAAGCATACTGCCCATCCAAGCAGATTCCAGAAAACACACTCATTTCCATCACTGAGGAAGTTCTGGGCAGCACGGATACCCTTTACAATAAAATAACGGCAATCAGAGCGGAGAAAGACAACACCTTGGTATTCTGCTTCAAAGATGGTTCAGAAACCGTTAAACGGTGGCAAGACCGTTCCAGGGCAGAAAGCTGGACGGAGGAAATGAAAGAATCCGCTCGGCAGAAAGCACTTGAGAGGAGCAAACATAATGGCTAAGAATATTACGGTCATCCCTGCCACATTGGACCGGCACACGGGGATATCTTCCGATATGCATTACAAACGGAGAGTTGCGGGATACGCCCGTGTATCTACTGATAGTGAGGAACAGCTTACAAGCTACGAGGCACAGGTGGATTATTACACGCAGTACATCAAGGCGAATCCCGAGTGGCAGTTTGTTGCCGTATATACGGACGAAGGCATATCCGCGACCAACACCAAACACCGGGACGGATTCAACCGCATGGTGCAGGATGCTCTTGATGGGAAAATCGACCTCATCGTCACAAAATCCGTCAGCCGCTTCGCCCGAAACACGGTGGACAGCCTCACTACCGTCCGAAAGCTGAAAGAAAAAGGTGTGGAGGTCTATTTCCAAAAGGAAAACATCTACACCCTGGACTCCAAGGGTGAATTGCTGATCACCATCATGTCCAGCCTTGCGCAGGAGGAGAGTCGGAGCATCTCCGAAAATGTGACCTGGGGACAGCGGAAACGCTTTGCTGACGGAAAGGTAAGTATGCCGTACCGTCATTTTCTTGGATACCGCAAGGGCGCGGACGGTCTGCCGGAGATCGTGCCGGAGGAGGCTGAGTTGGTGAGGCGGATATACAAGCTGTTCATGCAAGGAAAAACAGCACACGCTATTGGAAAGATACTCACTTCGGAGGGGATTCCCACTCCGGCAGGCAAAGCAAAATGGCAGTCCTCCACCATTGAGAGCATCCTGCAAAACGAGAAATACCGTGGTGATGCCCGGCTGCAGAAGAAATTCACGGTGGACTTTCTACAGAAAAAGATGAAGGTCAATGAGGGTGAAGTTCCGCAGTACTATGTTGAGAACAGCCACCCTGCCATCATCGACCCGGAGGAATGGGATTTGGTACAAGCCGAATTCTCCAGACGAAAGGCTTTGGGCAGTCGGTACAGTGCAGCAAGTGTATTCTCATCAATGATTTTCTGTGGTGACTGCGGTTCGGTGTACGGCTCAAAGGTATGGCACTCCACAGACAAATACCGGCGCATCATCTGGCAGTGCAATGATAAATTCAAAGGAAACCACCACTGCACCACACCGCACCTGTACGAAAAGGACATCAAGGATATGTTTCTCCGGGCATTCGGCAAGCTGATGGCTGACCGAGAGCATATTCTGGAGGACATCCAATTGGTGCAAGCCGCTCTGTGTGACTGCACGGAATTGGAAACGCAGCAAGCTATCTTGGCAGATGAGATGGAGATCGTAGGGGAACTGATTCGTCAGTGTATTGAGGAAAATACCATCAAGGTGCAGAACCAGGAAGAATACATGGAACGGTATGAACGTCACACCCGCCGTTATGAAAAAATGAAGAAGCGGTACGAGGCCATTGAAGCGGAACGACTGCGTCGGAAGGAGCAGAATGACCGCATCAGCGCTTTTGCTGCGATTCTGGCTGGACAGTCGGAGATGCCCATTGAATTCAATGATGACCTCTGGTTGGCGGCAGTCGATCATGCCACGGTCAATGCGGATGAAACGGTGACCTTTACCTTC
>SFET01000070.1 GCA_004557125.1 Clostridiales bacterium | reverse complement strand
CTTGAATTCTGAAACGTTTCGCTGGCAGAGGTCGGAATCCCAGCTCCAATAGGAATTTACATCGCCGTTCAGACGGCCGTTCCAGTCAGACACCTCGTCCTCCGGAAAATCGGGTGCATCGTCCTCTGTGAGACGGCCGCCGTCCTCATACCAGAGGTACTCCATTCCTTCGCCGGGATTAAAGTAGCCGTAGGCGGCGCAGTAGAGCTGACCGTCCTCCATGGCGATGCGGCTGCCGGAGTCGTCGAGATCGCTGTAAGCGTAGATGGCCTCCCACTCCGGCTCATAGCGTAGATAGCCTCCGTCCACCGCTTCGCCGCTGAGGTAAAGAGTAATTGCCGTCAGCGTCAAACTCCATGTAGTCGTAGTCGTTGTTCGCTTCTCCCAGCCAGATGCCCTCAAAATCGCTGAAGTCGTTCACGGTATCCTCGCTGACCCCGCCGCCCAGTCCGCCGTTGGGGTCGTCCTGCAAGGAGGGATCTCCGCCGCAGGCCGTGCACAGCAGGCAGAGCAGCATCAGCCCCGCGAGAGCGTATGGTAATTTCTTTTTCATGTGATCGTCCTCCTTATTTTCCGCGCGTTACGCCATCTTTTGGTAGAATTCAAAGTCGCCCCAGCGCAGCGTGTCGTGGTCGAGAAGGGTGAATTCATAGGCCACCTCGTCATACAGCTCGGAAACCGCGAGATACATCTCCTCGGAGTCCTCGGGGGCCAGCTCGACGGTGCCGCTGTCCACCGTGGTGGGGTCGCCGTCGCCACCGGGCCGCTCCAGCAGCTCCCAGCCGCCGATTTCGTCAAACACAAGGATGCTGCGTGCGTCCCACTCGGCGTCCAGATACCATGTGCCCGCCATCGTCTCAAAATCGATGTCGCCGATGTTCTCGCCCGGCGCGTCGCCGGTCATCTGCGTAAAGGTGCCAAGCTCGGCCACATGCAGCGAGCCGACCTCGTCGAACCAGCTGCGGTAGGCCATGCCGTCGTGCTCATTGTAGAAATAGTCGTAGTCATAGTCCGGCACGAACTGGATGAAGCCGCTGGCGGTCACCTCTTCGTCCGAGTCGTACAGCGCAAAGCGAACCTCGTCGCCATCGTCGTTGGTGGCGGAGATCAGCGTGCCGCCGTCCTCACCCTTCCACGCGCCGCCGTAGAGGTAGAGGTTCGACATCTGCTCGGAGTCTTTTACCAGCCCCTCAAAGGAATCCGGAACGCCATATAAATTGTAGTCGCTGCCGTCATCACCATAGTCTTCGTTGCTCTCGCCGCAGGCGGCAAGACTCAGGCACAGCACCAGCGCCAAAGCAAGAGACAGATATTTATTTAAGTGTTTCATCATTTTATTCTCCTTTTTCAGATAAACGGAGTCAATGCTCCTGTTCCGCCATGGACAAGATCTCATCATGGCTCAGCTCCACATCGCCGAAGCGGACAAAAATGCCGTTGGTCACAGCGCTGTTCCATACCCTCGCATCTGCCAGCGGGCGAAACCGGATCTTGTCCAGATACGGCTTCATGTCCAGCAAAAGCCGACTACCGGACACAAAATCCACCTGCAAAACATGGTTGGGCAGCGGCGTGACGGCTGTAAGATACCTTCGGTTCAAGTGCGTGCCCTCCTTTCCGCAAAAATAAAAATCCACCGTACAAATATTGTACGGTGGATCCTATGGGATAACCATTAACCAAAGGTTAGGTCTTTTGTCCGAATAGCTCGGCAAGCCGCTTCCGCTTGGTTCGGGTATCGCCCTCGATATGAAGCTTGGAATAGATCTGATTCACATACTGCTTGACGCTCCCCTCGGAGAGGTAGAGCTTTTCCGCGATCTCGCGGTTGGAAAGCCGCTGCGCCATCAGCTCCACGATCTCAAATTCCCGCGGCGTCAGTGCGTCAAAGACCGCCGGACGGGCGCTTGCCGCGTTTCGCGCCCCTGCCCCTTCGCCAAGCTCGGTGATCTTCGCAATCAGGTCAGTTTTCCGTTCCCGCGCCAGCAGGGGCTTCAGGAAATCGTAGTTTTCCACAAACGGCATTACAAGTCCGTCCGGTGCGGCATCAGAAAGGGCCTTCCCCAGCCATGCGCGGGCTTCCTCCCTCTTTCCCAGGTGTTCATAGGCTGCCGCTGTCTGAATGCGGATGTGCAGAGCCACCAGTGCATAGTGCATGGCCTCGCACACCGCCAGCAGCTGCGCGCTGTGCCCGATGACCTTGGCATTAGCGCCCTGAGCAAGATACACCTGATTTTCGATCATCTCCATCATGGGCTTGCCCGGCGCGAGCATATTGATGTCAGAGAGGCGGTGCTGGGAGAAAATCTCCGGGATGTTGTCCGTTTCACCTCGCAGGGCATGGTAGTAGGCGCTGGCGGCGCTCCAGAGGTTGATCCACGAGGCGTCGTGATAGCGCAGCAGGTCCGCGTACCGCTCCTCAAAGGTGTACCGCTGCTCCACATCGGTATACAGCGAAAGCCGCCGCGACAGAAAATCGCAGCACAGCGCCATGTTGATCTGTCCATTGTCCTTCACCTGTGCATAGGCCCGCTCCAGTTCAATGTGGGCATCCGTGAAGCGGCCCTGACAGAACAGCGCCTCGGCGCGCATGATGGCCTCCGCACCCTGCCCGTGGTGATTCGTGACCTTGTAATAATGGGGCATGCACTCGTCCATCTCCGCAAGCTCGCTTTCCATCGCTCCCGGTGCACGGTGGAACATCATCAGAACGGACGGTGAGCCGAAGGTCCAGCCGCCGCTCGACTGGATGCTGATGGCGGGGCGGGACATCTGCGCGCTGGCGCTGCGGTGCAGGCGGCTCATGGCGCTGATGTCGTTGTAGCAGAGAAAGCTCAGAATGAGGTCGCATTCCCCCAGCAGGTTGCCGCGCTCTTCTTCGGACAGTTCCGGATGCTCCCTGATGGCCGTCAGCAGCAGCGCTTTCAGTTCCAGCATCTTCGGGATCTGCCGCCAGGTGAACATCCGGCGCATCAGCACCAGAATGGCAAAGGGGTAGGCCTTCAGCGTTTCGGCGGGGCAGTTATCCAGCGCCGTCAGCACATCCTCCGGCTTCAGCGACGCCAGCAGGATGCCCGCATCGCTGCGGATGACCCGCAGCAGCGCGTCGTAATTCCCGCTCTTCCGGTAAGCGGCGAGGGCGTGGAGATACTGCCGGTGCTGCTCATACCACAGACCGAAGCGCTCCCAATAGCGCTGCTGCGTTTCCGCCGGCATCGCCTGAAAGCTGCGCTCGGCACACTCCTTCATCATGTGGTGGAAGCGATAGGTAGCGCCGTCCGGCAGGCGCGTGACAAAGGCGTTCTGCTCCGTCAGCGCAGAGAGGATCTGCCCCGCGTCCCCATCGCCTGTGATATACTGCGCCATTTCAACGGTGAATTCATCGGCAAGCCCCATGACTGCCAGAAACTCCCGCTGCGGTTCCGGCAGCGGATCGATCATGGCGGCGGTAAAAGTGGCGTAAATGTCGGAATGGCGGCTGGGCAGCACGCCGCGCTCGGAGAGTGTCCGCAGATTCAGATATACGGCGGAAAACCAGCCCTCGCTGGAATAGAGAAGGCGTTCCACCTGCGCGTCGGAAAGCTCCGTGCCGCAGCGGTGGGCATAGACGGCCAGCTCCGTATGATTGAGACGCAGCTGGTCCGTGCCGATCTGATAGACTTTTGCCCCCAGACGCACCGCCTCTGCGGCGGGCAGAAAACGGTCCCTGCTTGCAACGATCAGATGCACATTTGAAGGCAGCCGGTTTGCCAGCATACAGAGAAACAGCGAGGCGCGCTTGTCCGTCAGCAGGTGAAAATCGTCGATGAAAATGCAGCATGGGACTTCGCCCGCCAGCGCATGGCAGAGATCGTCCACCAGCAGTCCGCCGCCAGCGGCGTCTGTAGGACAGGGATAGTCCCGCAGAATGTCAAACCCGGCCCGGGCAAACGCCTCCTGCACGCTTTTCCAGAAGATGGCGAGGTTGTCGGAGTATACGCTGATGCGGATCATTTTCAGGGTTTCCGCCTTGGCGCGCTCCTCCAGATACCAGTTCACTGCCGTGGTCTTTCCGTAGCCCATGGGGGCGACCACGGTGGTCATGGCGCAG
>SFET01000069.1 GCA_004557125.1 Clostridiales bacterium | reverse complement strand
TGATCGCCGCGGTCAGCGTGGTCTTGCCGTGGTCAACGTGACCAATCGTTCCGATGTTTACATGAGGCTTCGTGCGCTCAAACTTTGCCTTTGCCATTGAAATACTCCTCCTAATTGATTTTCAATCAAAAGTTCTTGGTTTTGCCGAGGATCTTATCCGCGATATTTGCGGGCACCTCCTCGTAGTGCTCGAACTGCATCGTGTAGTTGCCACGGCCCTGGGTCTTAGAACGCAGGTCGGTGGCGTAGCCGAACATCTCGCTCAGCGGAACGATGCCGTCGATGGTGTGCAGGCCGGCGTGCATGTCCATGCCGGTCACGCGGCCGCGGCGGGACGAGATATCGCCCATGACGTCGCCCAGGTACTCCTCGGGAACGACGACCTCGACCTTCATCATCGGCTCCAGCAGGGCGCAGTCGGCCTTCTGCAGTGCCTCCTTCAGCGCCATGGAACCGGCGATCTTGAACGCCATTTCACTGGAGTCGACCTCGTGGTAGGAGCCTTCGATCAGGTCCACGCCGAAGTCCACGACCTCGTGGCCGCCCAGGATGCCGCTCTGCGCCGCCTCCTGAATGCCCGCGTCGATGGGCCCGATGAACTCCTTGGGAATGCAGCCGCCCACGGTCTTGTTGTTGAATTCGTAGCCTGCGCCGGGCTCGCGGGGATAGACCTCGATGACGCAGTGGCCGTACTGGCCGTGACCGCCGGTCTGGCGCACATAGCGGGCCTCCGCTTTGGCGCGACGGCGCACGCACTCCTTGTAGGCGACCTGCGGCTTGCCGACAGTGGCCTCCACGCGGAACTCGCGCAGCAGGCGATCCACGATGATCTCCAGATGGAGCTCGCCCATGCCGGCGATGATGGTCTGGCCGGTGGTCTCGTCGGTGTAGGTCTTGAAGGTGGGATCCTCCTCCGCCAGGCGGACGAGGGCCAGGCTCATCTTCTCGGCGCCGGCCTTGGTCTTGGGCTCGATGGCGACGCGGATGACGGGCTCCGGGAACTCCATGGACTCCAGCACGATGGGCTTGCTCTCATCGCAGATGGTGTTGCCGGTGGTGGTCTCCTTCAGGCCGACGGCGGCGGCGATGTCGCCCGCGCGGATCTCGTCGATCTCCTCGCGGTGATTGGCGTGCATCCGCAGGATGCGGCCGATGCGCTCGCGCTTGCCCTTGTTGGAATTGTAGACGTAGGAACCGGCCTTCAGGGTACCGGAGTACACGCGGAAGAACGCCAGCTTGCCCACGTAGGGGTCGGCCATGATCTTGAACACCAGTGCGGAGAAGGGCTCATCGTCGCTTGCGATGCGCTCGATCTCCTCGTCGGAGTTGACCTTCGTGCCCTTGACCGGCGGGATGTCGATGGGGGACGGCAGATAGTCCACGATCGCGTCCAGCAGGGGCTGCACGCCCTTGTTGCGGTAGGAAGTGCCGCACAGCACGGGGGTCATCTTGTTCTCGATGGTCGCCTTGCGGATGCCGTACTTGATCTCCTCGACGGTGAGCTCCTCGCCATCCAGGTACTTCATCATCAGCTCGTCGTCCGCCTCGGCAGCGGCCTCGACCATCTTGTGATGATACTCCTGCGCCATCTCCACCAGATCGGCGGGGATGTCGGTCTCATCCATGGTGGTGCCCATCTCGTCGACGTAGATCTCCGCCTTCATGCGAACCAGATCCACCAGGCCGACGAAGCTGGACTCCACGCCGATGGGCAGCTGAATCGGCACCGCGTTTGCGTGCAGGCGCTCCTTCATCATCTCCACCACGCGGAAGAAGTCCGCGCCGGTGATGTCCATCTTGTTGACGTAGGCCAGGCGGGGCACATGGTACTTGGTGGCCTGATGCCAGACCGTCTCGGACTGGGGCTCGACGCCGCCCTTTGCGCAGAATACGGACACAGCGCCGTCCAGCACGCGCAGGGAGCGCTCAACCTCAACGGTGAAATCGACGTGGCCGGGAGTGTCGATCAGGTTGATCTGATGACCGCGCCATTCACAGGTCGTTGCAGCCGAGGTGATGGTGATGCCGCGCTCCTGCTCCTGCTCCATCCAGTCCATCGTCGCCATACCTTCGTGGGTCTCGCCAATGCGATGGGTACGGCCGGTGTAATACAGGATGCGTTCGGACGTAGTCGTCTTGCCGGCGTCAATGTGGGCCATGATGCCGATGTTGCGTACATGATCAAGTGAATGTGTTCTCGCCACAGTCTATTTCCTCTTTCTTTCTGATTGAAAACGGGGCGCGCTTTAAAAGATGATGCGTTAAATGCGTATCAAAACTTAACACGTTCCCCATAGCGACCTTCAGCACGCTTAAAGCGTGCTGAAGGAAGGTCTTGTGTATGAAAACTTGGCTCTTACCAGCGATAGTGCGCGAATGCCTTGTTGGCCTCGGCCATCTTGTGCATATCCTCGCGACGCTTCACGGCATTACCGGCGTTGTTGGCCGCATCCAGAATCTCGCCGGCCAGGCGCTCCGCCATGCTGCGCTCGCCGCGCTTGCGGGCGAACATCACCAACCAGCGCAGAGCCAGGGTCTGACGGCGCTCGGGACGGATCTCGATCGGGACCTGGTAGGTGGTACCGCCGACGCGGCGGGCCTTGACTTCCAGGGACGGCATGATGTTGGCGATGGCCTGGTTGAAGACCTCGATGGCTTCCTTGCCGGTCTTCTGGGCAACCATCTCGAATGCGTCGTAGCACACAGCCTGGGCCACGCCGCGCTTGCCGTCGTACATGACCTGGTTGATCAGCTTGGTGACGACGGTCGTTCCATATACAGGATCCGGAAGCACTTCACGCTTCGGAATAAATCCACGTCTGGGCATTGTTGTCCCTCCTGAAAATTAATCGTACGGTGTCAAAAGTGAACGAGAAACAGGCAAAAGCCCATGCGGCTGTTGGCGCAACCGCACTGCCCGCAAAATCTGCAAGTCCACATATTCCCACGTTCCAAATGGCGCATGCTTTCTCAACAGAATTCTGCGTTTTCGCCACGGAAAGCAATTGAAACTGCTTTCGTTTACTTCTTCGGACGCTTTGCGCCGTAGAGGGAGCGGCCCTGCATGCGCTTGGCAACGCCAGCAGCATCGAGAGCGCCGCGGATGATGTGGTAACGCACGCCAGGCAGATCGCGCACCTTGCCGCCGCGGATCAGCACAACCGAGTGCTCCTGCAGGTTGTGGCCGATGCCGGGGATGTAGCACGTACCTTCGATCTGGTTCGTCAGACGAACACGGGCGATCTTACGCAATGCGGAATTCGGCTTCTTGGGGGTCTGCGTCTTGACGGACAGGCAGACGCCGCGCTTCTGCGGACAGGACTGCAGAATCGGGGAATTCGACTTGCTGGTTACCTTCTCTCTACCCTTGCGGATCAACTGATTGATCGTCGGCATGGAAGAAAAGCACCTCCTGAACTAATTGAAAATTTGAAAGCTTCTATACGCACTTCCGCAACCCTGGAAGAGGATAGCAATGGAAAACTCCGGGGCTTACGCCTTCTTCAGGCCCGCCGAGGCGGTCTTAACCTCGACGCCGCAGGCCTGACCCAGCTCCTTCATGGTGTCGACCTCGACCATGCGCACGCCCGCCTCGCTGCACGCCTGCCGCACCTGGCGGACGATGTACAGATCGGCGTCCTGCGCAATGTAGGCCTCCTGAATCTCGCCGGCCTTGATGGCGCGCAGCAGTCTGCGGGTGCCGACAACCTTCGAACCGTTTTTCAACTTCTCAAGCATTGCAGCACACTCCTTTTACAGACATACCCGAACTATCAAATCATATCACCGAATCCAATCCTTGTCAAGCGAAATCCGCCCTTCCACTGCCCCTTCGGTGAATTTTAACCTGTTTTGATGGGTTTTATGCGGCGACTGCTCCTCATTTTAGCGCGGGATTGTTAATTCCGCACCCGTCGCTGCAAGGCCTTACGAAAACCTGACATTTTCCGCCCCGCAAATAATTATCCCCCGGCGAAGCCGGGGGTTTTGCATGTGCGGGCAAAGCCCTAGAATACTAGCTTGCGCCCTCGCAGGCGCATAGACGATCTGGCATCTGCGTAGGCTTGTCACTTACTGCCCGTTAAAGACGGGCCTTTCTCTTACTTGCCACCCTTAAAAGGGTCATCGTCCTTCCCAAACATTGTCATCTGGTCTCCCAGCTTGTCCTCGTCCAA
>SFET01000039.1 GCA_004557125.1 Clostridiales bacterium | reverse complement strand
GCCTCAGCACGCTGATGGTACTTGGCTGGCAACGGCCCGGGAGAGTAGGTCGTCGCCGGATTCAATGTGAGTCAATCGAAAGATTGACTCTTTTTTTGTGTTCCGGACAAAACAAGGGAGACAGCGGTTTGCTGCCTCCCTCATTTGTCAGGCCCGGTCAGTCAGAGAAATGGGTTTCAATGAAGAATGCGTCGCAGGTCTTCTTGTAGAAGATGCGGGAGATCAGATCCATCGCGCCCTCGATGACCAGTGCAATGCCGATGACCCGCATCAGCAGCAGCGCGGTGGAGAAGGGGTTCAGCAGAATGATCACGCCGAAGGCGATGGAGATGATGGCGCAGATCAGCTCGATGTACCAACGGGTCGCATTCATCCGGCGGAAGCCCAGCGTACTCTGGATCTTGATGACGCCGCCGATGAGCACGATCAGGCCAAACAGCATGGGCAGCAGCGAGATCAGCAGGTTCTTGAACACGATGACCAGCACGCCGCCAAGGATCCAGATCAGGCCCAGCGACAGGTCAAAGCTGGTGATGGCCAGCTTGGCCTCCAGCATGCAGTACCGCACCACATACACCACGCCGATGATGATGCACACCGCGCCGATGGCGCCGAACAGCAGCGAGGTGGCGATGCCCGGCCAGATCAGCAGTACCAGGCCGATCAGGATCATCGCGATCCCGGCAATCAGCTCCGTCCAGGTCAGATGCATCTTCTTTCCAAATATATTCCCACTTCGGTTTCCCTTTTGTTTCATAGGCATGCCTCCCTTTTCAGATTGGCGGCTTCTACGCCGCTTTCGAAGCAATTTTATTATAGCACGCCCGTCATTGGATTTCAACATGCGTTAATTTCCTATGAAAACCATCGGGATTGATTGACAAGGCCAAAATGCGGTGATAAAATAGCAGACGGTAAACCGAGCGATTCACTCGGAATTGATGCGAAGGAGGCGATCCCCGTTGAAGCTGTCCACGCGCGGGCGCTACGGCATCCATGCGATGTACGACCTGGCGGTGCACTACGGCGACGGACCGCAGTCCATCAAGTGCATCGCGGAGCGGCAGGGCATCCCGGAGGCCTATCTGGAGCAGCTGATTGCGGTGCTCCGGCGGGAGAAGTTGGTCATTAGCAACCGCGGGGCCCAGGGCGGCTACCGGCTGGTGCGCGCGCCCAGTGAGATCACTGTGGGCGAGGTTCTGCGGGCGCTGGAGGGCGGACTGAATCTGGTGGATTGCCTGCTGGAGGAGGACAGCTGCGGCAAGAGCTGCGCCTGTCCCTCGCGCATCGTGTGGCTGAAGATCCGGGACGGACTGAACCGGATCGTCGATGGAATCACCCTCCAGAATATGATCGATGAATATGCGTGCCAGATGGCACAGGGGGAAGAAGAATGAAGCGTATCTACATGGATAACGGCGCGACCACGCGCGTAACCGAGCCCGTATTTGAGGCGATGAAGCCCTATTTCTGCGAAATCTATGGCAATCCTTCCTCGGCGCACAACTTTGGCTATGTCTCCCGCCACGCGATCGACGCGGCGCGCGAGCAGGTGGCCAAGGCCATCAATGCCGACGTGAACGAGATCTATTTCACCGGCTGCGGCACCGAGTCCGACAACTGGGCGGTGCGCGGCGCGGCCTATGAGAACGTGAAGAAGGGCCGCCACATCATCACCACCGCCATCGAGCACCACGCCATCCTGCACACCTGCGCGCAGCTGGAGAAGGAGGGCTTCGAGGTGACCTACCTGCCGGTGGACGAGTACGGCTTCGTGACCCCCGAACAGCTGGACGCGGCCATCCGCCCGGACACCACGCTGGTGTCCATCATGACCGCCAACAACGAGATCGGCACCATCGAGCCCATCGCCGAGCTGGCCGCAGTCTGCAAGAAGCACGGCGTGCTGTTCCACACCGACGCGGTGCAGGCCATCGGCAGCGTGAAGATTGACGTGAAGGCCATGCAGATCGACATGCTGAGCATGTCCGGCCACAAGTTCCACGCGCCCAAGGGCATCGGCGTGCTCTACATCCGCAAGGGCGTGCGCCTGCAGCAGTTCATGAACGGCGGCGCACAGGAGCGCAACCGCCGCGCAGGCACCGAGAACCTGGCCTCCATCGTGGGCATCGGCAAGGCCATCGAGATCGCCACCGCGAACATCGACGCGCACAACGAAAAGCTCTCCGCCATCCGCGATCACATGATCGAGCGCATCCTCAAAGAGATCCCCTACACCCGCCTGAACGGCCATCCCACCACCCGCCTGCCGGGCAACGTGAACGTGTGCTTCCGCTTCATCGAGGGCGAGTCCCTGCTGATGCTGCTGGACGCGAAGGGCATCGCCGGCTCCTCCGGCTCCGCCTGCACCAGCGGCTCCCTGGATCCCAGCCACGTGCTGCTGGCCATCGGCCTGCCCCACGAGATCGCCCACGGCTCCCTGCGCCTCTCCCTGAGCGAGGAGAACACCATGGAGGAGGCCGATTACGTGGTGGATGCGCTGGTGGAGATCGTCTCCCGTCTGCGCAGCATGTCCCCGCTGTACGACGATTTCATCAAGGAAAACAAGTGACGTAATCATAGAATCGTGCGTGGCGGGGGACGTGTCCCCCGACCACATCGACGAAAGGAGATTTTTATGGAATATACCGAGCAGGTCATGGACCATTTCATGAATCCGCGCAACATGGGCGAAATGGAGAACCCCGACGGCGTCGGCACCGTGGGCAACGCCAAGTGCGGCGACATCATGCGCATCTACATCAAGGTTGAGGACAATGTCATCACCGACGTGAAGTTCAAGACCTTCGGCTGCGGCGCAGCCATCGCCACCTCCAGCAAGGCCACCGAGCTGGTCAAGGGCAAGACCCTGGACGAGGCGCTGCAGATCACCAACAAGATGGTCATGGACTCCCTGGGCGGACTGCCGCCGGTGAAGGTGCACTGCTCCGTGCTGGCCGAGGAGGCCCTGCACGCCGCCATTCAGGACTACAAGGATCGCCTGGAGAAGGGCGAAAAGCCGGCCTCCGAGGAGGACGAGGAGGTACGCTACGTCTGATTCATGGACGTATTGCGGGGGATGTGTGCGATTTCCACACATCCCCTTCTTCATGCTGCGTTTATCGATTGACAAACGCGGGAAAATAGGCTATGATCGCAGAAGATATGTGAATTGATGCGCTGACGGAGGTTTTGCGATGATCCACGGAAATCTGGAAGGCATACGCGAGAGCTACCTGCGGGAGCTGGAGACGCTGTTCGAGGCCAGCTTTGACCGCGATTTGTTCCTGCCGGAGGAGCTGCTTCATGTGCTGGTGCGCTTTACCGAGCTGATCAACCGGGAAATGCTGGTGTACCTGGGCCGGGACGGCAGCGTGCTGGAGATCGCCATCGGCTCCATCGGCTCCATTGCACTGCCGGAGCTGCACCTGCGCCGCAATCTGGATCGCCTGAGCGGCTTCCGCTGCATCCACACCCATCCGGGCGGAAATGCGGAGCTGTCCAGCGTGGATCTGCAGGCACTGCGGCTGATGCGCTTCGATTCCATGTGCGCCGTGGGCGTGCGGGACGGCGCCTGCACCGGCGTGAGCGCGGCTTTTTTGGGCGAGATGGAGTACGACAACTTCTCCATCGTGCTCAAGGGCCCGGTGAAGGCCAGTCGCATCCCCCAGATGAACTGGATGAACGAGATCGAGCAGGCCGAGGTGCGCGTCAAGGAGGCCATCGCCAAGGGCGGCATCGTGGAGCAGAGCGAGAAGGTCATGCTGATCTCCACCGATAGCGAGGAATCGCTGGAGGAGCTGGCCAGCCTTGCGGAGACCGCCGGGGCCATGGTCATCACCCGGGTGATGCAGAACCGCCTGAAGCCCGACCCGGCCACCTTCATCGGCAGCGGCAAGGCCGAGGAGCTGTCACTGGTGTGTCAGGCCATGGAGATCGATCTGGCCATCGTGGACGACGAGCTGACCGGCTCCCAGCAGCGCAATCTGGAAAACATACTGGGCGTGCGGGTGATCGACCGCACGGCGCTGATCCTGGACATCTTCGCCCAGCGCGCTCAGACCGCCGAGGGCAAGCTGCAGGTGGAGCTGGCCCAGATGAAGTACCGCCTGCCCCGGCTCACCGGCATGGGCACGGTGCTGTCCCGACTGGGCGGCGGCATCGGCACCCGCGGCCCCGGCGAGACCCAGCTGGAGGTGGACCGCCGCCGCATCCGCAAGCGCATCGACGACCTGCAGGGACAGCTCAAGGAGCTCAAGCGCCAGCGCGACATGCGCCGCGCACGCCGGGACAAGCAGGGTCAGACCACCGTTGCGCTGGTGGGCTACACCAACGCGGGCAAGTCCACGCTGCTCAACGCCCTCTCCGGGGCGGACGTGCTGGTGGAGGACAAGCTCTTCGCCACGCTGGATCCGGTGATGCGCAACGTGGATCTGCCGGAGAACCGCTCCTGCCTGCTGGTGGACACCGTCGGCTTCATCCGCAAGCTGCCCCATCAGCTGGTGGAGGCCTTCCACTCCACGCTGGAGGAGGCGCTCTACGCCGACCTGCTGGTGGTGGTTTCGGACGTGTCCAACCCCCAGTACCGGGAGCAGCGCGACACCGTGTTCCGGGTGCTCAATGACCTGGGCGCGGGCAACAAGCCCGTGCTGGAGGCGCTGAACAAGGCCGATCGGGCCAAGATCGGCGATCAGGTGGAGCCCGCCGACGCGATCCTGATCTCCGCGAAGGAGGGTCGGGGCCTGGATCGCCTGAAGGAGGAAATCTCGAAGCGCATCGCCGCCATGCGGCACGCGGTGGAGATCGTCGTGCCCTATAACAAGGGCAACGTGCTGTCGCTGATCCACTCCAAGGGCCAGGTCACGGGCGAGGAGTACCTCGCCGAGGGCACGAAGGTTTCCTGTCTGCTGGACAGCGCCAACTATCAGCGCGTGCTGCGCATGCTTAAGGACTGAGCGCACACGGGGAACGGCGAAATACGGAGGTACGCAATGGAGCGCACGGAGATGCAATTTGTCAGAGCCTTCGGCAGGCTGCTGCTGCCGCGGGGGTTTCTGCTCTGGAACGGCGGCTTCTACCGCATCGATGCGGAGGAGGGATTGATCTGGGTCGTGGCGCTGGACCGGCCCGACGACGCGCTGTGCACCGTGAGCTACGACGTGAAGGCCTTCTGCCACGGCCTGAACGAGGCGGCGCTGCGCGGCGGCATGTACCGGGTGCTGGGGCTGCGCGCGCGCTACGGCGCGGAGCTGCGCCGGATGAGCGAACCCGAGGCCGATGCCGCGGTGTTTCGCAAGCTGCTGCTGGAGCGCTTCACGCAGATCGGCGGCCTGGCGGATCTGCAGGCGTTCCGACGCTGGCACTATGGGCTGATCGGCGGCACGCCCGGGGGCGAAAACTGGCTCCCGCTGGAGGCCTGGGAGTGCGTGCAGCAGGGGGATTGCCTGCGGGGCGCGCAGCTGATGCGGCAGGCGTACGACCGATGGCAGGACATCTGCCGCCCGTATCCCGAGCTGATGGACCGGCCGACGGTGCGGGCGCAGGGCGAAAACTACCGGGCGCTGGTGGAGCTGTTCGCCGGCGGGGAAGCTGGGATGCTGCAGCGGCGGCTGGAGGAGAACGTCGAAGCCTCCCGCGCGGCGATCCGCAGCTATTTTCAGCGCGACGACATCGTCTGAACGCGGATGCAGGGAAGCGGCGACCGGATTCCGGACAGAACAATGCAGGAGGGACGGCTCCTTCAAAAGCCGTCCCTCCTGCATTGTTTCAGTTGTTGCCGCTCTCGCAGTAGAAGTTGTAATTGCCGGCGCTGTCCACGCGATGCGCCTCGCCCCAGGGTTCGCTGGCGTCCGCCGCCTGATAGTACAGCGCGTCGCCGTCCAGTGCGCGTCGGCCGGAGATCAGCTCGTGGGCCGCCCGCAGACTGTCCGCATCGTAGCGATTGCCCGCGGGGAACTGCTGGGGATCGCTGAGTACCTCGCCCAGATCGTCGGCGAACCAGTCGCTCTCCAGCCGGTTCATCACCACGCTGCCCAGCTTCAGCTTCGTCGCGTAGCTCTCCTCCTTGCCCAGGGCGTAGATGGTGCGCGCCAGCAGCACGGTGTCCTCATCCTCGGTGAAGCGCGCCTCGGGCAGGAAGAGGCACACCGCCAGCGCCAGCATCGCCAGCACCGCAACCAACCTTCGCATCGCTTCTCACCGTCCTTTCTCCGGGTTATTATACAGCGTATGGAATAAAAATTCAATAGCTTTGTAATAAATTTGAAATATTTGTCTACATTACAAAATATATTCACAATCTGCCGCGATTATGACAGAAAAGCCGCGCCGACGCGAAAAAAGGGCGGCGGTTGTGCATTTTCGCGGAGAATTGCGCTGCATTTTTAAAGAAACGGCGCCGCCGGTGGCATCGGAGCGCGAAAAAAGCCCCCGTGCGGGCCGGCACAGGGGCGGATATGCGGAAATCAGCAGACGGTGTTGACGGGTGCGCCCGCCAGGAAGGCGCGCACATTCTGCACGGCGATGCCCATGAGGCGCGCACGGGCCTCGAAGGTGGCCCAGGCGATGTGGGGTGTGAGGAACAGGTTCTTCGCGCCCAGCAGCGGACTGTCGGAGGGCAGGGGCTCCACGGTGGCGACGTCGGCGCCGGCGGCGTAGAGCTTGCCGGAGTCCAGGGCTGCGCGCAGATCGGCCTCGTTGACCACGGGGCCGCGGGAGGTGTTGATGAGGATCGCGCCGTCCTTCATTTTGGCGATGGTCTCGCGGTTGATGAGCTCCTTCGTCTCAGGGAACAGCGGGCAGTGCAGGGAGATCACGTCGCTGCGGGAAAGCAGCTCGTCCAGGGAGACGCACTCGGGATCCCGGGGCGTGCGCGTCCAGGCGATCACGTCCATGCCGAAGCAGCGGGCGATCTGCGCCACCTTCCTGCCGATGCGGCCGTAGCCCACGATGCCCATGGTCTTGCCCGCCAGCTCGATCAGCGGGGTGTCCCAGAAGCAGAAGTCCGGATTGGCGCTCCAGCGGCCGTCCTGCACGGCGGCGCTGTGGTGTCCCACCTGCTGGCAGATCTCCAGCAGCAGCGCAAACACCATCTGAGCCACGGAATCGGTGGAGTAGGCGGGGATGTTGGTGACCGTGATGCCCAGCTCCGCAGCGGCGGCCACGTCCACCACGTTGTAGCCGGTGGCCAGCACGCCGATGTACTTCAGTCGCTTCGCGCGCGCCATGCGCTCGCGGGTCAGCGCCACCTTGTTGGTGAGCACCAGATCAGCGTCGGCCATGCGCGCATCGACCAGCTCCGCAGGAGTGCGCTCGTACACGCTGAGCTCTCCGAGTTCCTCCAGCGGCGCCCAGCTCAGGTCGCCGGGATTGGCGGCGTGGCCGTCCAGAACGACAATTTTCATGATGGTTCCATCTCCTTCAAAGCCGTATTTGCAACCATTATAAGCCAAAATGTCGCCGCGCGCAAGGAAAATGAATTCTACACAAACTTAATCGACCGGTCATGTTGAGGGGGTATAATGAAAGCAGCAATGAGGAAGCGAGGGAGCCGTATGAACCGCAGTCCGATCGATTTTCGCCTGGCCAACTATCACACCCACACCGTGCGCTGCCAGCACGCCGCGCCGGATCCGGAGGAGGCCTACGTGCAGCGGGCGATCCGGAATGGGTACGAGGTTCTGGGCTTTGCCGACCACAGCGCCTGGCCCTACAAATCGGACTTCGTGGCGGACATGCGCATGCGCCTGGACGAGCTGGACGGCTACGTGGCGGCGGTGCAGGATCTGCGGGAGCGCTATGCCGGGCAGATTCGCGTGCACTGCGCCATGGAGTGCGAGGCCTTCCCGGAGTTCTATCCCTGGCTGCGGGAGATCAAGCAGGAGAAGGGCCTGGACTACTTCATCCTGGGCAACCACTACGACACCAGTGATGAAAACAACAGCGGCTTTTACTTCGGGCGCTGCCGGGACGCGCGCACGGCGTACCGCTACATGGAGACCACCATCGCAGGCATGGAGAGCGGGCTGTTCGCCTATCTGGCCCATCCGGATCTGTTCCTGTACCGCTATCCCTGCTTTGACGCCGACGCAAAGCGGGTGTGCCGGGAGCTGTGCGCAGCGGCCAAGCGGTTGAACCTGCCGCTGGAGTACAACCTGCTGGGCCACAAGCGCAGCCCGGGCAGCCGTGAACAGGGCTTCGTGGGCTACACCAGCCCGGAGTTCTGGGAGACCGCTGCCGAGGAGGGCGGTCTGCGGGCCATCATCGGCGTGGACGCCCATGCGCCGGCGGATCTGGATTGCGTGGACACCTACGTGGAGATTCGCAAGCGGCTCCAGGGCATGGGCATCGAGGTGCTGGACGTGCTGGAGGACGTGTAGCGCTGACGCAGGAAGCCCTTCGCATGATTGCGGTCATGCGAAGGGCTTCTGTCATTCGTATGCATCCGGCGGAAAATCATCCGCGTGCCATTCCATGAAGAGCTCGGGCGGGACATATCCGATTTCGTAGATGTGCACCTCGCTCCAGCGCTTCTTCAGGGATTTTCCATCGTAATAGGGCGCGTCGAACAGCTCCTTCGCTGTGGCGCATTCAAAGCCGTCGGGCAGGTCGCAGTAGCCCGCCCAATAGGGCTTCTCCGGATCGACGTCCGGGAGACAGCCGAGGTAGTGCATCTCTCCGCAGGGCTCGCCGTCAAAATAGAAGGTCGTCTCGTCGATGTCCGCGTTCTTTTCAAACAGAGCCAGAATATAAGAAAACGGAATCCCGTTTGCACTTTTCATGGGCGCACCTCCCGATATCTGTAAAAGGAACCTCCCGAACGGCATGCGCTCGGGAGGTTCGCCGTGCATAGCTGCGAAGAAATCACGCGCGGAAGTTGAAGCCCGTGCGCACGCCGATGATCAGGAAGTAGACGACGATGCAGATCAGCAGCACGATGGCCATGGTCGTGCGGACCTTGGGAATCTTGCGCAGGCCCCGGCGCTCGATGATGTTGGGGATGAGAAGGGCAATGACCACAGCGACGATCAGCGAATAGGAGAAGCCCCCCTCATTCGTCGAACCGGTGATGTTCTCCCAGAACAGCGCGACGCTGGCCAGCAGCGCCAGCACCACGCCGCAGATGCGCTGGCAGAGGTCCCAGGTCTTGTCGCTCATCTTGGCGATGGTCTTTTGGAATGCGGTCATGTCGGAATCCTCGAGGATGCTGTCCTGCAGCTCCTCCTCCGACAGCGTGTCCTGGGGCATGGGCGCATCGGCCTCGAAGCTCGCGTCGCGCTCCTCATAGACGGGCTTGTTCTCGTTGTCTTGCATGTTCGGCCTCCGTTGAAGTTTGGATACCTCTATTATGCACGAAATATGTCGTCTGTGCAAGTGTTTTTTTCATCGTCGGACACACCGCTGATCTCCCGGTAGATGTCCTGCATCTCCCGATCCAGGGCCGCGCTGGCTTCGGCGCAGGATTGCAGGCGGCGGCGCAGCTGCAGCGTGGTCTCGTGGTTGGACTTGTAGCGCAGCTGGTGCTCCAGCGAGGCCCAGAAGTCCATGGCGATGGTGCGGATCTGGATCTCCACCGGCACGAGCTCCGTGTGGCTGGAGAGGAACACCGGGATGCGGATCACCAGGTGCAGGCTGCGGTAGCCGCTCTCCTTGGGACTTTCGATGTAATCCCGGCGCTTCACCAGCTCCACGTCCCGCTGGCGCTGCAGCAGGTCCGCGATGTGGTAGATGTCGTCCAGATAGTTGCACACGATGCGCACGCCGGCGATGTCGTACAGATTCGCCTCCGCGGCCTCCAGCGTCTGGGGCAGGCCCTTGCGCTTGAGCTTCTTCATCATGCTCTGGGGGCTCTTCAGGCGGGAATCGATGTGGTGAATGGGGTTGCGGGCGTAGCGGGTCCGGAATTCCTCGTCCAGGATCTCCACCTTGGTGCGCACCTCCCGCACAGCGGCGGAATAGAGCTGCATCATCTCCCGGTATTGCTGCTGAAAGTCCTCCGCAGAGGGCACTTCAGGAATCATCATTGCGTTGTCCATTGATTTTTTACGCCTCCGTTTTTCATTATACTTCCAATATATGAACCTTTCTTAAACGGATTTTTTCAAAGCCGGATCGATTTGCGGGGCTCGCATCCCGGGGTGGAATCTGCTATAATAGAGGCCGATGAAGGAAATTGCCGCGCCGTTCATAACCGGTTCACATGGAGCGGATAAAATGGTGTCAATGAGGTGAGAAAATGTTTCATATTCTGGTGGTTGAGGACAACGACAACACCCGCAAGCTGATGCAGGCGGTGCTCTCCCAGAACGGCTACGAGCCGATTCCGGCCCGGGACGGCGTGGAGGCGCTGGAGGTGCTGGATCACAAGCACGTGGATCTGATCGTGCTGGACATCATGATGCCGCGCATGGACGGCTATGAGTTTACGGAGACCCTGCGCGCATCGGGCAGCGAGATTCCGATTCTGATGGTGACGGCCAAGGAGAAGCCGGCGGACAAGCACAAGGGCTTCATCATCGGCACGGACGACTACATGGTCAAGCCGGTGGACGAGGAGGAGATGCTCTTGCGCATCGCCGCGCTGCTGCGGCGCTCCCGCATCGTCAACGAGCACCGGCTGGAGATCGGCGCAACGATGCTGGATTACGATTCCCTCACCGTCACCAGCGATCTGGGCGTGGTGGAGCTCCCCAAGAAGGAATTCATGCTGCTGTTCAAGCTGCTGTCCTATCCGAACAAGATCTTCACGCGCCGCCAGCTGATGGACGAGATCTGGGACATGGACAGCGAATCCGATGAGCGCACCGTGGATGTGCACATCAACCGCCTGCGCGACCGCTTCCGCAAGAGCGAGGATTTTGAGATCGTGACCGTGCGCGGCCTGGGCTACAAGGCGGTGAAGCGGGAATGAAGCGCCGCCGGAACGGAAAGGGCGATTCCCACAGGAAGCGCCGCAATTCGGGCGCAAACGTGTCGCTGAGCAGCCTGTTGATCTTCTTTGTGCTGGCGATTTTGATCAATGCCGGCCTGATGACCAGCTCCAGCTACATGCTGATGCTGCGCATGGGCATCATGCAGCCGCTGATGCGCTTTGCGCTGTGGCCGCTGCTGCTGGTGCTTCTGTGCATCCTCTTTGCGGTGCTGCTGGCGGCGAGCTTCGGCGGGCGGCAGATTCGCCCGATTCACAAGGTCAACAACGCCATGAAGAAGGTCTCCCAGGGCGACTTCAGCATCCGCCTCAGCGAGGAGGACAGCGTGGGTGAGATCCGGGAGCTGATCACCAGCTACAACCACATGGCCGAGGAATTGAGCTCCATCGAGCTGTTCCGCACGGACTTCATCAACAACTTCAGCCACGAGTTCAAGACGCCCATCGTGTCCATCCGGGGCTTCGCCAAGCAGCTGGAGCGCGACGACCTCACCGACGCGCAGCGGAAGGAATATACCCGCATCATCGTGTCCGAATCGGAGCGCCTGGCAAACATGTCGGCCAACGTGCTGCTGCTCACCAAGCTGGAAAACCAGCAGATCATCACCAACAAGAAGCATTACAGCCTGGACGAGCAGCTGCGCAACTGCATCCTGCTGATGGAGAAGCAGTGGTCGGAGAAGGAGCTGGAGCTGCGGCTGGAGCTGGATGAATTGAGCTACTTCGGCGACGAGGAGATGATGTCGCACATCTGGGTGAACCTGCTCAACAATGCCATCAAGTTCTCGCCCCAGGGCGGCGTGCTGGAGGTGAGCTGCATGCAGGTGCAGTCATTCATCGTGGTACAGGTGACCGATCACGGCGAGGGCATGGATGCGGGCACCCAGGCGCGCATCTTCGAGAAGTTTTATCAGGGCGACACCGCCCACGCCACCGAGGGCAACGGCCTGGGACTTTCGCTGGCCAAGCGCATCGTGGACCTGTGCGGCGGCAAGGTCGCCGTGGACAGCGCGCCCGGCCAGGGCACCACCTTCTCGGTCTACCTGCCGGTGGAGGAGGAAGAATAAATTTGTGGACGGGGGAGTAAGCATTGTGGACGGGGTAGTAAACTCCACCGCCACGACCACCTCTACCAGTTTTTGCTTGAATTGTGGGCAATTCCGGTCGCAAAAACTGCAAAGTAGCGATTTTTCTTCCTGAAAATGGGACTTTCATCCAGAAAAATCAGCTGCGAACCCGACGTACACGCCGTCGGGTTCGATTTATACGGCTGTTCTGCGCAAGTTTTACATCGCATTGATGCGGCTCTCTCCGGAGGGCCGCTTCACTTTTGGGGAAACTGTGACAAGCAGCAGGAAAAGCTGTGACGCGGCGCGAATATCAATATTTGGTATCATTTGCAGTTCAAAGGAGAACTTCCATGCAGAACAAGTACAACCGCACCATGTACGCCTGCTTCGTGGGCTATGTGGTCCAGGCCATCGTCAACAACTTCGTGCCGCTGCTGTTTCTCACCTTTCACTCAAGCTACGGCATTCCGCTGTCAAAAATCACCCTGCTGGTGACGATCAACTTCCTCCTGCAGCTGTGTGTGGACGCGCTGTCGGTGGTCGTGGTGGACCGGGTGGGCTACCGTCCCATGGCGGTGCTGGCCCACGTGTTCTCCGCCGCGGGACTGATTCTGCTGACGGTGCTGCCCGAGGTGTTGGGCGATCCCTTTGTGGGCCTGCTGATCGCCATGGCGGTGTACGCGCTGGGCGGCGGCCTGCTGGAGGTGCTCATCAGCCCCATCGTGGAGGCCTGCCCCACCGACAACAAAGAGAAGGCCATGAGCCTGCTGCACTCCTTCTACTGCTGGGGCCACGTGGGCGTGGTGCTGCTGTCCACGCTGTTCTTCACCCTGTTCGGCATTCGCAATTGGAAGATCATGGCGCTGATCTGGGCGCTGATCCCCATCGTCAACGGTATTGCCTTCCTGCGCGTGCCCATTGCGCCGCTGATCGAGGGCGGCGAGCGCGGCATGAAGCTGGGTGAGCTGGCGAAAAACCGGCTGTTCTGGCTGTTCATGGTGGCCATGATGTGCGCCGGAGCCAGCGAGCAGGCGGTGAGTCAGTGGGCTTCGGCCTTTGCGGAGATGGGCCTGGCGGTCAGCAAGACCCTGGGCGATCTGATGGGCCCGATGCTGTTCGCAATCATGATGGGCCTGGCCCGGGCGATCTACGGAAAGTTCGGCGAGCGCATCCAGCTGGAGAAGTTCATGCTGATGAGCTGCCTGCTTTGCGTCGTCTCCTACCTGATCACCTCGCTCAGCCCCTGGCCGGCGCTGGGCCTGATCGGCTGCGGTATCTGCGGCTTCTCGGTGGGCATCTTCTGGCCGGGCACCTTCTCCATGGCTTCTGCGTCGCTTCGCCGGGGCGGAACCGCGCTGTTCTGCATGCTGGCGCTGGCGGGCGATCTGGGCTGCTCAGCTGGACCCACGGTGGTGGGCATGATCTCCAGCGCGGCCTCGGACAATCTGAAGATCGGCATTCTGGTGGCCATCCTCTTCCCGGTGGTGCTGACGCTCTGCGTGCAGCTTCGTCGGCGGATGCAGCGCGACTGAACGAAATGCAAATAGCACCTGCTTTCACATCGGAAGCAGGTGCTTTTTACAGGGAATGCGGCGGGGTGAAGGCACCCCGCCCTACGGCGTGCGGGTGTTGTCCCAAGGAATTCTTTCCGTTTTGAGACAGTTCCCTTTTCATGAGAAATGCGGCAGGGGAACGTTCCTCCGCCGCATTGTTGCTTATCTCGCCAGTCGAATCTCCATCCACACGCTCTCATAGAGGTCCATGCAGTCCTCCACGTCGTTGAAGAACTCGCAGCGTGCGGTCTCATCCTCGGTGGGATTGATGGTGTTCATTCCGGCCTCCTCCTCGTCGAGGCCATCCACCACGGACTGGATGGGGGAGCAGTAGTAGATGTAGTCGAAGTTCATGGCGGCGACGTCGTCGCGGCACATGAAGTCGATGAACATGCGCGCGGCCTCAACATTCTTGCTGCCCTTGGGAATGCACATGCCGTCCACCCAGATGTTGCTGCCCTCCTCGGGGATCACGTACACCAGGTTTTCGTTCTTTTCGATGGCGTACTGGGCGTCGCCGGAGTAGACCACGCCGATGGCGGCCTCGCCGCCCACCATCTTGTCCTTGGTCTCGTCCAGCAGGTAGCCGGATTCGATCTTGCTCTGCTTCTGCTGGATCAGCAGATCCTTGGCGGCATTGAGCTCGGCCTCGTCGCGGGTGTTCAGGGAGTAGCCCAGGTGCTTCAGCGCCAGGCCCATGGTGTCGCGGATGGAGTTCATCATGATGACGTTGCCGGCGTACTTCTCGTCAAACAGCGCGCTCCAGCTGGTGAGCTCCTCGTCCACCATCTCGGTGTTGTACAGATAGCCCAGGGTGCCCCACATGTAGGGGACGGAATACTTGCCCTCGGGGTCGTAGCTGGGGTTCTTCAGGCGATCCATGACGTTTGCATAGTTGGGCATGGCGTCAAGATCCAGCTCCTCCAGCATGTCGTGCTTGATCATGCGCTCGATCATATAATCGGAGGGGAAGATCACGTCGTAGGTGCCGGCGCCCGCCTCGATCTTGGTGTACATCTCCTCGTTGGTGGTGAAGTTGACGTACTTGACGGTGATGCCGGTCTCCTCCTCGAACAGCTCGATGGCGGCCGGATCGATGTAGTCGTACCAGTTGAACACGGTCAGCGTGGTGCCGCTGAAATCCGCAGTCGTCTCCACAGTTTCTTCGGCCCCGGTCGCTTCCGCATCGTCGCCGGTGGACGCATCTTCCGCTTCCTCAGCAACCTCAGCGGTGGGCTCAGCCTCAGCGGTGGGCTCAGCCTCAGCGGTGGGCTCAGCCTCAGCGGTGGGCTCGGCTTCAGTAGCTTCGGCGGTTTCTTCGGCCTCGATCACTTCCGGAGTGGCAGTCGGTGCGGCCTCCTGGGCGGTCTTGCCGCAGGCGGTCAGAGCGGTGAGGGCGAGTGCCAGGCACAGGAGCAAGGCGATCTTTCGCATGGTTGATTTCCTCCTCGTGGGTGGTATATGGGGTATAAAAATGCGGGCGGGGGATCCCGTCCGCACTTTTTCAGGATGGGATGCGCCCGGTCAGATGATCTCCAGACCGCTGCGACGATTGACGATCAGCAGCAGCGCCAGGATGCAGATGAACATCAGCGCGGAGAGCGCGTACATCGTGGGCTCCACGCCGCGGCGGGCAGCGGAGTACACCACCATGGCCAGGTTCTGGTCGGTGTTGGAGGTGAAGTAGGAGATCACGAAGTCGTCCAGGGACATGGTGAAGGCCAGCAGGCCGCCGGTGACGATGCCCGGAGCGATCTCCGGGATGATGACCTTCGGCAGCGCCTGTGCGGGCCGGCAGCCCAGGTCCAGCGCCGCCTCGTAGAGGTTCGGATTCATCATCTGAAGCCGCGGCAGCACCGAAAAGAGCACATAGGGGATGTCGAAGGCGATGTGAGCCATGATCATCGTGCCCTTGCCCAGCGGCACCTTCATGAACACGAACATCAGCATCAGCGATACGCCGGTGACGATGTCGGGCATGGTCATGGGGATGTTGGACACCGCGGAGAGCAGGTTGAACCAGCCCTTCTTCATGGAGTACATGCCGATGGCGCCCAGGGTGCCGATGACCACCGAGGCCGCGGTGGCGATGACCGCCACGGACAGCGTGACCTTCAGGGCGTCGATGATCACCTGATCCTGAAACAGCTTGCGGTACCAGTCCAGCGTGAAACCCGTCCACTCGGCGCGGGAGACGCTGGCGTTGAAGGACAGGCCAAACATCACCAGGATGGGCAGGTACAGAAACGCCAGCACCAGCGCCAGATACAGGCCCTTGAATGCGCGGACGGAGCCGCGGCTCTTCCTTACCATACGCCGCCTCCTTCCTTGTCCGGGTTGATCTTGCGCAGCAGCAGCGTGGATACCAGCATCAGAATCAGCATCACCAGCGACAGGGCAGAGCCCGCCGGGCGGTTGTTGACGGTGATGAAGTACTCCTCAATCATGTCGCCCACCAGGTAGATCATGCCGTTTGAGAGCAGGCGGGTGATGGCGAAGGTGGTAACGGCGGGCATGAATACCATGGTGATGCCGGAGACCACGCCGGGAATGGACTGGGGCACGATCACGCGGGTGATGACCCGCAGCGGGTTTGCACCCAGATCCTCGGCGGCCTCGATCACGCCGGCGTCCAGCTTCTTCAGCGCCGTGTACACCGGCAGCACCATGAAGGGCAGGAAGTTGTACACCATGCCCAGCAGCACCGCGCCCTCGGTGCCGATGAACTGCACCTTGGGGAGGCCGATCTTTTCAAACAGCGTGTTCAGCAGGCCGTTGTTCTCCAGAATGGTCATCATGGCGTAGGTGCGCAGCAGGAAGTTCATCCACATGGGCAGCAGGATCAGCACCACCAGAATCTTGTTGGCGGAAAAGTCCCGGCTGGCCAGGAAGTAGGCCGTGGGATAGCCGATCAGCAGGCAGATGATGGTGCAGTACAGCGCCAGCTTCAGGCTGGTGAGCAGCACCGGCAGATAGCCCGGCTGCAAAATGCGCTGGAAATTTTTCATGGTGAAGCTGCCGTCGCTGCCGGTGAAGCCGTAGTAGACCACGAACAGCAGCGGCACGATGGTGAACAGCAGCATCCACAGCGCATAGGGCGTGGCATACCATTGACGCTTCATGGCTCAGGCCTCCTTGCGCATGATGTGGATGTTGAAGGGCACGATGGTCAGGCCCACGCGGCTGCCCACGGGCTGCATGCCGGTGGAGTGCACCTTCCACTTCATGCTGCCGGTGTCGATGATCATCTCGTAGTGCACGCCCTTGAACAGCACGCTCTCCACCGTTCCGGTGAGCATGCCCACGTCCTCGCCCACGATCATCACGTCCTCCGGGCGCACCACCACGTCCACGGGCTCGTTCTTGCCGAAGCCCTCGTCCACGCACTGGAACTGCGTGCCCAGCATCTCCACCAGGTTGTCCTCCAGCATCACGCCGGAGAGGATGTTGCTCTCGCCGATGAAGTCCGCCACGAAGGCGTTCTTCGGCTCGTCGTAAATGCGCTTGGGATCGCCGATCTGCTGGATGCGGCCGCCGTTCATCACGGCCACCGTGTCCGACATGGTCAGCGCCTCCTCCTGGTCGTGAGTGACGTAGATGAAGGTGATGCCCAGCTGCTGCTGCATGCTCTTGAGCTCCACCTGCATCTCCTTGCGCAGCTTGAGGTCGAGCGCACCCAGCGGCTCATCCAGCAGCAGCACCTCCGGCTCGTTCACCAGCGCCCGGGCGATGGCGATGCGCTGCTGCTGGCCGCCGGAGAGCTGGTTGATCGAGCGGTTCTCGTAGCCCTCCATCTTCACCAGCTTCAGCATGCGATCCACCCGGCGGCGGATCTCCTCCTTCTTCTGGGCGCGGGTCTTGACCCCGAAGGCCTCCGGGGCCTTCAGGTTCAGGCCGAAGGCGATGTTGTCAAACACGTTCAGGTGGGAGAACAGCGCATACTTCTGAAACACCGTGTTGATGCGGCGCTTGTAGGGCGGCAGGTTCGCCACGTCCGCGCCGTCGAAGAAGATCTGGCCGGAGGTGGGGGTCTCAAAGCCGCCCAGCAGGCGCAGAAGGGTGGTCTTGCCGCAGCCCGACGGGCCCAGCAGGGTCACGAATTCGCACTTGCGGATGTAGAGGTTGATGTGATGCAGCACCTCGGTATCGCCGAAGCTCTTGGAAATATCCTTCAGCTCGATCAATCGCGTGTCCTGTACCATGACTCGTGGCTCCTTTATCGATTGGATAATGCTACTATTAATAAGGATAGCGGGGCTTTGCACCGTCGGTATTCTTAAAACGAAGGAGGCGTGGACACCCACAGCACCTTGCACACCGTCTTGCCGGCGTTCACCAGCTTGTGGGGCGCGGTGGGCACGAAGTAGAAACTCTCGTCCTTGCGCACGCGCTCGGTGCGGTCGCCGATGACCACCTTCAGCGTGCCGGAGAGCACGTAGCCGAACTCCTCGCCCTCGTGGGGATCGTCCTCGTCGGTCTCGCCGCCGGGGGCCATCTCCACCAGGATCGGCTCCATCCGGTTCTTCTGGGCCGAGGGCACCAGCCAGCGGATGCGGCCCCTGATGCCCTCCTCGTCCTCCTTGACAAAGATGTCGTTCTCGCCGAACACGATCTTCTCCGCATCGTTCTTGGCAAAGAACGAGGGCAGATCCGTGCCCAGCGATTCCAGTATGTCCGCAAGGGTATCCAGCGAGGGCGAGGTCAGATCCCGCTCAAGCAGGGATATGAAGCCCTTGGACAGCTCGCAGCGATCCGCCAGTTCCTCCTGTGTCAGCCCGCGCTGAAGCCGCAGTCTTCGGATCTTATCGCCGATTTCCACAGGCGCGCCTCCCTTTCAGTCCACTTGTACGGAAGTTTAAAATACTAAACTTTTGAAGCAATATTATTAAACCACCAATGCATGTATATGTCAATGGCCTGGACGGGCTTTGCGTGTTAAATGTATGTGTAATTGTTTTATGCGCCCAAAAGTTTAGCATTATAAAACACCGGCACGGCGCACCGAAAAAAATGCAAACAGCCCGGAAAAAAAGACATTTTTTGCAGAGAATTTTCGATTGACAGGCAATGTTAAAAGTGTTATAGTCAAGTTTAGGAATGATTATGATGTTCTTGGGCATATGCCCGAAAACCTGTGTCCATGGGCGCAAAGCTCTGAGATATATTAAAGGAGGTCTATTATCCATGAAGAAGATTCTCGCACTCGTTCTGGTCGCAATGCTGGTTCTGGCCGGCGCTGCGCTCGCGGAAGGCAAGGTTGGCGTTGCAATGCCCACGCAGGATCTGCAGCGCTGGAACCAGGATGGCGCCAACATGAAGGCCCAGCTGGAAGAAGCCGGCTACGAGGTTATCCTGACCTACTCCAACAACGACGTTGCAAAGCAGGTTGCCGACATTGAGAACATGATCCTCAACGAGGTGGACGCGCTGGTTGTCGCCTCCATCGACGGCTCCGCTCTGGGCACCGTGCTGGCTTCCGCCAAGGAAGAGGGCATCCCGATCATCGCCTATGACCGTCTGCTGACCGATACCGATGCCGTGGATTACTATGCCACCTTCGACAACTACATGGTCGGCACCATCCAGGGCAACTTCATCAAGGAGAAGTTCGATCTGGACAACACCACCGAGACCTACACCATGGAAGTCTTCGGCGGCTCCCCGGACGACAACAACGCGCTGTACTTCTATCAGGGCGCCTGGGACGTGCTGAGCCCCTACGTTGAGGCTGGCAAGCTGGTTGTGAAGTCCGGTCAGACCGACTTCCAGACCTGCGCCATTCTGGGCTGGGGCACCGACGATGCACAGGCCCGCATGGACAACCTGCTGACTGCCTATTACTCCGACGGCGTTGCCCCGGACATCGTGCTCTCCCCCAATGACTCCCTGGCCCTGGGCATCACCAACTCCCTGAAGGCCGCGGGCTTTGGCCTGGACGAGTTCCCGGTCATCACCGGTCAGGACTGCGACGTGACCAACACCAAGAACATCATCGCCGGCTATCAGTCCATGTCCGTGTTCAAGGATACCCGCACCCTGGCGACCCAGGTGGTCAAGATGGTGGATGCCATCCTGTCCGGCGAGGAAGTTCCGGTCAACGATACCGAGACCTATGACAACGGCGTCAAGGTGGTTCCGTCCTACCTGTGCGAGCCCGTGTTCGCGGATGCCAGCAACTATCAGGAACTGCTGATCGACTCCGGCTACTACACTGCTGAGCAGCTGGCCGGCTGATTCCGAGGGAATTGAGCGGAGGGCGGAAAAATTCCGCCCTCTCCTTCGTCAGGGCCGGAGGAAACGGCCCCGAAATCGCATGCGGCAACGCCTGAAGGCCTGTGCGGGATGGATGCAGGGCGCATCCTCCCGCGCTTCATTGACGGGCGATGCCGGCGAAAGATAAAGGGGGAACACGAATGGCCAAAACGCTTTTGGAAATGCGATCCATTACCAAGGAATTTCCGGGCGTGAAGGCGCTGTCCAACGTCAATTTTGTGGTGGAAGAGGGCGAAATCCACGCAATCTGCGGCGAAAACGGCGCCGGAAAAAGCACGCTGATGAAGGTGCTCTCCGGCATCCATCCCTATGGGAGCTACGAGGGCCAGATTATTTTTGACGGCAAGGAGTGCCGTCACCAGACCATCAAGGATTCCGAGAAGCTGGGCATCGTCATCATCCATCAGGAGCTGGCGCTGGTGCCCTATCTGTCCATCGCGGAGAACATGTTCCTGGGCAACGAGCGCGCAAAGCGCGGCGTGATCGACTGGGACGAGACCTACGCGCGGGCGGCGGAATATCTGAAGGTGGTGGGCCTGCACGAAAATCCCAACACGCTGATCAAGGACATCGGCGTGGGCAAGCAGCAGCTGGTGGAGATCGCCAAGGCGCTGGCCAAGGATGTGCGGCTGCTGATTCTGGATGAGCCGACCTCCTCGCTGAACGAGCAGGACGCCAAGAACCTGCTGGATCTGCTGCTGCGGCTGCGCGAGGAGAAGAACATCACGTCCATCATCATCTCCCACAAGCTGAACGAGATCGCCTATGTTGCGGACAAGATCACCATCATCCGCGACGGTTCCACCATCGAGACGCTGGACAAGCGCACCGATGAGATCTCCGAGCCGCGCATCATCAAGGGCATGGTGGGCCGCGACCTCACCAACCGCTTCCCGCCCCGGGAGCCGAAGGTGGGGGAGGTCTCCATGGAGGTCCGCAACTGGACGGTGTATCACCCGCTCTACACCGAGCGCAAGGTGGTGGACGATGTCTCCATCACGCTGCGCAAGGGCGAGGTCGTAGGCATCGCCGGCCTGATCGGCGCGGGCCGCACGGAGCTGTGCATGTCGGTGTTCGGCCGGGCCTACGGCGCGAAGATCTCCGGGCAACTGCTGATCAACGGCAAGGAGGTGCAGCTCAACAGCGTCTCCGAGGCCATCCATGCGGGCCTTGCGTACATCACTGAGGACCGCAAGGGCGACGGTCTGGTGCTGGAGGATTCCATCAAGCACAACACCACCCTTGCGCGCCTGGACTTTGTCAGTGAGCACGGCGTGATCGACGTGGACAAGGAGTACCAGGCGGCGGACGAGTACAAGAAGAAGCTGGGCGTGAAGGCGCCCAACATCGAGCAGTTCGTGGGCAATCTGTCGGGCGGCAACCAGCAGAAGGTGCTGATCGGAAAGTGGATGTTTGCGCAGCCGGACATCATGATGCTGGACGAGCCCACCCGCGGCATTGACGTCAACGCAAAATATGAAATCTACTGCATTATCAACGATCTGGTCGCCCAGGGCAAGTCTGTGCTGATGGTCTCCTCGGAGCTTCCGGAGATTCTGGGCATGTGCGACCGGACCTACGTGATGTGCGAGGGCAGAATCGTGGGCGAATTCACCCGCGAGGAGGCCACGCAGGAGAAGATCATGGATCGGATTATGCAGGCGAGCAAGGGAGAGATCGGCAAATGAAAAAGAAACTGTCCGTTAGCCAACTTCTGAAGCAGTACATGATGCTGATCGTACTGGTTGCCATTATTGTGCTGGGCACCATCCTCACCAAGGGCATACTGATCAAGCCCATGAACGTCTCCAACCTGATCAACCAGAACGCCTACATCGTCATTCTGGCGGTCGGCATGCTGATGTGCATCCTGACCGGCGGCAACGTCGATCTGGCGGTCGGCTCGATCGTGGCGCTCATCGGCGCCTTCGCGGGCACATTCATCATCACCTGGGGCTGGAACGCCTATCTGTCGGTGCTGCTGTGCCTGGTGCTGGGCATCCTGATCGGCGTGTGGCAGGGCTTCTGGATCGCCTACGTGCGCATCCCGGCCTTCATCGTCACCCTGTCCGGCCAGCTGGTGTTCCGTGGACTTACGCTGATGATTCTGCAGGGCCTCACCATTTCGCCCTTCCCGGATTCCTACATGCTGCTCACCACGGGCTTCATCGGCACCGCCGACACCCGCAAGACCATCTGCATGGTGGTGGGCATCATCATCGCACTGATCTACATCGGCCTTCAGATCTCCAACCGCATCAACCGCAAGCGGAAGGGCTATGAGCTGGAGTCCATGGTGTCCACCGTGCTGCGCTCCGTGATCATCGCCGCGGCCGTCATCTGGCTGTTCTACACGCTGTCGCGCTATCGCGGCATTCCCACGGTGCTGATCACGCTGGCCATCGTGCTGCTGGTGTACAGCTTCATCACCAGCAAGACCGTCATGGGCCGCCACCTCTACGCCATCGGCGGCAACGAGAAGGCAGCGAAGCTCTCCGGCGTCAACACCAACCGCATGCTGTTCCTGGCCTATGTGAACATGGCCTTCCTGGCGGCGGTGGCGGGCATCACCTTCTCCGCACGCCTGAACGGCGCGTCTCCCCAGGCGGGCCAGAGCTTTGAGCTGGACGCCAATCATGGGCGTGCTGAACAACGCCATGTCCATCCTGGGCATCTCCCAGGACGCGCAGCAGGTCGTCAAGGGCCTGGTTCTGCTGGCGGCCGTCGCCTTCGACGTGATCTCCAAGCAGAAGGTGCAGATCCCCTTCCTGTCCCGCATCCGCAGGAAAAAGTAAGCGCATCGCAGCGGCCTCCCGCAGGGGAGGCCGCTTTTCCTGGAAAAGACAAGTTTTCTCAAAAAAGGTATTGACAAATGGACCGGGATGGTGTAAAATAAATAAGTCGGTGAGGGGAACCATCCCACATGCTCCCTTGGCTCAGTTGGTTAGAGCACCGTGTTCACATCGCGGGGGTCGTTGGTTCGAGTCCAACAGGGAGCACCACCTACGGGGCATTAGCGCAGTTCGTTGGCTGGGTGCTTTTCTCATGTCGGGAGCAGGGGAGTCGAAGGGCCGGGAGTGAATGACGCTCCGGTGGAGCGTCAGAGCCGGCCCCGACCAAGCCTGCAGGCGCGAATCGACTCCCCTATGCTCCACCACAAAGCACTCAGCGTTGGCTGGGTGCTTTTCTCATGCCGGGAGCAGGGGAGTCGAAGGGCTGGAAGTGAATGACGCTCCGGTGGAGCGTCAGAGCCGGCCCCGATCAAGCCCGCAGGCGCGAATCGACTCCCCTATGCTCCACCACCTCATCACCCATGTTTTGATACAAGGCATCAGGTGGGTTACATTCAGACCCTGGACCTTCAGGGTTCGCAGGATGATGCATTTGTGGTCAGTGGCTGGGCGAGTGGCAAGAGCGTGCCCAATGCGGACACGGCAAGTCGTGGCTTTGGCATTTCGATTCGGCTGAAAAAGACCGATGGCACGTGGACAG
>SFET01000038.1 GCA_004557125.1 Clostridiales bacterium | reverse complement strand
CCGCGCATCAACCCAATGGCTATTTTTCTCTTCCGAAACAAAAAAAGCCGCCCGCAGGCAGCTCTTTCGCTATAAAGATATTCAGTTTTTCCGATTCAGTATCACCAGCCCGCTTTCCCGGGCGCGCACGGCCAACTCGGTGCGATTTCTGAAGCCCGTTTTTTCCAGCATGTTGAGGATGTGCGTTTTGACCGTCGCCACGGACATATGCAGTCTCTCGGCGATCTCCTGATTGGTGTCGCCGCCGGTCATCTCGCGCAGCACTTCCAGTTCGCGCTCGGTAAACTCGTAGCTGCTGGCAAGGCCCAATTGCAGCTCCGGTGTCGCGTCCGGATAGACGGATTCGCCCGCCATGGTGCGCTCCATCACGTCCAGCAGGCTTTCGCGCTGCTCCTCCTTGTACCAGAAGCTCTCCACGCCAATCTCCCGCGCGCGGCCTAGATACGAGCATTCCGGCATGGAGGTCACGATGATGATTTTGATCTGGGGAAACGCACGCTTGATCCGCGCCGCCGCGTCCAGCCCGCTCTCGCCGCCGCGCGTAACCACATCCATAAGGATCAGATCCACTGGAAATCGCAGACAATAAACGTCTGTCAGCGCGGCGTTGTCGATGGACAGCGCCACCTCGAAGTGCTCCGATGACTGAACCCTCAGTTCGAACAGCTCGCGGGGCATGGTCTGATCCTCGACGATCATGACTTTGTATTTCATGGAATTTCCTGCCTTTCCTCGGGCAATGCCAGCGTCAGCTCAAAGCGCGGAGCGTATTCAATGTCCATTTTGCCGCCCGCAGCCTCCGTTCGGGTGCGCAGCGCGGACAGTCCGCTGCCCTCGACGATGGGGCCGGACGGCGTGCTGCCGTCGTTGAGATAACGAACGCGCCAGCCGGATGCGGTTTTCTCGCCGATGATTTCCAGCCGCGTGCCGCCCGCGTGGCGCACCAGGTTCGTCAGACATTCATGGGCGGCGGCCTCTGCAAGCTGTGCGTTCTCCGTACCCTCTGCCGGCAATATGCCGCGCCGCTCGATGGTCACGCCGATGGCGCATGCGGCGCGGGCAAGCTGATCAAATGTGTCAACGTGCTGTTCATCCGCATATTTTCCCAGCAGCAGCCGGACGTTCTGCCGCCATGCGGCGCAGACGCTTTCCGCATCACCCAGCGTGCCGGAAAGGAACTGCCGGGTTTGCAGCAGCACTTGGCCGATCTCATCGTGGACGCGGGTCTTGGCGCGCAGGATCTCCTTTTCCCGCGTCGCCTCCTGCACGTCCTGCCCATATTGCCGAAGCCGCCGGTTCATGGCTTTCAGGCGAAGATTGTCCCTTTCCAGCTCCCATTGGAGCCGCGCTTCCTCGGTGATATCTGTGCCGGTGATCTGGTAAACAGTTTTCCCGTTCATCTCCATCTGCACGCGCTCAAAGCTCCATGTCCGGCCATTTTCCAGCGTGACGATGGGCTGCAATTCCATCGTTTTCCAGAAATCGTTCGCGTTGAGCAGCGCCTCTCCCGTGATCAGATGACTCAGCTCGTCCATCTTGAGATTTTTCAGGCAAGGTTGGAATCGTCAGCGCCAGCGCCGACGCAGTCCACGGCACAGGCACAAATGCACCCGGCGAGCGGGAGATCAGCACCGTCAGCAGCGCGGCGTCCAGTGCGGTAAGTCCAAGGCACAGCACAAAGGCGAAGCGCCGGTGGCAGCGCGCCGCATTCATGCTGCCGAACAGGCTGGACATTGTTCCAATCAACATCAGCGTGCAGACGAGACCTGCATGCATGGCGGTCACAGGTACTCACCTCCCCGGGAGAAGGAGAGCGTCAGGCACTGCTGGTCGTCCTCGGTATCCATAGCGAGTTGGCCCAGCTGCGCATACCTGTCCGCATCCGGAAGGCCCGCCGCGTCCTCCATCATCAGCCGTATTGAAAAGCGCTCGCCGCATTCCACGCGCACCATCAGCGCGCTGAGCGAGGGCAGGGCCGCCTCCAGACAGTTCTCAAAGAAATCGTAGGCCAGCTGCGCTTCGCGGCTGTCCACGCTGCCGCTCCCTTCCTGATACAGCGCGCAAGCCGCGCCGTACTGCGCAAGATACGTCAGTGATTCCCGAATGCAGTGCGCCAGCTCGTCCACGGGGACGAACGCTTTCTGATCGCAGATCAGCGCGAGATTGACCCGCCGCTTGACATACGCGCCCAGCAGACAGACCTGCTTCAGAGTTTGAGCGTTCAGGATCTGCGTGTTTTCTCCTTCCAGAAGCCGGCTGATTTGAAACAGCTGGGGCTGCACGAGCGCGATCATCTCGTCCATGAGCCGGTTCTTTTCCTCAGTCTGCGCGCGCTGACGCTTCAGCTCATTTTCTGCCTGAATCAGCTCGTTTTCCTCCGAAAGCCGGGCGTTGATTTCGGCAAGCTGCCCCTGAATCCGATTGATTTTTGAAATATCCTCCACCCAGTACACGCGCCCGTCCTGCACCGGCGCGCTTTGCAGGCGCGTGTCTGCGTTCAGAAGAATCGCTTCGCGCGCCGCTGCGTCCAGCTGAGCCGGCGTGAGAACGGGCGCGTTTTGGGCGCGGTAGACGGGGCGTCCCTGCCCGTCCACAATCTGCGCGGCGACGGTGGATTCGGAAAAGAAATAGCGGTAATAGCCGTTGGTCGGCATCAGCCCCACCTGCAGGCAGCTCTCCCAGAACGCCGCAAATGTCAGGCAGAAGCATTCCGGCATCTTGTGGAAGGTGTAGGTATTCGCGAAGCTCAGCGCGCACAACACAAACCCGCTCAGAAAAGCACAGAGCGGCACCCATGCGTATCGCCTGCTTTCAGACACATGGCACTTGCGGTAAACGATAATTCCTGTCGCCAGCAGCAGCCCGACAATCCACGTCATGGCGAGGTAGTACATCCAGCCGTGGGTATAGTCCGCTTGCAGCGCCGCAGCGCCCGGCACGGATCGAAACGCCATCTGGTGCAGATCGTTGGTCAGAACACCGCCGATCAGCAGCGTGGCTGGGATGAGCAGCAGATGCCACTTTGGAGAAATCGCGTCGCCCTCCCGCCGTCCGACCTCCAGCGCCGCAAACAGGCTGAAAAGCGGCGCGAGGATCTGAGGCACATAGTACAGATACCACAAATAACGGGTCACATGGTTGTCTTCAAAAAAGCGATACTTGACCGTGCGCAGGAACATCCACATAACGGCCATCGCGCAGCCCAGCAGCAGATACTGCCGGACATTTTTGTGCAGAATCCGGTTGGATATCGAAAAGCCCCACGCCATGGCCAAGCCGATGTAGATCAGGTTGGTCAGCATGAAACAGGCGGCCGCCGCCAGCGGGGGGATGTCTTGATCGAACTGCCGAAAGACACCGGCGAGGATGAACAGGCCCATTGCGAGACAGAATTTCACCATGGTTTTTCGTCTGATGGCGTTCATTCATTCACCTCCTCAGCCTGTGTCGTGAACACCATTACTGTACCATACAAGTAGCGGAAAAGCCAGTGGTTCAAGGCGAAACTTCTGTTATTGTTATTCTGAATTTCAATGGTGTTTACTTGCCTTTCTGGTTTTCAGTTTCTCAAATGATATGGATACTGTTGCACGATTTGTGGAAGTCATTACGGCGCGGGATTATTAAGCGGTTACGCTGCACCCAACGAGCCTGTTTTGCACCCGGCTGCACCCATTTTGCACCCAAATGCACCCAATGTAAAACGAAAGCCCTAATGCAAAATGAAAGCTGTGGATTGTATCATTTCTTGAGTCATTTCACATAAAAGGACTGAAACTTTGATACAAGGTTTCAGTCCTTTCCTTTTTGTTCCTGCAAAATCCTGATGCAAAACGGCAAATGTAACCGGAAATTTACAGTTTTACAACTCTGTTCCGTCATCTTCTTTTTTGCCCCAGAATCCCACTGAAAGACCGTATACGAAGGATGCACCCACTTTCCTCTTTGGGTGCATAACAAAACGATTGCTCAGCTTTCGTTTTGACAATAGGGCTTTCGTTGTAACAATAGAGCTTTCGTTTTGTTATTGGGTGCAAACGGCTTATTTCTGGCAGAATTTCTGCATTTCATCAATGAACCTCTCAAAATAGTTGACGAGAGCAGCAGGGTAGGCTTATCCATCGACACTGGCTCCTTCATCATTCTCAATCTTCTGAATTGTTCTCATAAACGGGCTGAAACTTTGATACAAGGTTTCAGCCCGTTTCTTTTTGTTCTTGCAGAATCCTAATGCAAAACGACTAATGCCCCCGGGAATTTTGTTTTCAATCTTTTGATGGCATTTCAGAATAACGCATTCCAGTCCTTGATTAAGGGAGAAATTATTTATCGAGGAAGCGCTGGTGAATGTATTGCATAAATGCTTTTTCCACCCATGATGGGGAAGTAAACGACTCAGGCAGCGTGGGGTCGCAGCCTCAAAATTCCACCCTGCCTGAGTCATTTTGTCAAATGGTATCATCTACTGCCCCTCGGGCTTATACGGTACCGGGGATCGTATCGAATTACTGCCTTCATCACGTTAATTGTATCTTTCTTACTTGTAATCCTCCTGCTGACGCGGTATAATTGAGTTGCAAGCCAATTCGGAATAAGGGAGGTGTGTCCGCTTGCGGCGATATGACAGCCAGGACGCCCGGCGGCGGGTGCTGGCGGCCTGTGCGCGGCTGTTTTTGGAAAAGGGCTACACGAAGACCCGCATGGTTGACATCCTGCGGGAGGCGGACGTCTCCTCGTCGTCGTTTCAGAATATATTTGGAGCCAAGGACGGCGTGCTGACGGCATTCGTGGAGATCATGTTCAGCGGGCAGTTCGACGCGGCCCGGCAGCTGGCGGCGGATGCGCCCACGCCGGCGCACGTGTACGCAGTGGAGACGGCGCTGCAGCTGGCGCTGACGGAGCTGAACGAGAACCTGCGCGACGTCTATCTGGAGGCGTACACCTGCCCCGACACGCTGGCGCTGATCCACCGGCGCACCGCCGGGGAGCTGCAGGCGGCCTTCGGGGCGTATCTGCCTGAGGCCACGGCGGCAGATTTTCTGGAGATGGAGGTGGGCACGGCGGGCATGATGCGCGCCTACATGGCCCGCCGCTGCACGGCAGATTTCCCGCTGGAGCGGAAGATCCGGCGGTTTCTCACCATGAGCCTGCGCGTGTTCCGCGTGCCGGAGGACGAGCGGGCGCGGATCATCGCCCATGTGGCGACGCTGGATGTGTGCGCACTGGCCAGGCGCGTGATGAACGCGCTGTTTGAATCCCTTTCGATGCAATTTGAACTGTAAACGGCCCAAATGAAAGAGGACATGAACATGAAGAAATGGTTTGTTTGTCTGTTGGTGCTGCTGGCGCTGGTGCTGGCGTCGTCGACGGCGATGGCGCTGGTGTATGAGATATATTGTCAGGTCTGCCAAAAGTCTCAGGACTTTGAGCCAACCGGAAGGTATATAGCCGCACCCAACGAGCTTGCGCACCTTGAGATCTATCGATGCCCAGTATGTGGCGACGAACAAGGTACGGGTTACGATCTGCCCCACAAAAAATCCAAAGCTGCAACCTGCATTTCACAGGCCTACTGCGATCTTTGCCACAAATACTATGGCGACAAGGACCCGGACAACCACGCATATGAAATCGTTTACAATAAAGTTGATGAGGTCAATCACATCAAAGAGGAAGCCTGTTCGAGATGCAAGAAAATCAATTATACACTCACAGAGCAGCACACCCCAAAAGAAGCCGCGACCTGCATGAGCGCGGCGATCTGCGCAGGTTGTAATGAAGCCTACGGCAGCCCGAACCCGGACGCCCACAACTGGAGCGATTGGCAACCCAATCTATTCAATCCGAATCTGCATTACCGCTACTGCATGAACATCGGCTGCAGCGCATCCGAATCCGAGTCGCACGACGGCAACTCGAACTGCGTTACATCGGCGACGTGCAGTAAATGCCACGCAACCTACACGGACACAACAAAGCACGTAGGCCCCCTTACGTACACATATAAAAAATATGACGAGTCCTTCCACAAAAGGATCGAAACCTGCACCGCCTGCGGGAATGAGACCGGCAATCAAGTTGATACACAGCACGAAGAATCAACCCCAGCGAACTGCGCCCACGCGGCATGGTGTAATGTTTGCAATCAAGCATACGGCAATCCGAACCCCGACAACCACGTCTGGGGCGAATGGACTACGGACGAGAAGACCCATATGCGCATCTGCCAGACGCCGGGCTGCGGCATGGTGGATTTGGGCAGCCACACCTCCGAGCCGAGGGCGACCTGCAAAACGGAGCAGACGTGCGCGATCTGCAATGTGCAATACAATGACGAGACGAACCACGAGGGCGAGGCCATGACCACCTACGCAAAGACCTCCGAGACCCAGCACACGCCGACGACGATCTACAGCGGCTGCAAGCATTCGGTCACAGGAGCGCCCGTAGACCACACAGCGGCAACGCCCGCCACCTGCCAGTCTACGGCCTACTGCGCGGATTGCCAGAGCAACTACGGCAGCAAGGCGGGGCACAACTGGAGCGCGTGGTCAAAATCTGACGAGAATCAGCATGTCCGCACCTGCCAGACCAGCGGCTGCGATGCGGTGGAATATGCGGCCCACACCGGCGGCAGTCCGACATGCACCACGGCAGCGACGTGCGCGGACTGCAATGTGCCATACTATGACGGGACGAACCACGAGGGCGAGCGCAAGACCACGTATGCGATCGATCCCGAAGACAAGACCAGACACATCGCCACGCAAACCTGCGCCGGATGTCAGGCGGTGCTGTCTACGGTATCGGAGGGCCACACGACGGACAAGGCCGCCACCTGCATGAAGGGGATGCACTGTAAGATTTGTGATCTCTATTACGGGGCTACGGTGGATCACCAGATGGGCCGGTGGCTGCCCGCCGACGACGGCCAGCGGCATTATCGCACCTGTGCATATGGCTGCGGCAAGACCGAATACGGCAAGCACAACGTGTCCAGCCCCGCCACCTGCGCCTTCCCGGCGTACTGCAAGGACTGCGGTCATTTCGGCGACGTGGACGCCGACGCGCATGACTGGAGCGCCTGGAAGCTCTACGACACCGACCAGCACTACCGGTATTGCAGGAAAAACAAAACCGCTCATGTGGAATACGCCGACCACACCGGCGGCACCGCGACCTGCGAAACCCGGGCGATGTGCGACGTCTGTGACGAATACTACGGCCAGATGCTGGGCCACGACTACGTGATGCACGATGCGCAGGCGGCCACCTGCACCGAAATTGGCTGGGCGGCCTATGCGACATGCAGCCGCTGCGACTACAGCGGCTATGCGGAGAAGCCCGCGCTGGGCCACGACTACGTGACGCACGACGCGCAGGCTCCCACCTGCACCGAAATTGGCTGGGACGCCTATGAGACCTGCAGCCGCTGCGACTACTCCACCTTTGCGGAGAAGCCCGCGCTGGGGCACGACTACGTGACGCACGACGCGCAGGCGGCCAGCTGCACCGAGGTTGGCTGGGATGCCTATGAGACCTGCAGCCGCTGCGACTACTCCACCTATGCGGAGAAGCCCGCGCTGGGGCATGACTATGCGGCAAAGACCACGAAGCCAACCTGCACGGAGAAGGGCTACACAACCCATACCTGCACCCGCTGCCAGGACAGCTATCGGGATGCGATCGTTTCCGCGCTGGGCCACTGGTACGGAGAGTGGACGCCCAATGCCGACGGCACGAACAGCGCGTCCTGCCTGCGCGACGCGTATGAACATACGGTGGATTGCGTGCGGTTCAGCTTTGTACTGACGGCTGAGGATGTGCGCACGGAGTTCGTCCTCTGCCCCGTGTGCGGCGAGGTCAGCGAGATCCGGATGATCGATGAGAACGGCGAGGTCGTAGAGACGCGCGAGGCCGTGCGGCTGCTGCTGGCGGAGGACGCGGCTGCGGAGGCGCTCACAGAGCGTCTGCCCGGAGGCGAACTCGTACTGCGCATGGGCGCGTGGGAAGAGGGGGAGAACCTGCTGAGCGTCGCGTTTGAGCGCAGCGGTGAACTGACCCAGCCCACCGGTCAGGTGAAGATCACCCTGCCCGCCGAGGTGCTGGATGGCTATACGCTCTATCTGCTCTCCGAGGACGGCACGGAAACGGAGCTGACGCTGGAGGGTGATGAGGATGAGGAAACGGTCAGCTTCACGCTGGACTTCACCAATTCCGAAACGCCCGTACAGGTGATTCGCCTCATACCGGAAGTCTAGTTCTGCGCTGGCCCTGCGCCTCGCTGCGGTTCGCCCGCAGGAAGGCGCAGGGCTATATTTGGGGATCCTGCACATAACTTCATAAAATACCTTTCCCTGCGCATGAGGGGAAAGTCAATGACTCAGGCAGTGGGGGCTTTCATGTTCAGATTCCCATTCCGCCTGAGCCATTCTGTCAAATGGCATACATGCTGCACAGCGCTGTTTTACGGCCCGTCCGGCTGATACGGAAGCTCCCTGCTCACGACGGCATAGTGCGGACGTGCCCGATCCATCACACCGCGCATATAAACCTCCATCGCAATCGTCCCAGCATATCTCATATAGACCGACCGGCAATCGTCCGCAAATCGGAAATCCAGCTTCTTTCCCATATATCCATGGAGCGATGCCAGCGCAGAATCAAACGCAGTATTCTCGCCCGGATGTTTTCGCAGATACATCAAGGAACTGGAATTGCGTATTCAGGAATACGATATCCTGCTTACGACCAATACGATAGATGGTTTACCAGGCAGAATGCAGCAGTTGCCCCGTATTACACCACCACACTGCTGGCCAATTCCGTGACGCCGAGCGCCGTTTTCGATTTAGAGGCCCGGATTGACGCCTATGCGATTCTTGACCCGGCTGACATTGAAGCGGCAAATGATATCCTTTACGCTGAGAAGGTCACAGGCAAGCAGAAGCAGCGGTTGACATTCTTCCTGCAGAAGAGCAAAAAGCTGCTGGAGCACTACGAGTACAACGACCAGCGCGAGTGCGTTTCCGTGATGCGTAGCTTTGTACGCTTCTATGAATTCCTGCTCCAGGTCTCCAGTTTCGAGGACACCGACCTGCATAAGAAATACAACTTCATCGCTTATTTGCTGTCGTATATCAATATCAAGCATCCGGGCGGTGGCTTCAATCTGGACGGCAAAATCAAAGCCTCCAACTTTGTACAGAAAAAGATTGAGGAGCACACCACGCCGAATCTTGTGGCGAGCCCTGTGATGAAGCTCCCGACCGCTGAACACTTCGGCCTGACCGAGGATAAGGAAAAACGGCTGTCGGAAATCATAGATGAAATCAACAGCCGCACCGGAAAATCCTATGATAACGATGTCGTGGTTAAGGCGATGCTTCAGATTCGGGACATCCTTATGAAGTCCGAAAAGCTGAAGACCAGTGCCAAGAACAACACCCAGCAGGACTTCGAGTTCTTATATTTCGATGATATCGATGATGCGCTGATTGAAGGTCTCTCCCAGAATCAGGACTTCTTCTCCCTGCTGCTGTCCAACGATGAGATGAAGCGTCAGGTGCTGGGTATCTTTGCGGACGAGATTTACAAGAGCCTGCGCAGCGCAGATTGATGGAGGTGACGGAGCATGTTTGATGAATTCAGATTAAAAGAGGCGCTGGTCAGCTACAAGCGTGACTTTGCGCAGAAGCTGTGGCCCAATGAAAAATATAAGTGGCAGGCTGTGAAGTGCTTCCAGCTCAATTGGGATGTAAACGCTACAGATTTTGCCGAAATGCTCAAGAAGTCCCTGTCCGCCACTGCCAACCTGCTGGCGAGCGTGAATAACTTCCCGGCCCGAATGATTCAGAAGTTTGCCGAGATTGTGCCGGAGGAAGTCCGCGCCATGTTCATCGAGCTCTTTGATGAGAGCAAAGATGTCTATGAGCGCATCAACAGCTTCAAATTGAAATCGTCCCTTCTGTTGGAGCGGTATGGGAATGGTGCTGCCCAGCACTATCAGAACGAAAATTCTATCAGCACCTATCTGTGGCTTCGTTATCCCGACAAGTATTACATTTTCAAGCTGAGCGAGGTGAAGGTGGTCGCCAGCGAATTGGAAAGTGACTATCGCTTCAAAAAAGGTGCCTACGCAGATAACATTCATAACTTCTATGCGTTCTACAATGAAATCTGCGCCGAGCTCCAGAAGGATGATGAGCTTCGGAATATGCTGGCAGCTCAGGTTGATGGCACCTGTTATGCCGACCCGGAGATGCGGACGCTGACAATTGACGTAGGGTTCTACATCAGCCGGTATTACAGCAAACGCAATGATGAGCCTGCTGCGGATGAATGGTGGCCGACAGACTATTCCCCGGCCATCAGCACGGATGAGTGGATTGCGCTCATCAATGACACCGAGGTTTTCATCCCAAGCAGCCTCGAAATTATGAAGAGGATGCTGGACTATGGCAGCAAGGCCACCTGCACACAGCTTTCCGTAAAGTATGGCGAGACCAAGAATTTCTACAACAGCGGTTCCGTTGCACTGGCCAGACGTGTGGCGGAGAAAACCGGCTGCCCGGTTATGCAGCGCGACACAGGCGACCCTCGCTGGTGGACTATCCTCTATGTCGGCAAAGATGCTGGCAAGGATGAAGAAGGTTCTTATATATGGAAGTTGCGCGATGAGCTGGAGTCGGCGCTCAGGCAGGTTGACCTTTCCAAGGTGCCGCTGTATGCCAAGAGCGACGAGAAAGGAACAGACGGTTTTCATTGCTGGTGGCTGACTGCCAAGCCGAAAATCTGGAGCTTGCGCAGGGTGCGCAAAGTTGCTGACTGTGTGGTTTCAATCCACGCTCCCCGTGCGGGGAGCGACACGCCAACGCCCCGGTATCCATGCCCTACGAGGAGTTTCAATCCACGCTCCCCGTGCGGGGAGCGACCGCCTGGTCGATTGCCATAAACAGCACCTCGTCCGGTTTCAATCCACGCTCCCCGTGCGGGGAGCGACGATGTTGTTCAGGCGCTTGCAGAGCTTTTGACGGTTTCAATCCACGCTCCCCGTGCGGGGAGCGACGATGGCGGATGGCGAGCTATCCATGCAGACAATCGATTTCAATCCACGCTCCCCGTGCGGGGAGCGACGCTTACCTATCTGTCTTGGGCGTGGGCCTGGGGCATTTCAATCCACGCTCCCCGTGCGGGGAGCGACTTCACCCGGCGCAGTTTGATTCCGGTCGCGTCCGTATTTCAATCCACGCTCCCCGTGCGGGGAGCGACGTCAGCTACATAACATCAGTATGTCGGAGCAGATATTTCAATCCACGCTCCCCGTGCGGGGAGCGACTGCACCGCGTCCGAAATCTGCACATTACCATCCGATTTCAATCCACGCTCCCCGTGCGGGGAGCGACGCCCCTCTCCGTATAGCTCCCGGTTCTCATTCTATTTCAATCCACGCTCCCCGTGCGGGGAGCGACGCTTGCTGGCGACCTGGGCACAGCTCAGCGACGAATTTCAATCCACGCTCCCCGTGCGGGGAGCGACGGAGATCGCCACCTACAAGGGCAATCCGATCTATATTTCAATCCACGCTCCCCGTGCGGGGAGCGACCCCTTGGTCGCCGCAACGCAGCGCATTCCGTAGATTTCAATCCACGCTCCCCGTGCGGGGAGCGACTTTGACGGATGTGAACGACGCGCTGAACCTGATCATTTCAATCCACGCTCCCCGTGCGGGGAGCGACGCGTCAGCGGCAGCGCGCCGGGAGGCAGTGTTGATTTCAATCCACGCTCCCCGTGCGGGGAGCGACGCTTGCAACCTCCTGTTCCGTCAGCCGATCCACCATCATTTCAATCCACGCTCCCCGTGCGGGGAGCGACGCTGCGCGTCGTTGGGATTCCCGTGGCTCTTGCATTTCAATCCACGCTCCCCGTGCGGGGAGCGACGCGGCGGTTATAGTCCTCCACGTAGTCGGCAGCATTTCAATCCACGCTCCCCGTGCGGGGAGCGACGGGACTATCGTTTTCGTACAAGCGTGCGCTTGATTTCAATCCACGCTCCCCGTGCGGGGAGCGACTTTGCCGCGAGTGGTATGTTGCATTCAGTTGTATGGATTTCAATCCACGCTCCCCGTGCGGGGAGCGACACGTGCCCCACGACAGGCTGCACGAGGTCTTCCCATTTCAATCCACGCTCCCCGTGCGGGGAGCGACGCGACAGAAATGAGGTGCACATGGAGGATCGCAGATTTCAATCCACGCTCCCCGTGCGGGGAGCGACCCGGAGCCGCCGAAAGGGGTGTAAACATGTACGAATTTCAATCCACGCTCCCCGTGCGGGGAGCGACGCCGCAAGATGCATGGATACCACGACAAGCGTCATTTCAATCCACGCTCCCCGTGCGGGGAGCGACTGCGCGCAAGCATGCGCTGGTTGCAGGCGCTTAACATTTCAATCCACGCTCCCCGTGCGGGGAGCGACCTACATCGCATGCGGAAACAGCACGGAGGCCGCAAATTTCAATCCACGCTCCCCGTGCGGGGAGCGACCATTTTCCCTGTAAAGAATCATGCGTTCCCGTCCAATTTCAATCCACGCTCCCCGTGCGGGGAGCGACTTGCGCACACCGCACGACCGCGAAAGAGGGCTTATTTCAATCCACGCTCCCCGTGCGGGGAGCGACCGGCCTCCGGCGTCCAGCCCTTGCGAAACTGCTGATTTCAATCCACGCTCCCCGTGCGGGGAGCGACATGCTGCACCGAGAGCTTGCACCCTGCACCGATCAGATTTCAATCCACGCTCCCCGTGCGGGGAGCGACATGGGAGGCGGGCAATTTCAACCCGCGCGGCGAATTTCAATCCACGCTCCCCGTGCGGGGAGCGACTGGTGTATTTCAATCCGTTTTCAATCCATCAGACGAATTTCAATCCACGCTCCCCGTGCGGGGAGCGACGGGGAAGATGGAATAGAACTCCGCCGCATGCTATTTCAATCCACGCTCCCCGTGCGGGGAGCGACGACGTACATGCAGAGAATCAAAGCGAATATAATGTAATTTCAATCCACGCTCCCCGTGCGGGGAGCGACACTTCCAGCACCGCGTCGTCGCCCTTTGTGATGTATTTCAATCCACGCTCCCCGTGCGGGGAGCGACCGCTCGTATTCGTTTACATAATTCGACGCTTTTTTATTTCAATCCACGCTCCCCGTGCGGGGAGCGACGCCAGACGCGAACGCCTGGATATAATCCAAATTATTTCAATCCACGCTCCCCGTGCGGGGAGCGACGTGGGTTTTCCCGGGTCAGCACGGAGAAATGCCATTTCAATCCACGCTCCCCGTGCGGGGAGCGACTGAATACAGATCTGATTATCGCCGCAATGCAGCAATTTCAATCCACGCTCCCCGTGCGGGGAGCGACAACAGCAATGGCAATAGATACATTATTTTATGTATTTCAATCCACGCTCCCCGTGCGGGGAGCGACGCTCTCCGTGCTCGTCTGCTGTCGCGTCCAGCGTTATTTCAATCCACGCTCCCCGTGCGGGGAGCGACCGCGAACATCGCAAACCAGCAGGCGAACCCGATATTTCAATCCACGCTCCCCGTGCGGGGAGCGACGACTATCTCCGGGTGGGCTACGTTTCCAAGACGCTATTTCAATCCACGCTCCCCGTGCGGGGAGCGACGATTGAAGCCTCATAAACCTCGGTCGGATCGCTATTTCAATCCACGCTCCCCGTGCGGGGAGCGACCGTCGCTGTTGGCCTTGTTGTACACGCCGTTGATATTTCAATCCACGCTCCCCGTGCGGGGAGCGACAAATTCAGTCTCGCTGCTCTTCCACATATCCTCTATTTCAATCCACGCTCCCCGTGCGGGGAGCGACTGGATCAGCACGCGCCGCGCCTTGCGCAGCGGCAGATTTCAATCCACGCTCCCCGTGCGGGGAGCGACCGCAGAGTGGCTTAAAAAATATGCATCTACCCCAATTTCAATCCACGCTCCCCGTGCGGGGAGCGACTTCCGCCAATTATTACAAATCTCATCAAATGGAAATTTCAATCCACGCTCCCCGTGCGGGGAGCGACCCTACAGATCCGCTCTTTGCTCCCTGCCTTCCGACATTTCAATCCACGCTCCCCGTGCGGGGAGCGACAAAGCTCCGGCTGCACATCCCACAATGCGGCCTTATTTCAATCCACGCTCCCCGTGCGGGGAGCGACTGCTTTGCGCAATTCGCGTGTAATATGCACCGGCAATTTCAATCCACGCTCCCCGTGCGGGGAGCGACCAATGTCCCGCAGCCGCTGCCGCGTGCGCTCCAATTTCAATCCACGCTCCCCGTGCGGGGAGCGACGTGTATTTTCGATGACTTCATCCTTCGCCCGCCTTATTTCAATCCACGCTCCCCGTGCGGGGAGCGACGCCGAAATCCGGCCTTTCCCCCGTGTTGTCGCTATTTCAATCCACGCTCCCCGTGCGGGGAGCGACTACATCCTTCGCCCTATCGATCTATTCCATGCCTATTTCAATCCACGCTCCCCGTGCGGGGAGCGACAGCAAAAATGCACAAAACAGTCATGCATTTCTGCAAAGGTTTACCCATTTCAAAGGACACATGCGTGAAATTCCATCTGCATACGATGCAGAGCAGCACCATACGCTCTATTTTTCCCGCATCAAACGGGTGCGAACCCGCCGGGAAAAGCATGTGCGCCTGGGGTTCGCGTCTAGATAATCAAGGGATCTTCAGGTCGATATCCGGCCTTGCAGCCAAAGTGTTCGATCTTCTTTTCGTATTGCTTGCCGAGGTAATAGAAGCGCAGACTGTCCCGCTCTTCATCCATGATGGAGCAGAGCTTCGCCTGGAGCAAGCGGCACTGCGCCGCATCCAGCAGGCACTCGAACACGGAATTCTGCACCCGCTGGCCATAGTTGACGCATTCCTTTGCAATCCTGCGCAGGCGCTTGCGGCCGGCGGCATCCTCCGTATTGACGTCGTAGGTAATGACTACCAGCATTGCATCACTTCCATAAGAATGGTGGGTAGGCGTCCAGATCGCCGCGCAGATGGCGCGCCAGCAGCAGCGCCTGGACGTAGGGGATCATGCCCCAGGCCAGCTTTTCACCCAGATAGGGATGGGTCAGGGTCTCGCGCTTCTTTTCCTGCCAGGCCTTCAGGAAGCTGCGTCGCCCATCGTCAGTCAGCAGGACAGCGCCGCTGCTCTGCGTCTGAAAATCCTCCGGTCGGAGCATGCGATTGTTGATCACGGTTAGCACAAAGCGATCCGCCATGCACGGCCGCAGCTCCTCCATCAGGTCCAGTGCAAGGGAATCCCTGCCCGGGCGATCCGTGTGGAGAAAACCCACGTAGGCGTCCAGACCGACGGCCTCCAGTGCGGAGGCACAGTCGTGGCTCAGCAGGCTGTAGGCGAAGGACAGCAGGGCATTGACCCGATCCAGGGCAGGCCTGCGGTTGCGGCCGCGGAAGAAGAAGGCCTCCTTCCGGTTCAGGATCATTTCATCAAATACGCCGAAATATGCGGCTGCGCCCACGCCCTCCAGGCCCCGCAGCACATCGTTTTCCGTCACCTCCGCCACCTGGGGAAGCAGCCGGTGCAGCTCCTGACTTGCGTGGGACAGCGCCTCCGCATCCACCCGCAGGGCGTGATCCCGGCGGGTTCGCTCGATGCTCCAGCGGGCGTTGTGCAGCTTGCCGAAGATCATGTTCCGGGCGATCGTGCAGCTTTCCACGGGATCGTCCGCGAGCCGGTACTGCTTCCTGCGGAGCAGCACGTTGCCGGTGTTTTCACCACAGACCCGCGCAAGAAAGCGGCCTCTGGGGGTGCAGAAGGCCAGACCGATGCCCTTCTCCGCGCATGCGCCCATCAGGGCCGGGGATGCGCCGGCGTAGGAAAAGCTGACGATGCATTGCAGTGTGTGCAGCGGATAGCGTGCGACGGCCTGCTTGTCCCGGTTGGCCACCACGTTTTCGCCATCCAGGGAGAGATAGACGTCCTCCGAGGTCACAAACAGGGTGTTGAGCAGCTGCTTCATGCGTTCTCCTCCATGGCCTCCTTCAGATAGGCCGCGACGGAGCGGGCCTTCATCAATTTGGGCAGGCACAGATCCTTGAGCGAGCAGGCGTTGCAGTGCTTGCCCGGCTTCGCCTTCGGCGTGTGACCGCGCCGGTACAATTCATGCATCTCTTCCAGCATCCGGCGAACCTCGCCGCGCAGTTCATCGGTGAAGGGAACCGCCACTCTGCGCCGGATCTCGCCGTAGTAGAGCGCGCCCTCGGGGATCGGACAGCACAGCATCTCCTCCAGACACAGGGCCTGACCGCAGAGCTGGAGCGCGTCTCCGGTGTCCTCCCGGGGACGACCCCGCTTGTATTCCACGGGATAGGGCTGCCAGAGCCCCTCCTTCCCGCGCAGGGGGATGCCCGCGTCGCCGCGATGGTACTCCAGCACGTCGCATTGGCCGGACACGCCCAGCGTCGGGGAAAACACGCTGACGCTGCGGGTGACGTACAGCTCGCCGCGACTCTCCTGAAAGCCCGCGTCGTGGGCGTTGCGGTGCATCAGTTCGCCGTCCACCGTGCGGAAATTCTCCGCCCACTGCTGTTCGATGTGAATCAGCGCCCACTGGCGGCGGCAGAAGCGGAAGTGCTGCAGTCCGGACAAGAGGAGGAAGGCTTCTTCGGGATAATTCATCACATCCGGATGCAGGTCACGCCGTCGGGGACGCGGGCCTCATCCACGGTCACAGTGTAGTCCGCATACGATCTGGCTGCGCTTACGCCCTCCTTGCGGCTGGCCTTGACCAGATCGAACAGCCTGTGCGCGGGGGCGTTGCCCAGCTCGGAGTCGTGTTTGAACACGATCAGCTCCCGCACCGCCATGTTGCCCCGGGCGGCGGAGTGGTCGTGCTCGAACATGTTCAGGATGGCCTGCCACAGCAGCGCCAGGTCGTCCTCGGAGAAGCCGGTGGTCTTGCGGGCGAGGTTTGCGGAGATGTAGCCCTCTGCGCGATACAGGGCGTAGGGCACGATGTACTTGCGGCCCATCTCGGTGCCCTTGTTCTCCGCATCGGCCTCGGTGGTGATGGCCACGCGGGTGATGGTCACTTCCTGGGGCACGATGGGATCCACGCTGCGGGCAAAGCCCAGCTGCACGGGGCCGCGCACCTGGCCGCAGTTCAGCGCACCCTTGACAAAGGTGGTCATGACGGCGCCGAAGGTGCGGATGTCGTAGAAATTGGAGCACATGAAGTCGCGCAGAAGCACATCCAGATTCGCATCCTTCTTCTTGGCCTCCTTCAGCTTGGCCGGATCCACGCCGACGTAGGCGCAGGCCTCCGCGTCGCTGCGGTTCAGCGGAACGCCGTCCTTCACATAGATGCGGTAGCCGCTCTCGTCCTCCTTGACGGTCTCCACGTAGTTGCGGATTTTGCGCTTCAGGCACACGTCGGTCACCAGGCCATGGCCGGTCTCCGGGTCGATTCGGGGCATGTTGCCCGCGTCGGGATCTCCGTTGGGATTGCCGTTCTCCACGTCGAACAGGATGACGAACTCATAACGATTCTTGATGGCGCTCATGCTTCAGTGTCCTCCTTTTTGTTGTAGCGGGCTTGCTTTTGATGGTAGTAGCCGAGGTTGAAGGAACCCTGTTCCGGCAGGGTCAGACGCGCGGGGTAGGCCTCCCCAAAGACGTCCTTGAGCTGTGCAATCTGCTTGTCATAGTACACGCGCAGTCTGGGATTCAGCTTCCGCAGATGCTTCGGACAGAGATTGTCGAGGATCGGAAAGATGGTGGCGGGGATGGAGGCCGCCGAGTTGAAATATTTGTCCTTGATGGTCGCGTTGATCCCCGGATTGGCCTTCTCCTGCACGGCCTCATAGACCGCAAACAGGCGACCGAGGGTATAGGGAATGTTTGTGCTGCTTTCGTTCAGGCTCACGTGCAGGACCTCCTCTGGACATCGTGGATCTGGGTTTCTGAGATAATAGGCCTTCAGGATGGCCGCCCGTCCGGGCGTGATCTCCCGCTCCGCACGGATGCGCAGCATGGTGGCCTCCAGCAGGGCCGCAGGGTAGGTCTGATTGGAAAAGATGGCCCTGGCCGTGGCGCCCGCCATCGCCGGACTGGGTTCTTTGCTCTTGGATTTCAGGTTGACCGTCTCCCGCAGCATGGCCCAGAGCGGAATATACTCGAATGAACTGCCCACGATCTTCATCCGCTCATGGTGCGCGTTGATGTTCCGCATCAGATCGCCGAAGCTGCTGCGGTGGAAGAAGCGGACGGACAGTCGGGCGGCGTTGGGCGACAGGCCCAGGATGTAAAACTTCCGGCTGGGATCCAGGTTCAGCTCCGCGCAGGGCTCCTGATTGGCCAGGCGCTGCACCATGGCGCGCAGGTTGTCCGTGGTGATCTGCTTGGGCGGCGGCGCTCCGAACAGCGACGCGAAGGCAAACCTCCGGTAGGCAGGCTCCGCACCCTCGGCCCAACAGACCACGCTGGTGTCGCCGATGCGCTGCACGCTGTCCCGATCCGCCAGCAGGTAGTTCAGCGCCGAGGTGTAGGCGAAGGCGGCGTACTTTCCCACCGGCGCGTTCAGGCTCTGCTCCTTGCCGTAGGAGCAGAAGGCGGGTGCGTTGAAGGACACGATGGCTGCGCCGCTGGACTGTGCGCCCGCAACGCCCTTGATGAAGGGATGCACCGCCTCCGGCACATCCAGACGCCCCGTCACCAGGCACTGCACCTTCTCTCCCTCGCTGCTGCCGTAGTGACCGTCCCATGCGGCCTGCACGGCGGGATCCTCCTGGACAAAGCGGCCGTCCACGCGGAACGCCAGATTGGCCCCCTTCATCAGATCCTCCCAGCAGTCGCTCAGGGCCGGATGGAGCTGCGCGCTCTCCGGCTGCCAGGCATCGAAAAAGGCGCGCACGGCCCTCGACGCGGCGGTGTCCACATCGTCCAGCAGCTGGTGGTGCAGCTGGGCGCAGGCCTCAAAGCACTTCCGGCTGCGCTCCGGCTTGCCCTTTGCATCCACGCCAAGGATATAGCTGGAGTTGTCCCACAGGAAGTTGGGCAGCACGCCGGACGAGCGGGTTACCGCCGCCGGAAGCTCCATCTTCCGCGGGCGAAGCACGGTCTTTTTGCCGACCTGCTCCTCGACGAACATGGGAACCGCATCGGTCAGGCTGCCGTCCTCCGACAGACAGAGCGCATAGCTGATGGAGGCCTTGCCCCAGCCCCGTCGGGCGATGTCGCCACGGGCAGCCAAATCTTCATACAGCTGCGTCAGCGCCTGCAGAATCATCGAACCACCTCCTGAGAACTGCGGCTGGGAACCTCCAGCACCCCGTCCCGGAGCGTGGCCCGGAAGAACATGGGCGTGATGTTTTCCGGATCGGAGTAGTCCAGATCCAGCAGCATCCAGCCCATGTCCTTCTCGCCCAGCAGCTCCTTTGGACAGGGCGGAACCTCCGCGCAGGGCGCAAAGTGCGCCGGAAACTCCCGGACGCCGAAGTACGGCTGATGATAGAACTGCCCCCTGGCGAGCCGTCGCTTGATGATGTCCTGAAACTTCCCCGGATTGTCGCCCGGTGCGGCGGCAGCGGTCATTTCGAAGTGGGCCTCGATGACGTAGCGCACGTCCCGCAGCACCATGGCGGCACGCTGCTGGATGCTCTCGGACGTGGCCAAGTACAGCTCGCCTGTGCCCTTCTCCATCGCGGTGCGCACCTTGCGGGCGCTGATGGTGTCCTTGACCTCGTTGCGCCGGATGTTCGTGAAGCGGATGGGATTGCACACGCGGATGCGATCCACCTGCCACATGAGCCCGGGGTGCCAGTAGATCGCTTCCAGCAGTCCCCTGGCCGCCGAGGGCGTGATCAGGTCATGGCTGACCCTCTCCGTCTTGAACTCCAGGCGTGAGAAGCAGGCGTAATCGCCCCAGACCTCAACGGAAACAGACATTGGCATTTCTCCTTTCTGAGAAGTATCTCTGTGACGGCCTTGTCCGTCACCTCCCGTGAGCGTAGGTGGACGTGGGGAGAAAACGTACACTACCTACGCTCGTTTCTGAACATAGTATAGCACAAGGAACGGCAAATTGCAATATTATAGTTCAAGAAGAATGATTATTATAACATCTTGTGCTGAATGTCAGTTGACAAATGGCTTGCAGTGTGCCATACTGGAAGATGTCTGATAAGGCTTCCTTATCTGTGGATTGAAACATGAATAATGATTATTACGTGGGCGGGGGGACAGAGGAGTGACTCTGTCCCCTTCGCCATGCCGACTCAAATGAACTCCGCCTTTCCACTGTCCGCCACGAGGGACAGCCCGGTCTCTGCGCTGTACAGTGCGGGGTTGATCAGAACGGCACTCTCCGCATCCAGCGGCTGAACATCCCCGGCGGACAGCAGGGCCTCGTAGTGGCCGTGGTAGATGCTGACGCTGTAGCGCCCGGCCCTGCGATAGAGCTCCCGGCTTGCATGGCCGGACAGCAGCTCCCGGCACAGCGCTGCGCCATCTTCATAGGGGATGTAGACCGTCATGCAGTCGTCGTCGATCATGCGGAAATCCTCCGCCACGGCCTTGAAGGGCAGCAGGCCGCCGGATGTGCCGCTGCGCAGGCGCTGAACCACCTCCGCGCGATCCAGATGGTCGCCGATGAGGGAGCGATAGCGTGTGAAATACCTGCGGACGCTGTCGGGATCGCCGGGATCGCGCCCGTCCTCCAGGGCCTCCCGCGTCGCCCGGACATTCTGCCGGAACAGCTTGGGCGCAGGGGTCTCCCCGGTGAAGATGGAGACGATGCTCTGCGCGGCATCCCGCTTCCCGTTGCGGTTGCAGCGTCCGGCGGCCTGCAGGATCGAGTCCAGACCAGCCATCTCACGGTAGACCGCCGGGAAATCCACATCCACCCCCGCCTCGATCAGGGAGGTGGAGACCACCCGGCAGGGCAGGCCGTCCCTCAGGCGCTGGCGAACCGTCTGCAAGACCGCCTGTCGATGGACGGGGCACATCAGCGTGGACAGGTGGAAGCTGCCCTCGCCCGCCAGCAGCGCATGGATCTCCTGGGCTGCCTTGCGGCTGTTGACGATGCACAGCACCTGCTTCTGCGCGCACAGCTCCTCCGCCAGCGCCGCATTGGAGCGCTCGCCGATGCTGCGGAAGGAGACGCGGCGAAAGCGCTCGTACAGCTGCGCGGTGTCGGGGCAGATTTCCTTCACGCGAAGCTGCGGGGCAAAGGACGGAATCAGGTCGTTCAGAACCGGCTGGGTGGCCGTGCACAGCACCGCGCTGGCCCCGAAGTCCGCCACCAGGCTGGAGATCGCCCCCACACAGGGCAGCAGGGCGTTCATGGGCAGCATCTGCGCCTCGTCAAAGATGATCACGCTGTTGGCGATGTTGTGCAGCTTGCGGCACTTGGAGGAGCGGTTGGCATGGATGGATTCAAAGAACTGCACCGCCGTGGTCACGACCACCGGCGCATCCCAGTTCTCGCTGGCCAGGCGCTGGCGGCTCTTTTCACCACTTGTCTCCTCATCGGAATCGAAAATTGCGCTGCTGTGGTGCTCGAGGACGTTGTTCTCCCCGAGGATGCTGCGGAATACGAGGGCGTTCTGTTCGATGATGGAGGTGTAGGGAATCACATAGATGATGCGCCGCATGCCGTTCTGCATGGCGTGCCGCAGCGCAAAGGCCAGCGAAGCGATGGTCTTGCCGCCGCCTGTGGGCACGGTCAGCGTGTAGATGCCCTTCTGACCCGACCCGGCCTCCGTGCAGTCCTCCAGGATCCGGCAGCGCAGGCGGTTCAATTCTCCCTTGGGCGGGTAAAAACCCTCGATGTACCGCTTCAGCCGCTCCCAGAGCGCCGGCAGGGAATCATATCCTCCGCGCGCAACCGTCCCGCCGGACATGAATTCCTCGGTGTCCAGATAGTCCGCATCCACCAGACAGGAGTAGAGCATCCGCGTCCACATAGCCAGGCGATAACCATCGTCCTGGAAGTCCGGCTCCGGCGGAACCGCGGGCAGCGAGCCGCTCCATTCGTAGGGCGGAATGCCGCCCTGCATGCCCTTCTTCAGCCTCCCGCTGAATGTGGGGGCTCCCGGCATGTCCACCTCGGGATTCCCGAAGTCCGGCAGGCCGCCGTGGTGGCCGATCACGCAGCAGGCGGAGATGTAGGCCCCGACCCCCGCGCATTCGACGGCCCCGGCGGTAGCGTGGTCCACCTTCGGCCCACCCTCTTTCAGCCGCCGCTGGAAGGCCGATGTGTTCTTTCCGATGTCGTGGGCAAGGCCCACCAGCCTGCCGAAATCTTCACTGCCGAAGTTCGCGGCAAATGCGGCGCTACGCCGCGCAGTGCCCTCCAGATGCTCCGCAACCGTCTGCTCCCTGCCGTCCCCGGCGATGTGGGCCAGGAAAACCGGTCGCTCCATGCACATCCCTCCATCCGATGAAAACAATTGACAGATCATGATGATGTAATTTGTTAAGTTTATTATATATGCAAATGAGTTAAATGTCAAGAAATGCTGCTTTTGGACAGATGCCGTCCACGTACACATACGGATGCTTCCCGCCTGCAGCGGACGCTTTCGCCGGTCCCCGATGTGGACATAGGCTTTCTCGTTCAGCTCGCTGATTGTGGCGGTCGATGCCCTGCTACCCAGAGGGCTTCCGTGATATCCTCCACACGCCGCACAGATGTCCGGTCCGATGGCCGGATTGGAATCGACTACCCGCCCGCCGTGTTCGTTCTTTTTTGCAGCTTATTGGTCCTCATCATCATTTTATGAACAGATGAAAGAACAAACAGTTTCCAAAAAACAGGCAGCTTCCGCAGAATTCTGCGGAAGCTGTCTGGCCCATATGCGCACAAGTCCAGCAAGACTGCCTGAATCAGGAGCAAGTCGGGGCATATAACAATGGTTTTCAGAAACCAGGGAAATCCCCAATCCTGTCTTTAGATACACCTTCTCTTTCGTAAAAACCGATTCATAATACGCAACACTTTGGAGCGATAAAATATTGTATTGATCGCAATTGCAATCAAACTCCACACCGCTGCTGTTTTTAGTGCCAGAATCATCCACGCGAAATAGGATACTTCCTGCATAGTAATCATTCTTGTCGAAAAATAGCCGATAAATACCGTGATGATATCAACAAAAACTTGTTTCAAAAAGTTCTTTATCGGCCATTGAATCAGATGCTTTGAATCATATACTGCCATCCACACTGTTTGGTATGTCATTGCAACCAATGTACCAATCGCAACACCAATTAACCCCCACGCTTTGACGGTTGCAACAGATACAAGAATGTTGATAATTGCAACAACAATATAATTATTCTGCGTTTGTTTATAGTGGCCTGCTGCTAAGATAATCATATTATATGCTTCTTCACTGCATATTTGTCAACAAACACAGTGTACTCCGGTCGACGATCATTCAGTTTAATCCACTGTATCTTATCATTAAAGCATTGGGGATTTTCCAGATTCAGTTTTCTGTGCATTCTAAGCCTAAACATGAACTTCAAATACAATTCATCCGGCATGAATTTGAACGCTCCCCGACTATCCAAATAATCAAGGATATCCTTAAATGTAATCTTTCTCATCGCGTTTCCCTTCTATATTATTCTGTTGAGCATAGGAATTTTTGTCATGATCCATGCCGATGCCCAGGACGCGGCAAATACGATCACAAATAGAAAAGCAATTCCGAAGACAATCGGAAAAGAGGTCGGTGCAATGTGCAACACCTTATAAAAGATGTTTACATATAGCGGATGTATCAGGTAAATTCCAAAGCTGCACCGCGATATGCTTTTCAGCACTCTTCCCTCCTGTATATTCATTCTGTGATTGGTTATGAAAAAAACGAATACTGCGATGGCCATAGGCGGAATCAAAAAATTCGCCTTGCGTATCCAATGTGAATAATCGTCGCAATAAATAATTTTCATTGCGTCCCAAATGCTCATTACAGCAAACGAAATCGCTCCGGCAGAATACACCACTTTTCGATTCCTGAGAATGCGATTCTTCTCTATCGACAGATAATAACCCATGGAATACCGCACACCGGCCTGGGCTGCGAGGTTCACCACCACCTGCGGCTTGTATTTCTCAAATACCTCCGTGATGATCGCCTTATCTGCGATGCTGTCCTTTACTAAAACAAAAGAAGGATGAACAGACAGCTCCTCCAGCCGCGCTTCCTTCAGTCGGACATCATAATAATCATTCATATTATCGATGCCGATGACGGTCACGTCCTCCACTTCGTTGAACAGGCGCTTTACCAGGTTGCTGCCAATAAAGCCAGCGGCGCCTGTGACCAAGATCGTTTTGCCCTTCAAGCCAACTCTACTCATTCTTCGTAACTCCAATCTGATTCCTTTATGTAAAAGGCTGTGGTTATCATTCCTGCCCCGTCGCTATGAGCGCTCCTTCTCTGCCGGCCGGCCCAGCAGTTCAAAGCCGAGGTAGAGATCCACCGTGCGCCCCATAAACTGCGTCCGGACCTCCGCCACGCGCCTGTGCAGGTGCACCTTCGTGATCATGCCCTCGCAATTCAGAAGCGCTCCGCTGA
>SFET01000037.1 GCA_004557125.1 Clostridiales bacterium | reverse complement strand
CATGCGATTCTTTCTGATAACCGTCCTTACGTCAAACACTGATCCGTTTCTTTATCCTGCCCTTGCCCTGCCTTCATCGCTTGTCAGGGCTTTTCCCTGTCCACTTTCTTGCTCTGTTATGAATTGGTTAAATGCAGCCCCCACTCCTGCAACCCCTTCGAAGGGGTTGACTTTTCATAGTTGGTCTTTCTTTTTACACGCAAATGCGCCGGGCGTGCAGCCCGGCTGCTTTATCCGCATCGCGCGGCTCATGGAACCGTCCGATGCGCAGACGCGGCAAAAGTGGGACATAAATGCCCCACTCCTTGCCGCGAATACAATCAGCCCTGGTTGGCGACGAAGGCCAGCGTTCCGTCCACAGCCTGGCAGATCACGACGGACTTGTCCGGCACATGGTTCTCAGCGCTGTAGGTGATGGTGCCGGTGACGCACTCCAGACCCTCGATGTTCTCCAGCTGGTCGCGGATGTTGGCGGAGGTCACGTCGTCGCCGCACATCTCGATAGCGGTGGCGATGACGTTGGCGCAGTCATAGCCCAGCGCAGCGAAGGCATTCTCCGGAGCAACGCCGTACTCCTCGGTGTAGGCAGCGATGAAGCTCTGCACGACCTCAGACTCGTCCTCGGCGGAATAGTGGGTCGCCACGTAGATGTCCTGGTTGGCCAGATCGCCCGCAACAGACCACAGGTCCGCATCCCAGCCATCGCCGGAGATCATCGGAGCGGTCGCGCCAGCCGCGCGGAACTGCTGGATGACGGTGGAAGCATCGTCAGGGCCGGTGGCCATGAACATGATGCCCGCTTCGCCGCCCGCCAGATAGCGCTGCGCCTGAGAGGAGAAGTCCAGATCGCCGGAGGAGAAGTAGTCCTGCAGAACGATCGTGCCGCCCAGCTCCTCAAACTTCTCGATGAAGTAATCGGACAGGTTGGTGGTGTAGGACATGGAGTTGTCGGTCAGCACATAGGCGGTGGTGGCGCCCAGCTGCTCATAGGCGAAGGAAGCCGCGGCATAGGCACAGACGTTGTCGCCGAAGGCAGTCATGAACGCGCAGTTGCCGACCACATCCGGGATGTCCGGGGTGGTGGCGCCGGTGAACACAGCCGGCACGCCCGCAGCCTGGGCCACCGCGCCGGCGGCGTTGGCATAGTCGGAATCGGAGAAGCCGGCGATGACCAGTGCGCCGTCGTTCTGGATCAGCTTGGTGGCGTTGTTGGCGCACACGGTCTGGTCGGTCTGTCCGTCGTAGGTCACATAGCGGATGGTGCGGCCGTTGATGCCGCCATTTTCATTGATCTGCTTGATCGCCAGAGCGAAGCCCTGCTGCGAGGGAGCGTCCAGAGAGGACTGATCGCCGGTCACATTGAAGATGCTGCCGACCACGATTTCGGTCTCCTCGGCGACCGCGCAGGTCACCATGGCGAACGCGAGCACGAGGGCAAGAAGAAGCGTAACGATTCTTTTCATGGTTCTTTTCCTCCACTAGGTATATTTGCAAATGCCTTAGGCATCGGCAGACGATTTATTCGGCCCCTTTTCCCGACCGCAGGCCGTCGCGGATCCGCACCGGAAGACCCCGGAAGTAGCGCGGAATCTTTGCCCACTCCTCCGCCTTGAACAGGGCGCGGTAGCTCTCCTTCTGGAACCAGGTGTCCAGGATGATCTCGCTGTTGCCCATCAGTCCCTGCCTGCTGAAGATCACCAGCAGGATCAGGATCACCGCCATGATGATGTTGGCCAGGCCGAACATCTGCGGCAGCTGCACGCCGAAGATCACGAGTCCGCCGTTCTCCAGCGGCTGCAGGAAGGTGGGCAGGATGGTGAAGAAGATCGCGCCCAGAATCGAGCCGCTCAGCGAGCTCATGCCGCCGATGATGGAGATCTCCACGATGTCAAAGCTCTTCGAGAAGTAGAAGGCCGAGCTGGAGATGGCCGTCAGATAGTGGCCGAACAGGCCACCGCCCACGCCCGCAAAGAAAGCGCTGAAGGCGAACACCGACAGCTTCTTGGACACCAGATTGATGCCCAGCGTCTGTGCCGCAACGGGATCATCCCGCATGGCGGTCAGTCCGCGCCCGTAGGCCGAACGCATCAGGCGGTACATCACGAACAGGCACACCACCATCACGACGTACACCAGCCAGATCGTGGGCTTCTGAAGTCCGGTGAGGCCGCGGGAGCCGTTGGTCAGCTGATCCTCGTTGTCCACCACCGCCTTCACCACCACGATCAGCGCAAGCGTCGCCACCGACAGATAGTGGCCCTTCGTGCGCACCACGGGGAAGGCGATGACCAGCGAGACCAGCGCCGCCGCCAGGCCACCGATCAGCAGCGCCACCGGGAAGGGCAGCGTCAGATCCGCGATTCAGGCCGGCAGTCCCTTGCAGTGGGAGTGCAGAACGTTGGGGTTGACCGTGAAGAAGGCCGATACGTATGCGCCGATGCACATGAACGCGGCGTGGCCCATGGAGAACATGCCGGAGAAGCCGTTGACCAGGTTGAGGCTTGCGCACAGCAGGGTATAGATGCCCACGGTAATGATCAGGCCGGTGACGTAGCTGTTGGGCTTCGACGCCGCCGCGATCAGTACGACGATGGGCAGGACGATGAACAGCAGCACGCGGCAATCTCTGAATTTGATGCGTTCCATCAGCTGCGCCCCCCTTCCTTGCCGCCGAAGAGGCCGTTGGGCCGGAACAGAAGCACCACGATCATCAGCGTGAACACGAAGGCGTCGCGGTAGTTCGTATATGCGGGGGGCATCAGTCCGGAGAACATCATCTCGCCCACGCCGATCAGCACGCCGCCGATCACGGAGCCGCCCAAGCTGCCGATGCCGCCGATGACCGCCGCACAGAAGGCCTTCAGGCTGGGCACGAAACCCAGCGTGGGATACACAGTCATGTACTCGCCCGCCAGCATCAGGCCCGCCAGCACCGCCAGGCCGGAGCCCACCGCGAAGGTGAACATGACGACCTTATTGACGCCGATGCCCATCAGCCGCGAGGCGTTCAGATTCTCCGAGCATGCCCGCATGGCGATGCCGATTTTCGTCTTTCGGATCACGACCGACAGGGCGATCAGCGCGACGATCGTCACCGCAAAGGTCAGCAGGTTGATCGTGGAGAGACGGAACGGGCCAATCATGTGGATCGCCGTCAGCCAGCCCGGCAGCTTAAAGGCCTGGCGCTGCGCGGTGAAGGCCATCATCATCAGGTTCTGCAAAATCGTCGAAACCGCCAGCGAGGAGATCAGCGTGGCCTCCTCCCCCGCCGTGCGCAGCGGCCGGTAGGCCAGTCGCTCCATGATCAGTCCCACCAGGATCGACGCACCCACGGACAGGATCAGCGTCAGCCACAGCGGCAGTCCCACCCGGTTCATCAGCACGAGGATGAAGTACACGCCCAGGGTCATGATGTCGCCGTGGGCAAAGTTGATCAGCTTCAGGATGCCGTATACCATCGAATAGCCGATGGCGATCAGCGCATATACGCTGCCCAGGCGCAGGCCATTGATCAGAATGGTAAAGAAATAGGTCGCCGTCATACGTCACCGCCCAGATAGGCGTTCTTCACGCGCTCGTCATTGAGCAAATCTGAGCTCCTCCCCTCCAGCGTGATTCGGCCGGACTCCATGATGTACGCCCGATCCGTCAGCTCCAGCGCCTCGAAGGCATTCTGCTCGATCAGGAAGATCGTCGTGCCCTCGTCCTTCAGCGCGCGAAGCACCGCAAAAACCTCCCGGGTCATGATCGGAGAGAGGCCCATGCTCGGCTCGTCCAGCAGCAGCAGCTTCGGCTTGGACATCAGCGCGCGGCAGATAGCCACCATCTGCTGTTCGCCGCCCGAGAGCGTGCCGGCCAGCTGCCTGCGGCGCTCCCGCACCACCGGGAACAGGTCATGGCACGATCCATCAGCCGCCGGATCTCGGCCTTGTCCTTCTGCTGGTAGGCGCCCATGCGCAAATTGTCCTCCACCGTGAGTTTGGTGAACAGCTGCCGTCCCTCCGGCACCTGCACAATGCCCATGCCCACGATCTTCTCCGCGCCGATGCCGGTGATGTCCGTCCCGTCGAAGAAGATCCTGCCCGACGCCAGGCGCAGAAGCGCCGAAATGGCATGGAGCGTGGTGGTCTTGCCCGCGCCGTTGGCGCCGATCAGCGATACCGCCTCCCGGTCGCCGATGGTCAGGCTGATGTCCTTGACCGCAGTGATGCCGCCGTAGCGCACCGTCAGATTCTTGATCTCCAGCATTATTCCGCCCTCCCGAGATACGCCGCAATCACCTGCGGATTTTTGCGGATCGCCTCCGGAACATCCTGGGCGATGACTTCGCCGGTGGCCATCACGTAGATGTACTCGCACAGCTTCATGATGACCTTCATGTCGTGCTCGATCAGCAGAATTGTCAGGCCGAATTCGCCCTGGATCCGGCGGATCATCTCCACCAGCTCCATGCTCTCCTGGGGATTCATGCCCGCTGCCGGCTCATCCAGCAGCAATAGCTTCGGATTTGCCGCCAATATGCGCGCGATCTCCAGCCGGCGCTGCAGGCCGTAGGGCAGCGAACCCGCAATGCTGTCGGCATACTGCGCGATGCCCATGATCTCCAGCTCGTGCATCGCCTTCTCTCGGATGCGCTTCTCCTCGCGGCCGAACTTGGGCAGCTGCAGGATGCCCGTGGCGATGGAATAGGGCTTTTCGATCTGCGCGCCGATGATCACGTTTTCCAGCACCGTCATCTTGTTGAACAGGCGCAGGTTCTGATAGGTGCGCACGATGCCCAGGCGCGCGATGCGGTTGGGCTTGAGGCCATCGATGCGCTTTCCCTCAAACAGGATCTCGCCCGAGCTGGGCTTGAGCACGCCCGAGAGCATGTTGATGACCGTGGTCTTGCCGGCGCCGTTGGTGCCGATCAGGCCGTAGATGCGACCCTTTTCCAGACTGCACGAAAAATTCTTCACCGCAGTCAGGCCGCTGAATTGCATGGTACAGTTTTTGACTTCCAGAATCGGAGGCATAAATTTACTCCCCTTCGGATCAATCGCAATGATTGTGCAAACCGGCATTTTGAATGTTTGAACGCGCCGTCCTGCATTTTTCGCCGCCAGCAACACCAAAAAAGAAAAGGTGTCGCAGTTTCTGGAACACCTTCGTTCTCATCAATTGCAATTGCGATTTCATTTATTTCATTGCATTCGCATAGTATGCAAATGTCAATAAGGCGGCGTGTAAAATATTTTTGGAAAAGGAAAATTGTTGCAGACATGTCTCATCCGCAGGCCTCTCAAAAAACGCAAGAGAAGCGGCATCAAGATTCAAATACTGTCAACCCACTGTGGACACAAAAAGCGCGCCATCCACTGAAGTGGATGGCGCGCCGATGTGCGAAAGCAGCTGTGCTTACTTCTGCGCCTCTTCGACTGCAACAGCAACCGCGACGGTCATGCCGACCATGGGGTTGTTGCCCGCGCCGATCAGGCCCATCATCTCGACGTGCGCCGGGACGGAGGAGGAACCTGCGAACTGGGCGTCGGAGTGCATGCGGCCCATGGTGTCGGTCATGCCGTAGGAGGCGGGGCCGGCGGCCATGTTGTCGGGATGCAGGGTACGGCCAGTGCCGCCGCCGGAGGCCACGGAGAAGTACTTCTTGCCGGCCTCGGTCATTTCCTTCTTATAGGTGCCCGCGGTGGGATGCTGGAAGCGGGTGGGGTTGGTGGAGTTGCCGGTGATGGAAACGCCGACGTTCTCGTGCCACATGATGGCAACGCCCTCGCGGACGTCGTCTGCGCCGTAGCAGCGAACCTTGGCGCGCTCGCCGTCGGAGTAAGCAGTCTCGCTGACGATGGTCAGGGCGTGATCTTCCTTGACGTCGTGGCCGAGGTAGTCATACTTGGTCTGCACATAGGTGAAGCCGTTGATGCGGGAGATGATCATGGCGGCGTCCTTGCCCAGGCCGTTCAGAATGACGCGCAGGGGGTTCTTGCGCACCTTGTTGGCGTTGCGGGCAATGCCGATTGCGCCCTCAGCGGCGGCGAAGGACTCGTGGCCGGCCAGGAAGCAGAAGCACTCGGTCTCCTCGCTCAGCAGCATCGCGCCCAGATTGCCGTGGCCGATGCCGACCTGGCGCTGGTCCGCGACGGAGCCGGGGATGCAGAAGGCCTGAAGGCCCTCGCCGATGCAGGTGGCGGCCTCAGCGGCGGTCTTGACGCCCTTCTTCAGAGCGATGGCAGCGCCGAGCTCGTAGGCCCACTTGGCGTTCTCGAAAGCGATGGGCTGGATGCCTTCGACGATCTTGTATGCATCAACGCCCTTGGAGTTGTTGTAGGCCTTCAGCTCCTCAAAATCCTTGAAGCCGTACTTATCGAGAACGGGCTGGAGCTGGGGGATGCGTCTTTCATATCCTTCAAACAGAGCCATTATGCACACCTCCTATTACTGCTTGCGCGGGTCGATCCAGGCGACGGCGCCGTCCTCGGCCTTGAAGCGGCCGTAGGTGCCGATGTTCTTCTCGTAGGCCTCGTTGGGGGACATGCCCTTCTTGATGGCGTCCATCATCTTGCCCAGGGAGAGGAACTTGTAGCCGCAAACCTGGTTGTCCTTGTCCAGCGCCATCTGCAGGACGTAGCCCTCGGCCATCTCCAGATAGCGGGTGCCCTTGTCCTTGGTGCCGTACATGGTGCCCACCTGAGAGCGCAGGCCCTTGCCCAGATCCTCCAGACCGGCGCCGATGACCAGGCCGTCGTCGGAGAAAGCGGACTGCGTGCGGCCATAGACGACCTGCAGGAACAGTTCGCGCATGGCGGTGTTGATGGCGTCGCACACCAGGTCGGTGTTGAGCGCCTCGAGGATGGTCTTGCCGGGCAGGATCTCGCTGGCCATGGCGGCGGAGTGGGTCATGCCGGAGCAGCCGATGGTCTCAACCAGAGCTTCCTCAATGATGCCCTTCTTGATGTTCAGGGACAGCTTGCAGGTGCCCTGCTGGGGAGCGCACCAGCCAATGCCGTGGGTGAAGCCGGAAATGTCCTTGATTTCCTTGGCCTGAACCCACTGACCCTCTTCCGGGATCGGCGCCGGGCCGTGATTGGGGCCCTTGGCAACGCATACCATTTCCTCAACTTCGCGGGAATATTGCATGGTTCTTCCTCCTTTTCATCGCCCGGAGACCGGGCACAAATGCGCAAACCGCGCTGTATTATCATACACGGTTATTATAGCATAAACTTTGCTTCTTGTGAAATTGTTTTTGTGTTACGTGTCACAAAAATCGCTCGAAACCACAGAAATCGTGCACGATGGCATGAATCTGCCCGGCATTCTTCCTTGCTTCCAGCCATTCCCTCGACACGCTGCGGTCGATGGCCACGATGCGCCCGGCTCCGGCGTTGATGGCCGCGCCGATTCCAGTGATGGAATCCTCGGCGATGACGCAGTCCTTCGGCGCAACGCCGATGCGCTTCGCCGCCTCCAGATAGAAGGCCGGATCCGGCTTGCTGGGCAGGATGCCCTCGTCGTAGACGATGCGATCCATGGTGAACCACTTCTTCAGGCCAAGGTCGTTGAGATAGAATTCCACGTTCTCGATGGGCGAGGCCGTCGCCAGTGCAAAGGGAATTCCCCTTTCCACCAGCAAATCGAACAGCTCCGGCGCGCCCGGCATCAACTGCAGGTTCTCCGGCTTGGAGCGCGCGACGGCGCGGTATTCCACTTCCTTCTCCCGGCTGAGCTGCGCCATCTCCTCCGCATTGTAGCGGTCGCCGAAGCAATACTGGAAGATCTCACTGTTGTTGGGGCCGATGAAATGGGCGGTGATCTCCTCCTCGGTCAGCTCCATGCCGAACTTCGCCTTCATGAAGTTGCGCCAGGCCGCGCGGTGAAATTCCGTGTCGTTGTACAGCGTTCCGTTGAAATCGAACAGCACTGCCTTCATTCGTTTCTACCTCGCTTCATCGTTTGGTCAGGTCGGCAAAGTCCGCGCCGACGTACGCCGCCAGCTGCTCCGGGTTCAGGATCACCTGCACGCCCCGCTGTCCGGCGCTGACGTAGATCTTGTCAAAGAGGATGGCCGTCTCATCCAGGGTGGTGGGATACTTCTTCTTCATGCCGATGGGCGAGCAGCCGCCGCGCACGTAGCCGGTCAGGCCCAGCAGCTCCTTCACATGGATCAGCTCGATCTTCTTCTCCCCCGCCGCCTGGGCGCACTTCTTCAGATCCAGCTCCTCGGCCACGGGGATGCAGAACACGTGCACGCCCTTCTTCTCGCCCTTTGCCACCAGCGTCTTGAACATGCAGTCGGGGTCAATATTCAGCATCTGCGCCGCGTGCACGCCGCTCAGGTCGCTCTCGTCCACCTCGTACTCGGAGGTCTCGAAGGGAATGTTCGCCTGCTTCAGCAGGCGCATCACGTTGGTTATGGTCATGTTTCCTCCTTGCGAAGGAGCAGTAGCCCCTTCATGGAAGCGTAATCGTTGAAAAAATGATCGACTGTGCGGATTTCGTCGCCGGTGCAGCCGATCAGCAGCTTGATCTCGCAGTCGCGCTTTTCCAGATCCACGGTGACGAACGCGCCGTTCAGCCTGCGCGCGGGATCAGAGCCCAGAAACAAGTCGATCTCCTCGCCGTCGGAGGAACTGGTTCCCTTCAGGCAGCCGTAGTCCAGCGGATAGACGATCTGCGGATGCTCAGGGTGATGTGAACCCCTCGGACGTTCAATGACGATCTCGCTTTCGGCAATCAGCCGCTCCATCACCCGCCAGAACTCAGATTCGCAGGTCGTCCGGGTCATAGAACACCTCCATCAGCGTAAGTCCGTGGGCCGGGGCCGTGATCCCCAGATCCAGCCGGTCGCCGCTCGCAATGGCCCGACGGAACGCGCCCGGCTCCAGCTTGCCGCTGCCCACGCCGATCAATGTGCCGGCGATGATGCGCACCATGTTGTACAGGAAGCCGCTGCCCTCCACGATCAGGCGGATCTCGCTGCCCTCAGAGGTGACCTCAGCCCGGTAGATCGTGCGCACGGTGTCCTTGACCACCGAACCGCTGGCGGCAAAGGCGGCGAAATCGTGCGTCCCCACCAGATCCTGCGCCTCAGCCTGCATCCTCTCCACATCCAGCGGATAGATCACGTGGGCGTGGGTGTTGCGGGTCAGCGCACCCGCGTGGGGCGCTGCATGAAAGAGATAGCGGTAGCGCTTGCCCCTCGTGGAGAAGCGCGCATGAAACTCCGGGGGAACCTCCTCGCTGCGCGTGACCCGGATGTCCGGCGGCAGCATGGTGTTCAGCGCAAAGCTGAACTTGTCCGCCGGGATGCGGGATTCGGTGTCAAAGTGCGCCGACTGCCCCAGCGCGTGCACACCCGCGTCGGTGCGGCTGGCACCGGAGACGCAGATTTCCTCGCCGGTGAGCTTCAGGATCGCCCTTTCCAGCTTCTCCTGCACGGTCATGGCGTTGGCCTGCCGCTGCCAGCCTGCGTAGGCGGTTCCGTCGTACTCGACAATCAGGTGAATTCTTCGCATACTGCCTCCCGATCAGAAGGGCGCATAGCGGTTCAGCAGAATCATCAGCGCGAACATCAGCGCAACGACGGTAAAAGCCTCGCCGTCCCGCCAGCCGTAGTGCAGCTGCTTCATCTTCGTGCGGCCCTCGCCGCCGCGATAGCAGCGGGCCTCCATGGCCATCGCCAGCTCGTCCGCGCGGCGGAAGGCGCTCACGAACAGCGGCACCAGCAGCGGAACCATCGCCTTCGCGCGGGCGATCAGCTTGCCACTCTCGAAGTCCGCGCCGCGGGCCATCTGGGCGCGCTGAATCTTGTTGGTCTCCTCCATCAGCGTGGGAATGAAGCGCAGCGCGATGGACATCATCATGGAAATCTCATGGGCCGGGAACTTGAAGCGGGTCAGCGGCTTCATCAGGGACTCCATGGCGTCGGTGAGCGCGATGGGCGAGGTGGTGAGCGTCAGCACCTGGGAGCAGAGCACCAGCAGAATCAGGCGCACCGCCATGAACACCGCCATGCGCACGCCGCCGGTGGTGATGCGGATGATGCCGAAGTGCAGCAGATCCTCGCCGTCCCGCAGCAGAAACAGATTGAGAAAGAAGGTAAGTCCAATGATCACCAGCAGGGGCTTGAGGCCCTTGAGCATGTACTTCATGCCGATCTTCGTGCTTAGCGCGCACCAGAGCACGAACAGAAACACCATCGCAAAGCCGATGAAGCTCTTGGCGATGAACACCAGCACGATCATCGCGATGGTCAGGATCAGCTTCGTGCGCGGATCCAGATGATAGAGATACGAATCGCCGGGAAAGAACTGCCCGATCGTCACATTGTTCAGCATTTCGCCACTCCGTTATTTCTTCAGGTTCTTCAGAATTTCCCGACACATGTCCTCCCGGCGGAAGGTTCCGGGCGCGATATCGAAGCCCTTCTCCCGCAGGACGGCGGCCAGCTTGGCGCACTCGGGCACGTCCAGGCCGATCTTCTTGAGCTCGTTGCCGTGCTCGAACACCTCGGCAGGGGTGCCCTGATACTGGATGCGGCCGTGATCCAGCACGTACAGGCGGTCGCAGTACTTGCCCACGTCGTCCATGGAGTGGGACACCATGACCACCGTCACGCCGCTTTGATGGATGCCGCGGATCAGCTCCAGCATGCTGCGCCGTCCCGCAGGGTCAAGACCCGCTGCGGGCTCGTCCAGCACAAGAATCGACGGATTCATCGCCAGCACGCCCGCGATGGCCACGCGGCGCTTCTGTCCGCCGGAGAGGTTGAAGGGCGAGGCCTTGCGCAGGGAATCGTCCAGGCCCACCAGCAGCATGGCCTCCGTGACCCGGTGACGAATCTCCTTCTCGTCCAGCTTCAGGTTCCGGGGGCCGAAGGCGATGTCCTTCTCCACCGTTTCCTCGAAGAGCTGGTACTCGGGGTACTGGAACACCAGCCCCACCGTGCGGCGCACGTCGGTCAGCTTCGTGTCCTTGTCCCCCAGGTCCATGCCGTTTACGAACACGTGGCCGGACTCGCTCCTCTCCAGCGCGTTGAAGTGGGAGATCAGCGTGGATTTTCCGCTGCCGGTGTGGCCGATGATGCCGATGAACTCGCCGTCGTTGATGGTGAGGTTCACGTCGTCCAGCGCCTTGACCTCGAAGGGCGAACCCGGCATGTACACATGGGTGAGATGCTTTACTTCAATCGACACAGTTCCACCGCCATTTCTTCCACCGTCAGGGTGTCCGCAGCGACCGGCACGCCCGCAGCGCGCAGCTTCGCAGACAGCTTCATCATCTCCGGCACGTCCAAACCGTACATCAGCACCTGATCCACATTGGTAAACACCTGCCGGGGCTCGCCGATCAGCTCCACCTTGCCGTCCTCCATGACCACCACGCGGTCGGCCTGCACGGCCTCCTCCATGAAGTGGGTGATCCAGATGACCGTGATCCCTTCCTCCCGGTTGATGCGCCGGGCCAGCTTGAACACGTCGCGCCGTCCGATGGGATCGAGCATCGCGGTGGATTCATCGAACACAATGATCTTCGGGCGCATGGCCAGCACGCCCGCGATGGCCACCCGCTGCTTCTGTCCGCCGGAGAGCATGGACGGCGACGACAGCGCGCGATCCTTCATGCCCACCTCGGTCAAGGCCTCGTCCACCCGCCTGCGGATCTCATCGGAGGGAACACCCCGGTTCTCCAGGCCGAAGGCGCAGTCCTCCTCCACCACGGTGGCCACGATCTGATTGTCCGGGTTCTGGAACACCATGCCGCAGACCTCGCGCACCGGATAGGGGTTGTCCTCCGTGGCGACGAGGCCGTCCACCTCCACCGTGCCGGAGGTGGGCAGCAGCAGCGCGTTGAGCAGCCGCGCCAGCGTGGATTTTCCGCTGCCGTTTCTGCCCAGCACCGCAAGAAATTCGCCCGCCTGCACGTCCAGGCACACGCCGTCGACGGCAGGGCGCTCGTTTCCTTCATATTGATATACAACGTCCTTGAGACGGATAATTGTTTCAGGCATAGCGATACCTCCGAGCCTGAATTATAACATTGCATCGTTAAATAATGCACGTTTTCAGTTTAGTTTTGTATGTACTCCCCGTCCAATTCCGCAAAATGTTAGAAAAACCGCTTTCATTTCAGAAAACTAACTTTTATTTCGTCGAGTTATGTGGTAAAATGTAGTCACAATCTTGCTTAAGGAGTGAGCGAAAATGAATCTGAACAAAATGACCGTTGAAGATATCCAGGTTTCCGGCAAGAAAGTCCTCGTGCGCTGCGACTTCAATGTCCCGCTGGACGCCGATCTGAATATTACCGACGAAACCCGCATCAACGCCGCCCTGCCGACGATCAAGTATCTGCTCGAGCACAACGCGGCCGTGATCCTGTGCTCCCACCTGGGCCGTCCCAAGGGAGAGTTCAACATGAAGTACTCCCTGGCCCCCGTCGCCAAGCGCCTGTCCGAGAAGCTGGGCTTCGAGGTCAAGCTGGCCAAGGACGTCATCGGCCCCGATGCGAAGAAGCTGGCCGCCGAGGTTGAGCCCGGCAAGGCCATCATGCTGGAGAACGTCCGCTTCCACGCTGAAGAGGAGAAGAACGATCCCGAGTTCGCCAAGGAGCTGGCTTCCATGGCGGAGATCTACGTCTCCGACGCCTTCGGCACCGTGCATCGCGCCCATGCTTCCACCGCCGGCGTGGCCCAGTACCTGCCCGCAGTTGCTGGCTTCCTGATCGGCAAGGAGCTGGAGTTCCTGGGCAACGCCGTGGAGAATCCGGTTCGCCCCTTCGTCGCCATCCTGGGCGGCGCAAAGGTCAAGGACAAGATCGGCGTCATCAAGAGCCTGCTGAACAAGGTCGACACCCTGGTCATCGGCGGCGGCATGAGCTACACCTTCCAGGTCGCCATGGGCGGCAAGGTTGGCCGTTCCCTGCTGGACGAGGAGCGCATCGGTCTGGCCAAGGAGCTGATCGAGGAAGCCGAGCAGAAGGGCGTCAAGCTCCTGCTGCCCGTTGACAACGTCTGCGGCGACTCCTTCTCCAACGACTGCGAGCGCATCACCGCGCATTCCCGCAACATCCCGGACAACTTCGAAGGCATGGACATCGGCCCGGAGACCGTGGCCCTGTTCACCGAGGAAGTCAAGAAGGCCCGCACCATCGTCTGGAACGGCCCGATGGGCTGCTTCGAGATGCCCAACTTCGCCAAGGGCACCTTGGCCATCGCACAGGCCATGGCGGAATCCAGCGCCATCACCATCATCGGCGGCGGCGACTCCGCGGCTGCGGTCACCCAGATGGGCCTGGCCGACAAGATGAGCCACATTTCCACCGGCGGCGGCGCTTCCCTGGAGTTCCTCGAGGGCAAGCAGCTTCCCGGCGTGGTGTGCCTGAACGACCGCGTCATCCCCGAGCGCCGTCCGATCATCGCCGGCAACTGGAAGATGAACAAGACCCCCGAAGAGGCCGCCAAGCTGGTCACCGACCTGATCCCGCTGGTGAAGAATGCCAAGTGCGACGTGGTCGTCTGCACGCCCGCCGTCTGCTTCTCCGCCGTCAAGCCCATCATTGAGGGCACCAACATCAAGCTGGGCGCGCAGAACGTCCACTTCAAGGCCTCCGGCGCCTACACCGGTGAGCTGAGCGCCGACATGCTCAAGGCCGCAGGCTGCGAGTACGTCATCATCGGCCACTCCGAGCGCCGCCAGTACTTCGGCGAGACCGACAAGACCGTCAACCTGCGCACCGTCGCCGCCGTCAAGGCCGGCTTGAAGGCCATCGTGTGCGTCGGCGAGATGAAGGACGAGCGCGAAGCCGGTTACACCGACATGATCGTCACCTATCAGACCCAGATGGCGCTGCACGGCCTGGGCGGCGCGGAGCTGGACAACGTGGTCATCGCATATGAGCCCGTGTGGGCCATCGGTACCGGCCTGACCGCCACCGACGAGGAAGCCAACCGCACCATCGGCGTGATCCGCAAGGCCATCGCCCAGAAGTTCGGCCGCAACGTCGCCGAGAAGATGCGCATCCAGTACGGTGGAAGCATGAAGGGCTCCAACGTCAAGGGCCTGATGGCGCAGCCGGAGATCGACGGCGGCCTCATCGGCGGCGCGTCCCTCGAAGCGGAGAAGTTCGCTGAGGTGGTGAACTACTGATGTCTACCACTGCACTGTTGATTCTTGACGGATTTGGGATCGGTTCTTCCGATCCCAAGTCCAACGCCATCCTCGCCCAGGGCACGCCGAACATCGACGCGCTGAAGGCAAAGTATTCCGTGACCGCCATCGGCGCTTCCGGTCTGGATGTTGGTCTGCCGGACGGCCAGATGGGCAACTCCGAGGTGGGTCACACCAACATCGGCGCGGGCCGCGTGGTCTACCAGATGCTGGTGAAGATCACCAAGGACATTCAGGACGGCGTGTTCTTTGAAAACAAGGCGCTGCTGGGCGCAATGGAGAACTGCAAGGCGAACAATTCCGCCCTGCACCTGATCGGCCTGGTCTCCCCCGGCGGCGTGCATTCCCACACCGAGCACCTCTACGGCCTGCTGGAGATGGCGAAGCGCAACGGCATCGAGAAGGTGTACGTGCACGCGCTGCTCGACGGCCGCGACGTTCCCCCGGATTCCGGCTGGGAGTATGTGCAGCAGCTCGAGGATAAGATGAAGGAAATCGGCGTGGGCAAGATCGCCACCACCATGGGCCGCCTGTACGCCATGGACCGCGACTTCGCTTGGGAGCGCGTGGAGAAGGCCTACAACGCCATGGTCTGCGCCGAGGGCATTCAGGCCGACGACGCCGTGAAGGCCATCCGCGATTCCTATGAGGTCGTGGACGAGACCGGCAAGCACCTGACCGACGAGTTCGTGCTGCCCACCGTGCTGGATGCAAACGGCACGATCAAGGCCAACGACTCCGTGGTGTTCTTCAACTTCCGCCCCGACCGCGCCCGTGAGATCACCCGCGCCTTCGTGGATCCGGACTTCACCGGCTTCAAGCGCAAGCATGGCTTCTTCCCGCTGCACTACGTCTGCATGACGCAGTACGACGCGACGATGCCCAACGTGACCATCGCCTATCCGCCGGAGAGCCTGTCCATGACCATGGGCGAGTACCTTTCCAAGTGCGGCAAGACCCAGCTGCGCATCGCCGAGACCCAGAAGTACGCCCACGTCACCTTCTTCTTCAACGGCGGCGAGGAGCGCACCTTCCCCGGTGAGGATCGCATCCTGGTTCCCTCCCCGTCCTCCGAGGAGGTTCCCACCTTCGATCTCAAGCCCGAGATGAGCGCCTACGAGGTCACCGAGGCCGTGCTGCCCTGCATCAACGAGGACAAGTACGACGTGATCATCCTGAACTACGCCAACTGCGACATGGTCGGCCACACCGGCGTGATGGCCGCTGCCATGAAGGCCGTCAAGACCGTGGACGAGTGCGTCGGCAAGGTCGTGGACGCCATCGTCGCCAAGGGCGGCAAGTGCATCATCACCGCCGACCACGGCAACGCGGATCAGATGATCGACCCCATTTCCGGCGGCCCCTTCACCGCGCACACCACCAACCCGGTGCCGGTGATCGTGATCGATCCCGAGAAGCCGAAGCAAGAGCTGCGCGAGACCGGTCGTCTGTGCGACCTCTGTCCCACCATGCTGGACATGATGGGCCTGGAACAGCCGAAGGAAATGACCGGCGAGTCCCTGATCAAGCACTGATTGGGTTTTCAGACGCTGAGAGCCGCAGAGATGCGGCTCTTTTTTCTGTCTGCATGCAAAACCCACTTGCGTTTTGGAAAAATCTGTTCTATAATAATTGTTAAGAAATATGGAACATCGGAGGTTTCCCTATGAACATAACCATTCGCAAGTGCATGATATCGGACGCGCCCCGCATCCGTGAAATCAGCAAAAGGGCGCTCGGCTTTGACTATCCCCAGGACAAATTCGAGGAGAACATCCGCAGGCTGATGGCATCCGGCAGCAACTGCATCTTCGTGGCGGAGAACAACGAAACCTTCCTGGGCTACTGCCACGTCTGCGACTTCGACGTAGTGTACGGCCCGAAGCTCTCCATCCTGCGCGCCATCGCCGTGGAGGAGGAGTACCGCCGCTACGGCGCTGCGAAGAAGCTGCTGGAGGCGGCCGAAGCCTGGGCGAAGCGCCACGGCTCCGAGGGCATGCGCATCTACGGCGGCACCGAGCGCGCCGCGGCCAACTGCTTCTACAAGTCCGCGGGCTATGAATTCGTCAAGCCGGAATCCAAGTTCAAGAAGGACTTCTGAGCCGCATATCTCCAAATTGCATTACAAAATCGCAGCCTCCCGATGGAAGCTGCGATTTTCTGTGCCTTACCGTCCCGGGCCGCGTCCACCGGGGCCACCCATACCACGTCCACCCGGACCTCTGCCTCCGGGACCACGGCCGCCCTCCGGTCCCCTCGCGGGAGCACCGCTTCTGCCCATGCCGGGGCCTTCCGGACGCGGGCGGGGTGCCGGTGCGGCAGGTCTCGGCTTCGGCGCTGCCGGGCGCGGTGGCGGCGGAGGTGCGACGCGCACACCCCTCGGACGCGGCGGCGGTGGCGGCGCGCGATGTGCCCTGGGCCGTCTGGGCGGCGGCGGTACCAGCGGTCGGAAGCCCCGCACAACCGGATGGAACAGCAGCTGCTCCAGCAGAGACACCTGGAAGCGATCCGCCTCCAGCGCATAGAAGCCCGCCTCGCTCAGGTAGGCCATGTCAATGGAATCCAGATCCCGCTCCGTCAGCTGCAGCGCGCGGTTGGGATCCTCCGTCAGAATCATGTGCTCCAGATCTCGAACAAATTCGTACTCGCCGTCGCCATCCAGATCTCGACCGATCAGATAGTGCATGGATCTCCCCCTCTCATTCTCCGCCTTCCGTCGTCTCAACCTTCAAACCGAGAATTTCATCTATCTTGTCCAGCAGGGCGTCGCGCCCCGTCAGATCTTCGGAGGAATAGGTCATGATCTCCCAGGGCTGCACCGCCAGCGTGCGGCAGATCACCGGAATCGAGCGGCTGCGCTGCGCCTTGGAGAGCTTATCCGCCTTTGTGGCGATGACCGTGAAGGGAATATCGTAGTGGCGCAGGTACTCCGTCATCATCTGATCCTCCTTCGTGGGCGCGTGGCGGATATCGACGAGATGGAACACGTGCTTCAGCTGCTGCGAGCCGGTCAGATAGCCCTCGATCATCTGCGCCCACTTCTCCTGCTCGCTCTTGGGCGCCCTGGCGAAGCCGTAGCCGGGCAGATCCACCAGCAGGAAGTCCTCGTTGATCAGGTAATAATTGATCAGTCGGGTCTTTCCGGGCTCGGAGGAGGTGCGCGCCAGCTTGGAGTGGCGGGTCAGGCTGTTGATCAGCGAGGATTTCCCCACATTGGATTTGCCGGCCATGGCAATTTCCGGCATGCCCTGCTGGGGAAAGCCACCAAATTTGCTCTGTGAGAGCAAAAATTTCGCCTTTTTGATGATCATATCGCCAACCTCATTTTCTTTTCGTTGGTGAGCACGAGCTTCATGGCCTCGTCCACGCTGTCAATCAACGTGACTTCCAGCTTGCCGAGAATCTCCGGATCGATCTTCTCCAGATCCTTCTCATTCTCCCGCGGCAGCAGGATGTGCGTGATGCCCATGCGATAGGCCGCCAGCAGCTTCTCGCGCACGCCGCCGATGGGCAGCACCTCGCCGTGCAGCGTCACCTCGCCGGTCATGGCGATGTCGCAGCGGGCCGGCACGCCGGAGACGGCGCTCATCAGCGCACAGCTCAGCGCCACGCCCGCCGACGGGCCGTCCTTGGGCACCGCGCCCTCCGGCACATGAATGTGCAGATCGTGCTTCTCAAAGAAGGCCGCATCGACGCCGTACGCACCGGCGCGCACGCGCACGATGCTCCGGGCGAGCTTCGCGGACTCCTGCATGACCTCGCCCAGTTTGCCGGTGAGCTCCAGCGCCCCTTTTCCATCCAGGGCCAGGGCCTCCACGGGCATGACCTCGCCGCCGACGCTGGTCCAGGCCAGGCCGTTGACCATGCCGACCTTCGTCTTTCCCGCCACCGGCTGGCGCAGGTAGCGCTGCGGACCGAGGTAGGTTTTGAGATCCGCCGTCCGCAGGTTGATCAGCTTGCGATCGGGATTCTCAATCAGATTCAGCGCCGCCTTGCGGCAGAGCCTTTCGATGGTGCGCTCCAGCGTGCGCACGCCGGCCTCGCGGGTATAGCCATCGATCAGATCGGCGATGGTGCGCTCGGATGCGCGCAGCTGACCGCGCTTCAGGCCGTGGGCCTCCAGCTGCCGGGGCAGCAGGTAGCGCCTGGCGATCTTCACCTTCTCCTCCTGGGTGTAGCTGCTGACCTCGATCACCTCCATGCGGTCCAGCAGCGCCCGGTCGATGGGCTCGGTGGAATTCGCCGTGGTGATGAACAGCACATCGGAGAGGTCGAAGGGCGCCTCGAGGTAGTGATCCTTGAAGCCGCTGTTCTGCTCGGGATCCAGCGCCTCCAGCAGCGCCGCCGCGGGATCGCCCCGCATGTCGCTGGCGATCTTGTCGATCTCATCCAGCAAAAACACCGGGTTCATCGTACCGCAGCGCTGGATGGACGAGATGATGCGGCCAGGCATCGCGCCCACATAGGTCTTGCGATGGCCGCGGATCTCCGCCTCGTCGTGCACGCCGCCCAGCGACATCCGGGTGAACTTGCGGTTCAGCGCCCGGGCGATGGACTTGGCGATGGATGTCTTGCCCACGCCGGGCGGGCCCACCAGGCAGATGATGGGGCTCTTGAGCTTATCGGTGTTCTTGCGCACGGCCAGGTACTCCAGCAGGCGATCCTTGACCTCCTTCAGGCCATAGTGATCCTCCTCCAGCACCTTCCGCGCCCGGGCGAGATCAATCTCCGATTCCTGCTTCACGCCCCAGGGCAGCTCCAGCATGTACTCAATGTAGTTCTGACTGACGCTGGATTCCGGCGACTGCGCGGCAGTGCGGGCCAGGCGGCGAAGCTCGCGCTCCACCTTGTCCCGCGCCTCGTCCGGCATGGCGGATTCCTTCAGCTGCTTGCGATACCCGGCGATCTCTTCGTCCTCATCCTCGCCCAGCTCGTCCTGAATGGCGCGCATCTGTTCGCGCAGATAGTATTCGTGGTTCGCCCGGTCCATGGCCTCGCGCACGCGCTGCTGAATCTGATCCTCCAGGCGGCAGATGCTGATCTCGCGGCCGAGCATGTCTGCAGTCAGCTCCAGGCGCAGGTTCACATCGAAGCTCTCCAGCACGTGCTGCTTGTCCTCCACGCCGGTGAACAGATTCCCCGCCACGCTGTCGCAGAGGTTGCCGGGCAGCTTTTCGCCCTCGATGGCCTGCGCGAATTCGGGCATGTTCAATCCGCGCTCCTTCATCAGCTGGCGCGCAAAGCTGACGATTGTGCGCATGTAGGCACGGCTCTGGGCGGTGGGCGCCTCCTGATCCAGCTGGATCACCTGCGCCGCCACCTCCGCCTCCTGATATGCGCCCTTCTCCTGCACGGAGACGAGAATCGCGCGCGCCTCGCCCTGCACCATCAGGCGCACGGTCTGATCCGGCAGGGGCATGATCTGCCGGATGGTGATGATGGTGCCCACGGAGTAGAGATCCTCAATCCCGGGCTGATCCACCATGGAATCGCGCTGCGTGACCGCAAAGATGCGGCGGTCGTTCTTTACCGCCTCCTCCATCGCCGCGATGGACTTGTCGCGTCCCACATCCAGCGTGGTCACGCTGTTGGGAAAGATCGTCACGCCGCGCAGCGGCAAAAGCGGGAGCATGCGCATCTCCCGATCGTTTTTCAAGTTCAATGGCTCATCCTCCAAACAAGGTCTTTCTTTATTATACATGACACACGTAAAAAATCAAGCTGTATGGGGCTGGTGATTTCTATCACAGCTTGCAGAACAAGGAAGATTCCGGCCAAAAAGCATAAAAAGACCGCTCCGAACGCATCGGAACGGCCTTTCCGGACGGGGATCACTCCTCGTCGATGTCGAATTCCTCTTCGTCGAAGTCGGAGTTCTCGATGATGTCGATCAGCTTCGCGGCGAGCTCCTCCTCCACGGGAACAAACTCCTCCATGTCGTCGCCGACGGGAACCACCTTCATCACAAATGCCTCCCTGCGGCTGTCGCAGCCCTCGCATTCCTTGGTGTCGCAGGCGTCGCAGCTGCCGTCTCCCAGCTCTGCCAGCAGCGCATACTCCTGGCCCTCGTAGAAGAGGTAGTCCAGCACCTCCATGGTGATCTCGTTGCCGTTATCGTCCTCAAACACGACCAGATCCTGTTCGTTTTCCATCTGTCGCGCTCCTTTAGCGTATTTCAGGTGTACCTGATGCAATCCATTATAGCGCAGCGACTCCAAAAAGACAAGGCTTTGCGCAGCATTTTACTTTCGCTTCCGGTTCACATCCCGAAGCGCCACGCGGCTGCCGTCGGGATACTCCACCACGGTCTGATCCAGCTGGCCCCGGAACTGACTCCGGAAGGCTTGAAGGTAGGCCTGGCGCAGCGCGTGGCGCTCTGCAGCCTCCTCGTTGGTCAGCTCCCGCTCCCGGGAGATTTGGGTCAGTTCATTGATCCGTTTGATGTTCGCCTGCTCCATTGCGTCCTCCGTCAGTTCAAAGCGTAGCTGATCTGCACCTGTGCGCTGACCTTGATCTGCGCCGCGCGCACCGTGGTGGCGGCGCCATCCATGGCGGCGGCCTCCTTGTAGAGCATGCCGCTGCCGGCGGTGCTGTTGTAGTAGCTGTAATCGTCCTCCTCGCCCTGACTGATGGTCAGGATGTCGCCCAGGCTCCGACCCGACGCCGCTGCAATGACCTCCGCCTTGCCCTGCGCGTCCGCCACGGCCAGCTCCAGCGCCTTCCTCTGGGCCGCGCTGTCATCCTTGGTGGTGAAGTTGATGGAATCGAAGGTGTTCGCACCGGCGGCGAAGGCCGCGTCGATGTAACTTCCGATGCTGTCGATGTCATCGGTCAGAATGGTCAGCGAGTTGCTGATGGAATAGCCGGTGATCTTCTCCATCTCGCCGGAATAGTCGTAGCGCGGAGAGATGTAGAGGTAATTCGTGGAGATGTTGCTGCCCTCCAGGCCGGCGTCCAGCAGTGCCTGACAGATGGCGCTCATCCGCTCGTTCGCCTGATTCTGCAGTTCGGCCAGATCCTCGCCGCTGATGGAGATGCCCAGCGAGGCGCTCACGCGATCCGCAGCCACATACACGGTTCCGCTGCCAGTGACGTTCAGCGTGCCCTCTGCCAGCGCACCGCAGCCCAGCAGCATGATCATCATAAGCGCAATGGCAATGATACGTTTCATACTATACTCCTTTATTCCGCGTTCTGTTCGTACAGCTGGATGTAGAGAACGGCGGTCTCCCCCTCCTCGTCCCGCATCTCGGAATCGAGCTCGGTTCCCAGCAGCTTCGCCGCATTCAGGAAGTCCTCCATGTACACAGCGGGCAGCTCGATGCGGTACATCGCCTCCCGTGCGCCCAGCGTTTCTTCGCCCGCATTGTCCGATACAGCCGTTCCACTGTACTCCGTAGCCAGCGCCTCGATGGTTTCGCAGGCGCGACCGAAGTCCGCCACGCCGTACTTCTTCCATGCGGTGTAGTCCTCCTTAAGCGCGGATTGCGCCGCCAGTGCGTCATCCGAGCTGCCGTCGCTGGCAATCAGGCCCGCATCGGGCATCGCCCGTGCGGCAATCGGCGCATTCTCCGCCGGAAGATTCGCCTTCTTTCCGGCAAAGACGTCGCTTCTGAGCATCGCGGTGCAACCGATGGCCACCACGAGCACCGCTGCCACGGCATAGACCGCACGCATCCATTTCCTCTGGCGCTTCCTGGCAGCCTCCGCGCGCACAGCATTGCGCCATGCGGCCTGTGCCTCCAGCGGCACACACACGTCGTCGTCCAGGTGGCCCAGCGCGTCGCGCAGCTGCTCCTCCACCAGAAGTTCATTTCTGCAATCCGTACAGGTAGCCGCATGATCCCGCAGCGCGCGCACTTCCTCCTGAGAGAGCTCGCCATCGATGTAGGCATCCAGCATCGCGCGCATCTGTTCGCAATTCATACGTCAACCTCCTTTCCCCACTGCTGATCTTTAGACGCTGTCTGTGTCAAAAAGTTCCGCCGATTGCGGACAATTTTTCGCGCAATTTCTCGCGACCCCGGCTGATTCGGGATTTGATTGTTCCCACATTCACATCCAGGATCTGCGCGATCTCATCATAGGAATAGCCCTGCACGTCCCGCAGTACGATGGCCGAGCGCATATCCTCCGGAAGCTCCCGTATGGCGCCGGCCAGCTGCGCGCGCGTCTCGGACTGTATGGCGCTGCGCTCCGGCGCATTGTCCCCGTCCGAGGGCGACCATCCCTGATCGAGCAGGTTGTCCAGCGACGTGTTTGGCCGGTTCTTCTTGCGCCGCAGCTCGTCCAGGCAGGTGTTCATGGTGATGCGGTACACCCAGGTGGAAAAGCTCGATTGCCCCTTGAAGCTGCCGATGGCGCGATAGACGCGCAGCATGGCCTCCTGCAGGCAGTCCTGCGCATCCTCCCGGTTGGCAAACATCCGCAGCGCGACGGCATACATGCGCCTTTCATGCATCGCCATCAATTGATTGAAGGCCGCCGGATCTCCGCCGGATGCCCGCGCAATCAATTTCTGTTCATTCTGTTCCAACGCTCCGCCTCCTCTAGTTTCGGTTTGCTTCAATTCTCATTCTATTATACACGAAACGCGGCATTTTGCAACGGCAGGAAAAATTTGAAAAATACCTTGCTTTTGGAAGGAAAATCCTTTATAATGGTATAGCATGCCGGTGTGGCGGAATGGCAGACGCATCGCACTCAAAATGCGACGGTTTATCCGTGCCGGTTCAAGTCCGGCCACCGGCACCAAAACTGAACCGACAGTTGATACAATTATCGACTGTCGGTTCGTTATTTTTATGCGGGAAGCCGCCGTCATACCAAGACTTTTTCATTTGGAAATGCACCCATTCATCTACTGACCTCTAAAGCGGGAAATTCATTGCTATCGTTGGACTTTTGACTACAGGAAACAGTTCATTTTGCGTTGTAAAGAACCCGGTATCGTTGGATTATTCTGTCCGTAGGTGCATATCAAAACATAGAGAGCAAGGCTCGGAACTTGGGAGATAACCCACGCTCCGAGCCATTTTACATCTGTTCAGTTATCTCAATTCCGCTTTTGAAGGTAAAGGTCACCGTTTCATCCGCATTGACCGTGGCATGATCGACTGCCGCCAACCAGAGGTCATCATTGAATTCAATGGGCATCTCCGACTGTCC
>SFET01000068.1 GCA_004557125.1 Clostridiales bacterium | reverse complement strand
GCCGAACTGGTCAACCTCATCAATGAGCGGAGACAGCGCATCAATGGCTTCCTGTGTGCCGGTGATCTTCGGCGCGATCAGCACATGCAGCGTCCCGTCCGCATCGAGTACGGCGACCTTGTCTGCCGTCAGCAGCTCGGTGGGCACCGCCTCCACGGGGATTTCCTGCCCATCCTGCCAGAACTTTGTCTGTGGATCGAGCAGCGCATCCGAAGGATTCTGATAGATTTCGCCTAGCTTCACGATGCCCTGCACTTCCACAGGGTTCTCCTTGATGAATTTCCGGTAGGCCATCAGGTCGTAGCCATAGATGCCCACGGTCATATTCAGCTTGGGCTTTATAGCCCGACTGTCATCATAGCGAGTGATGTAGGCGGTGAAGTTCTGGAGCAGCGTGCTCTTGTCCACACCGGTAGCCTCGGCATAGGCCGTAACGATGGCCTCGATCTGGTCGGGAGACAGGGCAGAAATATCCACGTTCTCCGCTTCGAGGTATTTCGCCACCATGGCGGTGATGTCATCCGGGGTGAGCGATGTGGTCAGCGCGCCGCCCGTGATCTCCTGATAGGCCAGCACAAACGCCGTGATCCCATCCGGCGATAGCCCGGTGGTATCCACATTTCTATCTTCCAGATACTTGGAGATGTACGCGGTGATCTCGCTTGGCTTGAGCGTAGAGATGTCCGTACCAGACGCCAGCTCCTTGTAGGCACTGACCATGGCGGTGACGTTTTCCGGGGTCAGGCCGGAGACATCGGCACCACCGGTCACCTCTGCGTAGGTATTGATGTAGGCGATCAGGCCCTCCGGGGTCAGCTCGGCCTTGTCAGCGCCTTCCGGGATTTCGGTATATTTGGCAATGAAGGCTTCCACCTGCGGCTGCAACTTCTGGGCGTCTTCCGCCTCGGAGTACCCAGCAATCACGGCATCAGTCGTAATGGCTCCGGGATTCTCGGCAAATTCAGCCCAGCGCTCCTGCGCGCCGGTCATGTCCAGATCGGTCGCAATGGTCAGCACTTCCTCCGGCAGCGCATCGCCAAACATTTCGGTCAGGCCGGGAAGCTCCAACTCCCGATTGTTCAGGAAAGCCTGAATGGATGCGAGCTGCTCCAGCGCCGTAGAAAAGTCGATCTCCGGGAACATGGCCTGCACTTCGGCTTCAGACATGCCGCTGTCCAGCAGGCTTTGAATCTGCGTCAGCATGGCAATGTATTCCGTCAGCGCGCCCTCATCCATGGCGCTGTATTCGCGCAGCTTTTGCGTGAGCAGATCCACGTCGGATGCTGCCTGCTGGATGTCCTCCTGCTCCCAGACCGGCATTACAATGTCTGCCAGCAGAGCGGCATATTCCTGCGCGGCAGCACGACGATTCTCGTTGTACCGGGTATTGAGCGCGTCCATTGCGGCCTGACGCTCGGCGCTGTCCTCAATCAACTGGATGAGCGCATACTCCTTATCGTACTGCGCGTCAATCTCGCTGTTCATGGCAGCCAGACCCTGCGCGGCAGCAACGACGGCGTTTTCGTAGACTGTCACATCGGCATCCTGCTTGCCGCGGGCCTGTGCGCGGGCAACCTCCGCTTCCAGTTTTTGTCGAATGGTGTCGAAGCCATCCGCATCTGCCGGGGAGAGGCGGTATTTCACCTCGATAGCCTCGCGCGTGTCGATGAGCTCCTGAAGCCGGATCTTGTCCTTTTCGGAGAAGTATCCGTTCTGGCGCTTCTTCAGCAGGCGTGCGATTTCCGCGTCCATCGCATCCAGCGTGGCAATGTCATCAGAAAGGCCGCGAGAGACCGAGGTGTACCCGCCCTCGTCGGCGGTGGCCTTGAGCTGCATCAGTTCTGTGCGCGTGGATTCCGTCAGGGCCTTGAAGGAATCCGTCCATTCGGACACAATCTCGTCGGATTCCTTTTTGCCGTCCGTCCACACAGTAATCAGGCCGTTCAGCCAGTCCTGTGCAGACTGCATGTCCCGGACGAAGTCCGACTTGCTCATGCCGAAGAAGGACAAGCCTTCGCTCTGACCGTAGAAGGTTTCCGCAGCAGTCGATTTCCACTTGTCAGCGGTTTCCTGCATGCCCTTGAGAGCTTCGCGGGCCTGCTTGGCACCGGAAACGTAGTCCGCAATGGCGACAGTCGCCGTGATCGTAGCCGCTGCCACTGCCAGCCACACGGCAGGCGAGCTGCTCAGAACAGTCATGAAGCCCTTGATGCCGCCACCAGCCTTGCCGACTGCGGTGGCAAACTTGCCGATACCGGTAGACAGCGTGCCGACACCCTTGGTGATCTTGCCGAGCGTGAGCAGCACCGGCCCGGCAGCAGCGGCAATCGCGGCGTATTGGAGGATCTGTTTGCGCTGGGCAGCATCCAGCTTGAGGAAGCTGTCCAGCATATCGTCTGCACCCTTGATGAGGTTTTGGATGGTGGGATTGAGATCATCACCCAGCTGCTGCCCAAAGAGGACAGCTTTGTTCCTCAGGTTGATGAGCTTGCTCTCGGTGGTGGCGTAGCGCTTGTTCGCCTCGGTGGTCAGGGCGGTGTTCTCCTCCCATGCACGGTTGGCTGTTGCCTGTGCCCGGCTGAACAGTTCGGTGGCGTTGGTCGCGCGCAGCATCGTATCGCGCAGACGCACTTCCTTGATGCCGATCTCGTCCAGCACAGCGATTGCGCTCTCGCCTTCCTCATCCATTTTAGAGAGGCCTACGATAAATGCCTGGAACGCGGCAGCGGGATCATTGTCAAAAAGCGTCTTGAACTGCGAACTGGTCATGCCACAGACAGTAGCGAAATCCTTGAGGGCATCCCCGCCGGTGGCAGAGGCGACCTCCATCTTGATCAGCGCCTTGGAAAACGCCGAGCCGCCCATCTGTGCCTCAATGCCTACGGAGGACAGCGCAGTGGCAAAGCCCAGCACTTGCGCTTCTGTCAGGCCCACCTGCTTGCCTGCGCCTGCGAGACGCTGCGCCATCTCCATGATGGGCTTCTCAGTCGTGGCAAAGTTATTGCCCAGATCGACAATGGTCGAGCCAATATTCTGGAACAGGTTCTGGTTTGTGCCCATCACGTTAGCGAACTTGGCGATGGATGTCGCGGCTTCATCCGCATTCAAGTCCTCGCAGCTGTTGCCCAGATCGATCATGACGCGGGTGAACTCCGTCAGGTGTTCATTGGCGATGCCCAGCTGACCACCGGTAGCCATGACGCCGTTGATCTCGCTGGTGGATGCAGCGATCTCGGTCGACATCTGTTTGGAAGATGCTGCCAGCGAAGCAAACTCTGTTTCCGTGGCGTCCACGGTCTTGCGCACACCGGCAAAGGAAGACTCGAAGTCCAGTGAAGCCTTGACCGCTGCTGTCCCCAGCGTGAGGATGGGCGTTGTCATAACCGTGGTGAGCGTTCTGCCCGCTGTGGTCATCTTCTTGCTGACGGAATCACAGGTTTTGCCAAAGCTCTCCAGCGATTTGCCCGCTGCTGTCCATGCGGACTTGGCAGTCGAAAGCTGACGATTGGTCTCCTCGATCTCTGCACGGGTAGCCTTGACGGCAGCCTTTGCCCGGTTCAGCGCTGCTTCTGCATCAAGGACGGCGTCGGATGCCTGCTGGATCTTCTCAGGGTCGTGGGCCTGCTGTGCAGCCTGCAGCTGCTCCCTTGCACCACGCAAGGCGTTTTCATACTCCGCGATGGATTTCTCTTGGATGTTCAGCTTTTCACGCAGCAGCGTCAGCTTGGCGGTCAGGCCCGCCACACTGGTGTCCATGTCCTTGATGCCCACTGTAGCCAGCTTGAACCGGCTTTCGGCAAGACCGATCTCCTTGCCGAAAGTCGCAATCGCGGCGCGGCTGGCATCGATGGATTTCCCGGCTGCATCCCAGTTGGTCTGCGCCAACCGAAGGGACTGATTGCACCGGTTGATCTCGGCTTCTGTCTGCTTCACACCAGCGCGGGCCATATTGAGATTGGTATCGGCCTGCGACACCGCATCCGCGGCGTTTTGCGTGGTCTTCTTGAGCGCCTCGTTTTGCCCGGAGAGCTTCTTTACTTCCTGAACAGAGGCCCGATATTCTTCCTTGAGCGCGTCCAGATTAGCCTTTGCGGCGATGGTCGCGGAATCCGAATCACCCAGCGTCGCGGAGTAGGTGCGTACCTGCTGGGCTGCTGCCGCAACCTGTTCCTTGAGCGCCTGCTGTGCGGCCTTGGCAGTTTCCAGCCGCTGCGCATAGTCGTTCTGGCGATTATAGCACTCAGACAGCTTATTGTTGGCGGCTTCCAGCGCGCGCTGGTACTGATTGACGGCATCCTTCTGCAGCGACAGGCGGCGCTCCAGCGTGGAAAGCTGTGTGGCAAGGCCTGTGGTGGTGCGCTCGAAGCCCTCCACACCAGCGGCAGCCAGCTTGAACTGGGACTCCGCTTCTGCGATCTGCTTGCTGACGGACTTGATATTTCGGGTGAAGTTGTCCGTCTGCAGGGACAGCGACACTACAAGGTCGCGGAGGGTTTCACTCATCGGGTTCACCTGCCTTTGCAAAAAGAAAAACCGTGCGCACCGGCGTCACGGTTTCAGGTTGGGCCACACCTCATCGATGTAGCGCGGGACGGGTTCCTGTCGGGCCTGATCCTGTCTGGCTTTCCAGGATCGGATGCGCAGAAAGCCGAGCATGTCCATCTCGTCGATCTCCCGCATTCGCCAGCCGCTCTCCAGCAGAGAGTTGTAGGTGGAATAGATGAAGTCCGGCAGCGTCAGGACTGAGGAATCTCCTCGGGCTGCGAAGCCGTCTCCGTCCTCGCTGCCTTCGTAGGGAACTCATCGAGAATCTCCGTGGTCTGCGTCTGGACTGCCATGAGTGCCAGCGCAATGTCGTGCATCAGGCGATCCACGGGGTAGTAATCCAGCACATCGTCCGGGGTGAACTGGTTCCCGAACAGGATGCAGAACCAGCGGATCATCACGTCCATCGCGTCGGCAATGGATAGCTCTCCAGCATCCGCGGGCGTTTCTCCCTTGAGCGCGGCATTGGAGAGGGCGACAATGCGCCCGTACATCTTGGCAGCAGGCTCCATCTCCCGCAGTGCCCTGCCGGAGACGAAGTCGATGGTGTATTTCTGATTGTTCAGGGTACAGCTGATCATTGTCATGCTCCTTTCACAGAACCTGATCGTCCGGGATGCCAAGGTTCCTCCGCAGCGCGTCGCGGCGGGCAAGCTGTGCCTCAAAGCGCTCCTTACCCATTCCGTAATACGGATCAGGCTTCTCCAGAGCTTTCAGCACGGCAATATCCGCATCGCAGTTGCCGACAGGAAGATTCTCCGGGTTCTCGGCATAACCGCGCAGCAGGCTGCCTGCGATGGCAGCGTAGTGTGCTTCACTGGTGCTCACCTCATGATCTACCAGCGCGTACATGCCATCCTCCAATTCAAAAACCGTTCCGTGTCCAAGCCACGCGCCCACAATGCGCTTAAAATTCATGCAGACTTCCTCCTTTGACCTGGTAGACCTTTACGCCCTTGCGCTTGAGTTTCCCGAGAATCACATCGAAATTTCCGGGCAGTGTATCGCTGAAGGTGACGCTCTCCACGTCATTGATGCTCAGGTGCCCATGGTACTGCAGCTCGAAATAGCTGCCCCAGTTGACCGTCGCAACCCACTTGTCCGGGTCGTGGATGTACTGTTCGCTGCGTCTCATCTTTGCAGCCGTGGTGTTGTCCAGATCGTTCAGCCCCGCGATGCTGGCCCGCTTCAGGCTTCCGGCAATCGCGTCGGACGTGCCGCTCCAGACGTTCAGCGTA
>SFET01000036.1 GCA_004557125.1 Clostridiales bacterium | reverse complement strand
TGTGAAGTGCTCCCCGATTCGTGGACAAGTTATATCGTACACCGTCCACCTCCCACATTCTGTGCTATAATGTAAATGCTTTACCAGTACGGAGGATAAGGCAACGCTGAGGAGCGACCTGAGCGCCGTACTGGGTTTGCGGGGAGTGATCTGCGGATCTCTCCTTTTTTCGTACAAGGTTGCGGGGAGACGATCACTTCCCGGAAACCAAAGCGATAAACCTCGGGGGGCAGGGGGCAGAGCCCCCTGGATAGCTTTTCGGCACGGCGCACGGCAGCGGATATGCGCCTGTCGTAATGAATTCATAGAACTCATCCGGCGACAGTTTTGCCAAAACAGATTATACTTCTGCATCAATCTGCGGATCTTCTTGGGATTCATAACGATGCCTTTGTGGAGCAAGCGCATATGGATACTTCTGATGCCCTTTTTATATCCGCGATACCTGTACGCCTCCAATACAAGTTCAAAATCCTGCTGATCTGCTTCTTCCTGTTGCTGCCGACGCTTCGCATTCTTCTCCCAGTTGTAGTAACCAGAACGTGAAACGCCTCCACATTTGCACAGTTCACTTACTGTCAGCAGGTTGTCTTTCTGGAGAAGTGTATCATGAATGAGCTGAAAAATACTTGCTGGATTTCCCATAATCACTTCTCGCGCCCTTTCCGGTTCGCCGCTTGCGTAGCTTTTTTTATAAATTCCACTTCTTGTCTCAGATACGCCAGCTCATTCATTATCTTAATCATAGCCCTGCTGGGCGGCATTTCGGCATATTCCTCGATAGGGCGTTTAGGTATAAGTTCTCTTCGTCCTTCGTGAAAACCTTCTGCAGATAAAGCTTGCTTCTGCAGATAAAGCTTGCTCCCGGATATGTGCTCTGATTCCACCGATGCGGTTATGCCCTAGGATGTCTGGATTATATCCGAGCTGCTTGATGATCTGCTTCGGTTTGTATCCAGCCTTATACATCGCCCAGAAGGAAAGAATATGCTGGAAGGCGCGACCGCCATTGAACGCAGCCAGCAGATTGGAGGCCATCGCGCTTAACGGACTCTGGAGGTGATTTACTTGTCTGTCCCTAAGGGAACCCCTGCTGCATATACGGTTCCGGCAGCTGTTGTGCGCTATGGGAACATCATTTTTCAAGACAGGCCCGTTCATGATGGAGATGTTTTCAGCCGGAAGCATCCCAAGATGAGCCAGTTGAACAGAGCCAAGATTTTTGCTCCGTTTGCTGCGCTGGTCGGCTTCGATGAGCGTGTGCGTCGGAAGGGGATTAACTATGTCGCCAAGCACGAGCTGGATGCCGATGAGGAATGGGAACTAAACCACAAACTCTTCAGGCTCTACTGTCTCACGGCAAACTCCAAGCTGGCGAGAGCGAACATGATCCGCGTGTCCATCGAATACTTCGTCGTATGCACCGACGAGGAGAACGATGCCTATCTGGTGAAAGGCCAGTACAAAACCATCACCGGGATTGTGCTAAAGGTCGACCAGACCGAACAACACATCACCATCCGAAGCGGTGCCGACACGGAGGTCATACCGTTTTCGGACATATACCGGATATTCAAACCAACAGGATGAGGGAGGATCGACCTATGGATGAGAACGAAAGCACCTCGAAACGTGGGAACAGCCTTAATGAGGATGAACGCGAAATCGCTAATATGGATGAATCAGATTTCTTTTTCCTGCTGATGGAAAGCCGTATTATCCAGGCTTCATAGAATACAGCAACACCCCTTCACGCATCGGTACCGTGCCGGGCTTTGAAGGGGTGTTGCCTCTTTCGCATCACAAACGCCACGTGCCGCCCACGTTTGGCCCTGTCGCGGGCTAACCGGTCCCAGGCGATCACGTGGCGGTCTTCCTCAATGCCGCCAACGCGGGCAAACGTCGCGGCTCACGCTGGCTTTGCCTATCTTTCTTTCAGGTGGCGCAGGTGTTCTTCGCCCTCGGCCAGGATATCACGTATCTGTCCGACAACGCTCAGTCCATTCTTCTCCGCGATCTCCAGAACCGCTTTCAGGGATTCCAGATGAAATGCTTCTGTTTCCAGCGTCCTTTTCCTGTCCTCATCGTCCTCGGGCGTCCAGGTTTCATCCACATAGGCGATATAGTCCATCGCGCCATTGGCAGCCCCAACAAAGACGTCATCCAGTTTATCTCCGAACACGGAAGCGGTCATCAACCTGAACATCATCTGTATCGACGCTCAGCGGAATTCTTCCGGGTATTTGAAGCGCTGGCTGGACAATTTTTTCTCCGAAGAAAAGCATATCCATGTCAATACCTTTCTGAGATACGCCTTCTTTGAGGGCGGCGGAAGGGTATCCAACCTGGATAGCATGCTCCGCGATACGGATATCTGCTTCCTCTATGATCTCATGGAGATGCAAGCCATACAGTTCAAGAAAATGGGGGTCAACGCAGGGCACGAAGGAGACACAGTTCAGTTTCCGATGGTCAGAATTCCTGATGTCATCTCCCGGAGCGCGGGCCAGCAGCGAAGCATCAGTAACTCACAATTCCAGTTCCGGAACAGCGAAGTCTACACACAGCTTGTGCATGTCATCGGGTATCCCTTTGATGCAGAAGGGACTTATCGAACGATGTTCGCCCTTGAGATGCCCGACAAGATAAAAAACATCCTGGACACGGCTCACGCCTGTTCGCGCTGGACGGTTTGCATTGATCAGGCAATCGACCGCGACCTGATCAAAGACCGGGGCAATAAGATCATCGGTTTCTCCACGGGTGATGGTGATTTCGGCGATCTGAACGTGACAGTATCCGCGCAGGCAGATATTCTCGATGATATTCAGGAACTCCTGGAGAAGAAACTGTTTGAACGATTCCCCAGCTGGAATGACGCGAAAAGGAAAGCGGCGGCGAAGTTCAGCATCGACAGCACCAGCGACATGGATGGCATTCGCGTGCTGAAGGCGCTGAACCCGAATGACTACAATATCCATAGCTACCTGGCCTATATCCTGACGCTGCAATGCTTGATGCAGGGAAGCAGCGATAGCGTCCAGCGGGTGCTTGTGAATCTGGATGCGTATATGCACTGGTTTGACAAGTCGAAGATTGGCAGCATCTCCGAATCAGAGAGCCGACCGGACCTGTTGTTGTTGGATATTCCCAAGACGGACGATCTGGCAGACCCGAGCAAGCCCTTACACATTCGTGCGCGTGTCATCGAGTGTAAAATGGGCAAGGATAGCGTTTCGCAGTTGATTTCCGCCAAAGAGCAGGTCGTGCATGGCTATGAAGTGCTGAAAAACAAATGGAACCCTGACAGCACCAGCATCACACGGCGACATTGGTTCAATCAGCTGTATCGCGTTTTGGTCTTCTCCAAGATAAAGTTGAAGGACAACCAGGAAGAATATCCGGCAGTTGAGCAGAAGCTGCAAAACATCCTGGAGGGCAAATTTGATATCGAGTGGGAATGCGCTGTCTATGCTTACTGGCTGGATCAGGATGGTTCGGAGCAGAAGGTCTACGTCTCCAATCAGGACGGTGTAGATGTTACCATGAATGTAGCCGGACAGCTTTATATTCAGAAGATGCTCATGCCTGCGGAGAGACGTGATGAAGAAGTGAGGTATGAAGTCCAGGCAGAAAATGAGGGAACACCTACAGACGACATTGATGAACAGGATACCGTTGCGCCTATGGACGACGAATCGCCCATAGATGTGGTTGTCGTGCCTGATATACCCGCCGTTGACAACATTCCTGAGCAATATGAAGAAACTTCGGCAGGAGCGGACAGAGCATCAGCGAGCAGACGGGCATCCCAACCGGCAAACAAAAGGGAAAGGTGGTGCCCCATCTCAAATATGCTCAGTATATGGGATTGCTCTCCTTCACCAGCGAAGGCGGCGTATATGATCTCAAGCCGACGCCACTGGGCGAACGCGTGTATATGGAAGACCCCTATTTGCTGGAGGGTTTGACGCGCCTTGTCTGCAACTATTATTTAACTGACAAACAGGATGGAGCGCCCCAGTGGAGCTATATCTTTCATACGCTGCCTCACCTGTTGGATCAACCAGTGGATTGTGAGTACTTGAAGGACCGATGCAACGCGTTCTTTGGCTTTCCTGTAGAGCTTGGCGTGGTCAAGAATAGTTATCAATCAGGTATGTTTGAAAGCCTGAAGACGCTGAACTGGTCTGATAAGGTCCTCGTTTTCAATCGTGGCTTTGTCTCTAAACAGTATATGCCGGTCTATGCGTATACGCTCATCGACACGTGGGAGAGAATTCTACCGGGGCAAAGGGAGGTTCCCTTGCCGATGATTCTGAATGACCTAGGCTGGGGCGCAGGCTTTGGATTCGATGAGGCGGACATCTCCATGGTGATTGATGCACTTGCGGACGAGCAGTGTGTTCAGGTCAATCGACAGCTCTTCCCGGTGACGGTTATCCGATTTGCGAGGAAAGAGGATTTGCTTTCTGGATTGTACAGTAATCTGATCTGAAGGAGAAGATACAGATGAAGATTAATGATATTCTGCTCCAATGCTTTCTTCGCACACTTCATCACCTCGTGATCCAGATTGAAATTGTTCATTCCATTCAGGATAATTACAAGGTTTCGAGAAGGCTGAACGTCCTGCCGCAAGGTTTGACCTATGCGTGGTTCAATGTCACAGATGTTATATAACTTGATTCTCCCGGGACAGTATGGCCTACTCACTACCAGCATGCTGTCCTGCATGGCGTCCAGCAGTTCTTCGTCTACGCGATGATCGTCACCCAGCACCAGCGCCTCGGCCATGACCTCCCACTCGCCATTGTCGTCGATGGCGGGGAGCCGGACATTGCCGTCATGTTCAAAGGCCGGGGTGCCAAAGTTGCGCTTCTCGTATTCCGCAATGGCCTGCAGCCTTTTCTCCATCTCCTCGGTGTCCGTCACCTCCTGGGGCTCGTCGTCTGGAGCGTAGAAGATGCCCCGGGTATCGTCGTGCTTTTCCTCGGGATGGTCAGCTGAGCCAGATGCGGCGGGCGCTTCCTCAGAGATGTCACGCTTCCGGGGCAGCGTCCCGATATAATTGTCCAGGTCGAAGAACAGGACGGTTTCATTGCCCTTGGATCGAACGGTCACGGGAACTTTGTATCTGTAGTCGGCGTTCCACCCGCAGATGTCGAATAAGATGGTGCAGAACGCTTTGGCACTGATCCAGCGGCTCTTGCCTCGCCCGTCTGCCCATTGGAAGGCGTTGGGGTGGTCCCCGGCGCAGGGCCGGACGGCCAGCATGCGCTCCACGGGGTTAAGCAGCAGTTCAACATTCTCCTGGTGGACTATCCGGTACCCACTCTCCGTTTCAACGGAATGATTCAAACGGGAGATGCAGGTGCTGCTGAAGGAGAAGCCGGAGCGGGTGAAGCAGACGTGCGGGTCGTGCGCATGACTGAACATGCTGGCCCGAACCACCTGAAAGTAAACATCTAGCAGAAATCACTGTGGCGTATGAGAATGCAGATGTAATGAACGATGGGCGATAAGTGCGAATTGGCAAGGTGAATAGCGGTTCTATGGAAGGAATCAGAGCGACATAACAACACCCCCGGCATTGCCGGGGGTGTTTGTTTGATCGTAGGCCTTCAATCTGATCGGAGGCGGGGGACGCGAAGATCACAGCGCGCCCTCCGATGGTTCTCCCTTTGCAGCGAGCAGACTCTGATAAGTCAGATCGGCGGGGGCGATCTCCTGCAGAACGCGGCGCTCGCGCATCACCAGCACGCGATGCGACATTCCCTTGAGCTCCTTCAGATCGGAGGAGATCAGGATGATGGAATTTCCGCGACAGATGTAGCTGTTCATCAGGTTGTAGAGGTCGTTCTTGGAGATGATGTCGATGTTCATCGTTGGCTCGTCCAGCACGAGCAGACGGCAATTCGAGAAGAACAGGCGCGCAAGCAGCAGCTTTTGCTGGTTTCCGGCGCTGAGCACCCGCACGGGATCGTCCAGGTGGCGCACGTCGATGTTGAACTGTCGGCAGTAGTCGTAGCCGATCTTGCGCTCGGCAGCGGTATCCAGCTTCAGGGAATTGCTGACCATGTCCAGCCCCGCGACAGTGATGTTGCCGGGGAGGTTCATGTTCAGCAGCAGGGAATCCTTGCGGTTGCAGAGCAGCACGCCGATGCGATCGGAGGGAGCGGCGCTCTGGCGCGCCTCCGAGAAGTCCGCGCCGCCCATGGTGATGCTGCCGCTGCGCAGCGGATCCAGGCCGGCAAGTGCGCGCGCAATGCCGGTGCGACCGGAGCCCAGCAGACCGGCGATGCCCAGGATTTCGCCCTTGCGCAGGGTGAAGCTGACGTCCTCGATGCGCCGGGTGGTGACGTGGGACAGGGCGAGCAGGTTGGCACCGGGGCGCACATTGAGCCGGGGATAGTGGATGCCGCCGAAGGGACGGTCGCTGATCCGGGCGACGATGTCGCCGAAGCTCAGCTGACCGGCGGGCAGCTGTTCGCAGGCGCCGCTGCTCTGCATCAGGGTCAGCGTGTCGCAGATGTGCAGCGCGTCCTCCACGCGATGGGTGGAGAAGATGATCGTCAGGCCGCGGTCCCGGAGCCGGCGCATGGTCGCGTAGAAGCGCTCCACATCCTGGCGCGGACAGGCGCGATAGGGCTCGTCCATCAGCAGGATCCGCACGTCGGGCTTGCCCGCAAACAGGCAGGCGATCTTCAGCATCTGCATGTTGCCGTAATTCAGCGTTGCGGCGCTCTGACCGGCGCGCAGCGGAATCTCAAGCTCGTCCAGGATGCACTGCATCTCCCGCTCCAGCCGTCGATGGTGCACCGTACGGATGCCGCCGCAGCCGTAGTGGCTGAGGAGCATGTTTTCCGCAACGGTGAGATCGGGCAGCACGCTGTCCTCCTGCACGGAGATGCGCACGCCGCTGCGGATGGCGTCGTGGGGGGAGCGAAAGCGCACGGGCGCGCCGTCGAGCAGAATTCTGCCGCCGGTGGGCTGCAGGATGCCGCCCAGCAAATTCAATAGCGTCGTCTTGCCCGCGCCGTTCTGGCCGAGAATGCCGTGAATGGCGCCCGGACGAAACTCCAGATTGACGCGGCGGAGGATCTCCCGGGAATCGATGGTGTAGCTCAGATCTTCGAGCTGAAATGCGCTCTGTTGCTTCATGGCCGTCACCTAATCCTGCGTCACGTCGTAGAGGCAGATCTCATGGTTGAGGAAGTATTCCTTGTAGCTCGCGGGCATGGAGATGGGCCCGATGACCCGTCCGATGGCGTCCAACGGCGCCACGGGGCAGAGGGAGGTGCGATCCAGGTTTCCCGCATCCGCGAGGGCGTAGCTGACGTCGGAATTCTCCAGCACCGCGCGCAACAGGCCGGCCTTGTCCGTGCTGTCCACGGTGTAGCCGCGCTTGAGGGAAACGCCGTCGAAGGGGAGGAAGCAGCGGTTGAAGTACATGCGGCTCAGGGTGCTGCGGGCGCTCTCGCCGCAGGTCTCCGCGTCCCGGCCGGCGCCGCTCAGACTGCCGCCCACCAGCATCGTGTTCACGCCGGTGGCGCCGGCCAGCTCCAGGGCGACGCTCAGGCTGCAGGTGACCACGCTCAGGCGGCCGCGCATGCGCAGCTGCCGCGCCATGTGGGTGCAGACCGTGCCGCTGCCCAGAAAGACCACGTCGCCGTCCTCGATCAGATTGACGGCGAAGGCGGCGATCGTCTTGCGCTCCAGCTCGTAGGGATCCGCGGCGTTCTTCAGGTATGCGCCCTCCTCGCTGCCCTCGTTGAGCACCGCGCCGCCGTAGGTCTTGATCAGGAAGCCCTCCTGCTCCAGCGCGTCCAGATCCCGGCGCACCGTGGCGGGGGAGACGTGCAAAAACGTGCACAGGGAACTTACGTCCACGTGCGTGTATTCCAACAACAATTCGCGTATCAGTTTGCGCCTGTCTGCTCCCAGCATTGTCACATCCGCAGCGAAACGCCGCGCCCTTCCGTTTGTTTCTTCCATTATAACAATGTGCTTACGCTCTGTCAAACGATGTGAGTTTCTTTCAAAAAATGATCAAACAATCAAATCAGTGATTGAAAAAATCATTTTGCTATTGACAGAAACGATCGACTTTGTTAAAATATGCACATAAAACAGCGGGAATAGAATGTCTGCACGAGACAATCGTGTAAAGATATAAAGAGGAGGAAATGGAACATGAAGAAGGTACTTTCCGTGGTTCTGGCGCTGGTACTGGTGCTGTCGGTTTGCTCGATGGCCCTGGCCGAGGAGAAGAAGTGGGTCATCGGCTTTGCCAACATCGCCGAGGAAGTCGAGCTGCAGATCGTCGTGCGCGACGGCATGGTCGCCGCGGCGGAGGAGCTGGGCGTGGATCTGGTTCTGGCCAACAATGAGTACGACGGCGCGAAGGCCGTTCGCAATGCGGATGATATGATTACCAAGGGCGTGGATGGCTTCATCGAGTTCAACATCGACGAGAGCGTGGGCCCGGTCATCATGGAGAAGATGAACGAGGCCGGCATCCCGGTGATCGCCGTGGATATCCCCATGGAGGGCGCGGCCTTCTTCGGCGCGAACAACGTGGTGGCCGGCGAGGTCGCGGGCGTGCGCCTGGGCGAGGTCAGCCAGGAGAGATGGGGCGGCGAGCCGGATTGCCTGCTGCTGGTGGAGGACTCCACCTCCGGCGAAACCGTGCTGAACCGCGTGACCCAGATGCCCACCGGCATGCGCGAGATCTTTCCGGACTTCTCCGATGAGAAGGTGTTCTACATCGACAGCGGCACGGACGCGGCCACCTGCCAGAAGATGGTGTCCGACTTCCTGCTGGCTCATCCGGACTACACCAAGATCGCCATCGGCTCCTTCAACGACGTGATCGCGGTGGCCACCCTGGCCGCCATCGAGACCGCGGGCCGCGAGTCTGACTGCATCATGGTCGCCGAGAACGAGTACGGCTATCTGGACTACCTGAAGGCGAACCCGGACCGCGAGGAAGCGGACGAAGTGTGGGTCGGCGGCGTCGCCTTCTTCTTCGACCGCTACGGCGAGTACACCATGAACGCCATGGTGGACGTGCTCAACGGCGGCGAGATGCCCGAGAACATCTATGTGGAGCACGAGGTTGTGACCCGCGCCAACGCACAGGAGCTGTTCGGCTGGTATCTGGAGGGCTGACTGGCCTTCGGAAAACGCACGGCGGACGCAAGTGCATAATACGAGATCAATGTATCGAGCCTGCATGGAATGTGCAGGCTCGATGCCGGAAAGAGAGGAGCGCATGGAAGGAAAGGCCATTCTCAGAGCGGATAAAATTACGAAATCCTTCCCTGGAGTCAAGGCGCTGAGCGACGTCTCCCTGGAGGTGCATGCCGGCGAGGTGGTGGCGCTGCTGGGCGAGAACGGCGCGGGCAAATCGACGCTGATCAAGGTGCTGACCGGCGCGCACCATCCGGATTCCGGGGACATCTACATCGACGGAGAGAAGGTCAAATTCTCCTCGCCGGACGCCGCCAAGCGGGCGGGCATCTCCGTGGTGTATCAGGAGCTGACCAACGTGCCGGAGCTCTCCGTGGCGGAGAATCTGCACATCAACACCTACGGTGGCAAGGGGAAGATCCTGAGCTGGAAGGAGATGAACCGCGAGGCGGAGCAGGCCGTCGCCGCCATCGATCTGGAGATCGACGTGACCAAGCAGATGGCGAAGTGCTCCGTGGCGGAGAAGCAGCAGATCGAAATCGCGCGCGCCATCTATGAAAAGGCGCGCATCCTGATCCTGGACGAGCCCACCTCCGCGCTGAACGAGACGGAGATCGCCCATCTGCTGGAGAAGATCAAGATGCTGAAGGCCAACGGCGTGGGCGTGATGCTGATCACCCACAAGATGGACGAGATCTTCGCCGTGTCCGACAGCGTGGTGGTGCTGCGCGACGGCGTGTCCGTGGCCAGCAAGCGCATCGAGGACACCAACGAGGACGAGCTGATCCGCCTGATGGTGGGTCGCGAGATCGGCGATATGTATCCCGACCGGCACCCGGAGATCGGCGAGGTAGTGCTCAAGACCGAGCATCTGAGCAACCGCTACGTGCAGGACGTTTCGCTGACGCTGCACAGGGGCGAGATCCTGGGCGTGTACGGCCTGATGGGCTCCGGCCACCACGAGCTGGGCAAGACGCTGTTCGGCTGCTATCGCGGCACCAAGGGCAGCATCGAGATGGAGGGAAGGCCGCTGAAGTTCACCAGCCCGAAGAACTGCCTGAAGGCGGGGCTGGCCTTCGTGCCCGTGGAGCGCAAGACCGAGGGCCTGGTGCTGATTCAATCGGTGGCGGGCAACATGATGACGGCCTACTACGAGACCGGCAAGAACAGCTTCATCATCAGCTACGCCCGGGAGCGGGAGACCGTGAAGAAGTGGATCGACAAGCTGGCGATCAAGACGCGCAGCGGCGACACATTTGCGGGCACACTGTCCGGCGGCAACCAGCAGAAGGTGATCCTGGCAAAGTGGCTGGAGATCGCGCCGAAGGTGATCATCCTGAACGAGCCCACCCGGGGCATCGACGTGGGCACGAAGGCGGACATCTACCGCCTGCTGGACGATCTGTGCAAGCAGGGCGTTTCGATCATCATGATCACCTCCGAGATGCCGGAGCTGCTGGCCATGTCCGACAGCGTGCTGGTGATGCACGAGGGCGTGCAGCAGGCGGTGTTCTCCAGGGATGAGATCACGGAAACCAACATAATGACCGCTGCGATAGGGGGTTAAACCATGGCTGAAAAACAGAACAAGAAGAAATTTGCGCTGTCGATTGACTTTCTTCCGTTGATCGTGGCTTACATCGTGCTGATTGCGTTCTTCGCGATCAAATCCCCGCACTTCTTTACCATCAAGAACTTTCTGAACATCGCGCTATATGCGGCCAATGTGGGCATCCTGGCCTGCACCATGACGCTGGTGATCGTGGCCGGCCACATCGACCTCTCCATCGGCTCGGTCATCGCACTGGCGGGCGTGGTCATGGGCAAGATCATGCAGGCGGGCATGCCGGTGATCGTGGCGGTGCTGGCCTGCCTGGCGGTGGGCATGCTCACCGGCGTGTACAACGCCATCCTCATCACCCGCATCCACATCAACGCCTTCATCACCACGCTGGCGGGCATGGAAATCTTCCGCGGCTGCGCCTACCTGGTCACCAACGGCAAGGCCATCACCCTCAGCGGCGAATTCATCAAGCAGATCGGCCGCGGCTATACGCTGGGCATCCCCAACGCGGTGATCATCATGCTGATCATGATCGTCATCTTCGCCTGGATCTCCAAGTTCACCACCTTCGGCCGCAGGATCTACGTCATCGGCGGCGGCAGCCAGGTGGCCTACCTCTCCGGCATCAACGTGGAGCGCAACCTGAGCCTGCTGTTCATCCTCAACGGCCTGATGTGCGGCCTCGCCACCATGATCTACTGCTCCCAGTTGGGCTCTGCCATGCCCTCCAACGCCAGCGGCATGGAGTTTGACGTCATCTCCGCGGTCATCCTGGGCGGCGCGAGCCTGTCCGGCGGCAAGGGCTCCATCGTGGGCGCACTCTTCGGCGCGCTGCTGCTGGGCACCCTGAACAACGGCATGGTCATGCTCAACATCCACACCTACTGGCAGCAGGTCATCAGCGGCATCGTGCTGGTCGTGGCCGTGGTGTTCGACGTGGTCAAGAAGCGCCGCGAGCAGCGCAGCGTGTAAGGAGGGAGCGCAATGATTTCCGAAAACGGACGCGCCTTTGGCGAGCTTTCCATTCAGAAGAGCCGCGAGAACCGGGAGTTCACCCGGAACATGGTTTTGCACGGCGAGAAGATCACCATTCCCGTGCGCAGCGGCACCAGCGAGGCCATCCTCTACCCCGCTGCCGGCGAGGGCCCGGCCCCGACGATCTTCGAGATCTACGGCGGCTGCTTCTCCCAGGGCTACGTGGACAACAACGACCGCATGCGCACCCGCATGCACCAGGCCACCGGCTACAACGTCATCGGCCTGGACTACCGCAAGAGCCCGGAGCACCCCTATCCCTGCGGCATTGAGGACGTGTTCGACGCGGTGTGCTACTTCGTGGAGCACGCCCAACAGTACCGCATCGATCCCGCGCGCATGGCCACTTGGGGCCACAGCGCCGGCGGAAACTTCGCCTGCGTGCTGGCCATGCTGGGCGCGGAGACGGGGCGCTATCAGATGAAGTGCATGCTGCTGGACTACCCCTATCTGGATGCATGGAAGCCGGGCATCGAAAAGACCACCAGCCCCACCGGCCTGACCGCCGACGTGCTGGACGCAATGAACGAAATCTATGCGCCGCTGGAGCAGCGCAGGGACGGGCACATCTCCCCGGTGTACGCGAGCGACGCGACCATCGCCGCGCTGCCCTCCGCCGCCATCGTGATCTGCGGCGTGGATCCGCTGAACACCGAGGCCGAGGTGATGACCCGCAGGCTGATCGATGCGGGCGTGGAGGTGCTGGTGAAGAAGTTCCCCCGCGCCAGCCACGGCTTCCTGGAGCACTGGTTCTTCAAGGAGTATTACATGGACGCACTCTCCCCCGAGGAGCGCGCCGGATTGCCCGCGGACATCGGCGATCAGGCCGAGGAGGGCCTGGCCTTCGTCATCGGCGCGGCGAAGCACTTCCTGGGAGCGTAGGCCATGAACGCCGAACTGAGAAAGGCGCAGCTGCTGCGCAGAATGAACGACGCGGAGCACAAGCCCGCCGCAGTGGAGGGGGAGGAGATCTTTCTTCCCCTCCCGGACGGCCGCATGCGCGCGCTGCTGTACCGCGCCAAACGCAGCGATGCGCCGCTGTTTGTGGACGTCCACGGCGGCGCATTCATCTTTGCCAGTCCGGAGGAGGACGATTTCTTCTGCGCATCGCTGCGGCGAACGCTGGACATGTGCGTCGTTTCCCTGGACTATCCCCTCGCGCCCGAGGCGAAATTTCCCGCGGCGCTGGAGGCGATCTATGCCGCCATCCTGGGTCTGCGCGCCCGGGCGGTACAGCTGGGCTTCGATCCGGAGAACATCTCCATCGGCGGCCACAGTGCGGGAGGAAATCTGGCGGCGGCGATCTGCATGATGGCGAAGCAGCGCGGCGATCTCGCCCTGCGCTGCCAGCTGCTGGCCTACCCCGCGGTGGACATGGGCTGCGCGATCCCGCTCTCACAGAAGTACCGCGATCCGCTGGAGATTCCGCAGGACATCCTGGATTTCGCCGCCTCCTGCTATGCCACGCGCGCGCAGTTCGACGGCGATGCGCTGTGCACGCCCTGCCTGGCGACGACGGAGCAGCTGAGCGGCCTGCCGCCGGCCATCGTCCTCACCTGCGAGCACGACAGTCTGCGCACCGAGGGCGAAATCTACGCGGCAAATCTGGTGCGCGCGGGGGTGGACGTCACCTTCCGCCGCTTTCCCGGGGCCTGCCACGGCTTCACCATCTTCCCCGATCCCCTGCGGGAACAGGGCCTGGCCTTCCTGTTCGACGCCCTGCGCCGCTGCATCGCCTGAGCGCCGCGCCCGCTATATAATAAGTAGAAAACCGCATTCTCACAGCGAGAATCCTGCGCCGCGCGTGCACCCTGCCGCGCGGCGCGGCCATTCCCGTCGCGCATTCGCAGCGCACAATTCCATTTCGATAAAGTCACAATTTTGCCGTATTTTTTCGTGAAGAATGTCCTCCAAACCGCGTTTGTTTCAGATGGTTGCAAAGGAGGCATAAATTATATTGCCGTTACGTTAATTGTTGGTAAACAGTGGGCCGGAATCTATTGACCGTTCTCCAGAATATGGCTATAATGAGAATGTATCACAATCTGTGAAAATATACTGAAGTTGGCGCAGAAGCACGTCCCAAAACCGATATCGGAGCAGGGCGGCGCATGGCACGGCCAATGTAAAAAGGATGAAAACTGCATGAGGGCATTCCGTAAAATCTGGAGCCTGATCAGCACGCTTGTGGTGATCGTCATTGTATTTCTGGCGATCGCGCTTGTGGGCGTGCGCCTGGTCGGGCTGACCCCCTATACCGTGCTGTCGGGCTCGATGGAGCCCACCTATCACGTGGGATCTCTGATCTACGTCAAGGACGTGGATCCGTCGGAGATCCGCGTCGGTGACCCCATCACCTTCGTGGTCAACGAAGATCTGCTGGTGGCGACCCATCGCGTGGTGAACGTCGAGGAGGTCACCTCCACGGAACAGCCCATCGTCGACGAAGCCGGCGAACCCATGCTGGACGCCGACGGCAATCAGATGTATCAGGAAGTGCCGCTGGACGAGCCCGCCTACTATTTCTACACCAAGGGCGACGCCAACGATGCCGAGGACGGCGCGCCGGTCTACTACAAGAATCTGGTGGGCGCGCCGGTGTTCACGATCCCGTACCTGGGCTATCTGTCCAGCTGGCTGCAGACCCGCAAGGGCATGATCATGGGCATCAGCATTGCGCTGGTGCTGCTGATCCTCACGTTCCTGCCGGATATGCTCCGCGCGGTGGACGATGGCGACGCGAAGAAGAAAAAGAAGAAGCGTCGCAAGGGCCGGAGCAAGAAGCGCCGCAAGGGAACCCGCCCGGCCGAGGGTGCGCGCAAGTGCCCCGCGGAGGAGAGGAACGCCGAATAAGCGCGTAGCTGCGACGCGGGCCAGACTCGTGGGCGGAGCCGACAAGGAGGGAGCGCACGCAAGTGCGCGACGAGCGCCGAGGACACGACAGTACCGCAGGCGCGTAGCTGCGACGCGGGTCAGACTCGTGGGCGGAGCCGACAAGGAGGGAGCGCACGCAGGTGCGCGACTAGCGCCGAGGACACCACTGTACCGCAGGCGCGTAGCTGCGACGCGGGCTGAGACTTGCGGGGAGCCGACAAGGAGGGAGCGCACGCAAGTGCGCGACGAGCGCCGAGGACACGACTGTACCGCAGGCGCGTAGCTGCGACGCGGGCCAGACTCGTGGGCGGTGCCGACAAGGAGGGAGCGCACGCAAGTGCGCGACGAGCGCCGAGGACACCACTGTACCGCAGGCGCGTAGCTGCGACGCGGGCCGAAGGTCCGTGGGGCAGCCGACGAATGTTGTAAATGGCTGAGGGGCCTTTACATATCCATTGGAAATGAATTTAATTTGAGGGAGGAACAAGAACATGACCAAGAAGACTCGTAAGACCCACAAGATGCGCAAGGTACTTTTGACGGTATGCTGCGCTGCACTGCTCGTATGCGTGACCATCGGCGCGACCGTCGCTTACCTGACCAGCACGGATGAGGTCGTCAACACCTTCACCGTCGGTAATGTCCAGATCAAACTGGATGAGGCGGCGGCAAATACTGATGGCACGCTGGTTGAAAACGCTGACCGCGTCAAGGCCAACAGCTACAAGCTGCTGCCCGGCCATGAGTACAATAAGGACCCCATGGTCACCGTGCTGAAGGACAGCGAGCCCTGCTACGTCAAGATGACCGTGACCTTCTCTAAGGCGGATGCGCTGGATGCGATCTTTGCGCCTAACGGTGCAGACATGACCAGCATCTTCAAGGGATATGATGGCGCCACTTGGATTTATAAGGGCAACACCGAGGACACGGGCGCCGAGACCCGCACCTATGAGTTCTGGTACAAGGAGACCGTTGCTGCGCCCACTGCTGACCAGGCTCTGAAGCCCCTGTTTGAGAAGGTCGTTGTTCCTGGCTTCATCACCAACGATCAGCTGAAAACCATCAAGGACATGACCATCACCGTCAACGCCTACGCGATCCAGGCCGATGGCTTCGACACTCCGGAAGAAGCTTGGGCTGCATATACTGCCTGATCTAGTTCCCACCATCCGGCGGGGCCGGATGATTGAGAGACTGTAGATTTCGTTCGGGTGGATTCCGAAAGGACTTGCCCGATGGAATCCACCGAACTGAAATTGAGAGGAGAAAGAGAACATGAAAGAGACGAAGCGCATGAGCGCAGCCCAGCGCCGCGCCCGCCAGCGCAAGCTGCGCAACCGTCGCATCGCGATGACCGTGGCGCTGGTTCTGGTGGTGGCCCTGGCCTCCATCGGCGGCACCATCGCCTGGCTGACCGCGACCACCGCTACGGTGACCAACACCTTCACCGCTTCGAACATTGACATCACGCTGACTGAAACTTGGAACACCGATACCGACGATGATGGCGAGAACGATAGCTGGTCCGCAAAGATGGTTCCGGGCAATACAATTACCAAGGACCCGAAGGTAACGGTCGTGGCTGGCAGCGAAGATTGCTGGCTGTTTGTGAAGGTTGAGAAATCCACCAATCTGGATAACTTCATTTCTTACACTGTGGTTTCTGACTGGACTGCACTGGATGGCGTGGATGGCGTGTACTATCGCAAGGTTAATGCAAGCAACACTAATCAGGAATTCAGTGTTCTGGCCAATAATCAGGTCACTGTGAAGGATACCGTCACCAAGGACATGATGGATGGTCTTTCGACAAATAACCAGCCCACTCTGAAATTCACAGCCTATGCGTGCCAGTCTGCGAATTTGTCGGATTTGAATAATGATACGGTTATTGACGCGAAGGATGCATGGGAAGCTGCGAAGCCCGCTGTTACCCCGTAACCCCGCACCTAACCCCTGAAGGGGTAGGAACATAGAAGGAACAGAAACAAGAAGAAAGAGGAGAAAGTAACATGAATAAGAAGAAGATTCTGGTTCTGGCTGTATCCGTTGCCCTGATCGCCATTCTGGCCATCGGCGGATCTCTGGCCTACTTCACCGACACCGATGAAGCCACCAACACCTTCACTGCTGGCGGCGTTGCGATCGACCTGATCGAGAAGGAGCGCGATGGTAATGGCGGCCTGAAGGAATTCACTCAGGGTCAGGTATTGATGCCCATCGTCGGCTCCGCCCAGGGCGAGAAGGATGACCTCGGCCAGCCCGTTGCCGAGAATTACATCGACAAGATCGTCACCATCAAGAACACCAGCAAGTCTGCCGCGTGGGTTCGTGCCTACTTCGCCATCCCCTCTGCGCTGGATGATGGCTATGAAACCTTCAACGCAGGTGCGAATATCCTGCACTTCAATTTCGGCAATAAGAATGGTGCAAGCACCTACGGTGTCCAGTGGAACTGGCAGCATGGCAACAGCTGGAACTACTTCGAGACCACCATCGACGGCGTTACTTACAACGTCTACTACGCGGATTACTATCAGCCGCTGCCCGCGGGCGAAACGACGGAGCAGTTCATTTCCGGCGTGTACCTCGATTCTAATGTTGACATGAAGGATGGCGTGTACGTTGACAACCGTTTCCCGACTGCTGATCTGAGCATTCTGAAGGGAACCGTGAAGTGCCCCGTCAAGGCAGTTGCCGTTCAGGCGGCAGGCTTTGACAATGCTGCTGCGGCAATCGATGCTGCTTTCGGCGCGAACTTCAACCCCTTCGGTGGCACTGCTTCCAATTGGCAGTAAGCTGAACCCCACGGCCTACCCCCATTCAGGGGGCAGGCCATGCGGAGCAATCGGGGGGGACCGGATTGCTGCGCATGGCCTGCGCAGGGGCGCAAGAAAAAGAAAAGGAAACTCCGCAGAGCGGTGACAGGAGGAGCAGAAATATGGAGAATCAGAACAGGAAATTCAGCAAGAAGCGCATCGCAGTGATCGCGGCCATCGTGTGCTGCATCGCCATGGTGGCGGCAGGGTCTCTGGCCTACTTCACTGCGGAGGAGACGGCGCGGAACGTGATCACGACGGGCCGGCTGACGATGGAGCTGCACGAGGAGACCACCGGCGGAAAGTCGTTTCCTGCGGATGGCATCGATAACGTGATGCCTGGCACGCAGGTGGACAAGGTGGTGTACGTGGAGAACACGGGCAGCGTGGACTTCTACTGCCGGATCCGCGTGGAGAAGGCCATTGAGGCGGCGCAGGGCGTGAACGCGCAGCTGAACTTCGAAAACATCACGCTGGATATCGACACAAAGCACTGGACGGAAAAGGACGGCTACTATTATTACAACGAGGCCGTGAAGCCGGGAGAAGAGACGGAGCCGCTGTTTACGAAGGTGAGCTTCGGAGCGGATCTTGGGAACGAGTATATGGAAGCGCATGTGGAGATCAAGGTGGACGCGCAGAGCGTGCAGAGCCGGAACAACGGAACCGGAGCGCTGGACGCGACGGGCTGGCCGAGTGAGAGCTGACGAGGAGGAAAACCGATGAAGCGGAAGATTATGGCGTATGTGCTGAGCCTGTCGCTGCTGGCGATGGTGATGGCGCCGATCGCGGGCACGTTGGCCGGCGAGGTGGAGACGACGCCAGCGCCGGTGGCCGCAGCGGAGCCGGAACCGCAGCCGGTGGAGCCGCCGAAGGCAGAGGCGACGAGCGAGGCGTCGGCGAACACAACGGAGCCGTCGCAGGAGCCGTCTGCGAGCGCGGATACGGGTGCGGAGAAGGGAATGGAGACGCCGAGCGGTGAGCCGACGGAACCGGCGGAGTCCACGGATCCCACGGAGACGCCGAGCGGCGAGCCGACGGAACCGGCGGAGTCCACGGATCCCACGGAGGAGCCGACGGATCCGACGGAACCGGCGGAGTCCACGGATCCCACGGAGGAGCCGACCGAGGAGCCGACCGAGGAACCCACGGAGGAACCGACGGAGGAACCGACTGAGGAGCTGAGTGTGAAGGTGACGGCGAGCCAGCGCGGCGCATTTGCGGGCGAGGGCATAGCGGCGACGGCGAGTGTGAGCGGCGGCGTGGCGCCGTACAGCGTACATATGAGCGCGAGCGGGTCGGCATCGGCGGAGGAAAGTGCGACGCTGGAGGAGGCCGGGAACGTGAGCATCGGCGCGACGGCGGCGGCCGGGAAGGTCGTGTTCAAGGCGGTTGTGACGGATGCGACGGGCGCGACTGCGGAGGCCAGCGCGACGACGCTGGTGGCGACGCAGGAGACGGAGAGCCGTTCGGAGTGGGAAGCGACGATGAAGGACGTGGAGCTGACGGGCGATTGGCGCGAGGATATCCTTGCGATCGCGCGGACGCAGCTGGGCTATCAGGAGAGCACGAGCAACTTCATTGTGCGCGAGGACGGAAGCATTCAGGGCTACACGCGCTACGGCGACTGGTACGGGGTACCGCACGAGGAATGGTGCGCGATGTTCGTGTCGTTCTGCCTGCACTACGCGGGGATATCGCGCGGGGACTACCCGTGGGATGCGGGGTGCGAGAACTTCCGTGACAATCTGAAGTATCGTGGCGGCTATGCGGACGCGGAGGATTACGAACCGCAGCCGGGCGATCTGATCTTCTTCAACTGGGACAGCGAAGGTGATGCGGACCACATCGGCATCGTGGAGAGCGTGAGCGGCGGCGCGGTGAACACCATCGAGGGCAACTCGGGCCGACAGGTGCGGCGGAAGAGCTACGCGCTGAGCGACAGCCAGATCATGGGCTACGGCAACACGGCGAAGATGATGGAGCTGGCCGGGGTCGTGATCGGTGAGGAAGAGGACGCGGAAGAGGAAGAAGCGGCCGATGCAAACGCGGCGGTCGATACGGAGCCGGAGCGCTCTGCGTACAGCTATGGCGACGCGGAGGTGTACTTCAGCTTCGAGGTTGAGGGCGCGGTGAACTACCTGTGGCAGCGCAGCGTGCCGGGCGCGGACGCCTGGGAGGACATCCCCGGCTCCAACACGGCGAACTATCTGCTGGCAGCAAATCTGGAGAACATGAAATACGCCTATCGGTGCATTGCGACGACCGGCAGCGGCGCAGTGGTGACCAGCAACGCGGTGACCGTGCTGCGTGCGGACATTGCGGAGTGGCTGAACGACGGCGAAGTGACGATGGAGATGCTCGAACGCGCACTTGAGGCGAAGAGCCTGGAGTCCCTCGTGATTGAAGGGGACGCGCTGATCTATGTGCGCACCGGAGAAAAGATTGCGACATACAACGCGGCGACCGGGGAGCTGGTGGACGACCGGCTGAGCCTGACGGTAGCGACGGTGGACGCGACCAATGGACTGATCTATCCCGCAGCCTGATCCAGTATCAGGCTGCAAAGCACATCTCGCATCGGCGGGCGCCGGTGTTCCTGGAATCGGAGGGAAGAATGAACATGAAGAGAATATCCAGACTGACGGCCTGGCTGCTGGCGATCGCGCTGGTGCTGGGATCGGTCGCCCTCGCGGATAGGGATCCCGTGAGCGAAGCGGATCTGGACAAGAGCACGTGGTCTGCGTGGACGGCGGCATCGCTGGAGAGCAACGGGCCGGTGATCCAGGAGGGCGGCACGGTGCTGGTGGAGCCGAGCACCTTTGTGCCGGGCGAGACGCAGCTGTACACGTCCACGGAGCAGGCGACGCTGGCGGAGGACGCCGAAGCGGAGCAGCAGATCACGCTGCCGCAGTATGGCATGGTGGAGCTGACGGCGACCGGCACGGGCGCGGCGCAGTGGCAGATCTACGTGCCCACGGCGGATCTGTGGGTGAACATTGCGGGGGAGAGCGCGGCGACGATCGCGCTGACCTATGCGAAGATCAGCAACCAGCTGGTGGACGGAGCGGCGAAGCTGCGCTGCGCGTTCGGCAGCGATGACGCGCGCACGTACAGCGCCACGGCGAAGGTCGTGGTGTCCTATGGCGCGCCCGAGACGGAGGAAGCGACGGACGCCGCGGAGCCGGTGCTTGCCGCCTCCAACTTTGCGCTGACCCGCAGCGCCGACGCAGGCGTCATGCTGCTGGGGGATGGGGATACCAGCAGCACCTACAACGTTGTCATCAATTACAAATTTGGAAACGATGTAATTGTGGCGGATCCCTACACTGCGACTCTTGCTGCGGGCTCGAATTTCTCTGCGACGGTCACCTTCCCCACCGTGCAGGGCTATCTGCCCTATCTGAATAATAATCAGCAGAACAGCATTGATCTGAGCTACACGGCGATTGATAAGGATTATACCTACAATGTCGTCTACAAGCCCACCAACGTGAATTACACCGTCATCCACTATCAGCAGAATCTGGATAACGATAATTACACCGAGGCGGCGCGCGAGACCAAGCAGGGCCTGACCAACTCCACTGTGCCGGAAGTTGCGAAGACCTACGAAGGCTTCTATGCGCTGCTGTATGAGAAGCCCGCCATCGCGGCGGACGGCTCCACGGTGGTGGAGGTCTACTACGATCGCTACTATTATCTGATGAACTTCGACCTCGACGGCGGCTACGGCGTGGAGCCCATCTACGCCCGCTACGGCGCGCCCATCAGCGTGGGTGATCCCACCAAGCCCGGCTACACCTTCAGCGGCTGGGATCAGGAAATCCCCCAGACCATGCCCGCGGAGAACACCAGCTACAAGGCAACTTGGAACGTTGGCACGTCTGGCTTTACCGTGGTGTTCTGGTACGAAAATGCCAACGACAATGGTTACAGCGTGGCCGGAACCTATCAGCTCGCTGCGGTAGCCCCCGGCACCGAGAAAAACAGCGCGGATTATAAGGATCAAAGCTTTGAAGGCCGGGACGACAAGCATTTTACCTATAATGCAGCCAAGGCTGAAACCGTCACCGTCAAGGGCGACGGCTCCACCGTGCTGAACGTGTATTATACCAGAAATACTTATACGCTGAAATTCAGGGGGCTTACCTGTACGAACACGTCCTTCTGGCATTCACATAGTGATAACTGTTACGAGATTGTCGCAACCATTACAGCAAAGTATCAAGCAGACATTCACCGCAATTTCCCTATTAAGGAAGGCAATGATACCATCTGGTGGGATGTTCCTGATGGGTGTGAATCCTTCAAGCCCGGCACTATGCTCGGCAGTATAGATACAATGCCCGGTGAGAACATCACATTCACAAAAGCAGGTACGCAGTCAGGCGCGGTTCTCTACTATTACATCGAAACGCTGAACGGCGAGACCGGAACTTACACGCAAGGAGGAAAGAGCTTTAAGCTTTACAAGCAGATTACGCTGGAAAAAAAATGTCAATTAACATATTCAGAGGAATTTCACAATATTACTGGTTTTACTCAGTGGTGGTCTGATCCTAAGTTTGACAAGATGGAGCAAGGCGGTGTCGCTTATGCAGGTTATCATGATGGATGGTTTGGAAACAGTTACTATTATATTAACGAACAAAATTACCTCTGCTACACCCGCAACAGTTACAACCTGAAATTCAACAACTACAATGCGTATGTAGATGACAAGGGCGGCAGCGTACAGTATGAAGCGCCGCTGAGCGACTACAACTTTACGCCGGACTATCCCGCAGGCCTTGAGCCGAACGCCTATGTGTTCGATGGCTGGTACACCACGGCTGGCTGCTATGAGGGTTCCAAGGCTGACCTGAGCACCATGACCATGCCTGCCTCCGACGTGATCCTCTACGCCAAGTGGGTGCCGGTGACGCACACCGTGGAGTTCTATCTGGATAAGGCAGCGCTGGATAAGGGAACCAAGCTGCGTAAAGACATCACCGTTTCCCACGGTTCCATGGCGGATCCTACGCCTGAGGATCCCACCAACGGTTCCTACAAATTCGTTGGCTGGTTCTACATGGAGGGCGGCGTGGAGAAGGCGTTCGACTTCGCCAACATGCCCGTCAAAAAGGATCTGAAGGTCTACGGCAAGTGGAACTCCGACGTCCTGAAGCAGTATACCATCTACTATAAGATTCAGGGCACCGATACCGAGATTGCCGCCCCCACCAAGGGCAGCGGTCTCGCCGGCGTCACCAAGACCTTCGAGGCCAAGGGCGGCACGGAGCTGTATGCCGACTATCAGGTGGGCTACTTCCCGGTCACCAAGAGCCACTCCCTGACGCTGGACATCAACGCCACCGAGGAAAACGACACGAACGTCTTCACCTTCTGGTACGTCCAGAAGGAGGAGGTGCCGTACACGGTCAAGTATCTGAACAAGGAGACCGGCGCCCCGGTCGCGACAGAGAAGACCGTCAGCGACAACCGCAAGGCCGTCGTGACCGAAACCTTCGTTCCGGTCAACGGCATGATGCCCGACGCGTACCAGAAGCGACTGGTGGTGAGCGTGGATGAAAATGGCGATCCCGATACCGATCACAACGTGATCATCTTCTACTACACGAAGGATGATAAACACGCCTACTACAAGATCACCCACTACACCGAGAACCTCGGTAAGGATGCCCAGGGCAACCCCACCTGGACGGAGTACGCCAGCTCTCAGGCGGTGGGCGATATCGGCGAGACCTACTCCGCCGACTCGATGACCATCCCCGGCTTCACCTACGACAGCACGGTAACCGGCACGGTCGCCAGCGGCGAACTGACCGCGAACGGTCTGGAACTCAAGCTGTACTACACCCGCAAGAGCTATCCTTATAAGGTGCTCTATCTGGAGCAGGGTTCTGGCAAGCAGCTGCATGATCCGAAGACGACAGACGAGAGTAATATTCCTCTAACCGGCAAATATGGCCAGATTGTCTCCGAGAGTGCAATTGCTATTACGAACTATACTGCCGTCGATCCGGCCTCCCAGACCCTGAATATCAAGATCGAGGAAAGCCAGACCGAGGCCAAGCTGAACATCATCACCTTCTACTATACGGAGAACGAAGCGACGATCAACTACGAGGTTGTCGGCCCGGATGGCTGCGGCTCGGTCTCGCTTGCCAGCGAAACGCTGAAGGTGCTCTCCGGCACGGCACAGGGCTCCACGGCAGAAGTAAGCAGCAATCTCTACCGCTTCGTCGGCTGGTATACGGATGAGGCTTGCACCGAGGCCGTTGACGCGGATTGGGTGGATGCAAACAACAAGCTGACTCCGGTAAAGGCTGATGGTGATGCCTGGATCAGCACCACCTATTACGCAAAGTTCGAGTACAACCTGACGACTCTGACGATCACGAAGAGCGGAATGCAAGACATTGATAATGGTCAGAGCTTCCTGTTCAAGGTTGAGGGTTACGGTTTGCCTGATAATGGCCTGCTGATCGCAATCAATGGAAATGGAAGAGAAACGATCAGCGGTTTGACGGTCGGCGAGACGTACAAGGTGACGGAAGTTTCGAACTGGTCCTGGCGGTATACGCCGACCCAAACCCCGTCGGAGATAACGCTGAGCGCAAATGCTGCGAACAATGTCGTTACCATCACCAACAACCGCGACAAGCAGCAATGGCTCGATGGTGACTGCTATGAGGAGAACGTGTTCGTGGCGGCTCCGACGCCAACGCCTTCGGTACAGCCTGAGCCAAGCGTGAGTACGAGTCCGGATTCGGGAGCCTGACGGGAGGTGAGCAAGCATGAAGAAGATGAAGAAGACCAAGAGAATCCTGCTGCTCGCCCTCGTCGTGGCGATCCTGGCGTGCGGCGTCGGCGGGACCATCGCGTACCTGATCACCAACACCGGCAGCGTGGTGAACACCTTCCAACCGGCACATGTGACCAGCAGTGTGAATGAGCCGGAATGGAGAGATGGAAATACGACTAAGAGCAATGTAACCATTACCAACAACGGAAACGTGAGCGCGTACATCCGCGCGGCAATCGTCATCACCTGGAAGGATGCCGACGGAAAGACCATGCCGACACAACCAGTAGCTGTTACGGACTACACCCTTAGTATCAATGCTGCGGATTGGACACAAGAAGAAGACGGCTACTACTACTATAAGGAAGCCGTGGCGGCCGGTGGAACAACCTCCAATCTGATCAACAGCTGTAGCCCGATTTATACCAACTACACCGATGGCCGCCAGCTGTGCGTGGAAGTGATTGGATCGGCCATCCAGGCCGAAGGCATGGGCGCGACCAGCGCGCACGACGCCTTTTCCAAAGCTGCAAATAATTAAGGAGGCGCAAGACAATGAAGAAGATGAAAATTTGCCTGGGCCTCCTGCTGATGGCGGCGCTGCTGTGCGGCAGCGCGCTGGCGGCGTCGGTGAGCTACGAGGGCGGCGCGGAGAAATTCGTGTTCCTCCCGGGCAGCAGCCTGAGT
>SFET01000035.1 GCA_004557125.1 Clostridiales bacterium | reverse complement strand
CGAAAATATATACAAGACCAGGAAAGAGATGATATCATGAAAGACAAGCTGAGTGTGAAGGAATATGAAGATCCGTTTGGAAACAAGGCGGCGAAGAAGAATAATGACAATCCAGCCAAGAAGTAAGTTGAAGCCCTTTTAAGGGCGGCTAAAGCGACAAGAGCAAAGTGGCTGGAGCGAAGCGAAAGCCAGCGTCTTTAGGCGCTGGCTTAGTGTTAGGGGGTTATACCCCCTGAGCGAGCCACCCGTTTTACGGGTGGGAGCGACTCGGCAGAATTTTGAAACTGGCGTCACTGGTTGGTCATGATGCGCAGGATCTCGCGGTCGGTTTCGTGCATGCCCAGGCGGCCGAGGCGGCCGATGTTTCGGATGGTAGCCTCCACACCCTTGGTCACGATGCCCTCGCCGCCGCGGAACTGCTGACCGCTTTTAAACATGTAATAGCCCAGCAGCCCCGCATCGACGGCGGAAGCGATCTTGGCGGCGCAGGAGGGCTTCGCACCGTCACAGATCATGCCGGAGACGATGGCGACGGCATTGACGAGCGTGTGAGCGATCTCTCTGAGCCCGCCGCCGTGCAGATAGGCGACGGCAGCGCCTGCAGCGCAGCCCGCGCTGACAGCGCCGCAATATGCGCTCAGCCGACCGATGCCCGTCTTCATGTGGATGGTCAGCAGATCGGAGAGGAGCACGGCGCGCAGCATGGTCTCATGGCTGACACCGAGATGCTTGGCGTATTCGATGACGGGCACCGAGGCGGTGATACCCTGGTTGCCGCTGCCGGAGACGATGATCACCGGCATCTCGCAGCCGCTCATGCGGGCATCGGAGCCGGCGGCGGCCATGTAGCGCGCGCGCGTCTTGATGTCGGTGCCGTAGCAGTCGCGCAGGACGGAGCCGATGTTGGCACCCCAGTCGTTTTCAAGGCCCTCCTGCGCGATGGCGTAATTGTACTGTGCCTGGCGCTCCACCAGGTCGCGCACGTCCTCCAGATCGCAGGTGCTGGCGAAGTCGAGAATGGCCTCCACGGAAAGGCAGCTGCGGTCGGTCAGCCCCTCCGCCTGTTCGCTGATTCTGCCGTTGTCAAGCAAAACGGATCCGTTGTGCTCGATGAGCACAATATTGGTGTGATAATCGCAGATGCGCAGGCGGACGGTGTCTTCTCCGGCCTGAAGGGTCAGGATGATGTCAAAGACGATGTCGTTGGGGGAGGGGGAGACGCGGATGTCGCAGGAGGCGAGGTAATCGCAGATGGCCTGCTTCTGGGCGTCGCTGACCTCGCTGATGACCTCCAGAATCCTGTCTGCCTGACCGGCGACGATGCCCGCAGCGGCGGCGGCTTCGATGCCTTTCAGCCCGCCGGTGTTGGGAACGACGACGCTCTTGACGTTTTTGATGATGTTGCCGCTGGCTTCAACCTGCACGCGGTCGGGGAGCTTCCCCAAAACGGCGCGCGCCTTGGCCGCGCCGTATGCGATGGCGATCGGTTCGGTGCAGCCCATGGCGGGGACGAGCTCTTCGCGCAGAATCTGAATGAAATGGCTGTAGCGGGGATCTGTTCTTTGCATACGATAGCTCCTTTCCGATAGGAATCACCTAGAAATTACACAATCTGCAGCTGCTTGCTCAGCGTGTTGAGGCTGTGCACGCCGTCATCCTGCAGCACGAGCAGATCCTCGATGCGGATGCCGAAGCGGCCGGGGAGATAGATACCCGGTTCACAGGAGAAGACGTTGCCCGTCTCAAGCGGCGCTGTGTTGGCGGCGGCGATGAATGGCGCCTCGTGGATGTCCAGCCCGATGCCATGTCCGAGCCGGTGTGTGAAGAAGGGGCCGTAGCCTGCCTGACTGATCACCCTGCGCGCGGCCTGGTCCACGTCCGATGCGGGCACGCCGGCTGCTGCGGCGTCCCTGCCGGCCAGATGCGCCTGCAGCACGACGGAGTAAACGTCTTCAAAGCCGTCGGGCAGCCTGCCGACGGCAAACGTGCGGGTGAAGTCCGCGCGGTATCCCCGGTATGTGCCGCCAATGTCGAACATGAGCGCGTCGCCCCTGCATACGGCTCGATCGCCGTTGACATGATGGGGCAGCGCGGTATTGGGGCCGGAGGCGACGATGCCATTGCCGACGGCGTCGAATCCTTCGTCAAGCCGAAGCTGGCGTAGGCGCGCGGCGATTTCCTTCTCTGTCCTGCCGATCAGCGGCTCTTCCAGAAGGCGCGTCAGCGCGCGCTCCGCCATGTGCTGCGCGGTTTCGAGGATGCGGATTTCCTCCGCGCTCTTTCGACTGCGCAGGGGAACGAGCAGGCTGTCGGCACTCTGCCAGCGCAGAGCCGCGCGGTGCGCCTGAAGCGAGAGGAGCAGGCTGGCGCGCATCTGGCGGCCGACGGCGACGCAGCCGCGCGCGGGCAGCAGGCCGGCGAGCAGGGAGGCTGCGTCCTGCTCGTCCGAATAGGGGCACAGCTCCAGCGAGGCGGCCAGTGCAGGCTCGCTGCCGCATTCAAAGGCGGGCATGAGCAGCACGGCGCGTTCCTGTGTCATGACCAGCGCGGCGGGGCGCTGCGCCTCCGGTCTGGGGCTGCCGGTCAGGTAGAGGAAGTCGCTTGACGGCGGAACAACGACAGCGGCAATCTCCTCGCGCTGCATGCCGCGCTGCAGGAGCGCCCGGCGGTTTTCATAGACACACATGCGGAACACCTCCTGTTTCCTGAAACGGCATGTGTTTCGGCCTCAAAAGCGAATGATATGGATATCTTGGTATGAAAAGAGAAGAATTCATCGTCAGGGGTTGACAAGAATTCTGACTGATGATATCATTAATCATATCAGATATGAACAGAATAGTCAAGCCGAGAATGTGCATTGCATCGATTTTGTATGGCAGTTCACGATGGATGAAAGGAGCATGAACACATGAACAAAAGGGAACGGGTTTTTAACCTCCTGGAAGGAAAGCCGATTGACAGGACGCCGGTCGGCTTCTGGCTCCATTTTCCGGAGAGCATGCACCATGGCGACGCGGCAATCCGCGCGCATATGGATTTTGTGCAGCAGACGGACGCGGATATCCTCAAGGTGATGAACGAGAACGTGCTCTACGACGGGGAGAGCAGGATTCTGAGCACGGCGGACATCGGCAAGTTCCGCAGCTTCGGCCGCAAGGACAAGCAGTTCATCGATCAGATGGACATCATCAAGCGGATTGCCGATCAGGCCCGGGGCGAGTATCCGATTCTGGCGACCATCCATGGCCTGATTGCCTCGGTTTTCCATGCGACCGGCTTCTCCGGCAACTATGTCGGCATGGGCTACGGCCTGTCGATTTTCTGCCGGGAAAAGCCGCAGCAGATGAAGGGTGTGTTCGACATGTTCACCGACACGCTGATGGAGCTGGTGGACTGCTCGCTGGAGGCCGGCGCGGACGGCATCTTCTACGCGGCGCTGGGCGGCGAATCGAAGTGGTTCTTCCACGACGAGTATATGGAGCACGTCTCCGGCTTTGAGCAGAAGCTGTATCGCCATATCAAGGAGAAGACGCCGTTTGACGTGCTGCACATCTGCAAATCCGATGTGGACTTCTCCCGCTTCACGGTGCTGGACCCGACGGTGGTCAACTGGAGCGTGTATCACAACCATGTCAGTCTGACGCAGGGCGCGGAGCTGTTCCCGAACAGCATCATCCTGGGCGGCTTCCAGGACCGCAGCGGCGTGCTGGTGGACGGCACGCCCGAGCAGATCCGCGAGCACACCCGCAAGATCCTCAAGGAGATGGAGGGCAAGCCCTTCATCGTCGGTTCCGACTGCACGCTGCCCACGGAGATCTCCACCGACCGCATCCGCTGCGTGGTGGACGAGGTTGCCAGACAGAAGTAAAATGCCCCGCGGCGGGCGCGCCGGGCGAGAAGGACCGTCTGCCGCCCGCCGGAAACAAAAAACAGAGCATGGCGATGCTCTGTGAGGATTCAGACATTGTCGTTGGACAGCAGCTCGGTCTGCATGCGCAGGATATCCTCGCGCAGCAGCGCCTGCGCTGTTTCCAGATTGCGGCTCTCCAGCGCGTTCACGATGAGCTCGTGGAGATGGCGGGTCGAGCGGGGCGAGATGATGCTGTCGCGGCGGGTGAAGTAGAGCTGGGCATAGGCGCGCGTGCAGGTGGAGAGCGTTCTGCGGAGCACATCGAGCGCATGCGCGTTGCCCGCACCCTCGAGCAGGCACAGGTGGAACTGGACGTTGTTGTCCCACGCGCTCCACAGATCCTTCTCCTGAGCGGGCCTGTTGCGCTGGCGGTTGAGCTCGCGCAGCTGCTCAAGATGGGCCTCCGTCGGGTTGGCGATCAGCCGCCTGAGGCTGGCCAGCTCCAGATCCATGCGCAGTTCCGTCAGCTCGCGCACATCCTTGGCGCTGATCTGAATGACCTGATAGCCGCAGCGCGGAATGCTGTGCAGCACGCCGTCATGGCACAGCTGGATCAGCGCTTCGCGAACGGGAGACTTGCTGAAGCCGAAGTGCTCGATCAACTGCTTTTCCGTGACGATCTCGCCGGTCTGAATCTTGCCGTTGCAGATCATCTCGATGATTTGCTGGTAAGCATGATCCTTGAGCGTGGCTTTCTTGGAAGTGATCAAGGGTTGATTCTCCTTCATTCAGTCATTGAGAAACAATATGAAACGGACGCATTGCGATTCATCATAGCAATTCTTTTCTGTTCTGTCAATAGCTGTTCAGAAGGAAAAATAGCCGCTGTTGGCCATGGCTGTGCGGCGCGACCGTGATCGAAACGAAATTGAAGAAATGGTTGCATCTCCCCATCATGTATGGTATGATTAATAATCATATTAATATCTTGTCGAATGCTGACGAAAAACCAAGACAACAGTGAGGGAAGACTATGAGTAGACTGCGGTATATCATCAAACGACTGCTGATCGCCATACCGACGTTCCTTGGCATCACGCTGCTGGTGTATCTGCTTGCGTCCCTGACGCCCAGCTCGCCGCTGGAGATCATGTTCAACGATCCCATGGCGACGCAGGAGCAGATGGACGCCATGGCGGAAGCGCTGGGCCTTGATCAGCCGGTGTATATCCAGTATCTGCGCTGGTTGAAGGGCCTGCTGACGGGCAATCTGGGCTATTCCTACCGGACCAACCTGCCCGTCATGGACATGGTGTTTGAGCGCATCGGGCCGACGCTGCTGCTGACCGGTTCGGCGATGCTGCTGACGTTCCTGATTGCGCTGCCGCTGGGCATCATGGCTGCGTACAAGCCCTACTCCGCGTGGGACTATGTCTCCTCCGGCATTTCCTTCATCGGCGCGGCCATGCCCAACTTCTTCGCGGCGCTGGTGCTGATCTACATCTTCAATGTCAATCTGCGCTGGTTCCCCTCCTCGGGCATGTATGACTCCTCCGGCGTGCGCACGGCAGGCATGCTGCTGCACCACCTGGTGCTGCCCTCCTGCGTGCTGGCGATCCAGTACATCGGCAGCCTGATCCGCCAGTGCCGCGGATCGATGATGGAGGTGCTGCAGAGCGACTATGTGCGCATGGCCCGCGCCAAGGGCCTGCTGGAGACGCCCGTGCTCATCCGGCATGCGCTGCGCAACGCCTGGATTCCGCTGGTCTCCTGGTTTGGCATGCAGATCCCGGCGCTGATTGGCGGCGCGGTGGTTACGGAGCAGATCTTCGGCTGGCCGGGACTGGGCAGCCTGATGGTGCAGTCGATCAACGCGCGCGATTACCCCACGATTATGGGCATCACGGTGGTCATCGCGATCGTGGTTCTGATCGGCAACCTGGTCATCGATCTGCTGTACAACCTGCTGGACCCGAGAATCAAGTATTGAGAAGGGAGCGATTGCTGTGACGAAGGAAGCTGTTTCCAGGGCCGCGGCCAAGGATACGTCCAACTCCTACTTCAGGGATGTTGTCCGGCGCTTCCGCAAACACAAGCTGGCGATGATCAGCCTGTTTGTGCTGGCGGTGGAGGTGCTCGCCGTCATCTTCCTGCCGATCTGTCTGAATCTGGATCCGTACACCACGGATTACAGCACCTATTTTGGCGCGCCGCCCTCTGCTGCGCACTGGCTGGGTACGGACGACATCGGACGCGACAGCTTTGCCCGCTTTCTGTATGGCGGCCGCGTGTCGCTGCAGGTGGGCATCCTCTCGGCGATCATCAGCCTGGTGGTCGGCGTGCCGCTGGGCCTGCTAGCGGGATACTACCGCGGCTGGGTGGATGTGGTCATCATGCGTCTGGCGGACATCTTCATGTCCTTCCCGTCCATGGTGCTGATCCTGGTGCTGGTGTCGGTGCTGGGCCCGTCGATTGCGACGGTCACGGTCGTCATCGGCATCCTCGGCTGGCCGCGCTTCGCCAGGACGATTTACGGCAACGTGCTCTCCGTTCGCGAGAGCGAGTATGTTGAGGCGGCCCGCGCCATCGGCACGAAAGACCTTAGCATCATGACCAAGTACATTCTGCCCAACTCCTTTGCGCCGGTGCTGATCGCCTTCACGTTCCGCGCCGCGCAGGCGATCATCACGGAATCTGCGCTGAGCTTCCTGGGCATGGGCGTTCAGGCGCCGCAGGCCTCGTGGGGCAATATCCTCTATGAGGCGCAGTCCATCAGCGTGCTGGCCATGCGGCCGTGGCTATGGGTGCCGCCGGGAGTGGCGCTGCTGGTGACCATCCTGTGCATCAACTTCATTGGCGACGGCATGCGCGACGCGCTGGATACCAAGATGGTTCTCTGATCGGGTAAATCAATCTGCATTTACAAGATGCAGATTTGATAAAAACATCTTTCAAGGAGGAAGAAAAATGAAAAAGACGCTCGCAAAAGCCCTGTCTGTTCTGCTGGCCGCGATGCTGCTGTGCGCACTTGTCGCGGGTGCGGTTGCGGACGAGCAAGTCACCATCACCATGGCGATGACGGCGCCGTGGGAGACCTTCATCCCGTTCAACACCACCAACGGCAACACGGATGCCGTGCTTGAGCTGATGTTTGACAAGCTGATCGTCGTCAAGGCGAACGGCGAGCATCAGCCGCGCCTGGCGGACAGCTGGGAGCAGGACGGCCTCGTGCTGACCTTCAAGCTCAATGAGAATGCCACCTGGCATGACGGCGAGCCGGTGACCGCGGACGACGTGGTTTTCACCTGCGAGCTGATGGCCGCGCCGGAGATCACCCATCCGCGCCGCAGCAAGGTCGCGTTCTTCACCGGCACGGACGCCAGCGGCATGCGCGTTGAGGGCGAGGAGTTCGGCGTGAAGGCGCTGGATGAGCATACGGTCCAGTTCACCATGAAGAACCCGGCGCCGCTCTCCTACATGCTCACGCAGACCTTCCGCGACCTGTACATCCTGCCCAAGCATCTGCTTGCGGATATCCCGGTGACGGAGATCATGAGCAACGAGTTCTGGCAGAAGCCCATCGGCTCCGGCCCCTGCGTCTTTGAGAGCAGCATCTCCGGCGAGCGCGTGGAATTCACAGCCAACAAGAACTACTACCTCGGCGCGCCGCAGTTTGACCGCTTTGTCGTGCGCATTGTGGCGGCCTCCAACCTGCTCAGCGGCCTGATGAGCGGCGAGATTGACATCGTGGCGGGCGCCGGCCTGGGCAACATCCCGGCCAACGACTGGGATATGGCGAAGATGCAGGACAACCTGACCTGCGAGTCCGTCAAGTCCCTGGGCTATCAGTACCTGACCATGAACGTCAACAACATCCCCAAGGAAGTGCGCCAGGCGGTCAACATGGCGATCAACCGCGACGTGCTGGTCAACAACCTGATGCGCGGCGAGGGTGAGGCCGCCGCGGGCCCGCTGCGCCAGAACCATCCGTACTTCAACCCGGATCTGCTCCCGATCCCGTACGACGTGGAGAAGGCTGCCCAGATGGTGAAGGATTCCGGCTTTGACACCAGCAAGACCTACACGCTGCGCGTGTCCAAGGGCAACGAGGTGCGCGAGAAGTCCGCTCCGCTGATCCAGCAGGATCTGGCCAAGATCGGCATCGATGTTGAGATCGTCACCACTGACCATCCGACCCTGCTGTCCGAGTGCCGTGCCGGCAACTACGACTTCGGCCTGATCGGCTCCGGCGGAAGCCCGGACCCGGCGGAGAGCTGCGTCAACGTGCGCCCTGGCCACGTGAACAACTTCTCCCAGAACGCCGACACGTCCCTGTATGAAAAGGGCATGGTCGAGGGCTTTGCGGTGAACTCCTATGAGGAGCGCCTGCCGATCTACTACGAGTATCAGATGATGCTGCGCGATCAGGTGCCCTTCAGCTGGCTCTACTTCCAGAACGATCTGGTGGCTTACAGCAGCCGCATCTCCAACGTGAGCTTCGAGGACTTCAGCCTGCTCAACCGTGCGGTCTGGCAGTGGGAAATCGCGAAGTAAGCGCAGTCCGTTTCAAGACGTGCATTGAATCCGCCTGCTGTTCGGGGTCTCCCCGGGCAGCAGGCACATCATAAGAAGAACAGGGTGAGGTAAACATGTCGGCGCAGCCACTATTGGAAGTTCAGCAGCTGGTGACTCAGTTCCGCACAAAGCAGGGATATATCACCGCAGTCGATGGTGTCAGCTTCAAGGTGCGCAAGGGCGAAACTCTGGGCATCGTGGGCGAGTCGGGCTGCGGCAAGAGTGTGACCTCCCTGTCCATCCTTCGCCTGCTGCCCACGGGCATCGGGCGCATTGCCGGGGGCAAGGTCCTCTTCAATGGCGAGGATCTGACCCGGAAGAGCAACAAGGAGCTCAGTCACATCCGCGGCAAGGATATTGCCATGATTTTTCAGGATTCGATGACCTCGCTCAACCCGGTGCTGACCGTCGGGCGCCAGCTTGAGGAGACGATCGCCGTGCACAGCGATCTGCCCAGGAGCGAGATCAAAAAGCAGGCTCTAGATATCCTGACGAAGGTGGGTGTTTCCTCGCCCGAGCAGCGCCTCAAGGAGTATCCCCATCAGCTCAGCGGCGGCATGCGCCAGCGCGTCATGATTGCCATGGCGCTCTCCTGCAATCCGAGCCTGCTGATTGCCGATGAGCCCACCACGGCGCTGGATGTGACCATCCAGGCGCAGATCATCGATCTGATGGTGGAGCTCAAGCAGAAGATCAATGCGTCCATCATGCTGATCACGCATGACATGGGCGTTGTAGCGGAGATGGCCGATTCGATCATGGTCATGTACGCCGGCCAGGTTGTGGAATACGGCACAGCCCGGCAGATTTTCAGAAATCCGCTTCATCCGTATACGCAGGGCCTTCTGGCGTCGATTCCGCGCCTTGACAAGGACTCTGAACGACTGTATGCAATCCCCGGTACCGTGCCCAGCCTGAATGCCATGCCCAGCGGCTGCCGCTTCTGTGTGCGCTGCAGCTGCGCGATGGACGTGTGCAGGGAGAAAAACCCGCCGATCTATGAAACGCCGGAGGGCCAGCAGGTCAGATGCTGGAAGTACCGTGACAGCTTTTCGGAGGTGGCACCATGAATACAGCTGAGCCGCTGCTCAAGGTGGAGCAACTCAAAAAGCATTTTACATCCCAAAAGAAATTCCTGGGCGGCGAACCCAAGACGGTCAAGGCCGTGGACGGCGTCACCTTTGATATCATGCCGGGTGAGACGCTGGGCGTCGTGGGCGAGTCGGGCTGTGGCAAGTCCACGCTCGGCCGCGCGATTCTGCGCCTGCATGAGCCGGACGGCGGCAGCCTGACCTACAAGGGCGTGGACCTGCTGGCGCTGGACGCCAGGGAGATGCGCGAGTACCGCCGGAAGATGCAGATCATCTTCCAGGATCCGTATGCATCGCTGAATCCGCGCATGACGGTGAAGGAGCTCATCTGTGCATCGCTGGACGTCTTCCATATCGGCACCAAGGAGGAGCGCACGGACCGGGTGCTGGATATCATGGAGAAGGTCGGCCTTCAGCCGGAGTGCCTCAACCGCTATCCGCATGAGTTTTCCGGCGGCCAGCGCCAGAGGATCATGATCGCGCGCGCGCTCGTGCTCAATCCGGAGTTTGTCATCGGCGATGAGCCCGTTTCCGCGTTGGACGTCTCCGTGCGCGCGCAGGTGCTCAATCTGATGCGCGACCTGCAGCACGAGCTCTCGCTGACGTATCTGTTCATCTCGCATGACCTGAGCGTTGTGCGGTATCTGTGCGACCGCGTGATGGTCATGTATGTGGGCAAGGCGGTCGAGATTGCGACCAAGGAGGAGCTGTACGGGCACGCGCAGCATCCGTACACCCAGGCGCTGCTCTCCTCGATCCCGATCCCGGACGTGGACGCGCCTGCGCAGCGCATCCGCCTGACGGGCGATGTGCCCAGCCCGTTCAATCCGCCCAGCGGCTGCCGCTTCCACACGCGTTGCCGCTATGCGACGCAGAGGTGCCGCGAGTGTGAGCCAGAGCTGCACGATGTGGGCGGCGGACACATGGTAGCCTGCCACCTGTGCGAGGGCTGACAGCAAGCGAGGATGAGACGATGGAAAACAGCTCCGAATTCTTTGAGGCGTATTGGCCGAAGATGCTGGAGGACATGCAGGCATGGATGCGCATCCCCAGTGTGAGCGGAGAACCTGAAGGCCCGTATCCGTTTGGAAAGGCGTGCGGCGAGGCGCTCGACGCAGCGCTGGCGCTTGGCCGGGAGATGGGCTTTGAAACCGAAAACGATGACTACACCGGCGGCAGCATTCTGTTCCCCGGCACGCAGGCAGGCGAGATTGGCATGTTTGCCCATCTGGACGTGGTGCCTGCGGGCGAGGGCTGGCTTCAGCCGCCGTACAGCCCGAGCATCAGAGACGGCTGGCTGTACGGACGCGGCAGCGCGGATGACAAGGGCCCGGCGGTTGCGGCGCTGTATGCCATGTACTGCCTCAAGCAGATGGGCTATGTGCCGCGCAGAACCATCCGGCTGTATTTGGGATGCAGCGAGGAGCACGGCATGCGCGATATCCAGGCTTTTCTGGCGCGCCATCCTGCGCCGGACTTCTCGTTCACGCCGGATGCCGCCTTCTCCGTGTGCTATTCGGAAAAGGGCATCATGGAGGCGGAGTTTGCCGCGCCGCTGCCGGAAGGCCTTGCAGCGTTTGAGGCGGGCGCGGCTGTCAACGCGGTTGCCGGCAGCGCCTGCGCCGTGCTCACGCGCATGGGTAGGCCGGCGCCGTGTCCGCCGCAGGTCAGCCTCAGTGCGGAGGACGGCCAGCTGACCGTGAAGGCAGAGGGACGCTCCGCGCATGCGGCCTTTCCCGAGGGATCGGACAACGCCGCGGCCAAGCTGGCGGCCTATCTGTGCCGCAGCAAACTGCTGAGCGAGCCAGCCTGCGATGTGCTGGCGTGGATCGGCGAGGATCTGAGCGATCCCTACGGCGAAGCGCTCGGCACCGCCTTTGAGAGCGCGCAGCTGGGCAAGCTGACGTCCGTAGCGGGTACGACGCGCACCAGGGATGGAAAGCTCATTCAGACGCTCAACATCCGCTACCCGGCGGAGGCGGACTCGCAGCAGATTGCGCAGCAGCTACGCCAGCGGGCGCAGCAGCGCGGATGGACGCTTACCGCGCTGCGGGATGATCCGCCGTTCTACATTTCACCCGAGCATCCGATCGTCTGCGAGCTGGACCGCATCTGCCGGGCGCGCATCGGCGACAGCGTTGCGCCGTATTCCATGGGCGGAGGCACCTATGCGCGCCATCTGCCCAACGCGGTCGGCTATGGCCCTGCCATCCGCGGGCTGAAAAAGCCCGGCCCCGATGGCCATGGCGGCGGACACCAGCCGGATGAGTGCATCAGCCTCAAGCAGCTGGAAGACGCGTTTTTTATCTATGTTCAGGCCTTGCAGGCAGTGGACGCGCTCCTTGACAGGCCGAAGGGCGAATGAGGCTGCGGTGATGCGGGCTTCCCGGAAGGCGGCATGACGATGTTTGCCGACAATCAGAAAACCCCCCTCACGAAATGCAGTGCGTGATACAATCAGAAATCTACTCAGATTGTATCACAGCACCGCCTTGGATTCCACTGGGCAATGTGCCGGGATTCAGTTCTCCCGATTGACCTTTTCAAGAGAGAGGGCATCCAGCACCTCGCCCATCTGCTTATCCGAGACGAAAAAGCTGCGCACACGATACACGGTTCCGTCCTCCATAACCAGTTCCAACTGATCCGGCAGACGCAATTCCTTCCTCGTTCCGGGATAGTTTTCTTTGAGGGAATTGCTTGTTTTCATATTCTCTGATCCTCCGTATTTTCGTGATGGTGGGCAGCACAGCCGATCACCGCTGTCAAGGAACCGGCTTCGCCTCGCTGCGCGTCCTTGACAGTGGCGCTCTGCTGCGCCAACAGGTAATCAAGGCGGCGATGCCGCCATTTGCCAACAGATATTGGCAAGCGAAATCGTGTGTTTTTCACTCCCTCCTGCTGGTGTGGAGGGGACGGAGGATAACAAAAAGAGCCGCATGACGATATGAAAAAATCTTCCCATACCAACAAAACAGACACCCGCATAGGGCAATGTCATTTAGTTAAGCAGATGGCAGAGGAAGAGAATCTGCGAGAGAAGATGATTTATCGAAAAGAGAGTCATCTTCTCTTTTTTGTTGCACGACAAAAAGACAGATGGACATCTGCCAGAAAATAGATTAAGATAAAGGTGTTAAGCCACTCTGTAAGTAAAGCTGACGAATGAACGAGGCTTGACTTCACGATCTTCTGGGCGATTAAAGTGCTAGAGTATATCATAGCCCGGCTATGATAGGAACGGCAATGAAGGATTACCCAGCCTGTGAAACATTGCACTTCACTGGCTGGGTTTTCCTTTGGAATAACCAATGCTTTGGAGGTGACCTTTTTGCAACCAACCATTCTATCTATTGCAAACCAGAAGGGCGGCGTAGGCAAGACAACCACCTGCGCTAACCTGGGCATCGGGCTTGCGCAGGAGGGCAAACGTGTGCTGCTAGTGGACGCAGATCCCCAGGCAAGTTTGACCATCAGCCTCGGCTGGCCCCAGCCGGACGCGCTGCCCGTCACGCTGTCCACGCTCATGGGGCGCGCACTCATGGACGAGCCGATCCACGCGGAGGAGGCGATACTCCATCACGCGGAGGGCGTGGACGTGCTGCCTGCCAGCATCGAGCTGTCCGGCATGGAGGTGTCCCTCGTGAACGCCATGAGCCGGGAAACCGTGCTGCGGCAGGTGCTGGACGGCGTAAAGCGGCAGTACAGCCATATCCTCATCGACTGTATGCCTCCGCTGGGGATGCTCACCGTCAACGCACTCGCTGCGTCGGACAGGGTGCTCATTCCCGTGCAGGCGCAGTACCTGTCTGCCAAGGGCCTGGAACAGCTCCTGCAAACTGTCTCGAAGGTGCGCAGGCAGCTCAATCCGAAGCTCGCCATCGACGGCATCCTGCTGACGATGGTGGACAGCCGTACCAACTATGCTCGTGAGATCAGCACCCTGCTGCGCGAAACCTACGGGAGCAAAATCAGGGTATTTGCCACCGACATCCCGCACTCCGTCCGTGCGGCGGAAATCAGCGCGGAGGGCAAGAGCATCTTCGCGCACGACCCGAAGGGCAAGGTGGCAGAGGCATACCATGCGCTGACGAAGGAGGTAAACATACTTACCAGCTCAATTTCTCGGCTGCTGTTGATGTTTGCAGACAGTTCCTGCTGGATCGCTCAACGCTTTCTCCACCTGATGTTGAAGCTCTACTCCTTAAGTATGTGCAGCCTGTTCGCAATGGACGACACGACCCTCGCAAATGCGCATTGAAAAGCAGCGCGAAAAACATCAGGCTGACCTCGGTCGATGACCTGTTCTCCACGGAGGAGAGCCGCGCGGACGAGCAGCGCGAGAAGGTACAGGAGATTCCCCTCTCGGAGCTGTATCCTTTTCCCAATCATCCTTTCAAGGTTGTGGACGACGAGCGTATGCTTGACACCGCAGACAGCATCCGAGAGCACGGGGTACTCGTCCCGGCGATTGCCCGTCCCCGTGCGGACGGCGGCTATGAGCTGATTGCCGGACACCGGCGCAAGCGCGGCTGCGAGCTGGCGGGGCTTGACACCATGCCGGTTATCGTCCGCAATCTTGACGACGACGCCTCGACGATCATCATGGTGGATTCGAATATCCAGCGCGAAAGCCTGCTCCCCAGCGAGCGGGCTTTTGCATATAAAATGAAGCTAGAAGCCTTGAATCACCAAGGAAAACGTGCGGGCTTATCTTCGTCCCAACTTGGGACGAAGTTGATGCGAACAGACGAAATTCTAGCAGAACAGAGTGGAACAAGCAGAAATCAGGTTCAGCGCTACATCCGTCTTACCGAACTCGTTCCAAACCTGCTCGACATGGTGGACGCAAAGAAAATAGCGTTCAACCCCGCCGTCGAGCTATCCTACCTGAAGCCGGAAGAGCAGACTGCGCTGATGGAGGCAATGGACAGCGAGCAGGCCACGCCGTCGCTCTCACAGGCGCAGCGCCTCAAACGCTTCAGCCAGGAGGGCATGCTGTCGCCCGACATGATGCGTGCCATTCTCTCCGAGGAGAAGAAGGCCGATTTGGACAGGGTGACGCTCACCGGCGACACCTTGCGCAAGTATTTCCCCAAATCGTACACGCCCCGTCAGATGGAGCAGACCATCCTCAAGCTGCTGGAAGGCTGGCACCGCCGCCGCCAGCAGTCGCAGGAACGATAACCCGCCGCACGCGAAAACCGTGCGGTTATTTGTTTTTTTGGAAAGAAGGATGAGACTATGGCGATTTTTCGCGTAGCCAAGACACGGGATTATACCGTGATGAGCAATTACCACCTCCGGGATAAAAACCTTACCCTCAAGGCCAAAGGTCTGCTGTCCCTCATCCTGTCCCTGCCGGAAGACTGGAACTACACGACGCGCGGATTGGCTGCCATCTGCAAGGAGGGCGTGGACAGCATCGGCGCTGCTCTGCGCGAGTTGGAAAGCGCCGGGTATCTCACCCGTCACCGCCTGCGCGACAGGAGCGGGCGCATCTCGGATACGGAGTATGTTGTCTATGAGAGCCCACACAAGGAAACGGAAGCGGATTCGCCGGACACGGCTTCTCAAGGAACGGATGGGTCGGATACGGCTTCGCCGTGTACGGAAAACCCGTATATGGTTCCCTCGGATACGGAAGCGCCGCGAACGGATGCATCGGATACGGAAAAGCCTGCGCAATTAAATACTCAGGTATCCAATACGTATGAATCCAATACCCAAAAATCAAATCCTGATCCAATCATAATCCAAAAACAAAGGGCCCAGCAAGCCGATACGGGCATGAGCGATATGGATCAGATGGATGCACGGGAGTACCGTGAGTCGGGATGGTCGCCAGCGTTTTATCGGGAGCATAAGGCAGACATCGAAGCCCATAAGGAGGCGCAGGCGGTGTACAGTGCTGCCGATGGAAAGCTGCCTACGCTAGCTGAGCTGTCAGAGGAATACGACATCTTGCTTAGCCAAAAGAGGCAGACTGGGGTGGAGTTGTCCCGGCTGAGCGAAGAACTGAAGAACCTCCGGCACATCAAGGTTATTGATTTTCGTTGTTACTGATTAAACCGGAAGTCGATGGTATTAGCATTCAAATGAATTGCCTTTTCCTACTGGTCGGTACATCTGATGGTTTGCCCATACAAAAGCAATGCTTTCCCGTACGGAGCTCTCGACAGTAAAAGAAAAGGCCGCATCCTGCCACACAACGATTGACGCTATGCGTCCGGGATTAAAGCCTTGATTCTTTAGCACCATTCAGCTTTTTCTGGATTCCAATTCACGATCAGGCGTTCATCGCGGACGATCGCTTCATAGAGTGGTGCAAGGAAGGCACGGTTACGAACTATGACTTCACTGAAAGTGAGATGTTTGATATGAATGCGCTTGCAGAAAGCACTCCATTGCACCTGTTTGTCGGGGTTCCCCATGAATCCATCGGTGAAGATGACCGGGATCTGCGGTAAGGGCGTAGCTCGTCGCGTGAAGGTTTCATATGCCGCTTCCGAAAGGCATGCACCATCGAAACTAAAGGAACTGCTTAGCATATAGATATCGTAAAAGTCCTTCATTCTGCTGTTGCCTTCCGCGAGATACACCATCGCCTGAAACTTTTCAGCGATGACAGACTCCTTGGAATAGGCGAGCAATCTGGTTTCATCCAGTCCGAGCAAGGACGGATATACCATTTCTTCTGGTCTGGGAACTACCGCATCACCAAATCCAATGTCAAATTCGATCAAATTGCGCGAGCGCTCAATAAAACCAAATACCTTAACATGAACCCCGCTGTAATTGGCTTCCTTCAGGATGGGTTCGACCACAAGCGTAGCGGCATCGAATTCAACAGCATCATCACAGGTGATGACACAGATCTCCTCAAAAACATGCTTCATGTGTTCTGGATCATTGCTCATGTGCCGTGCAAGGAAGTCGATGTCTCGTGTAGCACGAGCTCTGTCTTCAAAAATGACATGAAGCAGCAGCCCGCCCTTGAGGACAAAATCATGCGCGTATGGGGATATCGAAACTCTGTAGAGCAGACGCTCGATCATGTAGTGCATCTGGATATAGTCGTAGGGCTTCTTCTCCTTGATGGCGAGATTTCTGAGTCTGGATTTCAAACTGGCTGAATTCATATCAGTGCCTCCACATAGGGGTGAATTGCGGTTCGTATTCTCATAATATCCGCATAGCTGTATAGCTTTTGAAGATCACGAGGCCCATTCATATAGTTCTTGAGGATTTCGAGCACAATATCTACCCCGATTTCGGACTTATGCTTGATACAGTCGCACACGGTTCGCTCTCGGTCATAGATCGGCGGTTCGCTATTTCCGCAGATACGTCCAAGAGAAAACGCAGGCATTTTTTCCCGGATGATCTGAATGGGCGGATATAGCGGAGCCTGCGGTATCTTTCCTTTATTCGGGACTTTGATATGGACGGCATCCGGGATGACTGTTGTCAGATTATACTGGGCTGCTGCTGAAATGCCGTAAATCGTCGCATCCGGAATGGTTGCAGTGGCGATATAAAAATCTGAAAGATCGTCCAGCATGGATGACCATGCATAATATCCATCCTTCAGCCGGGTAATGAGACCTTCATTTTCAAGTTCCTTCAGATCCTTGCTGCATATGCCCAGTTTACGCATGGCAGACGAACGCAGTATGCCTGGGCTCTCCTTGAATAGAGTCCATATCTGCTCAATTCTCTTCTCCGTCACACAAAGACCTCCAATTTTCAGCTTCTTAGGTTTTTTGAGCTGAATATTGATGGTATTAGTATAGCTCAGAGCGTTGAAAAAAACAACTATTTTCAAAAAGTTGGTGAGAAGCCATGGTTGAAACTATCTGCGACCTTGTGGTGTCGCTGCCTCTGCTGATAAACAACTTTACCGAAACATGTACATGGTAAGGGAATCATGGCGTTCATCATGATGGCCTTCAAATACTTCCTGAAGGTACTGATTACGAACAGCACCATTTCAATCCATCTTGTTTTTCCTTAGGATACACGAATCCCTCCTCTGTGCCCACAAAGAAAGCCGCACTCCTTTTAAGGGAGATGCGGCCGTTTATTCTCAAGGTGAATCAACCGGCGTTGGGAGATTTTCTTCTGTGGCGGCACGGTTCGCCGCCGCTTCCAGAATATGCTCCTTCGCCGTGTCGTTGATGGCAAAGCAATGGTTGGCGGTCAGATACTCCATCAGGCTGACCTTGGGAATCAAATACGTTCTTCGGATGCAGAAGCATTCGACCTTCTTCTTACTGCACCAGCGGACTACGGTTTCGTGATGATACCCCGTGACCTCCGCAACCAGCGTTGAGGACATCACGTCGGGGCAATCCTGCAAAATGACCTCCAGCGCCATGCGGAGCTTCTTCTGCATATAAGGAGAATGAATGCGTGGATGATACTCCGTCACACCCTGCTTGTACCAACCGGCAGGCGCGAGACAGGTGTAGGGGTCGCTGTCTCTGGCTTTCAGAAACGCGACAACATCCGCTGTGCGAATGGCATACTTCCGGGTTTTCTTCCCGGAGTTGACGCAGGGGATGATTCCGTTCTCCAGATAGTGCTGGGCTGTTTTCTTGGAAACCTGGCACAGCCGGTAGAGCTGCTCCTTGTTGATGATTTCCGGGTAGGTATCCAGTATCCACTGGTAGTCATTGGGCTGTTTCGGCATCTCATTCACCATCCTGTTTTTGATCGTCAACGGCAGATGGTAATGGGCCGAAAGTTCTCTCCTTTTCTCTCCTGATTTCTCTCCAAACGGTCGTTTTCTCTCCAAAATCTCTCCAAAATGCTGCTTTTTGAGCCGATTTTGGGAACGGCTCGAATCCCTGATGCCGTCTGAATTTTCTGCGGAGAGGAGCGAAAAATTCAGTGTTTTCAAGGGGTTTATCAAGTTCCGCGAGCTTCTCGTAAATTCCGCTATTTTCCGGTATTGTCGGTATGGCAGGGAGGACTCGAAATGCTGTGTGGGTAAAACCACCCAGGGTTCGAATCCCTGACTCTCCGCCAATCCGGTTTCTTAGCAATCGCTGAGAAACCGGATTTTTTCTTTGCAATATGCAGAAGAATTGAGAGAATGGAGACGTTCAGTACGGCGAGCCTCCTCGGCTTCTCACCGACTCTCCCGCCCCGGCAGCGACTGCATGAGCGCAAAGAAGTGCCTCGCCTCGCCTGTACTGAAATACGCATACCACGCTTCCAGCGTATCAGCCCGAAAGACGCCCAGCCGCTCGATGATCTGTTTGGCCCACAGCAGCGCGCCGGTGCCGCTGGCGGTGATCAGGTTCCCGTCCACGACGGACGGCTCGGCGACATAGTAGCGCTGCCCCCTGTATCCGGGGCACATCATGTCCAGAAAGCCCTCGCCGTTGCTCGTGTGCGGACGGTCATCCAGCAGCCCTGCATGGGCGAGTGCAACGGTCGCGCCGCAGATGGCGCATACTGTCGCGCCTACCGAGAGCAATTCTTCCGCCTTGCGAATGATTGCGTCCTGCTCCGGGCGATCCCACGTGTTTCCGCCCGGAAGGAGCAGCACGCTCTGCGTGTCCACCGCGATGTCATCCACCGTGCAGTCGGGCAGGACGGTCAGCCCGCCCATCGTCGTAACGGGTTCCATCGTCCTGCCGACGGTCTTTACGCAAACCTCCGGCGCATCCGCCTTGAAAAACCGCCAGGAATGAAGCTCAGCGGTCACATAGCCGATCTCCCAGTCCGCCAGCGTATCCATCACATACACATAAACCGTCATCATCGTGTCCTCCCGTTTCGCCCTTTTCAGGCTCGTGATACCCTGATTCTACCGCAGATTGTTGACAGCCTCATGGCAACAATCTATAATCAGAATCAGAAATTCCGGGAGGGAGAAGACTGCATGAAGGTGGATCGGCTTGTCAGCATGATCATGATCCTGCTGGAAAAACGGCGCGTCGGCGCGCAGGAGCTGGCGGCGATGTTCGAGGTGTCGCCCCGCACCGTCTACCGCGATATGGAGGCCATCAATCAGGCGGGCATCCCCGTCCGCTCCGTCCCCGGAGTCGGCGGCGGGTTTGAGATCATGCCGGGCTACAAGGTGGACAGGAAGGCCTTTTCCGCCGACGACCTTTCCGCGCTGCTGATGGGGATGACCACCCTTTCGGGCGTAATGCGGGGCGATGAATTCACGCACGCGCTGGCGAAGGTTAGGAGCTTCATCCCCGCGGAACAGGCAAGGACGATTGAGCTGAAGGCCTCGCAGGTCGTCATCGATCCCCGCCCGTGGATGGGCGGCGGGCACATCGCGCGGCATCTGGACGCGATCAAGGAGGCGCTGCAGAGAAGCAGGCTGCTTGCCTTCACCTATACGGACGGTCACGGAAACCGCACGGAGCGCACGGTCGAGCCATATCAGCTCGTGCTCAAAAGCAACCACTGGTATGTGCACGCTTTCTGCCGCAGCAGAAATGACTTTCGCCTGTTCCGGCTGTCCCGCATGTCCGACCTGCGCATGCTGGACGAGACGTTCGCACCCCGCGACTGCCCAAAGCCAGTTCTGGAATTTGACGAGCTTCTGGAAGCGCTGCGAACGGACATCCGGCTCCGCGTTCACGCATCCGTGCTGGACAGGGTGCTGGACTTCTGCCCGCCGGAGCGTATCACGCCGGACGGCGCGGAACACTATTGGGTGGACTACCCGTTCATCGAGCGGGATTACTACTACGACATGCTCCTGAGCCTCGGGGACAAATGCGAGTGCCTTGCGCCCGAACACGTCCGCGACGAGTTCCGGCGCAGGATCCAGCGAATGGCTCGCATCTATGGAGAGTGAGGTGCTATGATGAACACAAATGCTGCATCTGCCCCGCCGAGAAACGCCGTCGCAACTTACCACCTCCCCGGCCTGTTCGAGTTCACCGACCTGTACCGCGCGTTCCTTCCTCTATACCGTGCGCACAGGGACTGGTTCTACGACTGGTGTGCAATCGGCTCCATCTACGGCGCGCCGTCGGACTGCATCTGGGGCGGCGGGCGCGTCGGTGCGGAGGATTGCGACCCGCATGCGGCGCTGGCGCTGATACGGGAATACGGCATCTCCGCACGGCTGACGTTCAGCAATTCGCTCCTGCGGGAAGAGCACCTCGCCGACAGGCGGTGCAACGCCCTTTGCCGGATGCTTGAAACAGACAATGAGCCTCAAAATGGCGTGATCGTCCATTCGGAGCTGCTGACGGACTACCTCCGGCGCACGTATCCCAGGCTGTACCTCGTGTCCTCCACCACGAAGGTGATGACGGACTTTGGGCAGCTCACACGCGAGCTGGAACGCAACGCATTCCGTTATGTCGTGCCGGACTTCCGCCTGAACAAGGCATTTGACAGGTTGAGTACGCTGCCCGATCCGCTCAAGGCGAAGGTGGAATTCCTCTGCAACGAATGCTGCTGGTACGGCTGCGGGGACAGGAAGCAGTGCTATGAGGCCGTCAGCCGGAAGATTCTGGGCGAGAGCGGCTCGGAGCACCGCTGCGCCGCGCCGAACGCTGGCGAGGGCTATCGCTTCTCCAAGGCGATGGAAAACCCCGGCTTCATCGGCATCGACGACATCGTTCATACCTATCTGCCCATGGGCTTCACCCAGTTCAAGATCGAGGGCCGCAGCCTGGGCAGCGCGCTGATTCTGGAGTTTTTGCTCTACTACATGACCAAGCCCGAACATCAGCTGAAGGTGCGGGAGGAGATTTATCTCAGCAATGCGCTGGATCTGTTCTGAGCGGAGAAGGACTGAGTGTCGCAATGCTGCGGGCATGCCAAAGGGCTGAGGAGGCGCAACGAATGAACCTGAAGGAAAGAGCCGCAAAGCTGAAAACCGACCTCCCTGCGCTTTTTCTGGCGCTCAAGGATCGCGAAACGCCCGTGTTGGCCAAGGTATTCGCGGGAATCACCGTGGCCTATGCGCTGTCCCCCGTTGATTTGATCCCGGACTTTATCCCGGTTCTGGGGTATTTGGATGATGTAATTCTGCTGCCCACTCTGATTGTGATCACTGTGAAGCTGATTCCGGCTCCTGTGCTTGAAAGATGCAGAGCGCAGTCAGAGGAAATGTGGAAGGACGGAAAACCGAAGAAATGGGTTTATGCCATCCCTATCGTATTGATCTGGCTGGTTATCATCGCTTTGCTGCTCAAGGCCATTATCTTTTGAGCATACCGGTCTTCGGATATTGAACTGAAAACAAGCTTTCAAGGAGGAACAAAACGATGAATCGCAGGAAAGAAGCATGTCATTGCAGAAACGTCACCTACGGCATGATCGAGAAAGCCGTTCGCGGCGGCGCGGACACCCTGCAGGCGGTCATGGACGCGACCGGCGCGGGCAGGGGCTGCGGGAAATGCAGGGATTTTCTTAAGTACCTGATCCGGGACATCCGGGAAGAGATGGAGAAAGAGACCAATCACGCAGTGCGATAAATCGGAATTTGTGGAGGTAAAATATAGATGAATCAAGGTAGAATTATTGTAATCACAGGTGCGCCGGGGACAGGAAAAACTACTGTTTCAGCAGTAAAAGAAAAAATAGTAAGCGGTACGGCCTTACTATTTTAGACAATTCCGGTTTCCACGCCTCTATTTATAACCGCAGAAGGAGAGATGCACCATGAACCCATCCTTTGCAGGAAAAGTCGCCGTCGTCACGGGCGGCGCGCACGGCATCGGGAAGGCGATTGCCGAAGCCTTCCGGGATGAGGGCGCGGCGGTGGAGATCATCGACATCGCGCCGGGCGAGCACTATGTCGGGGACATCGGCAAAAAGGAGACGCTGGAATCCTTCGCCCAAGCCGTTCTGGACAGGCACGGGCGCATCGACTTCCTGATCAACAACGCCCTGCCGCTGATGAAGGGCATTAGCGATTGCACCTACGAGGAATTCCAGTACGCGCTGTCCGTAGGCGTCACGGCGCCCTTCTACCTGAGCAAGCTGTTTGCGCAGCACTTTGCCCCCGGCGGCGTCATCATCAACATCTCCTCATCAAGGGACCGCATGAGCCAGCCGCAGACCGAAAGCTACACCGCCGCCAAGGGCGGGATTGCAGCGCTGACCCATGCGCTGGCCGTCAGCCTCGCCGGGCGGGTGCGGGTCAATTCGATTTCGCCCGGCTGGATCGACACGGCGTACAGGACATACGAAGGGCCGGATGCCACGCAGCAGCCGGCCGGTCGGGTGGGCCATCCCATGGACATCGCCCATATGGTGCTGTTCCTCTGCTCGGACAAGGCGGGCTTCATCACCGGCGAAAATATCTGCATCGACGGCGGCATGACCCGGCAGATGATCTACCACGGGGATTGGGGATGGAGGCTGGACGGTTAACCCAAAAAGCACGAGCCGTGCCCGGGAACATTCATCCCTGAGCACGGCTCCTGTTGTTCTTCTGGATGCTTACTCAATCAGCCCGCTCTCTCTGAGCAGGATCTCAATATCCGTTCCCTTCACCTTTTTGAGCACAATCCTCAGCAGCTCATGCTCCATGAAGCCCAGCTTCACATCCGTGATCGGCTTCTTGTCGATGGCGTAGTAGCAGGCGCGCAGCAGCTCGCGCACGTCATACTTGCTGCCCCAGACCTCCGGCACGCCGCGATCGACGTTCAGCAGCGTGTAGACCGCCTCCATGCCCGTGCGCATCGAGTACTCGATGGTGAAGATGGTGTCGCGGGGCGTCTCCGTGAACTGGCCGAGGAAGGCGAAGTTGACGGAGCCGTCCGGCACCACATGCGGGCGATCCTCGTTCTTCCTGGGCTGGAAGAAGGCGTTGATGTAGGGCATGAAGCAGGTCGTGGTGTTGCAGGCATCCGCCGCCAGCGCGTCAATCCGCTCCTCCGGCACGCCGATGTGGTACAGCCACTCCCGGCAGACCTCCTCGCCGGTGCATTCGCGCATGGGCTTTTTCACATAGTTGCCCGGCTTGTTGGTGTTCAGGGCATAGAGCCAGATGAGCACCATGTTCTTGTCCTGCGACTTGAACTGCGGCTGGCGGTTGATCGTCCAGGAGAGATACCAGTTCTCGGTGCTGTCCTTGACGGTCACGATGCCGCCGGTTGTCACCTTTCCGGCGCGGGGATCGCGCTGGCAGATGTCCATGATGTGCCGGATGATCTCCTCATTCGAGGTGGCGACCGTCGCGCTCATCCAGTTGGTCGCCTCGATGTCGCTGCAGAAGGCGTCCGGGTTGCCGAACTCGCCGTGCGTGGCCTGCGCGGCAATCGCCTTCCACATGTCCCACGATTCGCCGCGCCCGTTCTCCAGACCGCTCAGATCCGGGGCGTGGGTCTGGTCGCCGTAGCAGGTGGAATCCGTGCAGCAGCCGTTGGTGATGAACACCAGATCGTCCTCGATCAGGTCGATGGTCTGCTGCTGCCCGTCCTTCACATAGACGATCTGACGGGCGATCTTCTTATCGCCCACCGTCTCGATGATGACGTTCTTCACGTCCATGCCGTACTCGATGCGCACGCCGTGGGATTCCAGATACTTGACCAGCGGCAGAATCAGGCTCTCGTACTGGTTGAGCTTCGTGAAGCGCAGCGCGCTGAAATCCGGCAGGCCGTCGATGTGGTGAACGTAGCGGCAGAGGTAGCGCTTCATCTCCAGCGCGCTCGACCAACGCTGGAAGGCGAACATCGTCTGCCAGTACAGCCAGAAGTTCGTCTCCCAGAAGGAGTCGGGCAGCACCTCGGAAATCTTCTTGCCCTCAAGGTCCTTTTCCGGCGTGATGAACAGCTTGGAAAGCGCCATGGCGGACGCCTTGTCCAGCCCGAACTTCCTGTCGGTGTGCGCGTCCTCGCCCTGATGCACGGTGGCGCGGCACAGCGAGTAGTTGGGGTCGTGCTTGTTCAGCCAGTAGTACTCGTCCAGCACGGACGCGCCGGGCGTTTCCAGCGAGGGTACGTCGCGGAACATGTCCCACATGACCTCGAAGTGGTTGTCCATCTCGCGCCCGCCGCGCATGAAGAAGCCCTTCGTGACATCCTTGCGTCCGTCGCAGCTGCCGCCCGCCAGCTCCAGCTTTTCCAGCAGGTGAATGTGCTCACCCTTCATCTGGCCGTCGCGCACCAGATAGAACGCGGCAGTCAGGCCGGCCAGACCCGTGCCGATGATGTAAGCGGATTTCTTGTCAACGCCCTCCGGCTT
>SFET01000034.1 GCA_004557125.1 Clostridiales bacterium | reverse complement strand
GACAGGCGCGTTTCCGAAGTGTTGCGATCCTGCCTCGCCAAAGGGACGCTTCTTCGCAGCGATTACGAAGCGCGAGGCTATAGTGACAACATGTGGCTGGCCGACACCGCACTGGCAGCCCAGCTTGGTCTGATTACGAAGCAGCCTGATGGCGACTACACAATTAACCGGGAGCTGCAAACAGAATTCTCCAAGCTCAAGCCCCATCAGAGGAAAGCCATCACCGCTATTTATGAGGCCTTTGGCTACGACACGTTCTCGTCAGAAATGTTTGTTGCCACACTGAATTATTCCGTTTCCTATACCTACGCATCTCTGCACAAGTTGACCCTGCTCCGTATCCTGGAGCAGAAAATCACGGATGAAGGCTGTCAGTACCAGCTTCTCGTGAATCCGGAGGATCACCCTGAGTGCTTTATCGAAGCCGCATAAACCGAATACGGGATGGTGGGTGGGAACAGAAAGGATTTGTATCATGAATATCTCTGAGCTTATGAAGGACAAGGCCTATGTGGCTGATCTGCTGAACGGGCCGTGCGTCCCGAAGGACGCGGCGCGGGACTGCGCTCCACTGAATCCAGACTGGATCGACGAGGAGACATCCACCGTCGCCACAGAGGCGTTTCACAGACTGCTGCCTGATGGGATTCCGTATCTGACTTACATCATTGCGGAGCGGAACCCGGACACGATGTATGGCAGCATCTGCGTGGATGACAACGCCAAGCGCATGCGCTATTTTGTGGTCTCTATCATTCCGGACACAGAGCATCCCTATGACTACAGCTTTCCGCTGATCCACCAGATGTGGACCGTCAGCCTGCATTGCTGGGAGCTCATCCGGGCGACCCTCGCTGCGGCCACCAGTGACATGCGCGTCATGCTTGCCAACAACCCCATACCGCCGATTCTGAACAATGCCCGTATTGAATGGGTCAGTCTTTACCTCGGCAAGCGGCCCTATCGCGGGATCAGCAAGCTCTCAGAGCAGTGGACCGAGGCAGAAGACTTTGACGACTGTGAGAACGACGTGCATCTGTATAAGGTCCGGGAGATGGAGACGAACCCGCTCCTGCAGCGGCTCATCGACGCATACGAGGCAGATTATCCGGAGGTGGATCATGGCAAAGCGTAAAGAGCCCAAGGGCACAACCATCATTGAATTCAACCACAGCGGCATTCCGGATGACGAGCTGAAGCCGGAGGAATTTAACGACTACCAGCTGGCCGTTCTGAAAGCGCTCCATCCGGAGCGGCAGGCACCCATCCGCAGAGGCTGCCCGGTCTCCGTGATTGATCTTGCCACGGGAAACCAAATCGCTGCCTTCAACATGCACAACGTGGCTCCCTCAGAGCTTCAGAAAAAGCAGCTTGGAAAGGCCGTGTACGAAGCCATGCAGCGTTATTTTCAGGACCCGGAGAACGTGAAAAAGTACGAGGCGTGGAAGAAGAAAAAGGAGGCTGGATCGGATGGCGGAGACAAGGCCTAAGCACAAAATCCGCATTATCCGAAATGCCGCCCGGTGTAATCACTGCGGCGATGTGATTGAGAGCGCCTATCGTCATGACTTCAATACCTGCAGCTGTGGCCGTGTTTCTGTGGATGGCGGCCATGACTATCTGCGCCGGTGCTACGCCAGCCCAGCTGATTATACCGATCTGTCTGAGTCAGAATATCTGCCGTTAGAGGAGGACCGAAAATGAGAAAACTTGCAAGCATTCAGCGCATTTGGAAAATTGAGCCCATTGAGGGAGCGGACCGTATTGAGCTGGCCCACGTGCTGGGCTGGCAGTGTGTTGTGAACAAAGGCCAGTTTCAGCCGATGGACATCGCAGTCTATTTCGAGATCGACAGCTTCCTGCCCGTCCGGGACGTGTTTGAGTTCATGCGCTCATCGAGCTATAAAAAGACCGACATCATGGGCGAAGGCTTCCGGCTGCGGACCATGCGTTTTCGCGGCCAGATTTCGCAGGGCCTGCTGCTCCCCGTCAGCCAGTTCCCGGAGATCCCGAAGAACGCCGACGTGGGCGACGACGTGACGGAACTGCTCGGTGTGCGAAAATGGGAGATCGAGGAAAGGGCCACGACCGGTGGCACCGTCATTGGCACGTTGCCCTATGACATTCCTCATACGGATGAGACCCGCGTTCAGGAGGAGCCTGAGCTGATTCAGGCCTTTGTAGGATTAGAATACTATATCAGCACAAAAATGGACGGCTCGTCCCACTCTATCGGGATCGACGAGAACGGCTTCCACGTCACCGGCCACAATTACGAATACAAGGACGACGGCAGCAGTTCCTTCTATAAGCTGGTGAAGGCTCGTGAGTATCAGGCAAAAATGGAGGACTACATGAAAGCGCTGGGCCTAAAAACGCTGACCATTCAGGGCGAGCTCTGCGCTCCGGGCATCCAGCAAAACCGTCTGCGGCTCACAAAGCCGGAGTGGTATGTGTTCACCATCCGAGAAAACGGCAAGCGGGTGGGACTCAAGCGAATGCTCCAGATCTGTGAAGCGCTCGACATTACACCTGTGCCCATTGAGGAGGTAGGTACCGACCTGCCCTCCAAATATCCCACCGTAGAGGCGCTGCTCTCCCGCGCTGACGGCGAATATCCCAACGGCGGTAAGAAGGAAGGTATCGTGATCCGCCCGACGGAGCCGGTCTTTTGCCCGCTGATTAGCGCCAGCCTCTCCATGAAGGTCGTCAGCAATAAATACCTGCTGAAGAACGACGGCTGACACACAAATTATATTGTGAGAAGATAGGCTTGTCTACGTCCGTGCAGACGTAGGAAAATGCACAAAAATTATGCCGGGCTACTGTACATTTCGTCAGTAGCCCGGTTCTGCACAAATGCTCCCCTGCTTTGATGGACACAGCACAAGCATGAGCCGTAAACAGGTGGTTCCTTTTGAGGCCGCTATAAACTGTTTTGTTCAAGCGGGGGTGTTGATGATGATTGCTGCCATAAAAATGAAAGTGCCGTGCTGCTGAGAGCGATAATCAGCGGCACGGTTCGTTTTTTGCCTATGGCTATTCCTTGTACGCTAACTTACCCCTCGTGGAGCAACTTACCCCTCATCTAGCCAAACTTACCCCTCGGCCCGCGCAACTTACCCCTCAAAACGTTGCGGCACTGGAAAAGTCAAATTGTATCAATTTCGCAGTTTTGATTTCGATTCTGCCTGCCAGCGCATCCTGGATCATGCGGTTGAAGCCCTCGCGCTTTTTCGTGCTGGTGCCGGTGATGCCCTTGTCGGTGTAGACCTCCACGAACTGCCAGTTGTCGCTGCATTCTCTGGCTTTGATGTGCTCGGTGTAGTGCTTCACCTGCGCATCATAGCTGGTGAGTTGCTCCTCGCTGTTGGTGGACACGCGGGCATAGGCCGCCACGCGCTTGGGGCGAACAGCAAGCGTGGGCATGCCCGGCACCGGCTTCAGGCGCGGCGGGATCACCGTGACCGTCCTGACCCTGGTGACGTTCGGCTCATATGCTCTGGCTTCACTCATTGTTCAATCGGCTCCTTTCTTTTGGCGCTGTGCCCTCGTTTTTTCAGCCGCCCTTCTTCGCTTCTCCGCATCCCAGCTGTCCCTGCGGGAGCGATCCTCCCAGAAGTGTTCCTCCGCATGGCCATCCCTGAAAACAAACAGCACCCGGTTTCCCGGATGCATTTCAATGTGATCCACATCATCGGCTGTGCGGCTTTCGCCCAGTGCGGCAGCGATCAGCTCCGTCAGCGTCTTTTCAGGGATCTGCTTGGATGCGCAAAAGGCCTTCCCACGGTAATTGAAGGTCGCGCAGATCCAGACGGGCGCAGCATAGGGCGTTCCCTGGCGCGTCATCTTTCGGCGATACTTCTTCCCGCATATCCCACAGATGATGCGATCATGTCCTCGCTGGCACAGGAGGAGAGCCGATCCATCTCCGAGAACGTCACGTGGGGCCAGCGCAAGCGCTTTGCGGACGGCAAGGTCAGCATGCCGTATAAGCATTTCCTTGGCTATAAAACGCCCTTCGGCATCGCACAGGTGTTGATGGAGGACGGCGTCCCGACTCCCTGCGGAAAAACGAAGTGGAGCACTTCCACGATACTGAGCATCCTCGGCAATGAGAAATACAAGGGTGACGCCCTTCTTCAGAAAACCTTCTGCACCGATTTTCTGACGAAAAAAATGAAAGTGAACGAGGGCGAAGTTCCGCAGTATTATGTGGAAAACAGTCACCCCGCCATTGTCAGCAGCGAGATGTACGATCTGGTACAGCAGGAACTGGAGCGCAGGAAGGATCAGCGCAGACAGCACAATGGAACGGGACTTTTCTCCGACAAGCTCATCTGCGGTTGCTGTGGACATCCCTACGGCAGCAAGGTCTGGCACTCCAACGATCAATACCGGCGCGTAGTCTGGCGCTGCAATGCGAAATACCGTAATCAGGAGAAATGCACGTCGCCGCATCTGACTGAGGATGAAATTCAGGCAGCGTTCGTTTCGGCTATGAACCGGCTGATTACGAACAGAAAGACGATCATCACAGACTGTAAGATGCTCATGAAGCAGCTGACGGATTGCACGGAGCTTACTGCAGAGGAACAGAAACTTGATGAAGAAATGGCCGTCCTGAGTGAAATGCTCCGTAGGGCCATTGAGCAGAATGCGCATGAGGCTAGCGATCAGGAAGAGTACAACCGCCGGTACGATTCCCTGAACGAGCGCTATAAGGGGCTGGAAGCAAGGGCTGAAGAGATCGCTGTTGAAAAGCGCCGCCGCCATTATCTGCGCAATAATCTCAGGCAATTCATCGCCACCATAGACAAAGCCGACCTCATCAGTGAGTTTTCATCCGAGGCATGGACGGCGTTGGTGGAGAGTGTCACCGTGAATGCCAAGGACGATATGCGCTTCAACTTCCGAAACGGCATGAGCCTGTAACCCATAATGCAAACACCCCAGCTTGCCACGGTACGATGCCGAAGTGAGCTGGGGTGTTGCCGTTATCGTTCAAGACCAATATTGTTATTGCCGTCTACGTTGTCTGCTGACCTTTAGCTGAGTTAACATAGCTCCTACGGAGGTGATCGCATTGGAGAAATGGATTGAAACAGATCTGAAAAAGCGACTGGCATATATAAAGGAATCAGCCTGGCAGCATGCCGGTGAGCAGATGAACATTGCAGAAACGTATCTGCGGAAACATCCGGGCGAGAATGATGCGCTTTATTCTGCGCTGGCAGCACTCCATGAAATCGAAGCAGAGATGGGAAAGAAGCTGGATTTCCAATTTGCGGATGATTGCCGGTCGGTCGATATGAGATATGCTGGGACGATTGCGATGGAGGTATATATGCGCGGGGTGATGGATGATACTCGTTTGCACTATGCCATCGTAAGCAGGGAACTGCCGTATCAGCCGGACGAGCAGTAAAACGGCGTTGTGCAACATGTATACCATTTGACAAAATGACTCAGGTGGGGTGGGATTTTGAGGACTCGAACCCTAAACACCTGAGTCGTTTGCTTTCCCCTCAAGTGCAGGGGAAACCATTTGATGATATTATGTGCAGAATCCAGCAATGGCAAGGGTTTTCAGCCCCAATGGGGTAAAGAAATACCACCTAACCTTGTATCAAAAGCTAGGTGGTATTATGGTGGAGCCGAGGGGAGTCGAACCCCTGTCCGAAGATCAGACGACCAGAGCATCTCCGAGCGCAGTCTGTGTTTTGACATTCCCTCCGGTGGACTCCCGCAGACAGGATTCCCCCTTCAGTAGCTTCATAAAATCCCACCGCCCGCAAAGCTTGAGACGGCTGGTTCCCTGCCTTTATGACGCCGGTGACCCGCGCCGCAGGAGGCTCAGGGCCGACGATCGCTGATTAAGCAGCGAAAGCTACGTTATCGTAGTTGTCAGTTCATTTTAAGTCCCGTTGATGAGGCAGTCCAGGGCTGCCGCTCGCTTCTCTGACCCTCCGTACCCCCGTCGAAACCAAAGTACGGCCCCACGTTATCAGTAGCGCTCCTTCATGGAACGCTCGATATCGCGCTTGGCGTCGCGCTTGGCCATGTCGTCGCGCTTGTCGTAGAGCTTCTTGCCCTTGCACAGCGCGAGCTCCAGCTTCATGCGACCCTCCTTCAGGTAGACCTGCAGCGGGATCAGCGCCAGACCCTGCTCCATGACCTGCTGGCGGCACTTGCGGATCTCCGCCTTGTGCATCAGCAGGCGCTTCGGGCGCAGCGGATCGGTGTTGAAATAGCTGCCCTTCTCGTAGGGACTGATGTGCATGCCGTAGACCAGCATTTCGCCGTTCACCACCTGCGCATAGCAGTCCTTCAGGTTGCACTTGCCCAAGCGCATGGACTTGACCTCCGTGCCCTTGAGCTCGATGCCGGCCTCCCAGGTATCCAGGATGAAGTAGTCATGCCTGGCGCGCTTGTTCTGGGCAACCAGCTTGATTCCCTTCCTGTCGCCAGCCATGCTCCTCCTCCTTTCGCGTCGATGCCCTATTATTATAGCACCTCGCACGGCCTTTGTAAACCAAAGCGCGAAAAAAACGCACATGGCTGCCCTCCGCAGGCGACCACATGCATCTTTTGTCACTCAGGGCCAAACCGCAGTTCAGCCCGCCGGGCTCATGCGGGGATCAGTGCTCGTCGATCCAGGCCTGAACCTTGGTCTTGGCCAGACGGGTGATCTTCTCCTCAGCGTAGGGAGAGGTCTCGCCGCCGTTGCCGTATACGAAGTACTGGCCGCCGGGCATCTGATAGAGCGTCTCCTCATAGCCTGCCGGATCGCCGAAGTTGCCACAGGTGTACTTGTGGATCAGCTCAGCTGCCTCGGTATCGTAAACGACCTTGCAAATAGTCTTCTGCATGGTTTTTCCCTCCTTGGATCTATGGGTGGCTCTCGCCCCCTCATTGCGTATTATACAGATACATTATGCACAGTGGGTTGTGCGTATGTAAATCTTTTGCAATTTCGATGATAGTTTTCACCAAATTTACCTTCGCATTATGATGATTCTTAACAATTCACATTGTGGAGTGGACGTTCTTGAAATTCAGGAAGTAAAATATTTTATATCGTTTGTCAATTATACTTGACAAAATGCTATTAAAGACTTATACTGGCACTACATTGAAAGGAGCTGAATGAAATGAACTCTATTCCCTATATCCTCGGTTTTCTGTGCGGACTTGTGTTGGTTGCGCTTGTGGCATTGCTGCTGCGCTACGTATTCAAGAAGAAAAACGGCGTGTTCTGCGGCGAATACGACGAGCGGCAGAAGGCGGTGCAGGGCTGCGGCTACAAGTACGCCTACTTCACGCTGATGATCAGCGTCGTTGCCGGCGCGCTGTTCGATGTGTGGACGGGCGTCAAGTGGATCGAGCTGTTCCCCTTCGCGGTGCTGTGCCTGTGGATCTCGCTGTGCGTATTTGTGACCTACTGCATCTCGAAGGACGCCTACGTCGCGCTGCAGGCGAAGCGAAAGGTACTCATCCTCATCTTTGCGATTTCTGCGCTGGTGAATCTGGGCATCGCGCTGATGGAGATCCTCTGCGGCGACGGCATCATCACCGACGGCCGTCTGAACCTGACCAGCGCGAATCTGTTCACCGGCGCGGCGTCCCTGCAGATCGCAATCGCGCTGTGCATCCGTGCGATCTATGATCGCGTGCGGGGGGAATGCGAATGAAGAACCTCCGCATGAAGTCCGCCCGGGCGGCGATGGACTGGAGCCAGCAGCAGCTGGCCGACGCGGTGGGCGTGTCGCGCCAGACCATCAATGCCATCGAAAAGGGTGAGTACAACCCCACCATCCGGCTGTGCATCGCCATCTGCCGGGCGCTGGGCAAGACCCTGGACGAGCTGTTCTGGGAGGAGGATTCCTGAAAGCTGCACATCAAAGGGCGGCGCAGCCAAAGCTCTGGCTGCGCCGCCCCTTCATATGCATGCTTCTGTCTGCATCTGTGCGGCTCCCATCGCACCACCCCTTGATGCGCGCATACTTCCGTCCATCAGATTGAATCTTTCTGCGCGCCCTCCAGACGCTGCATCCGGCGCACTCTGCGCTGCTCCCGCGAATTGAGCCGAAAGCCCGCAAAGCGGATCCACGCGCCCAGATCCGTCACGGAAACCTCCAGACGCTCCTGCGTGCGGCTGCGGGAATGCTTCATCCATTTGCGCACCGTCTCCACCTCGCAGCGCGCCTCACTCGCTTCGCCCTCTTCCTGCATCGCCTGATCGATCCGGTCCGCCAGGGCGTCCATCATGACCGAGCGCGATCTGCCGCCGGCGGTATCCGTGGCGAAGTGCGCGGCATATCGCCGGTTCAGCTCCGACGTTCCGCAGCTCTCCAGCCAGGCGGAGGCAGCGTCATATGCGCTGATTTCCCGGGCAAAATAAGTCATCCGGATTTCGCTGCCAAAGTATCCGATGCACTGGCAATAGTCGTTCGTGCCGGTCGCACAGCCGTCCGCCACGACCACGCCCTCGCCCTGCGTCGCCGCAATGATGCGCTCCACAAGCTCCCGCAGTTCCTCGTCGTACATGGAGAGCGGCAATTCCCGGGCCAGCTCGAAGCGACAGTCCGTCCACGCGCCCACCTCGCCCAGCGAAAGCTCTGTTCTGATGCCCATCGCCCGATGAATCTGCACGCGGGAAAACGCGTCGCGCTGCGCATCTTTTTCCGCCCAGGCTGCCAGGCGAACCGCGGGATATTCCATCCTTCCACTTCCCTCCCAAGCGTGCGTGTCATCGCGCAGGTATATGTATACTACAATTTGTAGTTAATAAACACATTATGAATTATAATATATATTTGCCGTTCGGGTCAAGCTAAAATTGTATTGCCGCCGGGAGGTGAGGATATGAAACGCGAGATCCGGATTACCAAAAAAAGCGCGCGCCGGGGCGAAGACGGGCACAAGGTGGTCTCCGTGCGGATGAAGGATGATACCGTGCGAAGGCTGGACGATCTCTCGCTGCGCACCAACCGATCCAGAAACGAACTGATCAACCTGCTGCTGGAGGCGGCCCTTGAGGATGTACTGGTGGAGGAGGATGGCGCGGAGTAGCGCAGCCGTCGGCCATGTGCGCGACGCAGATCAAAGGAAAAGAAGATGCACAGCGGGCAGATCCGAGCAAACGGAGGAGCCGCCGGGGAAGACCCCGGCGGCTCCTCCGTGCCGATTGGACAGGACCCCGGCAATCAGTCGTTGCCGCGCAGCTGGAAGTGCAGGTCGTCCTTGGTCTCCAGAGACAGCGGGTAGTCGCCCAGATGCTCCAGCTTGAAGCCGTTCTTCTTGTAGGTCTCGTAATCGAAGGCATTCAGCTCGTCGATGGCCAGCTTGTGGAACTCGTAGAAGTTGTGCCACCACTCGTAGCCGGTGCCCAGCTCCGCGCCCAGATAGGCGTCGGCGATGTCGCAGCCCATCTGCGGCGCCACATAGAACGCGCCCATGGCCAGCACATTCACGCCGTTGCCGGTGATCGCGCGCAGCGCCGCCGGAACGGACTCCACCACGCCCGCATGCACGCCGGGGCACTTGCTGGCCGCGATGTGAATGCCCATGCCGGTGCCGCAGAAGATCAGCGCGCGCTCAAACTCGCCCTCGGAGATCTTCGCGCCCACGCGCAGGCCGATGCGGTGGAACATGTTCTCGGTATCGTCCACGTTGGGGTCGGTGACGCCCACATCCGTGATCGTCCAGCCCTTGGCGCGCAGGTGCGCACACACGGCCTCCTTCAGCGGATAGCCCGCGAAATCCGCACCCACCAGCAGCTGCTTATCCTTGATCGTCTTCATAGCTCAGTTCCTCCTTTTTCTGCAAGCCGTACTGTTTTCTACCACAATCTACTCAAAATATCGCAGTCTTCATGTGCAGGCCACATATTTTGCTTCCTTTTTATTATAGCATTCCCGTCCGTCAAGTCAAGGGGAGATTCGCCCTCTCCGGCGCTGCCAAAGCCGCGCCAGGCCCCAGCCCAGCAGCGCGCCCAGCGCGTTGAGGAGCACGTCGTCCACGTCGGTCACGCCGGTCATCAGCAGGTACTGCATCAGTTCGATGCAAATCGAGAGCCCCGCACCGCTCAGCAGCACGACGGGCGCGCTCCTTTTCCGCAGCAGAATCCCCAGCGGCACGAACCAGATCAGGTTCCCCACCGCGTGATAGATCAGCGGCCATGCGCCGGCGCGCAGCTCCTCCAGCGTCGTCCGAAGCGGAAGCAGCCGCGGCGCATCGCGGGTCGCAGTCAGAACCTGCGCCCAGTCCACGCCGCCGCGCAGCACCGTGATCTGCACAAGGGCCGCCAGATAGGCCAGCCCGGCCAGCCGTTTCGTGCGCAGTCGGCGCTTTCGCAGCAGACAGATCAACGCATATGCAGCGCAGATCACGGCCGCGAAGGTCGCCGCGCGCAGGCAATAGATCAGGATGCCCGAAATGCTCATGCCTCCAGCAGCGCCCGCAGATCAGAAATCAGCGCGTCCAGCTGCGCCTGCTGGGTGGCCCAGCTGGTGCAGAAGCGCACCGCGCGATGGGTCGCATCCACGCGCTGCTGCTCGCTGAAGCTGTACTTCTCCGCCAGCGCATCCAGCACCGCATCCGGCAGGACCGGGAACTGCTGGTTCGTCGGGCTGTCCACCAGGAAGGGCACGTTCCACTCCGTGAGGGCCGCCTTCAGCCGCATCGCCAGCGCCTGGGCGTGGTCGGAGAGTTCGAAGTACAGGCCATCCCGGAACAGCTCGCTGAACTGGATGCCCAGCAGCCAGCCCTTCGCCAGCATGCCGCCCTTCTGCTTGAGCACGTAGCGGAAGTCCGGCTTCAGCGCGTCGTTGACGATCACCAGCGCCTCGCCGAAGAGCGCGCCCTGCTTGGTGCCGCCGATGTAAAAGGCGTCGGCCGTGCGGGCCAGGAAGGGCAGATCCACATCGCAGGCCTCGCTGGCCATGGCGTAGCCCAGGCGCGCGCCGTCCACGTAGAGCCAGAGCTTCCACTTGTCACAGACCGCGCGCATCTCCGTCAGCTCCGCGCGGGTGTACACCGTGCCCAGCTCCGTGGACTCGGACAGGTACACCACCTTCGGCATGACCATGTGCTCGTGGGAGCCATCGCTGAAGTGCAGGAGACAGCATTCGTCCACCTGTGCGGCGGTGATCTTTCCATCGCGCTGGGGCAGGGTGATCACCTTGTGGCCGGTGGCCTCCACCGAACCGGTCTCGTGAACGGCGATGTGCGCCGTGTCCGCACAGACCGCGCCCTGATAGCAGCGCAGCGCCGCCGCCAGGAAGGTGAAGTTCGTCTGCGTGCCGCCCACCAGGAAGTGCACGTCCACTTCCGGCGCTTCGCACGCCCTCTGAATCATCGCCCGCGCCTCCGCACAGCATTCGTCCTCGCCGTAGCCCGGATGCTGCTCCAGATTGGTCTGAAGCATCCTTTGCAGAATGCGCGGATGCGCACCCTCCTGATAGTCGCTGTTAAAACGTATCATTGTTCTCACCTTTTTCTATGTATAGTTATCCAGTTCGTTCAGCAGTTCATCGATGCGGCTCTCTCCGTAGACGGAGATTCCATGCGCCGTCAGCAGCTCCGCGGTCACGCCGCTGCCGTCCACGATCCTTCCCTGAAAGCTGCCGTCGTGAATATTGCCCATACCACAGGACGGGCTGCGCTCCTTCAGCAGCGCAAACCGTGCGTCGAACAGCTCCGCAAGGCGCAGCGTCTCCTCCGCGCCCAGCTGATACGCCTCCGTCACGTCCGCACCCTCGCGGTTCATCACCCGCTCGCCCACGCGCTCAGCCGGCGGTCGCGGCGTGGGCAGGCCGCCCAGAACCTCCGGGCACACCGGGATCAGCTCCACGCGCTCCATCAGCCGTTCGATCCCTTCCATCTGTTTTCTTTCACCGTTGTACCGGCAGTTCACCCCCAGCAGACACGCGCTCACCAGTATCCTCGGCCGGTTCATGCACATGCGCCCCCTTTTTCGGCAATGTCGCCTTCATTATAGCATCATTCCCCGCAAACATCCAGCTTTCCTCCGGAGATTCGACGGCGTTTCTTCGCATTTTCTCATGTGAAGTTTTGATGAAAATATTGACTTTTTCTTCAAGCCGTGATATATTATCAGCGGTTAGAAACGTTAGGCTTTCCTAACCATTTATTTCCAACAATAGTTAGGTCATGCTAACCAAAGGAGGGCCTGTATGATGCCGCTTGCAATGGCCGGAATCGGCGAGACCAACACCATCAAGAAGATCACCGGCAAGGATGAGCTGCGCCGGCACCTGGCGGAGCTGGGCTTCGTAGTGGGCGAGGAGGTTCGCGTGGTGAGCGAGCTTGGCGGAAACCTGATCCTGTCCGTGAAGGACAGCCGCGTGGCACTGGATAAGACCATGGCCATGCGCATAATGGTTTAAACAGGGAGGAGATTGGAAAATGAAGACGCTGCGGGATGTGAAGGTTGGCGAGCACGCGGTCATCGAACGGCTGCACGGCGAGGGCGCGCTGAAGCGCCGCATCATGGACATGGGGCTGACCAAGGGCACGGAAATCTACGTGCGCAAGGTGGCGCCGCTGGGCGATCCGATGGAGCTGACGGTGCGCGGCTACGAGCTCTCCGTGCGCAAGGCGGACGCGGAGCTGATCGAGGTGCGCTGATCGGGCGCCTCTTTTTCAGACGCACAAGTTAGGCGATGCTAACTTCAGGATTGAGGAGGATATGCACATGGCAATCAAAATTGCCCTTGCGGGCAACCCGAACTGTGGCAAAACGACCCTGTTCAACGATCTGACCGGCAGCAACCAGTACGTCGGCAACTGGCCGGGCGTGACGGTTGAGAAGAAGGAGGGCCGCCTGAAGGGCGCCCAGGACGTCGTCATTCAGGACCTGCCGGGCATTTACAGTCTCTCCCCCTACACGCTGGAGGAGGTCGTGGCCCGCGGCTACCTGGTCAACGAGAAGCCGGACGCGATTCTCAACATCGTGGACGCGACGAACATCGAGCGCAACCTGTACCTGACCACCCAGCTTGCGGAGCTGGGCATTCCGATGGTCATCGCGCTGAACATGATCGACATCACCCGCAAGAACGGCGATAAGATCGATCTGAAGAAGCTGGGCGACGCGCTGGGCTGCCCGATCATGGAGACCTCCGCACTGAAGGGCATGGGCAGCCAGGAGGTGGCAAAGGCCGCCGCCGAGGCCGCCAAGAAGGGCGTGCGCAATGAGCTGCCCCACGTGTTCGCCGGCAGCGTGGAGCATGCGCTGGCCCACATCGAGGATCTGATCACCCATCACGACGAAAACGGCGTGCACCACCACCACGCGGACGGCAGCGTGCACCAGGGCGGCATCGTTCCGGATCATCTGGCCCGCTGGTACGCCATCAAGCTGTTCGAGCGCGACGAGAAGGTGCTGGCCGAATTGAATCTGCCCCAGCAGATCAAGGACTCCATCGAGCAGAGCATTCGCGAGTGCGAAAAGGAGATGGACGACGATTCCGAATCCATCATCACCAACCAGCGCTACGCCTACATCTCCCGGCTCGTCTCCACCTGTGTGAAGAAGGGCAAGGCCAAGGGCGCGCTGACCGTCTCCGACAAGATCGACCGCATCGTGACCAACCGCGTGCTGGCGCTGCCGATCTTCGTGGTGGTCATGTTCCTGGTCTATTACATCTCCGTCACCACCATCGGCACCATCGTGACCGATTTCACCAACGACACCTTCGTGGCCGCATGGATTCAGGAGCCCGTCATGGCCTGGCTGGAGAACATCGGCTGCGCAGGCTGGCTGGTCGGCCTGATCGGCGACGGCATCATCGGCGGCGTGGGCGCCGTCATCGGCTTCGTGCCGCAGATGCTGATCCTGTTCTTCCTGCTGGCCATACTGGAGGACGTGGGCTACATGGCGCGCATCGCGTTCATCATGGACCGCATCTTCCGCCGCTTCGGCCTCTCGGGCAAGAGCTTCATCCCGATGCTGATCTCTTCCGGCTGCGGCGTACCCGGCGTCATGGCCAGCCGCACCATCGAGCAGGATCGCGACCGCAAGATGACCATCATGACCACCACCTTCATCCCCTGCGGCGCGAAGATGCCCATCATCGCGCTGATCGCGGGCGCGCTGTTCAACAACGCGGGTTGGGTGGCCACCTCCGCCTACTTCATCGGCGTGGCGGCGGTCATCATCAGCGGCATCATGCTCAAGAAAACCAAGGCTTTCGCAGGCGACCCGGCGCCGTTCGTTATGGAACTCCCGGCCTACCATGCTCCCGCCTGGAAGAACGTGCTGCACAGCATGTGGGAGCGCGGCTGGAGCTTCATCAAACGCGCGGGTACCGTGATTCTCATCTCCTCAATTCTCATCTGGTTCACCTCCAACTACGGCTGGGCGCCTGCGGAGCCTGAAATGCCCGCCGAGGTCACCGTCTCCGCCTCGGAGACCGTGGACAGCGCGGAAGCGGAACCTGCTGAGAGCGGCAAGACCTCCTTCGGCATGGTGGAAAACACCGACCAGAGCATCCTGGGCCGCGTGGGCTCGGTGGTCGCACCCGTGTTCAAGCCCCTGGGCTTCGGCGAGTGGCGGCCCACCGTGGCGACGGTCATGGGTCTGGTCGCCAAGGAGGAGGTCGTGAGCGTGTTCGGCGTGCTCTACGACACCGACACCGACGATCTGGACACCGCAACGCTGCTGGAGGAGGGCGACGAGGAGCAGATCGCCACCGGCCTCTCCCCCATCGCACAGGGCTTTGACGAGACCTCGAACGGTCACGGACGGCTGGCAGCCTTCGCCTTCATGCTGTTCAACCTGCTGTGCGCACCCTGCTTCGCGGCCATGGGCGCCATCAAGCGCGAGATGAACAACGGCAAGTGGACCTGCTTCGCCATCGCCTACCAGTGCATCTTCGCCTACGCCATCGCCCTGATCGTGTACCAGCTGGGCCTGCTGGCAGCGGGCGCAGGCTTCACCCTCGCCACCGCAGCCGCGTTGATCGTGCTGATCGCCCTGATCTACCTGTTGGTGCGCAAGAACCGCCATGACGAAAACCATCTGAGCCGCAAGGCATAAAGGAGGAAACCTATGGCAACCTGGATCATCGGCGGCGTGCTGATCGTCATCGTAGGCGCAGTCGTATGGAAAATGATCTCCGACAGGCGCAAGGGCAAGCACTCCTGCAGCTGCGGATGCGGCTGCGAGAGCTGTCACGGCGCATGCACGAACTCCGAGAAATAGATCAATCCCCATTCAAGCTCTTCTTCTCCGTACCCCGGCAGGTTCCCAGCCCCTTGGGAGCCTGCCATTTTCGCACCTTCCCCCGGCAGGGCCCGCACGATTCGGTCACAGGATCGTCAATCCATCGCCCCGACCCCCGCCCTTGACACCGCCGCAGTTTCGCATTATAATTACAGTATATTTCGGATTAAGGAGAAGATATATGGGTACCATCTGCATCCTGCTCGGACTTATCTTCCTGATCGCCTTCACCGGCGGCGGTTTTTTCCTTTCCAATCTTATCCTCACCAATACCACGTTCAAGACGCTGATGGGCTTTGCAAAGATCACGGACGCCAGACTCATCTACATCATCGTCGTGGGCTTGTGCTTCCTGATCGGCCTGCTGATCTGCCTGAACCTGGCCATGCACGGCCTGAACAGCAACAAAATCAGCAAGCTCCAGGCACAGATCAAGCGCCTGAGCCGCTGAAAAATCACCTGCGCATCCATTGCGGCCGCAAGGCCGCTCTCTGCTGAAATGGCGGAATCGGCAGACGCAGCGGACTTAAAATCCGCTATTCGAAAGAATGTACGGGTTCAAGTCCCGTTTTCAGCACCAATCCAAACCCCCCGGAAACACGGCGTTTCCGGGGGGGCTTTTGTCTCCTCGTATAAAACCTTATATCGGAAGGGCATTCAAATTGTGTCCAGAGAAATCCTCCGGCGTTTTCCGGATGCGCAGAGTGAACCGCGATGCGCCCAACCGGAGAGGTATCAGAGCTGTCCGCCAAACGGGAATCGATGGATTTGCGGTTTCGCCCCGAACGGATCCCCCACGATCAGCGGCGCAGCATTCGGCCGACAAGCGCGACAAAGCGAGCCCGTCTGCATTTCCAGACAGGCTCGCTCTTTCCAATGCACGCGCTTCGTGCTGAAATTCTCTGCGGAACACGCGCACTCCGCTTCAAACGCGATGAAACTACCGTACGCTCCGACCGTCGATCATTCTGCCTCGTCGCCCAGCTCCGCACAGCGGCGGCGGATGGCCTTGCAGGCCTCGGTCAGTTCGTCCTCCACGGAGGTCAGCAGCTGATAGGCGTCGTGATTGGCCTTCAGGCGCAGCTCGCTGGCTTCCACGCGGGCGTCGTTCTTGATGATGCGCGCCTCCTCGCGGGCCTGACGCACGATCTCGTTTTCATCCACCATATGGTTGGCGCGATCCTGTGCGTCTGCGAGAATGGCGTGGGCCTCGTTTTCGGCGTCGGCCATGATCTGCTCCGCATCGTTCTTCGCCTTCTCCAGGGCGGCGTTGGCGCGCATTTCGGCGGAACTCACCCGGTTCATCGCGGCAGTCTCCGCGTTGCCCAGGATGCGCTCGCGCTCGGAGAACATCTGCATGCCGTACTGCACGGCGTCGGGCAGATTGCGCTCCATATCGTCAATGATCATCAGGCACTTATCCGCATCGATGATTTTCTTGTTGGTCAGCGGAACATTTGCGCCCGAACGAATGGCTGAGCGAATATGCTTGAGCAATTCGAGGAAGTACTTCATGTCGTCGATTTCGTCGACATTCTGCTGCGCCTGGGGTTCCGCACGAACTTCCTGATCCTCATCTTCGTAGAATCTCTCCTGATCGTGATCCATTCTAGCCCTTCCTTTCCGCACACGGCTTCACGCCGTATGCAGCGTAGATTTTCCCGATAATTTCCTCCGGAACCATGGAATCGATCGGCGCGCCATGGGCGGCGCAGTCCCGCACAATGGTCGAGGAAATCATGCTGTATTCCGGGAGACAGCTGATAAACACCGTTTCAATTTTACCGATCTGCCGGTTCGCCTCGGCCATCTGCATTTCAAACAGCAGATCCGAGGAATTGCGCAAGCCGCGGACGATCACATCCGCGCCCTCCCTGTGCGCCACATCCACCAGCAGACCCGTATCCGCAATCACGCGGACATTTTTGAACTCCGTCGTGATCTGGCGCAGCATCTCCAAGCGCTGCTGCGGCGTGAACAGATACTGCTTCGCCTGCTGGGACAGCACGGCGACCACAAGCTCATCGAAGATCCCCGCCGCGCGGCGAATGACGTCCAGATGCCCCAGGGTCGGCGGCGAGAAACTGCCGGCGTAGACCGCAATCATCCCTCAACCTCCCGGACACTGCTTTGACGCACAAAATCGATGGAAGTTTCACCATAGTGGCGCGTATCGTAGACCTCGAAGCCCTCCGGAATGCGGATCTGCGCATCCTGCCGGCGCTCGGCAACGATAACAGCGCCCTCGCTGAGCGCACCTGCATCCCGAAGCCGCTCCATCGCATCCGGATAGGCATCCAGCATGCGGTAGGGCGGATCCAGAAACACCAGATCGAAGCGGTGGCCGCCCAGGGCGGAAATCGCGCTGCGATAATCGGTTTTCAGGATCAATGCGCGCTCGGCCAGCGCATCCTTGAGCACATTTCCGGCGTTGCGGCGGATCACCTCGATGGCCGCGCGGGAGGTATCCGCGATCACCGCACGTGCGGCGCCGCGGCTCAGCGCCTCCAGCGCCAGCGCGCCAGTTCCGCCGAAGAGGTCCAGCACCTCGGCGTCCTGTACCCGTCCGTTGAGTATGTTGAACAGGGAACCCCTGATCTTGTCCGAGGTCGGCCGCGTCTGATCTCCCGCAGGAGCAAACAGCGTCCTTCCCCGCGCTTCGCCCGAAATAATGCGCATATCTTCACCTATGATATTTGTCGTAATTATATCACAATTCGTTTGGCATGTCAATACAAATATTCGCCGTTGTTATAAGTACATATTTGTATATTACATTCGTCTAACAATCGGATTATTTGTACAATTATTCCATTTTTCTTTTCTTAAAATTTATTTTTCGCCGCCATTTTCCCCGAAATCCGCTTCATTGCGCCGCCGGGTAAAGTTCAAAATTTTGACATGATTCATGCCCTCGACACAAATTTGCCACGTTTATGGGGCCCAGAATGGATGATTTTGCTTCCCGGCGCCCCTGATTCTGTCCGGCCGCTGCGCTGCAGGCATGCGCAGCCCCTTCCTTCCGCCATGCCCGCGGATCCTGCCGCCGCACAGGCGACCCGGTCAGGCCCCCGATTTTGCTGAATCATCGAGCATTATACCATATTCATGCCCCTTTTGCCACAATTCTAGCCAAAAACCTGGCGTCGCATGGCGCGGCCGAAAAGTGGGCAGGGCCACCGGCGATTGCGGCGGCCGACGGACAGCACAGGAGCGCGCGGCACCTGTCCGCGCGCTCCTGCGTTCGCACTTCGTCATTCGCGCACCGCTTCGTCCTCCCGGACGGTGCGCACTCGGGGCGAGAAGCCCAGCATGATCTCGTAGGGGATGGTTCCGGCCAGCTCCGCCAGCTCGTCGGGCGCGATGCGCTGACTGCCCTGCGCGCCCATGAGCACCACCTCGCTGTCGGCATTGGCCTCAGGGATGTCGGTCACGTCGGCCATCAGCATGTCCATGCACACGTTGCCCACGATGGGCGCGCGCTTTCCGCACACCAGCACATCGGCCTTGTTGCTCAGGATGCGCGGGTAGCCGTCGCCGTAGCCGATGGGCACGGTGATGATGCGGCTGTCGCGCCGGGCGGTGAAGGTTCGTCCGTAGCCGACAGTATCTCCCTTATGTATAGTTTCCATGCGGATGGGCTTCGCGCACAGGGTCTGGGCGTACCGGAGCTTTCCCTCCAGCTCCGGCACCAGCGTGCCGTACAGGCCGATGCCCGCGCGCACCATGTCGTACTGATACGCCGGATTCAGCATGGCGGAGGTCGCCGCCGCGTGGGCGATGGGTTGAAAGCCTGCCGCGCGCACGATCTCCAGCGCATGGGCAAAGCGCGCGTTCTGTTCATCCGTGAAAGCCGGGTCGCTCTCCGCCACGCAGAAGTGGGTGAAGATGCCCTCCATCTCCACGTCCGGGCAGCAGCGCTTCCAGTGGCTCAGCAGCGCGCATAGGGGCTCCTCCCCACGCACGCCGATGCGGGACATGCCCGTGTCGATCTTCAGATGCGCCTTGGCGCGCCTGCCCAGCCGTGCAGCCTCGGCCTGGAGCACGTCCAGCGCCCCAGTGGTGTACACCGCCTGGGAGACGTCCAGCGCCACGGCCTCCCGCAGGGAATCCGCACCGGCGCCGCCCAGGATCAGGATGGGCACATCGATGCCCGCATTGCGCAGCACCGCCGCCTCCTCCACGATGGCCACTGCGAAGGCGTCCGCACCGGCCTGCAGCATGTCCCGCGCCGCAGGGACGCTGCCGTGACCGTAGGCATCGGCCTTGACCACGCACATCAGCTTCACCTTCCCGGGAATCCGCGCACGGATCGCCGCGGCATTGTTCCGCAGCGCCGCATCCGAAATCTTCATAACGCTTGTACGCACATGCAACCCAGCTTTCCTGTATTCCCCCGCAAAGTGCATTCTGCGGGCAACGAAGGTGCAATCCTCCGAATTATTCCTATATTATAGCCGCATCCGGGGCAAATTGCAACCATCGCCCTGCGGGAAATTCCGTTCCGGCGCCGCCTTGCCAAAGCTCCCGCAGCCGTGTATACTAAAGGGGACGAAATCAGGAGGTCTTTGAATGAGCTTCTTCAAGAATTATTTCTATGGAAAGTCCGGTCAGCGGGACTTCACCGAGCAGGATCTGCCTACCAACCGCATGCAGCTGTTCCGAGAGGTGCTGAAGGTGCGCCGGAGCAGCATGGTGGGGCTGAACTTTCTCTATCTGCTGTGCTGGATCCCCGCGATCCTGTGGAGCTATCTGAATCTGGTGCAGCTGAGCGCCATCGCCGCCGGGATCAGCGACGCCAATCTGGGCGACCTGATCTACTCCTACCTGCTGGTGCTGTTCCCGCTGAGCGCCATCACCGGCCCCTTCACCATGGGCATCAGCCGCGTGCTGCGCAACTGGGCCCGGGACGAGCACGCCTATGCCGCCGGCGACTACTTTGCCGGCGTGAAGGAGAACTGGCGGCAGGGACTGCTCTACGGCCTCATCAACGGCGCGCTGCCGCTGCTGGTGTGCATCTGCTGGAACTTTTACACCGGCATGGCAGGGGGCAGCCCACTGTTCTACCTGCCGCTGGCGATCGCGCTGATCGCAGGCCTGCTGTGGATCCTGAGCGCCCAGCTGATGCCCACGCTGATCGTCACCTATCGCCTGCGCTTCACCGGCGTGGTGCGCAATGCCGTGCTGATGACGCTGGCCGCGCTGCCGAAGGCCATCGCCGTGAAGATCGCCACGCTGGCGATCCCGGTGGTGCTCCTGCTGCTGATGCAATTCGCTCCTGCGGCGCTGCGCTGGGCGGTTCCGGCGGCGCTGGTGCTGTACGCAATTTTTTGGCTCAGCTTCAACCGGCTGATCACCGCCAGCTACGCCAACGCCTGCTGCGAGAAGTACCTGAACCCGAAGATCGAGGGCGCGGGCGTGGACATCGGCCTGCGCCGCACGGAGCACGGAGAGGAGTCGAAGAAATGAAGCCTTCCTTTGAACTGCTGGCCCCGGCCGGGGACATGGAGCGTCTGGAGGCGGCGCTGCGCTTCGGCGCCGACGCGGTGTACCTGGGCGGCCCGATGCTGCAGCTGCGCGCCGGCAGCGTGGGCTTCTCCATGGAGGAGCTGGCCGCGGCCGTGCAGGCGGTACATGCAAAGGGGAAGCGGATCTACGTGGCCGTCAACGCCTTCGCGAGCAACGCCGATGTGGACGCCGCCGCCGATTACGCCCGGGCGCTGCATAAGATGGGTGTGGACGCGGCGATCGTGTCCGATCTGGGCCTGATCTGCACCCTGCGGCTGGCCGCGCCGGATTTGGATGTGCACGTGAGCACCCAGGCAAACTGCCTGAACTATGCCGCCGCCTGCGCCTACGCCGATCTGGGCGTGAAGCGCGTGGTGCTGGGCCGGGAGATGTCCCTTGACGAAATCCGCGAGCTGCGAAAGCGCACCCCGGCGGAGCTGGAGCTGGAGGCCTTCGTGCACGGCGCGATGTGCATGTCCTACTCCGGGCGGTGCATGATCAGCGCCTACCTCACCTCCCGCAGCGCCAACAAGGGTGCCTGCACCCAGTCCTGCCGCTGGACGTACCACCTGATGGAGGAGAAGCGCCCCGGCGAGTACTTCCCCGTTGAGGAGGATGCGCGCGGCACCACCATCCTCTCCTCCTTCGACATGAACTGCCTGGACTTTCTGGATCAGCTGATGGATGCGGGCGTGACCTCCTTCAAGCTGGAGGGCCGCATGAAGTCGCCCTACTACGTGGCCACCGTGACCAACGCCTACCGCAGGCGCATCGACGCCCTGCTGGACGGCAGCGCCAACGTTCGGCAGCTATCCCTTCTGCAGCGGGAGCTGAATGCCGCCAGCCACCGTCCCTATGCCAGCGGCTTCTACTTTGGCGAAATGAAGCGCCACGCGCCCGATGACGGCGTGTATCTCCAGGACTGCAACTTTGTGGGCGCGGTGCGCGGCGCAGCGGACGGCCGCATCGCCGTGGAACTGCGCAACCGCATCTTTGAGGGCGACCGCATCGAGATCCTCTCGCCGAACAGCCTGGGCGCGTCCTTCGTGGCCCGGGAGCTCGCCGACGCCCAGGGAGAACAGGTCCAGGTCGCTTCGCGGCCCGGCGAAATCTACACCATGGCCTGCGACGCGTCGGTCTCCGAAGGAGATCTGCTGCGGGTGCGCATCGCGAAGGAGGGAGAAGCATGACCCGGAAGATCTGCATCCTACTGGCCGCGCTGATGGCGCTGTCCGGCACGGCGCTGGCCGCCACACTGACGATCCCGGACATCCTGACGCTCACCTATCCCGACGGCTGGGAGGACTGCGGTGCGGACGACCGCGACGACATGGCGAACGAATACTACAACCTGGGCTTCATCGCCGGCCCGGGCGATACGGATCTCAACCTCAGCGTGGATCTGTACTACTTCCCCGAATTTGCCGACATCCGCCTGTTCGAGGTGGACGAGCAGGGCACGCTGGACTACGCCGACTGGCTGCTGAGCGACTACGGCGGCGAGCTGATCGAGATCCGCCGCGTGGGCGCGCACGAAATTCCCTTCGCGATTCTGGAGATCGAGGATTCCTACGGGCCGTGCTACATCGCCGAGACGCTCACCAACGGCTGGGATCTGTGCCTCTCCGCCTACGCCTACGCCGATGCGCGCTACGACGACTCGCGGGAACTGACGCAGGCGGATCTTGCGCAGTTCTTGCAGATCGTGGACAGCATCGTGCCCATCGTCAACTGAGGACATGCGTATGAAGAGATGGTTTTGGATGCTGCCGGTGCTCGCGCTGCTGGGCATGCTCTGTGCGCCGGCGCTGGGCGAGGAGATGCGCACCACGGTGCTCGTGTACATCAGCGGCGCCGATCTGGAGAGCGAGGACGCCAGCGCCACGGAGGATCTTGCGGAGATGGTGCGCGCCGGCGTGCAGGCAAGCGGCCCCGTGACCGTGCTGGTGGAGGCCGGCGGCGCGAAGCGCTGGCACACCGACGGGCTCACCGATCGGAATGTGAACCTTCTGCAGGTGACGCAGGACGGCATCGCGCAGCTCGCCTCCCCCGGAAAATGCAGCATGGGCGATGCGGACACTCTGGCCGGCTTCCTGGCCTACGCACGGGAGAACGCGCCGGCGGATCGCACCCTGCTGGTGCTGTGGGGGCACGGCGACGGTCCCACCGGCGGCATGTGCTTCGACGAATTGTACGCGGACGACGCCCTGATGCTGGACGAAATCGCCGCCGCACTTCGGGAAGCCGATGCAGCCGGGCAGAACATCGAGGCCGTGATCTTCGACGCGTGCCTGATGAACTGCGCCGATCTGCTGACCGATCTGGGGCAATACACGGACCTCATCGTCGCCAGCCAGGAGTCCACGCTGGGCACCGGGGCGCGCTACGACCTGTGGCTGGCCGCGCTGGCCGCCGATCCGGACATCGACACCCGCGCGCTCTGCGAAATCATCGCCGAGACCTACATCAGTACCGCCTCCCACGGCCTGTTCTCCCAGGTCGCCAGCATGAGCGTGCTGGACGCGGCGCAGTCGGACGCGCTCACGGCCGCCGTCGAGGCCCTCTATGCCCGCTTGGACGCACTGTCGGACGATGATCTGGCGGCATTGCCGGGTGCGCTGGAGAATCTCGCCTCCTTCGGCGAATTCGACGGCAGTCCGCCCTCCGGCCTGATGGACGCGGCGCAGCTTTGCGATGTGCTCGAAGCCTACGCTCCGCAGGAGTGCGCCGCGCTGCGCGCCACCGTTGCAGACGCGGTGTGCTACAAGGCGGACTCCGGAAAGCTGGCGGGACAGACCTGCGGGCTCTCGCTGTTCCTCCCCTGCACCGAGCAGGACTGGCCCGACGCGCTCTACGACTGGTACCGGCCGCTGACGGAGGAGCGCAGCTACGCGCATCTGATCGTGCGCCTGGCAGCGCAGCTCGACACCCGGCAGAGCGCGTCCCTGATCGACCTGCTGCGCGGCGCGTTCACCGGCTCCGGCGACACAGGCGGCGGCCCGGCGGTGGATCGCCAGCACATCTGGCAGGGATTGGATGCGACCGTCTCCGCGTCCCAGAGCACGAGCGCCTTTGCGGATGCGACGCCCTCCGATCCAGGCGCGCCGACGGTGGATCGTCAGCACATCTGGCAGGGCCTGGCCGCGAACGAGTAGGCATCTTTGCCCGTCCGCGCTCTTCTTTCATTGCAGCACAAGGGGACGGCCGCGCACATGCGCAACCGTCCCCCCGGTCCGTCCGCGCAACTGATGCGGACGGCCTTTTACAATTTGAATCGTTCTTCCCTGTGCGAGGTCAGCTTCTGCCGGACATGGCGCGCTCCTGGGCCTCGATCATCTTCTTGACCATGTTGCCGCCGATGTGGCCCGCGTCCTTGGAGGACAGGTCGCCGTTGTAGCCCTGCTTCAGGTTGATGCCCAGCTCGTTGGCAACCTCCTGCTTCATGTTGGCCATGGCCTGGCGCGCTTCCGGAACGTTGATCTGATTGTTGTTGTTGCGCATAATGATCTCCTTCTCACGCCGCTTGGGCGATTTGCTTTGGAGCCGCGCCGCCGCAGACATCTCATCCGATGCATGGGGCGCCGCGCTCCGGGAAAGACTGCTGCATGTGCGAACTTACTGGTTCGCATGCTGGCGCTGATAGTCCTCGACCATCTTGCGAACCATCTGACCGCCGACGGTGCCCGCGTCCTTGGAGGACAGGTTGCCGTTGTAACCCTTGGTCAGGTTCACGCCGTACTCGCGCGCAATTTCATACTTCATGTTTTCCATTGCGGCCTTGTTCTCTGCGTTCTTCATGCTTTTCACCTCCTTGCTTGAGTCTGACTGTAGTTTGACCCGCGCCGGAGCTTTTACACTGGAAATTGTGCACTGGGTAAGAATGGCGATCGCGCGGGATTCCGATTTTTCAAAAAAAGCGCGCAAAAGGCGCGCCCATATGCAAGTGCGATTGCTCGATCCTGCATGCGGGCGCGCCCATTTTTTCAGTTTTTCATCGGATGGATCAGTTTGCAGCCGCGTCGCGGAACTTCTGCACGTAGGCCGCCTCGGCCAGGCGCATCACGGCCTGCGCGTCCACACTGTCGCGGTCCCGAAGGAGGGATCGCGCCTCGTCGTGCACCTCCTTCAGAAGCTGGGTGTCGCCCGCCAGCGTGCCCACACCGCAGACGATGGTGCCGCTCTGGCGCGTGCCGAACAGGTCGCCCGGGCCGCGCAGCTCCATGTCCTTTTGTGCAATTTTGAAGCCGTCGGTCGTGGATGCAAGGAACTTCAGCCGTTCGTTGGGTTCCGCCATCAGAAAGCACCAGGCCTCGTCCGAGCCGCGCCCCACGCGCCCGCGCAGCTGGTGCAGCTGCGCAAGGCCGAAGCGCTCGGCGTTTTCCACCACCATGACGCTGGCGTTGGGCACGTTCACGCCCACCTCGATCACCGTGGTGGACACCAGCACGTCCGCCTCGCCCCTGCGGAACTTCTCCAGCACCGCGTCCTTGTCCGCCGCCTTCATGCGGCCGTGCACCAGCTCGATGCGCAGATCGGGCAAATCCCGCGTGCGCAGGTTCTCGTACACCACCTCCGCCGGCAGCGCGTCCACTGCCTCGGACTCCTCCACCAGCGGACAGACCACGTACACCTGCCGCCCTTTCTGCACCTCGCTGCGCAGAAAGCCGTACATGCCCTGCCGCTTGTCCTCGGGCACGATGCGGGTCTTGACTCCCTTGCGCCCCGGCGGCAGCTCGTCGATGATGGAGATGTCCAGGTCGCCGTAGAGGATCAGCGACAGCGTGCGGGGGATCGGCGTGGCCGACATCACCAGCACGTTGGGCGCTTCGCCCTTGCGGCTCAGCTCGGTGCGCTGGCGCACGCCGAAGCGGTGCTGCTCGTCGGTGACGGTGAGGCCCAGATTTTTGTACTCCACACCCTCGGTAATCAGCGCGTGGGTGCCGATGACCACGTCCCACTCGCCGCTTGCGATGGCCTCGTGGGCGATGCGGTGCTGCTTCTGCGTCAGACTCCCCACCAGCAGGCCCGCCTTCATGCCCAGCGGCTCCAGCATCGCCTTCGCGCCCTCGTAGTGCTGGCGGGCCAGCACCTCGGTGGGGGCCATCAGCGCCGCCTGATAGCCGCCGCGCACCGCCAGGTAGATCGCGCCGAAGGCCACGGCGGTCTTGCCGCTGCCCACGTCGCCCTGCACCATGCGCGCCATGGCGTTGGGTGTACGCATGTCGCTTGCAATCTCCTGAAGCACGCGCTTCTGCGCACCGGTGGGCGGGAAGGGCATCTTGCCCCAGTATTCCTCCAGATCGGCCTCGTCGGACGCGATCTGCACGCCGGGTTCGCCGCGCCTTCGGCACAGGGTCAGGGCCACCTGATACAGCAGCAGCTCCTCGAAGGCGATGCGCCGCCGGGCCGCCTCCAGTGCCTCCCGGCTGCCCGGAAAGTGGGCGTTGCGCATGGCGAAGTTGCGCTCGCACAGGCCGTGACGCCTGCGGATGGACTCGGGCAGCTCGTCGGGCCACTGACCCTCGCACACCTTCAGCGCAGCCTCCATGCACTGGCGCATGGCCTTTGCGGGCACGCCGCTGATGTTGCGGTACACTGGGATCAGGCCCGTCTCCTGCTCGATGGTGGGACAGCTGAGCTGGATCGTGCCGCCCCGGGCCTCGCAGCGCCCGTAGAGCAGCAGCTCCCGGTCGCGGGTCAGCTGATCCTTCAGCCAGGGCTGGTTGTACCACACCACCGGCAGGGTCTCGCTGCCGTCGGTGACGTACACCTTCGTGATCACCAGCTTGCGCGCGCGGCGCTGGCTGGGCTCCCCCGCCACGCGAACCCGCACGCAGGCCGTCTCGCCGGGGCGCACCTCGCACAGCGGTTTGGCGGCGGAGAGGTCGCGGTAATCCCGGGGCAGGAACATCACCAGATCCCGTACGCCATGGATGCCCGCCGCCTCGAAGGCCTTCAGCCGCGCCGGCCCAATGCCGCGGATCGTCGAAAGGGACACGTCCTCCATGCCTTCATCCTCCCCTCCTGTGGATTTGCGCATATTTCAAAGGATCCGGCGGGCATTCCCACCGGATCCATCCAATGTCTATTGAAACGCATCACTCAACTGCAATCAGATAATAGTACAGGGGTTGTCCGCCGTACTGGAGCTCCACATCGCAGTCGTCGTACTCCTCGGCCAGCGCGTCGCAGAGCTTCTGTGCGTCCTCCTCGGAGACGTCGCTGCCGTAGTAGATCGTGATCAGATCGGTGTCCTCGCCCACCATCTTGCCGGCGATGTCCATGCAGACCTGATGGATCTCGTTGCCCAGCACACTCAGCCGGTTGTCGATCATGCCCATGATGTCACCCTGGTGGATCTCGCGATCCTCATAGGTGGTGTCGCGCACGGCGTAGGTGATGGACGCGGTGTGCACGTTCTCCGCCGCCTCGGTCATGGCCGCGGTGTTCTCCTCCACGCTCATGTCGGTGGAGAAGGCCAGCATCGCGGAAATGCCCATGGGCACGGACTTGGTGGGCAGCACCACCACGTTCTTCTCCGTCAGCTCCGAGGCCTGCTGGGCCGCGAGGATGATGTTGGTGTTGTTGGGCAGGATGAACACGTTCTTTGCGTGGGTGGCCTCCACGGCCTGGGCCAGATCCTGAATGCTGGGATTCATGGTCTGACCGCCGTCCACGATCTGATCCACCATCAGATCCCGGAAGATGCTGTTGATGCCCTCGCCCAGCGCCACGGCCACGATGCCGTATTCCTTCAGCTTGGCAGCCTCCGCCTCGGCGGCAGCCTGCCGCTTGGCCTCGCGCTCGCGGGCCTCCTCGAACATGTTGTCCACCTTGATGGCGTCCAATTCGCCCAGCTCCAGCGCATACTGCATAGCCTTGCCAGGGTCGTTGGTGTGCACGTGCACCTTCACCACGGACAGGTCGGAGATGACCAGCACGCAGTCGCCGATCTTCTCCAGGCGCTTGCGCAGGCGCACGACCTCGCTTTCCTTCATATCCGGACGCGGATGGGAGACGATGAACTCCGTGCAGTAGCCGAATGTAATGTCCTCCACGCGCAGGTCGCCGTGGTCGTCCACGTACTCGCCGGGCATGGACTGGGCCGCGTTGGCGCTGCTGCCGTCGTCGATCTCCACGGTCTCGCCGGTGAGGGCGGCGTACATGCCGCGGAAGATGACCATCAGGCCCATGCCGCCGCTGTCCACCACGCCGGCCTGCTTGAGCACGGGCAGCATCTCCGGCGTCTTCTTCAGGATCGCGTCGCCGGAAGTAAGCAGCAGCTTGAACAGCTCCTCCAGGGTCTCGCACTTGCCGCCGCCGCGCTCCAGATCCTCGGCGATCACGCGGATCACGGTGAGAATCGTGCCCTCCTTGGGCTTCATCACGGCCTTGTAGGCGGTGTTTGCGCCCTGGCGGATCGCCTGAACCCACAGCGCGCAGTCCACGTCCTCATGGCCAGCCAGGCCCCGGGCGATGCCGCGCAGGATCTGGCTGAGTATGACGCCGGAATTGCCCCGGGCGCCCTTGAGCGCGCCGCGTGCGACGGCGTCCGCCACATCCGCAGCGGCGGTGTAGCGCTTCATGTTCATCTCCTTGATGGCGGCGGTGATGGTCTGGGACATGTTGGAGCCCGTATCGCCGTCCGGCACCGGAAATACATTCAGGGCATCGACGCTCTCGCGGTTCTGCGTCAAAAGCGCAGCGCCCGAGGAGAACATCTCCTTGAGCATCATGCCGTCTATCTTCTTAATCGCCATATCTTCCTCCAAGCTATGGGGGCGGATGTCAGACGCGGATGTCCTCCACGCATACGTTGACGCGTCCAACCGGAATCCCCGTAAGATGTTCCACCTTGTATTTCACGGTTTCGATGATCGAAGCCGCGACCGCACTGATCGAGATGCCGTATTCGACGATGATGAACAGATCGATGTCCACCTTGTCGCCGGACGTGCGGATTTTCACACCCCGTCCAAGATTTTCCTTGCCCATCAGCTGCACGATGCCGTCTGTTGAGCGCTTGGAGGCCATGCCGACGATGCCGTAGCAGTCCAGCGCGGCGTAGCCGGCCACGCGCACAAGCACATCGTCGTTGACTGTTACGAGGCCAAGATCGGTTGTAAACTTGCAATCCATGTCAAAACCTCCGTTCATGTATTGCGCCGCACTTGCGGAAGCGGGCGCGTGTCAGAAGCGGATGATAATTCCACTTACTATCAGTATAACTGCTTTTTCGCGATTATGCAAGCACATCGCAAAAAAACAAGGGGCTTTGCGGGCCAATTTTCGCCGTTTTTGAAAAAAAATCTATGAATTGCAGAAGTTTTACACGCAGCCCACTTGCGTTTTGAGCGAATCAGTGCTATAATTCTACTGTTTTGATGCGACATATCCCTTGAAGGAGGTGTGATAGAGTATGAGAAAGTTTTGTGAGGTTTGCGGCAAGGGCGTCGTTTACGGAAACAACGTGAGCCACTCCAACCGCAAGACGCGTCGCACTTGGGCTCCGAACACGCAGAAGGTTAAAGTTCTCGTCAACGGCGCTCCCAAGAGCATGACCGTTTGCACGCGCTGCCTGCGCAGCAACAAGGTTGAGCGTGCGCTGTAATTCCTCTTTATAGAACGGACGGGTTGTCGATATGCGGCAGCCCGTCCGTTTTTTGCATCGCCTCTGCGCCGCGTCAGCTGAACCGCCATACCAGAAAGCCGATGCTGATCAGCAGCACCGCCAGGAGCGAGGTCCACACCCAGCAGGGCACGAACAGCAGCAGCACCAGCGCACCCACCGCCATCAGCACAATCCCGATTGTCCTGGCCTTCGAACCGCTGCGGGACGCGGTCCGGAAGCGCTTTGTGCAAGATCCGCCCATCTTCATCGCCTCCCCTGTTCCAGAATATGTCCCCGCGCCCCGCACCGTGTCCGCTTTTTTGTTGTTGGATCGGGCAAACTGTGGTATAATTTCCTTGGAGTTCTTTCGTGAAGGGCGCGCCCTTTCCCTACCATATTTATGTGAGGTTACAGCCATGCAGAAGATCAAGACCACCGTTCGCATCGCGGGCAAGGAATACGCCATTACAAGCTATGATTCCGAGGCCTACATCCAGAACGTCGCCGCCTGGGTGGATCAGAAGATGAAGGAGCTGAGTCAGGCCACCCGCCTGCCCGCAGGCCAGCTGGCGGTGCTCGCCGCCGTGAAGGCCACCGACGACATGATGAAGTCCCGCGAGGAGATCCGCCGCCTGAAGCAGGAGCTGGAGTCTGCCCGCGCGGAGATCGAGCGAATGAAGCATGAACAGGCCTGAGCTTCTCTCCCCCGCAGGAAGCGCACCCGCCATGGTGGCTGCCGTGCAGTGCGGCGCGGACGCGATCTATCTGGGCGCAGGGGATTTCAACGCCCGCAGGAGCGCCGAGAACTTCGGCGGCGAGCTGGAAGCCGCCGTCGGCTACTGTCACGCCCGGAACGCGAAGGCCTACGTAACGTTGAACACCATGGTGCGTCAGGGCGAGCTTACGCGCCTGGAGCGCACCATTGAGGAAATCTGCCGGGCGGGCGCGGACGGCGTGATCGTGCAGGACTTCGGCGTGGCGAGATGCGTGCATCAGATGGCTCCTTCCCTTCCCTTGCACGCCAGCACACAGATGGCGGTGCACAACCCCCAGGGCGTGGATTTTCTGGTGAAAAACGGCTTTTCCCGGGTAGTGCTCGCCCGGGAGATGGAATATGCGGAGATCGCGCGCTGCGCCGGTCGCGGCGCGGAGCTGGAGGTGTTCGTCCACGGTGCGCTGTGCGTGTCCTGCTCGGGCCAGTGCCTGCTCTCCAGCATGATCGGCGGCCGCAGCGGCAACCGCGGGCTCTGCGCCCAGCCCTGTCGCATGAAGTACCGCATGGACGGCCGGGAGGGCTACCTGCTCTCCACGAAGGACCTGTGCGGTCTGGAGGGGCTGACTGCGCTGGTACAGGCCGGTGCGGACAGTCTGAAGATCGAGGGCCGGCTCAAGCGGCCGGAGTACGTAGCGCTCACCACCTCCGTCTACCGCGCCGCGCTGGACGATCCCAAGTTCGACATGGTCAAGGCCCGCGCGGAGCTTGCGCAGATGTTCAATCGAGGCGGCTTCACCCGGGGCTACGGCTTCGGCGTGGAGGACGCGGAGCTGATGTATCCCCTGCGGCCGAACCACATGGGCGTGCGCATCGGCGAATGCCACAACCCTGGCGAGCTGCGGCTGGACGCGGCCGTGGATGCCGGTGACGCGCTGGTGCTGCGCCGCAGAGGCCGGGACGATCTGCCCGTGCGCCTGGGCGACGCCGCCCCCGGTCGGGTTGCGCTGCCCGCAGCGAAGCGGGGCGACGCGCTCTACCGCCTGGTCTCCCAGGCCCAGATGCGCGACTTGCAGGCGCGCTTCACCGCCGAGCGCAAAAAATTTCCCGTGGATATCCGGCTCGAATTGCAGCCGGGTGCGCCCGCGCGCATCGCGATTTCCGACGGTACGCACAGCGCCGAGTGCACAGGCGAGGTCGTGCAGACCGCCCAGAACAAGCCCTCCGATCCGGCGCGCATCCGCAGTCAATTGGAGAAGCTGGGCGACACGCCCTTTGTGCTGCGCAACACTGAGATGCAGATCGATCCCATGGCCTACCTGCCTGTCTCGGCGCTCAACGCGCTGCGGCGGCAGGCGGTGGAGCTGCTGATTGCGGCACGCATGGGTGTGCCCCACGCCTGCGCTGCAATGGAGCCTGCGCCCGAATTTCCCTGCGAGAAGAACCGTCCAGACGAGCTGACCGCCCAGAGCGGCGACCCTGAGGTGCTGCGCCGCGCGCTGGACGCCGGAGCCGACCGCATCTGCTTCGCCCCGGAGGATCTGCGTACAAACGCGCTGAACGCAGCGCTCAAGGAGCTGCCCGAAGCCTTTGACCTTGCATTGCCGCCGGTGACGGATGAAGCCGCGCTTCGCATTCTGAACGAGTGGGCATTGGAAAATTCCGGCCGCATCCAGAGGGTGTACCTCGCCAACGTGGGCCAGCTGGGCCTCACCTGGCCGGGAGAGCGCGTCGCGGACGCGTCCCTGAACCTTGCAAACAGCTTCTCCCTTCAACAGATGGCGGACTGGGGGATTTCCCTCTATACGCCGTCGCTGGAGCTGAACCGGAGCCAGATCGATGCGCTGGGCGGGCGGCGGCAGCTGATCGTCTACGGCGCGATTCCGCTGATGCAGCTGCGCCACTGTCCGCTGCGCGCGACGCAGCAGATCTGCGGCAAGCACAGCCTCTGCCGCCGCTGCGACAGCGTTCCCATGGAGCAGAAGATCGATGCAAAGTCGCTGACCGACCGCACCGGCGCGGCCTTCCCCCTGCGGCGCATCGCCTCGGACGGGGGCTGCGTGATCCAGCTGCTCAACAGTGCAAAGCTCATGCTGCTGCGCAAGGCCGCGTCCCTGCCCGCCTGCGAGGGCTGGCGGCTGCTGCTGGACAAAACGGACGATGTGGAGACCGTCGTGCGCCTGCACCGCCTCGCCATGAATGGATCGGACGTGCGCAGCGACCCCGCATGGGATGCATTTTCCAAGCAAAACACCACCACCGGACACTATTTCCGAGGAGCAGAGTGATATGAACGAGAGAAATCTGCGGGTACTGGAGTTTCCCAAGATTCGCGCGCGCATGGCTGCGCTGGCCACCACCGAGATGGGCCGCGCCTGTGCGCTGGAGCTGATGCCCTCCAGCGACCCCTTCCTGGTGCGCCACATGCAGCAGCAGACCGAGGAGGCCTCCACGGTGCTGGCATACAACGGCTCCAACCCCATGGCGGCGTTCACCGACGTGCGGCCCTTTCTGAAGCTGGCCCAGATCGGCTCCACGCTGTCCGCCAAGGCGATCCTTCAGATTGCCGATGCGATGAAGGCCTCCCGCCTGGTGCGCAGTGCGCTGGTCACCGACCGCGAGGACATGCCGCTTCTGACGGAGCTGGGTTCCCGGCTCTACGCCAACCGCCGCCTGGAGGAGGACATCTTCGACGCGATCCTCTCCGAGGACGAGATCAGCGACCACGCAAGCTCCGAGCTTGCCGACATCCGCCGCCACATCCGCGTGCTGAACGACCGCATCCGGGACAAGCTGAACTCCATCGTGCGCAGCCCGTCCACGGTCAAGTACCTGATGGACGCGATCATCACCATGCGCAACGGGCGTTACGTGGTTCCGGTTAAGGCGGAGTGCCGCGCGAACGTCCCCGGCATCGTGCACGACCAGTCCGGCACCGGCTCCACTCTGTTCATCGAGCCGATGTCCGTGGTGGAGGCCGGGAACGAGCTGAAGCAGTGGGCCGTGAAGGAAAAGAACGAGATCGAGCGCATTCTGGCGGCCTTCTCCGCACAGATCGGCCCGGACGCGGAGCTGATCGGGGACAGCCTGGAGAACCTGGCCGAGATCGACATGATCTTCGCCCGCGCCGCGCTGGGCCGCAGCATGAACGCCGTGCCACCCAAGCTCAACGAGGAGGGCCGGGTCAACCTGATCCGGGCGCGGCATCCGCTGATCGACCCGGACAAGGTGGTGCCCTCGAACCTGTGGCTGGGAGAGGACTTCACCACGCTGGTGATCACCGGCCCGAACACCGGCGGCAAGACCGTGACCCTCAAAACCGTGGGTCTATTGTCGCTGATGGCCCAGGCGGGCATGCAGATTCCCGCCGCCTACGGCTCGGAGCTGGCCATCTTCGACGAAATCTTCGCCGACATCGGCGACGAGCAAAGCATCGAGCAGAGCCTGTCCACCTTCTCCAGCCACATGACGAACATCGTAGACATCCTCGATCGCGTGACGGAGAATTCGCTGGTGCTGTTCGACGAGCTGGGCGCGGGCACCGACCCCACCGAGGGCGCGGCTCTGGCCATGGCGATCCTGAACCGCCTGCTGGAGAAGAAGGTGCGCACGATGGCCACCACCCATTACAGCGAGCTGAAGGTGTTCGCCCTGTCCACCCCCGGCGTGGAGAACGCCTCGGTGGAGTTCAACGTGGAGACCCTGCGGCCCACCTACCGGCTGTCCATCGGCGTGCCGGGCAAGTCCAACGCCTTCGAAATCTCCCGGAAGCTGGGACTTCCGGAGGAGATCATCGACAGCGCCAAGGAGAAGCTCAGCGGCGACCAGGTGCGCTTTGAGGACGTGATCGCCAACGCCGAATACCACCGCCAGATCGCCGAAAAGGAGCGCAAGCTGGCCGAGGAGGCCCATCTGGAGACCCAGCGGCTACGCGACGAGGCCGAGAAGCTGCGCAGCGACCTTGCCGCCCGCCGGGAGCGCGACCTGCGCAAGGCCAAGGACGAGGCCCGGCGCATCCTGCAGCGTGCCCAGCGGGAGTCCGAGCAACTGATCGCCGACCTCAAGAAGAAGAACAGCGGCGAATTAAAGGAGCACGAGCTGCACGCCATGCGCGCAAAGCTCCAGAGCGCCATCGACGAAAACGCCGAGAAGATCGAGGTGCCCGCAGGTGTGGGCGAGGTGCCCAAGACCGTGCAGATCGGCGACACTGTGGAGCTTACAAACCTGGGCACGAAGGCCACGATCCTGACGCTGCCCGATTCCAGGGGCGAATGCACGGTGCAGGCCGGCGCGCTGAAGCTGAAGGCAAAGCTCAAGGACATGCGCACCGCCCAGCCCGACAAGCCGAAGAAGCAGCCCAAAGCCGCGAGCCGCCTGCACGTGTCCGCGCGCCCGGTGGAGACCGAGTGCGACGTGCGCGGCTGCAACCTGGAGGAAGCGCTGATGGCCGTCGATCTGTTCCTGGACGGCGCGGTGCTCAACCGCCTGCGCACGGTGAGCATCATTCACGGCAAGGGCACGGGCATCCTGCGCGCGGGCATCCACAAGCACCTCAAAACCCACGCCGCCGTGAAGGAATTCCGCCTGGGCCGCTACGGCGAGGGCGAGGACGGCGTGACCATCGTGACGCTGAAGTGAAGCCGCGCGTGGGCCTTGACCGGCGCGCCAAAATGGAAGAGCGATCCAATGTTCATAAACTGTTCACTCCCGGTTCATGCCCGCATGCTAAACTGAAATGAAATCCGAAAGGAGATGTAACCATGCCGATGCTCAAGATCCTGCTGGTGGACGACGACCCCAACATTCGCCAGCTGGTAAACCTGTACCTGCAAAAGGAAGGCTTCGAGGTGATGATGGCCGACCGCGGCGACGAGGCGCTGAAGATGTTCAAGGCCTCCCCGCCGAACCTGATGCTGCTGGACATCATGCTGCCCGGCATGGACGGCTGGCAGGTGTGCCGCGAGGTGCGCAAGATTTCCAACATCCCGATCATCATGCTCACCGCCAAGGACGAGACCTTCGACAAGGTGCTGGGCCTGGAGCTGGGCGCGGACGACTACGTGGTCAAGCCCTTCGACATGAAGGAGCTGGTGGCCCGCATCAAGGCCGTCACGCGCCGCTTTCAGGCCGCCGACGCGCCGGAGAAGGAGCTGGTGTTCCCGGGCCTGACCATCAACATCAACCAGTACACGGTGATGTACATGGGCAAGGAGCTGGAGATGCCCCCGAAGGAGCTGGAGCTGCTCTACTTCCTGGCCAGCCATCCCGGCATGGTGTTCACCCGGGAGCAGCTGCTGGAGCAGGTGTGGGGCTACGACTACTTCGGCGACTCCCGCACGGTGGATGTGCACGTCAAGCGCCTGCGTGAGAAGCTGACCGAGGGCGAAAAGCTCGGCTGGCAGATCAAGACCGTGTGGGGCGTCGGTTACAAATTCGAGGTGAAATAAGTCCCCATGAGAGACGGACTGTTCTGGCGCCTGTTCAGCGCGATTCTGGCGGTCGTCACGGTGACGGTGGCGCTGTTCACCGCCATTCTGCTGACCACCCAGCGCACCCAGGCGCAGGAAAACTATGAGACCGAGGTGCGCATGCAGGCCCGCCAGGTGGCGGAGTACATGCAGCAGCTCAACCAGCTGAATCTGATCAAGAGCAACGCCACCCTCCAGTGGCTGGTGAACGAGAAGATCGTCGAGATCTACGACACCTACAACGCGGATATCTGGCTGGTGAACTTCAGCTCCGGCCGGCTTCAGTACATCGACCGCTCCTGGAACACCTCGGAGGGCCTGGCCACGGAATCCGTCATCGAGCAGCTGAACCTGATCCTGGCGGGCAATGAGATCCGCACCTCCGGTCTGTTTCCGGAGCTGGGCGACCACATCGTAACCATCGGCGTGCCCTGGACCTACGCCGACGGCCGCGTGGTGGGCGCGGTGCTGCTGCACATCCCCAACGACCAGCTGCGGGTCAGCCTCCTTTCGGTGCTGCCCCAGGCGGCGCTGCCCATCGGCGTGTCCATGCTGCTGGGCGTGCTGCTGGCGTTCTTCATCGCTCGCAGCCAGACGCTGCCCATCCGGGAGATCGACAGCGCGGTGCGGGAATTTTCCAAGGGCGACCTCTCCCGCCGGGTGGAGCTGCACTGCGGCGGCGAGCTGGAGCGTCTGGGCAATTCCATCAACCGCATGGCCGGGGAGCTCTCCAGCCTGGAGGAATCCCGGCGCAGCTTCGTGGCGAACGTCTCCCACGAGCTCCGCTCCCCCATGACCAGCATCAAGGGCTACGTGCAGGCCATGCTGGACGGCACCATCGGCGACGAGGACCGGCCGCGCTACCTGCAGGTGGTGCTGGACGAGACCAACCGACTGACGGATCTGGTGCGGGATCTGCTGGACCTGAGCCGTCTGGAATCCGGCAAGTTCCCCATGGAGATCGCGCCCTTCGACGCAAACGAGATGATGCGCCGCATCCTGATCCGCTTCGAGCAGCGCATCGACGAAAAGCACATCGACGTGGATGTGGAGTTCGCCGATGATCCCTGCTTCGCCCTGGGCGACGTGAACCGCATCACTCAGGTGGTCAGCAACTTCGTGGACAACGCCGTGAAGTTCATGAACGGCGAGGATTCCCGGCTGACGCTGCGCACCCTGCGGGAGGACAGGCGGATCCGCTTTCGGGTGCAGGACAACGGCCCGGGCATCAGCCCCGCCGACCAGCCGCACATCCTGGAGCGCTTCTACAAGGCCGACAAGGCCCACACCGCCGGCATGGGCACGGGCCTGGGCCTGTCCATCTGCAAGAACATCCTGCAGCAGCACAACAGCGCCATTGAGATGTGCTCGCGGCCCGGCGAGACCGTATTCGAATTCACGCTGCCCGCCGCAGACCCCGCCGCCCGTGCGTCTCAGGAGGAGTCCCGGCAGCGGACGCTTGCGGACGGACGGCAGCAGCTCCAGGAGCGCCGGCCGGCGGCGCCGGAGGATGCAAAACAGGACAAACCCGAAGCGTGATTTGCGCGGGCAGAGAATTTCCGCAGGGCATTTTCCGCGACCGAAAGCTGCCTCTGCGGTTTTATTCCCGCGGTTTTCCGGACAATGGATCACATCAAGCAAAGTGAGGACAGCGACATGTTCAAGAGTATCTGTGCCCTGGCGCTGTGTGCGGCCCTGCTGCTGGGCGGCGCACTGGCGAGCGAGACCGTCACCTACGACGCCATCTACTCCAGTTCCAATCCCGTGCCCGGGATCGCCGAGCGCGTGCGTCCGTCGGTGGTGCAGGTCATCGGCAGCTGCGAAACCTGGGACAGCGAAACCCGCATCTCCTCCTCGGTGGAGGTGGACGCCGGCTCCGGCTGCTACTTCCAGGCGGATGCAGGCGGCGAGGGCGGCTACATCCTCACCAACTACCACGTGGTGGCGGACGGCGAAATCTACTCCATCGAATGGCTCAGCGGCGATCGGATGAACGCCACGCTGGTGGGCCACGACGACGGCACCGACATCGCCGTGCTGCGCTTCACCGAGCCCGCGCCCGAGGGCGCCGAGCCCATCCCCATGGGCGACTCCGATGCGCTGCGTATCGGCGAGCTGGCCATCTGCATCGGCAATCCCGGCGATGAAAGGGACGTGCTCTTCGGCACCGTCACCGCCGGCATCATCTCCGGCCTGGAGCGCGAGGACATCAACGCCGACAACTTCTCCCGCAGCATCTCCGTGATCCAGACCGACGCGGCCATCAACAGCGGCAACTCCGGCGGCGCGCTGCTCAACGCGAAGGGCGAGCTGGTGGGCATCCCCACGCTGAAATTCATGTACTCCAATTCGGGAGTGTTCGAGGGCCTGGGCTTCTGCATTCCCATCAACGCCATCAAGGACTTCCTGCCGCAGATCATCGAGACCGGCGGCGTGATCCGCCCGCGCCTGGGCATCACCGTGGCCGACATCGACGGTCCGGACGAGCCCATGCGCAAGTACCCGCCCATCGGCGCACAGGTGTACACCGTGGAGGAGGGCGGTCCCTCCGCCAAGGCAGGCCTGCAGCAGGGCGACGTGATCACCGAGGTCAACGGCGTGCGCATCGAGGGCTACATGGACCTGCTCAAGGAGCTGGACAAGTGCGCATCCGGCGACAAGGTGGAGCTGAAGGTCTACCGCTACTACGACGCCGAGGGCAATCTCACCGGCAACTACGAGGAGCTCTACTTCAGCATCCGTCTGGAGCTGCTGGACTGATCCCGCAGGCAAGCGCCCGGAGCGGCGCGCATTTTGAAAATCGAATCCCATGCGTGCCGGCCCTCCACGGATCTTCCGAAGCACAAAAGTGCGGAGCAGCGAACTTTGATTCGCTGCTCCGCACTTCTTTTGCCGTCTGCGCGCTCACCTTCCGATGGGATACTTGCCATACTTGTGGGCGTATTCATACATGCGGAAGAAGTTGTCCACCGGCACATCGTTCACCACGTGGTTCGTGGGCGAGAGAATGTAGCCGCCGCCGGGCGCAAAGGCCTCGATGCGCTTGCGCACCTCCGTCTCCAGCTCCTCGGGCGTTCCGGGCAGGGCGTACTGGATGTCCACGCCGCCGTGGAAGCACACCGCGTCGCCGAATTCCCGCTTCAGCTTCTCCGAATCCATGTCCTTGGCGAAGGGCTGCATGGGATTGATGATGTCCACGCCGCAGTCGATCAGATCGCCGATCAGCGGATGCAGCGAGCCGCAGGAGTGGAACCAGATCTTGATGTTGGGATGGGCCTTCTTGATCGCGCTGAACATCTCCGTATGGCCGCGCTTGAAGAAGCGGCGGAAGAGCTGCGGCGAGATGAACAGGCCATTCTGGGTGGCGAAATCCTCCGTGAACTCCACCCATTCGCAGTACTGGCCCACGTCCTTGAGGTAGTTCAGGTGGAACTGCGTCACCTTCTCGGTGAGCACGTCGATCAGCGCGTCCACATATTCCTCGTCATCGTAGAGCGCGCAGAGGAAGTTCTCCGTGCCGCACAGATACTGGCAGTTTTCAAACACCACGCCGGAGACGGCAGAGGTCGCCGTGATCGCGCAATCCGTGTTCTCGTAGAAGTCCTTGGCCTGCTCCTTGAGACCCAGCGTGCGCTCGGGGCGGAAGGGATCCGGCCAGCGGTGCTTCTTCAGCGTATCCATCTCCATGTCCGCCAGCGGATTCAGGGTGATGGCATTGAAGCCGTTGAACATCTTGCGGCCGATACCCCACTCGTCGATGACGTTGCCCTTTTCATCCGTCTCATAGGTCATGAATTCCTCCGGGCGACGGATGTGCAGGTGGCGGAAATCGCTGCCGACCATGTCCGAGAGACGATAGTCCACGTATTCCGTGGTGGTGCCCGGACGGATGCGATCCTCCGGTCGGGGCGTAAGCCCCTTTGCCTGGGCGATTTTCAGGTATTCCCCCGTGTGCACGCGGGAAGCGGAGCCCCACAGATCCACCGGCACCTGGTCCGGCTCCTGATGGTTCAGCGCCATGCGCACTCTTTCGCGTGAAGTCATTTCTTTTTCCCTCCGAATCAATACTTTGCCTGCAGTTTCGCGATCTTTTCAAAGACGTGCTTCTGCTGGAAGCCCTCGTAGGCCGCGCAGTAGATTTCGTACATTTCATCGTAGATCGCCGCGTTCTTCGCGATGGGTTCGTAGACGCCGGACACGCCGATCATGCTGCGTGCAGCCTCGGGGATGCCGGAGAAGATCCCCACCGCGACGCCGGCCATGATGGCCGCGCCCATCACTGCGGAATCCGGCACGTTCAGCGTCTCGCAGGGCATCCGGTACATATCCGCCTGAATCTGGTTCCACACGGCGCTCTTGGTGGCGCCGCCGATGATCCGGATGGAATCGATGCCGATGCCGTTGTCCATCATGTTGGTCAGGATGTCCTTCTGCTCCAGCACGATGCCCTCCATGCAGGCGCGGGCGATGCAGGCGCGATCATGGGCGAAGGTCAGGCCGATCAGCGTGCCGCGTGCGTCCGGATTCCACCGGGGCGAGGTGGCGGACGCAAAGTAGGGCAGCATCACCAGACCCTTGGCGCCCACCGGCACCTGTTCGATGCGCTCGTTCAGCAGATCGTATACATTCCTGCCCTCCCGGGCCGCCAGCTCCTTCTCCTGCGTGGCGATTTCATCCCGGTACCAGCGGAACACGGACGCCGCGCCCGTCTGATAGCCCTCAAACTGATAGGCGTTGGGCATGGCGTGGCAGGTCACGCAGGCGCTGGACATGGGATCCCGATAGGGATGGTCGAGGTAGGCGATGGCCATGCCGCCCGTGCCCAGGGAGACGGAGACGATGCCCTTCTGCACGATGCCCGCGCCGATGGAGGCGCTGTTCTGATCGCCCGCGCCCACGCAGATCGGCGTGCCCGGCGCAAAGCCCGTCTTTTCCGCCGCCGCGGCGCTGACGCTGCCCACGCGGGTTGCGCAGGGCGTCGGGATGGGCAGCATGTCCGGATTCAGGCCGACCATGCCCATCAGTTCCGCATCCCAGCGGTAGTTGACGTTGTCGAAGCAGCCGAACAGACATGCGTCGGGATAATCCACATAGTAGTCGTCCGCGCCCAGATTGCGCAGCATGAAGTCCTGCAGCTGCACGATCTTCCACACCTTCTGCCAGGTCTGCGGCTCGTTCTTCTGCATCCACATGGCCTTGGTGATGATCCAGGTGGTGTTCAGTGGCAGACCCGTGCGGCGATAGTAGGCCGCGGGATCCATGCGCGCTGCAAACTCCTCCATCTCCGCGCCGGTGCGGTTGTCCTGCCAGGAGATGGTCTTGAGCACGCGCTCGTTCCGGTCCAGAAAAATGGAAACCGTGCGCTGGGTCGAAAGGGAGATCGACGCGATCTCGTCCGGGAGGATGCCCGCATTGCGCACCGCCTCCGCACAGGTTTCAAAGGTCTTGTCGCGCACCATTTCGATGTCCTGCTCCACCCAGTTCGGCCGCGGATAGGTGCAGCCATACTCCCGGTAGGCGCTGGACAGCACGCGGCCCTGCAGATCGAACACCATGGTCTTGGCGCCGGTGGTTCCAATGTCAATGCCGCACAGGTACTTGCCCATGTGGTTCACCTCACATTTCCACAATCATTTTGATGATTTCGCTCTTGCGTTCCAGGTGATACTTCAGCGCCTCGGGCAGCTGCTGCAGCGTCACCCGATCCGATACGATGGATTCCACGTCGATCGCGCCGCCGGAGATCGCACGGATCGCCTTGGGATAGATGTTCTTGTAGCGGAAGCAGGGCCGGATCTGCACCTGATTCCAGATCAGCTTTTCAAAGTTGAAGGGCATCACGCTCTGCGGGCCGAGGCCCACCAGGACGATCACGCCGCCCTTGCAGGCGACGTCCACCGTCTGCATCAGCACGGCGGCATTGCCCGTCATTTCAAATACGCAGTCCACGCCGCGGCCGCCGGTCCGGCGCATAATTTCCTCGGCAGGATTGCACTTGCGGCTGTCAAACACCGCCGTTGCGCCCAGTTCCAGCGCCTTCTGCATGCGCTTTTCGATCACGTCGCACATGTAGATTTCCGTCACGCCACGGCTGCGCAGCGCCAGAAGCGTCACCAGGCCGATGCAGCCGCAGCCGAAGATGAACGCGCTCTGTCCCACGCTGGCCTCCGCCAGCTGCGCGGCTTGCATGCCCACCGCCAGCGGCTCGATCAGCGCGCCCTGGGTGGCATTCATGCCCTCCGGAAGGGCGAATACCCACTCCGCGGGATAGGCCAGGTATTCGGAGAAGGCGCCGTCGTAGGGCGGCGTGGCCAGAAAGCGCATCTCCGGGCAGAGGTTGTAGTGGCCCGATCGGCACATCTCACACTTGCCGCAGGGAATGCCCGGCTCCACCGCCACCAGCTGTCCCTCGCGCAGCCCCTGCACGTCCGCGCCCAGGGCGACGACCGTGCCGGCAATCTCATGGCCGAGCACGAAGGGGGTCTGCACCGGAATATCGCCGATCTTGCCCTCCGCATAGTAGTGCAGATCCGAGCCGCACACGCCGGCGGTGCGAATGCGGATCAGCACCTCGCCCGGCCCGGGCGTGGGAATCGGTCGCTGCTCGATGGAGACGTCCTGCCTGCCGTTCATGACGGCAACGCGCATCATTTCCTTCATGGTTCCATGCTCCTCTCTCAACGAACGATTACAGTCCCTTGCTGCGCAGACGGCCGCGGACCATGGTGTTGAGGAACACTGCGAACAGGATCAGGGAGCCGCGGATGACGTACTGCCAGTAATCGCTGATGCCCAGCAGGGTCATGGCATTGAGGATGACGCCCAGGAAGATACAACCGATCAGCGTGCCCTTGATGGTGCCGGAGCCGCCGGACAGGGATGCACCGCCGATGATGACGGAGGAGATGACGTCCATCTCGTAGCTCGCGCCCACGTTAGGGGAGCCGCTGTTGAGCTGCGCGGAGACGAGAATGCCCGCCAGGCCCGCAGAGATGGAGGTCAAAACGAAGATCGTGGTGCGGATGCCGTTGACGTTGATGCCGCTGAGCTTTGCCGCCTCACGGTTGGAGCCGATGGCGTAGATCGAGCGTCCGAAGGGCGTGTGGCGCATGATGAACCAGGTGATGCACAGCAGAATGATGAACACGATCGCCGGGAAGGGCACCGGGCCCACATAGCCGCTGCCCAGGAACTTGAACCACTTGGGATAGCCCTGGATCGGGAAGCCGTTGGCGATGATCAGCGCGCAGCCCTTGAAGATCTGCATGCCCGCCAGGGTCACGATGAAGGAGGGCACCGTGAGCTTCGTGACGAAGATGGACATCATGTAACCCAGGCAGCCGGAGATGATCAGGGTGATGATCATGCCGATGATGCAGCCCAGCGTGGAGTTCATGCCGAAGCCCACCAGGGTCTTGTTCACAATTGCGGTGATGACGCCGGCCAGCGCGACCGTGGAGCCCACGGAGAGGTCCATTTCGCCGGCCACAATGACCATCGTGACGAAGCAGGCGATGATGCCCTTGAAGGAGATGCTGCGCACGATGTTCCACAGATTGCCGATGGTCAGGAAGTTGTTCGCAATGATGCTGAAAACCACGATCAGGATGAGCAGAATGCCCTCCAGGAGCCAGTCCGTGAGTCTGAATTTCTTCGCTTTGGTGCCGTTCATGCCTTTTCATCCTCCTGCATGCACAAAGAGTAGATCGATTCCACATTCAGTTCCGCCGCCGGGAATTCCGCGCAGATGCGCCCGGCGCGCATGATGAGAATCCGGTCGCAGACCTCCAGCAGCTCCTCCAGCTCGCTGGAGACCATGATGGAGGAGACGCCCTTTTCCGCCTCGCGCCACATCACGTTGAACACCTGCTGCTTGGCGTTGACGTCGATGCCGCGGGAGGGCTCGTCCATCAGCAGGATCCTGGGCTCGGTGTTCAGCCAGTTGCCCACGACCAGCTTCTGCTGGTTTCCGCCGGAGAGGGAGCTCGTCGGCGCATTGACGTCCGCCACCTTGATGGAGAGACCTTCAATCTGCCGGTTCACAAAATCCTTTTCCAGCCCGGAATCCACATAGCCCTTGGGGCTGATATTGTAATAATTGGCGAGCAGCAGGTTGTCCGCCACGCTCAATCTTACGCAAAGGCCTTCGTCCTTGCGGTTCTCGGACGTAAAGCCCAATCCTTTCTTCTTCATGTGCACGGGGGTGAGCTTGCGGACCGGCTCGCCATCGAGAAGCACCTGTCCGGACGTCACCGGATCCAGTCCGTACACTGCGCGCAGAAGCTCCGTGCGGCCGGAGCCGAGCATGCCGGCTATGCCCAGGATTTCGCCCTCGTGCAGGTCGAAGCTGACATCTCTGAGCTTCTCCGAGCACAGGTTGCGCGCGCTGAGCACCACCTTCTGCGTCGCATGGCTTTCGTGGGGCACGTGATGCTTGACTTCGCCGAACATCATGTTGATCAGCTTGGCGGAATCGATGTCCCGCACGTTTTCGCAGCCGATCAGCAGGCTGTCGCGCAGCACCGTCACCGTGTCCGCCACCTTGAAAACCTCCTGCAGGCGGTGGGTGATGAACAGTATGATCAGGCCCTTCTTCTTCAGATCCTGCATCACGGCAAAGAGTTTTTCACATTCCGCATCCGAGAGCGCGGACGTGGGCTCATCGAGAATCAGCACGCGCGGATTCGCAGACAGCGCCTTGGCGATCTCGATGAGCTGCTGCTGGCCCACGGTCAGATCGCGCACATAGGCGTTGAGAGGAATCTGAACGTTGAGATAGTCCAGCGTCTTCTGGGCCAGCTGATCGACCTTCTTCCAGTCGATTGCGAAGCGGTTCTTCATCGGCAGGCGGCCGATGAGCAGGTTCTCCGCTACGGTGAGATCCTTGATGACGCTCAGCTCCTGATACACCGTTGCGATGCCGCTCTGAATCGCCATCTCCGTGGTGGTATATTGCATCTTTCCGCCGTCGAGGTAGATTTCGCCGCTGGTGGGCAGGTGCGCACCGGAAAAAATCTTCATCAACGTGCTCTTGCCGGAGCCGTTTTTGCCCAATACTGCGTGAACCGCGCCGGCCTGAAACGAAACACTTACATCATTGAGCGCAAGCGTGCCCGGAAACTGTTTGTAAATGTTCCTTGCCTCAAGAACATGCTCAGGCATAATCCTTCCTCCTAAAATGGCGAGAATGACGGGGTCATTCTCGCCAAGATTGTTGCTTACCCGCGGTTAAAGCGGATCAGCGGTTCGCGTACTCGTTCCAGGTCGCCAGCCAGCTGTCCACGGTGTCCAGATCGGACTTGGTCAGCAGGATGCAGGGCGCATGGTATTCCTTCACCTCGGGCTCGTTGCCGTTGACGATGTACTCATAGGTGGTCTTGACAGCGTAGGTGCCGAGGCCGTAGGGATCCTGGGCGGTGGTGCCCTGCAGGATGTTGGATTCAGACTTCATCATGTCCACCATGGCCTCGCTGCAGTCGATGGCGAACGCAACGGCGTTGTTGGGGTTGCCGGCCGCCTCGATGGCGTTGACGCCGCCGGTGCAGGCATTCTCGCAGGCGAAGTAGAACACATCGATGTCCGGGTTGGCGGTCATGATGTCGGTGGTCACGGTGTAGGCCTTGTCCGCAGCCTCGCCGTCCTGACGGGCGACGATGGTGATGTTGTAATCGGACAGCTGATCCAGGAAGCCGGAGACGCGGCCCTCAGAGCCGTAGGCGTCCTGAGAATCGAAGCAGACGATGGCCATCTTGATCTCCTCGTCCTTGGTGAAGTGCTCCTCGAAGTAGCCGCGGGCATATTCGCCGGTGGACTTGCCCAGATCGTAGCAATCGTTCAGGCAGGAGGCGAAGATGTTCTCGGAGTTGAGCACGATGGCGCAGGCCATGACTGCGGCGCCCGCTTCATAGGCGGTGTCTGCGATCGCGGCGCTGGTATCCGGGTTGGTGGGCTCGATGATGATGCCCTTGGCGCCGGCCTGCAGCATGTTGTTGATGGCTTCGTTCTCTCTCTCAGCGGAGTGCTGGGAGTTCGCGGTGATGATTTCGATGCCCAGCTCGGCTGCGGCATCCTTGTAGCCGTTGATCATGACCTGGGTGAACTGGTCCTCCTGAAGACCGGTCGCGCCGATGATGATCTTCTCTTCGGCGAGCGCGCCGAAGCTGACCAGGCAGAGCATCATTGCCAACAGGATTGCGAGAGTTCTTTTCATTTGTGGAAACCTCCTCTTATTTTTGTAAACTGCACCTGCAGTTTATCAACCCGTTAAACCCGGATGCAATTCACGCCGATGCGTTCGAATTCCCGGCATGTTGCATCGCTTAGACCCGTGTCCGTTACGATCGTTCTGATCTTGTGAATCGGAATGCAGTCCACCATCGCGTTGCGCCCAAACTTGCTGGAATCCGCAACCACGACGATTTCATCGCACTTGTCCGCGATCAGCTTCAGCAGCTGATAGCTGGCAAAATCGTAGAAGGTGACGCCATTGATGTGCGATACCGCGGCAACGCCCATGATCAGCTTCTGGATGTTGATGTTCTCCATGTGACTGGTCACCAGCGGAATGTATTCCAGCTGCATGGCATCGTAGTTGCAGCAGCCGCCCAGCAGGTAGGTGCGCACATTCCGCAGACCCGCGCACTTGCACATGATGTCGATTCCATCTGTGAATACGCTGAAGGTCTTATTCGGATCCACGCGGTTGAAGATCTGCCGCGTGGTGGTGCCGTGGGTCACAAACACCGTCTCCTGCGGACCGATCAGCTCCTGCGTGCGCTGGCCGATGCGCCGCTTCGCCTCCAGATTGGCAATCTGCTGCGCCTGGCGCATGCCGCCCGCCCACAGATGATCCACGTCCTCCGCGGCGCAGCGAACCATGCCGTAGCTGCGCAGGATCCTTCCGGCCTTCTCAAGCTCCGCCAGATCCCGCTGGAACGTCGCCCGGGAGCCGTCCGCCTGCATCTGCAGCTCTGCGATCCCGATCTTGCCGCGCGCCTCGATGCGCGCCATCAATTCTTCCTGTCTGTCTTGCCTTTTCTTCATAGCTTCCAATCCGGTCTTGCGACGCCGTCAGCAGCCACACTCCCTGCGATAGTCCAGCGCGGCATCGTAGATCGCGATTACCTTCTCCGGCGGCACGTCCGCCAGGATGTTGTGCACCTGGGTGAACACAAAGTTCCCCTCCGGCGCGAAGATGTCGATCAGCTCGCGGGTGTGGCGATAGATCTCCTTGGGATCGCTGTGGCTCCGAACGAAGCCCTGCATGTCCGCTCCGCCGCCCCAGAACACCAGATCCTTGCCGAATTCCCGCTTGAGCATGTTGGGATCCATGTTCTTTGCGGAGATCTGCACCGGATTGAGCACCTCCAGACCGGCGTCGATCAGCTCCGGAATCAGCGGCGCGATGGACCCGCAGCTGTGCAGCCCCACGGCGGTGTTGGGGCTCTTCTCCTTGACGAAGTGGTACAGGCGGCTGTGATAGGGCTTGATCATCTCGCGGTACATCTTCACGGAGATCTGCGGGGCCACCTGGGTGCCCAGGTCGTCGCCGCCGAACCATGCGATGTCCAGATACGGCCCGATGCGGCTGAGAATCTTGTCCAGGATCTCGATGTAACCCTCGGTGAGATTCTCCGCCCAGCAGTGGATCAGCTCCGGCTCGGCCGCGAGCAGGTAGTAGAAGTTCTCGAAGCCGAACTCCTGCTGTCCCTCCTCGAACACGGCGCCGCCGACGTGCAGAAGCGTGGCGCGATCGCTGTTCTCATGCAGCTCCTTCGCCTGCGCCTCCAGAAAATCCAGCTCCTCCTCGGAGATCGAGGGCTTCACCATCCGCTTTTTCAGTTCGTCGATGTCGTCCACGTCCTTGAGGAAGTAGTTCATGTTGTCGTAGTAGAGGCCGCCGGCGGGCTGACGGGCGATCAGCGTGCCGCTGGCGTTGAAGATATCCAGCGCGCCGTTGGCATTGCGCACGGGATTGAGGTTCTCCGGCACCAGGCACGGGCTGCCGTCCTGCAGCGTGCCGCTCTTCCACCGGTCCACCCGCGCATTGAACGCCGGATACAGCTGCAGAATCTGCACCACGTCGGCGCCAAAGCGATCCAGCACCTCCGGCTCCGGAATGGCCAGCTGCTGCATGATGTCGTACAGCTTCGTGGTGTGCGGATCCAGGCCCAGCTTTTCCTTGAGCTTGTTGTAAGCAATCGCGCTGATGCCGGAGGAACGATGCGCGCCAAAGTCGATGGGCAGCGTATCCGGCTGCTGATGATTCAGCGTCGCACGAATTCTCTCTCTCGAAGTCATGATGTAATCCCCCTTCGCAAAAGTCCGCTCTGCGGACTCACAGTTCGCTCAACACGGCGCCCGCGCGCTGATACTTGCGATAGGCTTCCTCGTACAGTGCCGCGCGCTGCGCATCCGGAAGATACTGCGTGTAGCGCCTGTTCTGATCCAGCCGCAGCATGGCGTCCATGGCGTCCCGATAGACCCCGGCGCCCACGCCGGATAGCATCGCGGCGCCCATTGCGGTGCCCTCGCTGATGCTGGTGACCAGCACCGGCCGGTTGCAGATGTCCGCCTTGATCTGCATCAGCTGCCTGTTGCGCGTCGGGCCGCCCACACAGATCAGCTTGTCGTAGTGCCGCGCGCACACCGCCTCGATGTTCTCCAGGAAGTCCCGCGTCTGATAGCCCAGCGCCTCGAAGATCGCGTGCATCACGTCGGCCCTTCCCAGATAGTTGTCGATTCCCAGAATCGTTCCCGAGGCCAGCTGGCTGCGGTCCCTGCCGCTCGCACCGGCCTTGAAGGGCAGCACCAGTATGCCGTTGGAGAGCGGCGGAACCTTGCCGGTCTCCTCCAGAATCCGATCCCACACCGACGTGCCGCTCACTTGCGCCTGCTGCGCCTCCAGCCCATAGAAGTTGTCCTTGGCCCACTCCATCAGATTGCCGGACAGGCCGAACTTCAGGGAGCCGTAGGTATCCGGCAGCAGATAGCGCACCGCCTTGATCTCCCGCTGTGCATGGGCTTCGTCAAAGTTGGGCGTTCGATGCAGCGCCAGGATCATCTCCCATGTGCCGCAGATGTTGTAGGCGCTCTCCTCGTCGCGCACGCCCAGGGCCAGAGCGGCGCACTCATTGTCATGCGCCGCCACGACCACCAGCGTTTTCTCCGAAAGCCCCAGCTCCCGCGCCACCTCCGGCAGGACCCTGCCGATGGGAGCGCCCGCCAGGCGCGCTTCGGGCATCTGCTTCGTGGAAAAGCCCGCCCAGTTCAGAAATTCCTCGCTCCAGGCGCCGTTCACGGGATCGAACGCTCCCGAGGTGGCCGCCTGCGTGTAATCCGTAACCGTCTCGCCCGTCAGCTTCATGTTGATGTAATCCGAGACGAACAGAATCCTGTGTGTATCGCGCACGACCTCCGGGCAGTTCTCCTGGAGCCAGCGCATGGTGAACAGGCTCACCAGCTTTTCCGTCATGATGCCGTGGCGATAGAGCAGTTCGTTCTGGGAATAGCTCTCCAGCCACTTCTGCATCTGCGGAACCGTTCGGGCGCAGTGCCAGCTCTTGAAGGGATACAGCGGCCGAAGCTGCGCATCCACGGGCGCAAAGTCCGCCGAGAAGCAGCTGCAGCCCAGCGCAACCACGCGGCCCTTCCCCTTCAGACCGGCCACCGCTGTGGAGATCGCCCGCTTTGCACCGTTCCAGAGATCCTCCGGATCCCAGTAGGTCCAGGTGGGATGCGTGCGGTCATGGGAGAGGCGGGTTTCGGCGCTTCCCTCGGAAACTACGTTTCCCTCCGGATCGAACACCACCGCCTTCGTATTTGTCGAACCGATGTCCACGCCCATCAACAGATCCATGCGTCCACCTCCATTCCCGCAGGCGTGCGTTTTCATTCGTACTTGCCGTATTCCATCACGGTCTCAAGCATCGCCTCAATGTTCTGCGGAGGCACCAGCGCCTGAATGTTGTGCACCGTATTGAATACGTAATTTCCGCCCTCCTTGAAGGTGAGCAGGTTGTTCTTGACGTGCTCGCGCACCTCGTCCACCGAGCCGTTGGGCAGCACGTCCTGGGTGTCGATGCCGCCGCCCCAGAAGACGATCCTCTTTCCGAACTCCTCCTTGAGCTCCTTGGGATTCATGTTCAGCGCCGAGAGCTGCACCGGATTGATCGCATCCACGTGGGCGTCGATGAAGCCGTTCAGCAGCGTGCGAATGGATCCGCAGCTGTGGAAGAAGGTCTTGACCTTGGAGTGCTCGTGCACGTAATCGTTCATGATGCGGTAGTTCGGCACATACACCCGGTTGAACACCTCCGGGCTGATCATCGGCCCGCGCTGGGTTCCGTAGTCCGAGGTGGACATCATCAGAATGTCCATGTATTCGCCGCACGCATCCAGATAGAGCTTCAGGTTCTCTACGGCGGCCTCCGCCGTCGCATGGAAGAGCTCGTTTGCATAGTCCGGATCGGAGACGAGGATGTAGAACCACTCCTCCAGATCGTAGCCCGCGAACACGCCGGTGGTTCCCAGCTTGCTCCCCTTCAGGAAGCCGCCGAAGATGGCGTAATCCGTGTACTCGTAGATGATCCGCGCGCGCTGCTGAAGGTGCTTGAGCTCCTCGTCGGTATAGCGCGGGATCCGCTTCTTCCAGTCCTCCGGAGCGATGGGATCGTCATCAAAGCTGCGCAGGTTCTTGGGCTCGCCGAAGCGATCGAAGTAGCGCGATCCCGGTGCCATGCGGGCGCAAACGTCGCCGCGCTTGTCGTACAGGTAGAGATAGCCCTTCTCATCCTGCGTGGGATTGAAGCCGCCCGGCATCAGAACCGTATTGCCCGCCATGTTCACCCAGGGCTTCCAGTCCTTGTTGACGATATCCCAGGACAGAGAATCGTTCTCCAGCTCCACCACATCCGTGCGGAACCAGTCGCGCATATACCCCTCTACCCGGGCCAGCATCTGAAACTGTTCGTATACCTTCGGCGGCTCCGCATCGATGCCCAGATACCGGGCCAGATCGATGTAGGCGTCCATATGGATTCCCGTCGTCTGGGATCCGCCGAAATCGATCGGAACCCGATCCGGAATTTCACCATTGAGCACGGCGCGAACGCGCTGTCTAGAAGTCATCTTCGCCAAAGCATATCCCTCCATTGGATGATTGTGCCGGGCATCGGTTCATCCGGCATCCCTTCTGTCTCCGGCCGGCACAACTCCATACGTCCTTATTGGGCCAGCTCCTTTGCCTTCTGTGCGGCGGAGGCGGCGTCGGGGGTGTAGGCGTCGGCGCCGATCTCATCCGCAAAGGCCTGGGTGATGGGCGCGCCGCCC
>SFET01000033.1 GCA_004557125.1 Clostridiales bacterium | reverse complement strand
TGGGCTCGGGAGCCTCCGAGGGTTCAGGCGCGTCGGTAGGTTCAGGAGCGTTCGTCGGTTCGGGCGTTTTCGTCGGATCAGGCTGCGTCAGCGCGGCCTCGATTTCCCTGCGGATCTCCGCTTCGACAGCGGCGCGCACCTCGGCTGTGACCGCCTCCTGGACGCCGGCCGCGACCTGTTCGCGAATCTGCGCGCTGTACGCCGCCTCCACCTTTTCCCGGACGCTCTGCTCCATCTGCGCGTCGATCATGGCCTGTACAGACTCCGACTGCATCTGCTGCCGGACATTTGCTTCGATTTCCGCCTGAATCGCTGCGGACTGCATCTGCTGCTCGATCTGGGCGTTCAGCGTCGCTTCATCGGGATTGCGCACAGCGGCCTCTACCCTCTGGCGCGCTGCAGCTTCCACGGCGGAGCGCACCTGTGCTTCCACAGCGGCTTCCACCTGCTGACGAACCTTCGCCCGCACGCCCTCCAACACCTTGGAAGCGACCAGCTCCGATGCACCTGCTTCCACCTGCTTGCGAACCTCGGCCTCCACGACCGCGATGACCTGCGCTTCGACCTTTTCGCGCGCCGCCTGCTGCACCTGGGAGACGACCTCCGCATACACGGCGGCGTTTACCTTGCTCTTCAGCGTCCTGTCCGCCTGTTCGTAGATGTAGTCCTCCACATTCGCCAGCAGCTCGCGCTCCAGGCGCTCGATCTCCTCGCCGTAGTTCTCTACGGTCAGCGTTCTCAGCTCGATGTCCAATTTATCGAAATCCGATTTCGACTCGGCCAGCGAATCGTTTGCCGTGTCCAGCACGGTCTGCAGAATCTGCGCCGCGGCGTCCACGAGGTCGTCGCTGTTGGAATCGATCTCGTCCAGACCGTCGGACAGCTCGCCCGCGCCGTCGTTGAGTTCGCCTGCGCCGTCTGCCAGTTTATCCACGCCGTCGGCGAGTTCGTCCACGCCGTCCTTGAGCTCGCCCATGCCGTCCGTCAGCTCGGCGACGCCGTCCAGCAGCTGGGTGATCGCGTCGTTCAGATCCTCGGACAGCTCGTCGACGTCCAGATCCAGCGACAGCTCGCCGTCCTCCTCCTGGAAGATGGAATTGGTGGCGAGGGTGTAGGTTCCGGAGGTGCTGAAGTCCGTCACGTCCGCGTGGATCTCCGCGGACGTGGGGATGTCCAGGTCGAGGTCTTCGATGTCCTCCAGCTTGAGGGCCTCGCTGACGCCCGGCAGGCCGTAGCACAGGACCATCGTGAAGTTGCCCGCGTCCACGATGTGGCCGTTGGTGACCTCGATGTTGCTGTACACGTCCTCGTCGGCCAGCAGCACCGTGGCCATCAGGAAGGGCAGGGGCATTTCGACATTCTCGCCGCCGATCTTGACCGTCTCCGTCCGCTTGGAGGAATAGTCGATGTGCATGACCAGATGGCCGCTCTTGCCCTTCAGATCTTCGGGCGCGATCTCCGCGCCGTCCAGCGTGTAGGTGATGCGCACGTCTACGGGCAGCGGCTCCGTGGAGACGCCCTCGTAGCGGACGTCGTTGCCGTTGGCGTTCCAGAGGATGGCGTCGCCGTCGGTGGTGAAGGTCATGTCCTCGCCGACGTTCTCGATGTCCGTCAGGCGGCTGACGTCGCGAAGCTGCGCCTCCTTGTCGCGGTTGTACAAATGCTCGCTGACGATGATTTCATTGACTTCGCCGGTCGCGTCCGCCAGCACATAGACCATTTCCTTTTTATCCTCGCGCTCCGCCAGCGCACAGGGGAGCACCGCGGTCAGCAGCATCGCCGCGGCGACGACGGCGGCCAGAATACGCTTTTTCATAGAGATTCAACCTCCTTTTCAGCTTTCACTTTCATACCCAGCGTGGTGTGGCGAATCAATCCGTCGCAGAGCATCAGCAGCGCGGGCAGGATCAGCAGCACGCACAGCATGCTCACGATCGCGCCGCGGGCCATCAGCATGCACATGGAGCTGATGATGTCGATGTCCGAGTAGACGGCCACGCCGAAGGTCGCGGCGAACAGGCCCATGCCGCTGACGATGATCGACGGCGTGGAGGTGCTCAGGGCGATAGATACGGCGTCCCGCTTGGACTTCCCGGAGGCGCGCTCGGCCTTGTAGCGGGTGGTCATCAGGATGGCGTAGTCCACCGTCGCGCCCAGCTGGATGGTCGAGATGCAGATCGGCGCGATGAACGGCAGCGACTGGCCCAGGTAGTGGGGCAGCCCCAGGTTGATGAAGATCGCCAGCTCGATGACCGAGATCAGGATGAACGGCAGCAACAGGCTCTTCTCCACCAGCGCGATGATCACGAAGATCGCCAGGATGGAGACCGCATTGACCACCTGGAAGTCGTGGTCGGTGGTCTCGATCATATCCTTGGTGCAGGGTGCCTCGCCGATGAGCATGCCGGTCTCATCGTACTTTTTGAGGATGGCGGTGAGCTGGTCGAGCTGGTCGTTCACCGCATCGCTGGCGACCTTGTATTCGGAGTTGATCAGCAGCAGCTCCCAGCGGTCAGACTTCAGGATTTCCTTGATGGATGCGGGAATCATGGCCTCGGGGATCTCCGCGCCGACGATCGATTCCAGCCCCAGCACGTACTTCACGCCGTCCACCTGCTCCATCTCGTCGGTCATTGCGCAGACGGTCTTTGCGGGCAGATGCGCGTCCACCAGCAGCATGTGGGTGGACGCCACGTCAAACAGCTCACTCAATTTGCTGTTGGCGATGACGTACTCCATGTCCTCCGGCAGGCACTCGCCCAGGTCGTAGTAGACCTCGCCGTTGGTCTGGTCGTAGCCGTACCAGGCGGGATAGACCAGCAGGACGAAGACGATCAGGAAGATCGGAAATACCTTGGTCACGCCCTTGGCGAAGCCGTCCATGCTGGGGATGATGGAGCGGTGCTTCGTCTTTTGCAGCGGCTTGTCGAACACCAGGATCAGCGCGGGCAGGATGGTCACGCAACCGATCACGCCCAGCAGCACGCCTTTGGCCATGACCAGGCCCAGGTCTCGGCCCAGCGTGAAACTCATGAAGCACAGCGCCGCGAAGCCTGCGATGGTGGTGATGGAGCTGCCCACCACGGAGGTCAGCGTCTCGTGGATGGCCGCGGCCATGGCCTCCTTGTTGTCGGCGAGGCGCTCGCGCTGCTCGTTGTAGCTATGCCAGAGGAAGATGGAGTAGTCCATCGTCACCGCCAGCTGCAGCACGGCGGACAGTGCCTTCGTGATATAGGAAATCTCTCCCAGGAAGTAATTGGTGCCCAGGTTTAACAGGATCGCCATGCCAATGCTCGCCAGGAACACGAAGGGCACCAGCCAGCCGTCCAGGAAGAGCATCATCGCCGCGCAGGCCAGCACGACCGCGATGCCGACATAGATGGGTTCCTCCTGTTCGCATAGATCCTTCAGGTCCGTGACCAGCGCGGACATGCCGGAGACGAAGCACTGTTTGCCCGCCACCGCGCGGATGTCCCGAATGGCGTCCATGGTCTCGTCCGCGGAGGTGGAGGTGTCGAAGAACACAGCCATCATCGTGGCGTCGCCGGAGTTGAAGGCGTTGTAGATCTTGTCCGGCAGCAGCTCCATGGGGATGGAGAGATCGGCGAAGGAGTCGTACCAGATGACCGACTCCACGTGATCCGCTTCCTCGATCCGCGCCTTCAGCGCGGCCACGTCCTTGAGCGGCATATCCTCCACGATCACGAAGGAGAACGCGCCCTTGCCGAAATCCTCCAACAGCGCATTCTGGCCGATGACCGTGTCCATGTCGTCAGGCAGGTAGTTCAGCATATCGTAATTGATCCGCGTCGCCGCCATGCCCATCACGGACGGAACCATCAAGATCAGCGCAACGATCAGTATGGGAATGCGGCACTTGACGACCGCTTTGGAAAAACGCATAGCAATAGAAGCCTCCCTTCCAATTTACTCGATGTCGATTTCGATGACGTCCGGCTGCTGATGGCGGATGATCTTGACCGCGCACAGCGCCACGCACAGGTTGAGGATTCCCTCCGCCAGGAGCGACATGCCCAACAGCATCGTGACGATCCGGGCGCTCTCTGTGGGCCGGAACACCAGTACTGCGCCGATGACGCCCGCGATGATCGCCAGCGAAAGGATCAGCCACCAGGTGCGCAGGCCGAAGCGCCGGGCATCCAGTGCAGTTTGGATCTTGAACAGGCCGTCCGCCAGGATGGCGATGCCCAGCACAATGCACAGAAAGCTCATCATGTTCTCCGGCCGGATCAGGATGACGACGCTGAGTGCGATCAGCAGAATGCCGAAGGCCAGGTCGAATTGAAAGGCCAGCCGGTACAGGTCCTTGGAAAAGTAACCGATGAGTTTGATCACGCCGAACACAATCAGCACAATGCCGACGATGATGCCGATCAGCGACAGCGACATATCCGGCTTCGCAATGAGCAGAATCCCCAGTGCGCACAGGATCGCAGAAATGATGATATAGCCAATTTTGGCGGTTCGGAGTGCTTTGACAGAGCGCATGTATTTCTCCTCCTTTGGATGATCCCTTTTGTAGAACAGAAGTATAGCAGAACTGTTCGCTCAGGCAAATGGGCAAACTGCCGCCTCTGCTCAAAAATTGGGCATTCTGTCCAATTTGGCCAAAAAAGAAATCGGGCAGCAGTCGATGATTCGATCTGCCGCCCGATACCAGGCTCAGGAATCCATACTTCTTCGGAACATCTCCCGGGTCATTCCCTCTCGAAGCTCACACAAGCGGTGAAAGTACTTTGGAAAATCCTCTTTCATTCCTTCGTTCATCCAGTTCACGATGTGACCGAAGCATTCGCACTTATAGGACTGGATGATGATCTGTTTGTCCTCCTCGCGAACCTGCGCCTCGCTGTCCACGGCCTCCACATATTTTGTGACGGCGTGCTCGCAGATTTTCAGCAGGCAGCGTTCAAAGATGTCCCGATTGCCGGAGTTGTAGATGTTCATCGCCGCGCTGCGATACTTCAGCGTGAACTCAACGGCGATTTCGAGACATTCCTTCAGGGACGAAACCGTCGCGTACTTCTGAATCAGCTGATCCGCTTCCTCCTGAACGATCGTCTCGATCAGGGTGGGGAGATCCTGAAAGTGATAGTAGAACGTATTACGATTGATGCCGCATTCCTCGACGACATCCTTCACGGAGATCTTGCTGATGGGACGTTCTTCCAACAACTGGACACAGGAGTCCATGATTGCATTGCGCGTGCGGCTCGCCATCGTTTGCACCTCTCCCGATTCAATTCTATCAAGATTATATCAAAATTTCTCCGGCAAGACAAGAGCTGATGGCAAAAAAGCCTGTGTCTCAGACCTCTGCGACACAGGCTTCCAATACGATTCAAAATAAGAATCCGCGCTTCATTCCTGATTGCGGCCTTTCCACCAGAATTCCCAGGCCGACAACGCGGCGGACAATAAAAAGCAAATCAGGCTATACCAGGAGATGCCGCCTACCAGGGGTTCTGCACTGTGGATAATTCCCCCACAGACGAGGAGTGCTGCGCAGATGATTGCCATGCACAGCTTGCGTGCGATTTCGCGCACGAACTGTGCCATATCCGTTCCGATGTGGTGCTCGATGCCCAGGTTGGCCTCGCCCTTGAGGCCAGTGCGCATGACATCTGCCATCAGCGCAGGAATCTCCAGCGACTTATGAGCGCTATCGTACAGCGCGCGCGCATCCTGTGCCAGTTCGGTTCTCCAATCGATGTTTCGGAGCAGATTGCCGCCGATGCGGGAAGTGACGACATTCATCACATTCAGATCCGGATTGAGCCGAACGACGAGTCCTTCTATGGTCGCCAAACCTCGCGCCAGCATGGTGAGGCTGCTGGGCATGGAGATGTGGTTTGCCTTCATGACTCCGGTCAAATCGTCAAATACTTGGGCGGGATCCATACTGCCCAGATCGGCCGTTCCATACTTGTCCAGCAGATCCTCAATGTCCCGGTACAGCTTTCTCTTATCTGCCTTGCCGCTGAATTTCCCCAGTCCAAGCACTGCATCCCGGCAGGCGTTAATGTCGCCCCGGGCGATTCCGATGATCACCTTGCCAATCAGATCGCGCTCCCGTTCCGACAGACTGCCCATCATGCCCATATCCAGCCAGACGATCTTGCCGTCCCGCACGCGAAGGTTTCCTGGATGCGGATCCGCATGGAAGAAGCCGTCCTCCATGATCTGGCGAACGTAGTTGTCCGCCAGCTTTGCGCCGATCTCGGCAATGTCATATCATCGCATCATGCAGTCTCGTGATATCATCGCACGCGCGCTCGACTATCTGAAACGTACGGGAAGCAGCCGGCTGAACAGATATCCCGCACATCTCGCCGATTGCGAAATGAAGGGCAAAACCATGAATTCGGGCTGCGCCGCAGCCGTTCGTGAAAGCTGCTTCGGCATTCTGCAATGTGCAGCACATCTCGAAGAAATGGAGCAACATCAATCAGATCATGGTGGCATTGTATTTGAGGGCTATGAACATCGCTTCATCAACAGCATGTTCCCATCCTATCCGGAATCTCTGCGCGAGGTTCTGGCGGCTGATCTGGAATTGCGTCTGCAGGAGCTGGAGACAGAAAAACAAGCGAACGATGAGCGGGATTCAAAGGAGCAGCGCCATGCACCCCATTCCTGACAATATGAAATGGTCGTTCAGCAAGTAGGCACTCTACGATCAATGCCCGCAGGCCTTCAAGCTGCAGTACATCGATAAGCTGCCGCAGATCCAGAATGCCTACGCCTCCTACGGCACCCATTGCCACAGCGTTCTGGAGCGCTGGGCCAGGGGCGAGCTCATGTCCTTTGAGCTGGCCGAAGTCTATACTGCAGAGTACGATGAAGCCGTCAAGGAATACTTCCCGCCGTTTCCCCGCGGACTGCCAGGCAAGTATTACGATGAGGGGCTTCAGTATTTCAAGTCCTTCGATGGATTTGGAGACAACTACGACGTACTCTCCGTCGAGGACAGGTTTGAGCTGGACATCCGCGGCAATCGGTTCGTCGGCATTGCCGACCTGATCCTGCGCGACAGGAACACCGGCCTGATCACCGTCATCGACCACAAATCCAAGTCCATGCAGTCGCTGAAGAAGAAGCTGTTTGAGAACACCCGCCAGCTCTACACCTATGCAGCCTATGTGAAGGAGCGCTTTGGTGCGTTTCCTGCCATGCTGCGCTTCAACATGTTCCGCTATGGCAAATTCGTGGATGAACCCTTCTCCATGGCACGCTATAACGAAACAATGGACTGGATTGAGCGCACCATTGCAATCATCAGGGCTGACCAGGACTGGCACGCGTTCCCCTCGGACTACTTCTGCCGATTCATCTGCTCGACCCGCGATTCCTGTCCCCTCGGGCAGGAAATCGTCCACTCTCAGGAAAGGTTGATATCGATATGAAAAGCTGTGTCGTAGTAGAATCGCCCGAACAATGTTAAACCCCCAAGGTTGATTAGTCTGGACGTCGATATGGTCGCATGACTGTCATCCGTTTTGCTGGCAGAGATCGACACCGACACCTGCTTTGGGAATGCCTGTGCGACTGTGGTGCAACAAGATATGTTCCTCAACAATCGCTTCGCAACTTCATATTATTGGAGATGACACAGAGCATCTAATCGCCAATGCGTGGAATTCACAATGGGATTTCATCTCTGATTTTTTCGTCTAAAAGGTATAAATCATAGATCATGTTTCTGATTACAGATCCTGCCATACCTCGTCCAAGGAAAGCTACATTCATCTCTACGGCGATGGGTTCGACGACATGATGAACGCTGTCAGCTGAATCAAAAAATACCCGATCATAAAAATGCTGCCTTCTTCCCTTTGAAGGCAGCATTTTTCTCTTGATTCTGGCAAATGTTAATTTTTTGATTATCTCCAATTTTCCCTCGCGGTGTGTAAGATTTCAGCATCTGACAATTGTTAAATTTTTAATCCCCTCTGTTTTCTCCTCTTGGTTCACGCAGCATACAGAATATGCGCATGAACATGCAGACACAATTATTAAGCAATGTAAATCCCATCGTCGTAGTGCACAAGAAAACAGCAACCCGCATACACAGGTTGCCGTTTTTTTGGAGGTGCCACCCGGATTCGGACCGGGGAATGAAGGTTTTGCAGACCTTTGCCTTACCACTTGGCTATGGCACCAAAGAAATGGAGCGGTAGACGAGACTCGGACTCGCGACCTCCACCTTGGCAAGGTGGCGCTCTACCAACTGAGCTACTACTACTGAGCTACCAAGGCAAATGGCGATGCGGAAGGGGCTCGAACCCTCGACCTCCAGCGTGACAGGCTGGCATTCTAACCAACTGAACTACCGCACCACAGTTTGGTGGGAACAACAGGGCTCGAACCTGTGACCCTCTGCTTGTAAGGCAGATGCTCTCCCAGCTGAGCTATGCTCCCCCACATCGTGCACTCGCGACGACTCGTATATAATACAACAAAACCCCAGATTTGTCAATACCTATTTGCGCATTTTTTAGGATTTTTTTCCGGGCTGCCTGAGTGCGGCCCGGAATGTCATTTCAGAAGAAGCGCACTGTGACCTTCTTTCCCATCTTTTCCAGGCATTTGCTCAGCTGGTCGATCAGCTGGAACTTTGCACCGAAGGCGATGGGCAGGTTGGGATTCTGATGCGCAGGATTGATGGCACAGCCCACGAAGAAGTGGACGTCCGTTGCAAACTCAAACAGCGCGTGGGCGATGCAGGAAGCGCCGTCATTGTTGAGCTTCCACACCGGGTTCAGCTGCGTGCCCTCCAGATACTCCTGGGCATACTCCAGCACCTTGGAGATCGTCACCACGCCCTCGGTGGCCAGATCCACGCCCTCCAGCGAGTACAGCGGCGGCAAATCGCTGTCGCCGTAGTTGAGGCTCGTGTGCACCTCCTTGCCCAGATAGCGCGCCGCGATGCGGTTCGTGGAGCCGCCGCAGACGATGTGCATGCCCTCAGAGGCGAAGAACTGCCCCACCATGGTCTCGTCCAGGTTCATGGCCGAGGGTGGCCCGATCATCAGATTCACCGTCTCCCGGGCGCACACGCGCATCACCGCAAAAGAGGTGTCGTCGCCGGGCCGCTCGCCGTAGAGGCGGTTGCATTCCCGGGCCAGCAGCGTAGCCACACCCTTGGCGGTCATGTCCGGCGCGTAGTGCTCCTCCAGGTATTCGATGATCTTGTCGCGCCCCCAGCCGAAGGGATACTGGCCGCCCAGGCCGGCGAAGATTGCGCCGTCGCTCATGACGACGATCACATCGTTCTCCTGCGCCTCGAAGCTGGAAAAGTAGATGCGCTTGTCCTCGATCATGCGGGAATAATACTTGAATTCAAAGTTTCTGCCGTTGCGCAGCACCACGGTGTGGGGATTGTCGAAGCGGGTCAGTTCCACGTACTTCTGATCCCGGATCTTCACGATGGTGAAGGTGGAGTAATTCACGTGGCGCACGCTGCAGGTGGGCAGGGTGCGCACGATGGTGTCCACGCAGTCCTCGATGGACATGCCGCCCACGCTCATCGTGGCCAGAATCTGGGACGTGAGCGTGGCCAGGATGTTCGCCTTGACGCCGCTGCCCAGGCCGTCTGCCAGCACGCAGATGGACACGTGATCGTCCAGACGGAATTCGATGTGGTCGCCACACAGCTGCTCGCCGTACTTGGTCAGGCTCATGGAGCCGGTATCGGTGAAGAGTTCACGCATCGCTCTGCACCGCCTCCTTCAGCTTGGTCAGCATCACCTTGGTCTCCGCCGTGCTCTCGCCAAGAATCGAGGCGATGTTCTGCACCACGCGCATCTGCTTGTCGATCAGCTGATCCGCAGCTTCCAGCGTGCTGTCGATGATCTCCCGCGAATGAAACTCCGCCTTCTCGCGCACGTAGGGCAGGCACATGTCCAGCTGTGCCATGTCGCGGCAGATGGCGATGGCCATCTTTCTGCACGTGGCGTAGCCGCAGCAGCCGCAGTTCAGCGCCGTCTTGCGGGTGTCCTTACCCAGCTTCTTCAGCACCGTCTGAATCTCATCCTCACTGGGCATGCGGCGCATTACCGGCTCAGGATCGTGATAGATGCGCAGCGGTATGTCGGTGGTCACGCCGAAGTCGTCGTTTCCGGAGTATTCGTTCACGGCCACGGTGCCGCGAATGCGGTTCTCATAGCGGTTCTTGCGGATGGCGGGGCCGTTGACGCAGCTGCCCTCGCAGGCGGTCATCTCCAGGAAGGTCTTCTGCACGCCGCCGTGGCGGATCTCACTGAGGGCGGCGATGCAATCGTTCACGCCGTCGATGGCCACACGGTTCCAGCCCTTCACCGGCGTCATGGACTTCACCAGGCCGTCCTGGCGCGGATAGCGGCGCGCGCGCTTGCCGGTATCGGTGTTTTCGATGTACACCGGCTCCACGCCGGCGGAGCGCATCCACTCCCGCAGCTCGTAGAAGGTGATGCCCATATTCACCCCTTCGCTGTGCTCCGCCTCCCCCTTCTTGGCGTAGCAGGGGCCGATGAACACGGTGTAGGCGTCGGGGTACTGCTTCTTGAGCATCTCGCAGTGCAACTGCATGGGGCTCTTCACCGGCGCCAGATAGGGCAGCACGTCGGGGTAGTAGCGCTGGATCAGCATCACAACGGAGGTGCAGCAGCTGGAGATCAGCAGATCCATTTCGTTTTCCTGCATGATCCGCTCGTACTCCCTGGAAACGATCTCCGCGCCCAGCGAGGTTTCCTGCGCGTCGTAAAAGCCCAGCTTCTGGAGCGTCGCCTTCATACCCTCGATGGAGCCCACGGGCAGATCGGAAATGAAGGAGGGCGCGACGCTGGCCACCACCCTGCGGCCGCTACGGATCACTTTGCGAATCTCATCAATCTGGCTGGCGACGAAGTCGCCACGCTGGGGACAGGTGACCACGCACTCGCCGCAGAGGATGCACTCCGACTGGATGATCGCCGCGTGGCCGTCGCTGTACCGTATGGCCTTCACCGGGCAATTGCGGATGCACTTGTAGCAGTCCTTGCACTCCACATTGCTGAGCCGGATGATCTGGTTCATGTTTACCTCCCGTAAGCGCATACAGCGCGAATTGCACAGACCGGCAGCCCCAATCAGGAGCTGCCGGCCCGCAAGGTAGATTTACAGCTTCGCGAGAACCTCGTTTTTGAAGAACTCGTCCACTTCCTCCGGCTTGACGGAGTACACGGTGTCGCCGATCATGACGCTCACGCCCTCGCCGCACTTGCCCATGCAAAACTTGCCGGACAGCTCGACTTCCGCCTGCAGATTGTTCTCGGCCACCAGCTCCTGGAAGCGCGTCACAACCTTTTTCGAACCACACAGATGGCAGGTGCTGCCAACACAAATCTGAATCTTCATATCCGTACCTCCCTATTCAGTCAGGACTTACCGGCAAATCCCCTCCGGATCATCCAAACAGGATTACAATAAACTGCGAACAGAGCACGACAGCCACCAGCGCGATCGGATAGGTCGCCGCGTAGGCGGAAGCCACGTCGTCCGTCTGTGCCACGCTGATCAGCGTGCCCAGCGCCGGCGTGGACGTCATGCCGCCGGTGATGGAGCCGAGGTTGTTCAGCAGCCGCAGCTTCAGCACATACTTGGCCACAAAGAAGCCCACAAACATCGGTACCAGGGTCATGATGGCGCCGTACAGGAAGAGAATAAAGCCCTCGCGCCGCAGCGTCTCCACAAAGCCCGCGCCGCCGCTGACGCCCGCGCCGATCAAAAACAGCATCAGGCCCAGCTCGCGGAAGGTCTTGAGCTCGTCCACCGGCACCGTCAGGTCCAGATGGCCCACGTGGGCGAAGTGGCCGAACAGCAGGCCCATGATCAGCGGACCGCCGGTGGTTCCCAGCGAGAACGTTGCACCACCGGGCAGCGGAACGTGCACATTGCCCAGCAGGATGCCCAACACCACGGCGACCATGAAGGCGAAGAAGCCCGCCTGATCAAACTTGAACAGCCAGCCGTCGTAGCGCTTGATCTTGGCGGTGTGGGCAGCCTCGAAGTGCGCGCGCTCCTCCGCCATGTCCACCTTCAGAATGCGCGGCACGAGCTGCACAAACAGCACCACGCCGATCACGCCGAAGGGATAGGCGATGGCGTAGCCGGTGGTCGCAAGGTCCGCAAGCTCCCCCGCCGCCTCCTGCGCAGCAGCCAGGCCGGGCGTGCTGGTGAGCGCGCCGGTGAGCAGGCCCACGGACAGCTCCGGACGGATGCCGCCGATCAGCGAGATGAGCACCGCGCAGATGCCGCCGGACAGGATGATGAGAAAGCCCAGCAGGATGTAGCTGGCGGCATTGGTCTTGAAGTCGCGGAAGAACTTCGGACCGGCGATGAAGCCCACCGAACAGACAAACGTCGCGAGACCAAAGTTGCGAATGATGGACGGAATCTCCACGCCGAAGTGGCCGAACACCAGCGCTACCAGCAGCACGCCGGCCGTGCCCAGTTCAATGCCTTTAATGCGGATTCCTCCGACAAAATAACCAAGGGAAGCGATCAGGAACACAGCCAGCAGTGAATTCATAGGATTTGCCCCTCCTATTACGTTGGTGATTCGCCGCCGCACAGCCACTTTCCTGCACGGCGGCAAAAAATTGTATCATTTGGCCGCAAACTTGACCGGATCAGAACTTGCGGGTGTAGTCAGGCAGCAGCTTGGGAGACGCGGCCTGATCCTTCACACCCAGTGCCTCCAGCTCCGCCTCGTACTTGTTCACATGCTCCAGGCTCAGCTTGCCCACGGTCACGCCCCTGGCCTTCTTGGCGGCCTGCTGGCCGGCGTTGCGGCCGAACACGATGATGTCCAGCAGGCTGTTGCCCATCAGGCGGTTGCGGCCGTGGATACCGCCGACAGCCTCGCCCGCGACGAAGAGGTTCTCCACGCCGCTCTGGCCGTCCACGGTGATCTCGATGCCGCCGTTCTGATAGTGCAGCGTGGGATACACCAGGATCGGGGTCTTGCGCATGTCGATGCCGAACTTCAGATACATGCGCAGCATGGCCGGCAGGCGCTTCTCCAGCGTGCCCTCGCCGTGAATCATGTCGATCATGGGGGTGTCCAGCCACACGGCCTTGCCGCCGTCCGGGGTCGGAACGCCCTTGCCGTTGGTGGAGCACTCGCGGATCAGCGCGGCGGCGTTCACGTCGCGGGTCTCCAGCGGATGCACGTAGACCTCGCCCTCGCTGTTGACCAGCTTCGCGCCCATGGAGCGCACCTTTTCCGTGACCAGCGCGCCGTAGATCTGCTTCGGGAAGGCCACGCCGGTGGGATGGTACTGCAGGGTGTCCTGATACAGCAGCTTTGCGCCCGCGCGATAGGCCAGCACCAGGCCGTCCGCCGTCGCACCGTAGTGGTTGGAGGTCGGGAAGCCCTGGTAGTGCATGCGGCCCGCGCCGCCGGTGGCCAGGATCACGCACTTCGCGCGCGCCACGCGCACCTCGTTCGTCTCCATGTTCAGCAGCACCGCACCTGCGGCACGACCGTTCTCGTCCAGAATCAGCTCGATGGCCGCCGTGAAGTCCACCACCGGGATGCCCCGGTTGAGCACCTCGTCGCGCAGGGTGCGCATGATCTCCGCGCCGGAGTAGTCCGCCGCCGCGTGCATGCGCTTGCGGCTGGTGCCGCCGCCGTGGGTGGTGATCATGGTGCCGTCCTCGGCCTTGTCAAACTCCACGCCGAGCTTGTTCAGCCACTGAATGGCCTCGGGGCCGTCGCTGACCAGCTTCTTGACCAGCTCGGGGCGGTTGCAGTAGTGTCCGCCGCCCATCACGTCCAGATAGTGCTGGGCCGGGGAGTCGCCGGGCTTGTCGGCGGCCTGAATGCCGCCTTCCGCCATCATGGTGTTGGCGTCGCCGATGCGCAGCTTGGTGACGATCATCACGTTCGCACCGGCCGCATGGGCCTCGATGGCCGCGGAGGAACCCGCGCCGCCGCCGCCGATGACCAGCACGTCCACGTCGTAATCAACCTTGTCCAGGTCCACCTTCATGTCCAGCACGCGGCTGCGGCCCTCCAGCATCTCGTTGAGCTCGACCGGGCACTTCTGGCCCTTGTTGCCGCCGATGCGGATGGTGGTGAAGCCGTCGTCCTTGTAGTCCGGATGATAGTCCGCCAGCAGCTTTTCCTTCTCCTCGGCGGTCATGCGGCGGGGCTCCAGCGCGATGTTTGCTTCGCGGGCAGCCTCAACCTTTTTCATGGATGCAAGCATTTCCTCGGTGAAAATCATACTGCCGCCCTCCTCACTTCTCGATGTCGCGGTGGTTGTAGAGCTCCTTGAGCTCCTCGACGGGCTTGGCCATGATGGCCTCCAGCGCCTCGGCGCACAGGCCGTCCTGAATCTCCTTCACCCGCTCGGTGAGGTGCTTGGACTCCGGCGCGATGTACTTGCCATTGATGCGACGGGCCAGCATGGCCACCTGGGGATGGGAGATGCCCGCCGGGCAGCGGGAGGAGCAGATGCCGCACATCACGCAGTCGAAGGACAGCTCCGCGCACTTCTTGTAATCGCCGCGCTGGGCGTAAGCGATGTACTGCATCACGTTCAGGCCCTGGGAGCAGGCGTTGGTGCAGGCGTTGCAGCCCACGCAGGCGTAAATCTCCGGATAGAGCTGCATCATGATGGACTCATCCGTGGGAACCTTCTCGATGTCGTAGCCCTCCTTGATGAGCGGGAAGAAGGGCAGCGTCGCCACGTACATGTTGTCCTGCACCTGGGTGGAGCAGGCCAGGCAGGCCTTGAGCTCGCGATCGCCCTTGATGCGGTACACTGTGGCGCACGCGCCGCAGAAGCCGTTGCGGCAACCGCAGCCGCGCACCAGCTTGTAGCCGGCGTATTCCATCGCCTCCATGATCGTCAGATCGGAGGGAACCTCATATTTCTTGCCGTACAGAAAAACATTGACCAATTCTGCCATTGTGATCGCCTCCGAATCAATACTCGTTGGGCAGCTCGCCCAGCTGGTCGAAGCGGAACACCGGGCCGTCCTTGCAGACGTACTTGTCGCCGATGTTGCACCTTCCGCACTTGCCGATGCCACACTTCATGCGCAGCTCCATGGTGGTGTAGATCTGGTTGCGCTTGAAGCCCAGCTCCTCCAGCGCCTGGAGCACGAACTTAATCATGATCGGCGGGCCGCAGACCAGCACCGTCTTGTTGGGATCAAAGCCCAGCTCCTTGACGTAGGTGGGCACGAAGGCCACGTGGCCGTCCCAGCCCTCCTGGGCGCGGTCGATGGTCAGGTGCACGCTCAGGTCGTTCTCCGGCTTCATCCACTCGGTCTGAATCTCATGAAGGTCCAGCAGGTCGTCCTTGGAGCGGGAGCCGTAGACCACGTCGATCTTGCCGTAGTTCTCGCGCTTGGCCAGGCAGTAGTTGATGACCGAGTGCAGCGGGGCCAGGCCCACGCCGCCGGCGATGAACAGCAGATCCTTGCCCTTCAGCTCGGTGTCCACCGGGAAGGGGTTGCCGTAGGGGCCGCGGATGGTGATCTGTTGACCCACGTCCATCAGGTGCAGCCAGCTGGTGAGGCAGCCGCACTTTTTAATGGAAAACTCCTGGTACTCCTTCAGCGTGGGAGACGAGGTGATGGAGAACATGGCCTCGCCCACGCCGGGGATGGACAGCATGGCGCACTGGCCGGGCTGGTGCTCGAAGCACTTGCCGCCGCCGATCTTCTCCACGCGGAAGGTCTTGATGTCCGGGGTGTCGATGCGGATGTCGGTGACGACGCCCAGCATCGGAATCAGGTTGTTCGTCATTTCTCATTCACCCCCAGTGCCTTGATGACCCGCACGATGTTGAGTCCCTGCGGGCACTTCTCCACGCAGCGGCCGCAGCCCACGCAGGAGTAAACGCCCTCGTTGTTCGCCGGGAAGTACACCAGCTTGTGCATGAAGCGCTGGCGGTAGCGCTGCAGCTGGGTGTGACGGCTGTTCTCGGCAGCCATCAGCGTGAAATCGGAGTACATGCAGCTGTCCCAGCAGCGGTAGCGGGTGACAGACTTGCCGTTGTCGAAGTCGCGGATGTCGTAGCACTGGCAGGTGGGGCACACGAAGGTGCAGGTGCCGCAGCCCAGGCACGCCCGGGACAGGCTCTCCCACTTGGGATCGTTGAACTTCTCCATCAGGTGCTCGCCGTCGAAGCCCTCCAGATTGAGGCCGTTCAGCGGCAGCTTTTGGGCGATTTCGGAGATGCGTGCCTGCTCGTCCTTGGCCGCCTTTGCATCGGCCTCATCCAGCTCCGCGATCAGCTTCTCGCCCTTCTCGGTATTGGCCTGGAGGAACATTTCCTCGCCCACGATCCAGGCGGTCACGTCCCCGCCGGGAGCGGCGGGATTCACGCCGAAGTTTGTGCAGAAGCAGCTCTCCTCGGGCTCGCCGCAGGCCAGCGTGACCACGATGCCGTGCGCGCGGCGGGAGGCGTAGAATTCGTCGCGGGGATCCACCAGGAACACGCGATCCAGAATCTCGAAGCTCTTCGCGTCGCAGCCGCGCACGCCGAAGATCACGAAGTCCTCCTCGCACAGCGGGGCCTGGTTGATCTCGATGGACTTGCCCTCCACGCGGAACTTCAGCAGGTTCTCCACCTGCGGGAAGAACACGTCCTTGGCGGACTTCACGGTCTTGAGCGCGTCCAGGCGCACATTTTCGCCCTCGCTCCACTCGTAGAAGTCCACCTTGCCCGCCTTTTCGATGGGCAGGTAGAGCTTCTTGTCCGCTGCAATCTTCGCAAACAGAGCGTTCAGGGATGCCATTGCGATCTTCTTCATTGGGCGCTCCCTCCCCTCTCGTGCACGATGCTGGGCTCACAGTCGCCCTTCTCAAAGTTCTCCAGCGGATGGCGCTGGCCGATCTCCGCGCCCGCGCGGTACTCTCCGTAGAGCTCGTCGATGTCCTTGATGAACTTGCGGTTCAGCAGGTGCAGCGGAATGCCCTGGGGGCACACGCGGCTGCACTCGCCGCAGTCGGTGCAGCGTCCGGCCACGTGGAAGGCGCGGATGATGTGGAAGAGGTTCTCCTCGAAGTCGTCCGCAGCGGCCTTGTTCTGAACGCCGGTGTGGGGATTGTCGAACACGCACTTGATGCAGCTGCACGCCGGGCAGACGTTGCGGCAGGCGTTGCAGCGGATGCACTTGGAAAGCTCGCTCCTCCAGAAGGCGAAGCGCTCGTCCGGGGTCATGGCCTCGAGCTTGGCAACCAGCTCAAACTTGTCGCCCACGCTGGTCTCCTCGGACTGACCGATGAATTCCTGTCCGGCCTTGTGCTCCTTGCCCTTGCAGGAGAGGCACTTGTCCAGCAGGACTTCCTTCCTCTCGACGGTGGTGTCGCCGTAGAGGGTGTGTACCTTCAGGGTATCGCCGTCCTCCTCGATGTCCAGGATGCCCTTGATTCCCTTGGCACGAACCTTCTCCACGTCGATCTTGCCCTTACAGCCCACGCCGATTGCGTAGACCTTTTCGGTGTTGATGCGGTGCTCGGTGGCCAGCTGGTTGAAGCTCCAGCTGTCGCAGGGCTTGAGGAAGGCCAGCACCACGCCGTCCTTGGCGGCCTCGCCCACCAGATATTTGCTCACGTTCGGCCCACAGAAGCCGTCGTACTTGAGGTTTTCGATGTTCCCCCCGTCAAAGAACGCGGGCGTGCGATCCCAGGAATGCTCGCCCTGCTCCCAGCCGAGGACGCGGTTGACCTGACCGCTGGCGAGGAGTTCCTTCGCCCTGTCAATCATCATTCTTTGCATCTGAGATCCCCCAGTTTCTTGTTTTCGCCCAGCTCCGTGATGGTCTTGGCGAAGTCGTTCATGGTTGCGGAGAACTTCGCACCCTCCGCGGCGGACACCCACTCCACGCGGGTGCGGCGGCGGTCGATGCCCAGGTAGTCCAGCATGGAGAACAGCAGCGTCATGCGGCGGCGGGCGTAGTAGTTGCCGGTGGTGTAGTGGCAGTCGCCCGGATGGCAGCCGCAGAGGATCACGCCGTCCGCGCCCCGCTGGAAGGCGCGCAGCACAAACAGCGGATTCAGGCGGCAAGAGCAGGGAATGCGGATGATCTTCACGTTCGCCGGATAGCTCAGGCGGCTGGAGCCGGCCAGGTCCGCACCCGCGTAGGAGCACCAGTTGCAGCAGAAGGCAACGATCGTGGGCGTCCAATTCTCATTCTTTACCGGCATATCGCATCCACCTCCGACATGATCTGTTCGTTGGAGAAGCCCTTCAAATCCATCGCGGTGGACGGGCAGGTGACGGTGCACGCGCCGCAGCCCTGGCACACGGCCTCGTTGACCACGGCCACGCGCTTCACGCCGCGGAACTCCGGTCCGCGAACTTCCCTGTCCTCGTAACTGATGGCGCCGTAGGGACAGACGTTCTCGCACTGGGAGCAGCCGTTGCACAGCAGCGGATCGGAGTGCGCCACGCACGGATTGCAAGTCAGGCTGTCCTTGGAGAGCAGGCCGATGACCTTCGCTGCGGCGGCGCTGGCCTGGGCAACGGTCTCGGGGATGTCCTTGGGGCCCTGGCACACGCCGGAGAGGAACACGCCGGCGGTGGGGCTTTCCACCGGGCGCAGCTTGGGATGGGCCTCGGTGAAGAAGTCGTTGGTGTCCATGCTGGCGGTCAGCATGGTGCCGATGGCGCGGGCGGTGGGATCGGGCTCGATGGCGGTGGCCAGCACCACCATGTCGCAGTCGATGTGCACCTGCTCGTTGTCGATCAGATTGCTGCCCTGCACGTGGAGGCGGCCGTTTTCGACGCTCACCTTGCCCACCTGGCCCTTGATGTAGTCCACGTCGTACTGCTCCACAGCGCGGCGGTAGAATTCATCGAAGTTCTTGCCCGGGGTGCGCACGTCGATGTAGAACACGTGCACCTTCACGTCCGGATACTTCTCGCGCACCAGCATGGCGTGCTTGGCGGTGTACATGCAGCAGATCTTGGAGCAGTACTCCTTGCCCTTGCTGGCGTCGGAGCTGCAGCGGGAACCCACGCACTGCACGAACACGATCTCCTTGGGATGGCGGCCGTCGCTGGGGCACACCAGTGTTCCCTTGCTGGGTCCTGCGGCGTTCATCAGTCGCTCGAACTCCAGGCTCGTCACCACGTCCTTCGACTGGCAGTAGGCGTACTCGTCGAAGGCGGAAGCGTCGATGGGCTTGAAGCCGGTGGCCACGATGATCGCGCCGTACTGACGCTCCAGGATCTCCTCGGTCTGGTCGAACTTGATGGCCCCGGCGGAGCAGTTCTTCTCGCACAGGCCGCACTTGCCGGTCCTGAAGTGCAGGCACTGGCTCTTGTCGATCACGGCCACGTTCGGGATCGCCTGAGCGAAGGGAATGTACACCGCGCCGCGGGTGTTCAGGCCCATGTTGAACTCGTTGAGGCCCTTGCGGGAGGGGCACTTCTCGGTGCACACGCCGCAGCCCGTGCACTTGTCCTCGTCCACATAGCGCGCCTTCTTGCGGATCTTCGCGGTGAAGTTGCCCACGAAGCCGCTCACGCTCTCCAGCTCGGCGTAGGTGATCAGGTTGATCTTTTCGTTCTGGGACGCATCCACCATCTTGGGGGTCAGGATGCAGGCCGCGCAGTCCAGCGTGGGGAAGGTCTTGTCCAGCTGGGCCATGCGTCCGCCGATGGTGGGCGACTTTTCTACAATATCCACCTCATAGCCCGCCTCAGCCACGTCCAGCGCCGTCTGAATGCCGGCGATGCCGCCGCCGATGACCAGCGCACGCTTGGTAACCGGGCTGCTGCCCGCAACCAGGGGCGCGTTGCGCTGCACCTTGGCGATGGCGGCCCGGGCCAGGATGATGGCCTTCTCGGTGCCCTCGGGCATGTCCTTGTGAATCCAGGAGCACTGCTCGCGGATGTTGGCAATCTCGACCATGTACGGATTGAGGCCCGCGGTCATGGCCGTCTTGCGGAAGGTGGCCTCGTGCATGCGCGGCGAGCAGGAGCAGACCACGATGCCGTCGAGCTTGTACTCCTTGATGGCATTGCGAATCGTGGCCTGACCGTTCTCGGAGCACATGTACTGATAATCCGTGCTGAAGACAACGCCAGGTTCCGACTTCACCGCCTCCGCGACGCGCTTGACGTCCACGGTCGCGGCGATGTTGCTTCCGCACCAGCATACAAATACGCCAATCTTATGCATGATCGTTGTCTCCTATCACTTGTTGTACTTGCGCATGGCCGTGACGATGGCCTGCTGCGGAAGGTCGCTGTTCAAGAGCGCGGGCACGTCGTCCGGCTTCATGTGGCTCATGCCCTGCTGGCGAACCACCGCCAGGCGCACGGCCTCGATCAGCTTCGCCGGTTCCACGTTGCGCGGGCAGCGCTCCAGGCACGCAAAGCAGCTCAGGCACATGTAGATGGACTTGGAGTTCATCAGCTCCTCGATCCGCCCTTTTTGCACCATGGTGACGAACTGATGGGGATGGTACTCCATCTCGTCGTAGGCCGGGCAGGTGGCGGAGCACTTGCCGCACTTCATGCACTTCTTCGGATTGACGCCGCTCATGCGCAGAATCTGTTCGGAAAGGTACTTATCTTCCATTCATTACGCCTCCTCTCCAAGCCCCAGCGCCCGATACAGAAGCTCGGTGAAGTACTTCACCGGTACCTTCGTATCCCCGGCGTTGTGCGCCAGATTGTACATGCACAGCGGGCATGCGGTGATGATCTCGTCGGCGCCGGCCTCCTTGGCAGACGCAAGGATGCGCTCCACGCGCCTGCGGGCATAGCCCTCGTCCTCCATGGCCATGTAGCCGCCGCAGCACTCGTTGCGCTGGCTGTAGATCACCGGCGTTGCGCCGATGGCGCGGATGAAGTCCTCGATGATCTGCGGGTTCTCCGGATCGTCGAAGGCCATCACGCCGCTGGGACGCAGCAGCAGGCAGCCGTAGTAGGCGGCGATCTTCACGCCCTTGAGCGGCTTCTTCACCGCGGCCTTGATCTTGTCAAAGCCCACCTCGTCGCGCAGCATCTCCAGATAGTGCACCACATTGGTCTCGCCCGCATAAGGCTCGTCCAGCTTCAGGTAGTTGTTCGCGCGGGTGCGGATGTACTCGTTGTTCGCCATGTCGTCGTTTACGCGCTTGATCACGTGATGGCAGGCGGAGCAGAGCGTGAGCAGCGGCTGGTTCTTCTCCTTCGCCGCGTTCAGCGCGCGCACTGCCGACAGCTTGGTCGCGATCTCGTCCTCGGCCTGGGGATAGACCGCGCCGCAGCACTGCCAGTTCTCAATTTCTTCCAGTTCAACGCCCAGCGCCTGTGCGGCGAGCCGACCGCACTTGTCCAGCTCCTTCGCCTTGGTGCTCAGCGTGCAACCGGGATAATAGCTGTAAATCATTCTATTCGCTCCTCAAACCGTCGTCGTCAATCTCGCATCATGCGCTCAGTTCTGGCTGAAATCGATCTGGGAAATGACGCCCTTGAGCACCTCTGCACTGTGCTGCAGCTGGGCAACCTCGTCCGGCGTGAGCTCCGGCAGCAGCGTGCCCTTGATGCCCTGGCCGTTGACGATGGTGGGAATGCTCAGGCACACGTCCTCGATGCCGAATTCGCCGTGCATCATGCTGGAGACGCAGAGCACGGAGTCGCTGCCGTTGAGCAGGGTCTTGACGATGTCGCACACGGACACGGCGATGGCATAGAAGGTCGCGCCCTTGCGCTGGATGATCTTGCCGCCGGAAGTGCGGATGTAGTTCTCGATCTCATCCAGGTTCAGCTCCGCGGCGAAGTCCTCGCGGTAGTTCAGATGATTGCGGTAATCCGCCAGGCTCACGGAGGAGATGCGCACGGAATTCCACGGCACGAAGGAGCTGTCGCCGTGCTCGCCCAGCACGAAGGCATGCACGTCCTTGTGGCTGATGGAGAGGCACTCGGCGATGCGGGTGCGCAGGCGTGCGCTGTCCAGCAGCGTGCCCGAGCCGATGATGCGGTTCTCCGGGATGCCGGAGATGCGGTTGAAGGCGTAGGTCAGCACGTCCACAGGGTTGCTGACGAACACGTACAGCGCATCCGGCGCGTACTTCACGATCTGGGGCGTGATGGACTTGAGGATGTTGACGTTGATCTGGCACAGCTCCAGCCGGGTCTGGCCGGGCTTGCGGGCGATGCCGGACGTGACGATGACGATATCGGAACCCGCCGCGTCCTCATAGCTGCCCGCATAGATCTTGCAGGGCTGCATGAACGGCGTGCCCTGGCGGATGTCCATGGCCTCGCCCAGTGCCTTCTTGGTGTTGACGTCGATCATCACGATCTCCGAAACGAGCCCCTGCACCGCCATGGTATAGGCGATGGTGGAACCCACGCTGCCTGCGCCGATGATTGTAACTTTGTTGCTCATGCGATACACCTCCGATATTTGCTTCCCGCAGTTACAGGATTTATGTTCATTCACCACAAAGATTATATCAGAAATTTTTGTTTTTAAAAGTTAACTTATATATTCTATCATTTTATGTTTATATTAATTAATGGAATCTCGATTTCTCCCAATTTTACATTTTGCATGTTTTCTGCATAATCCGCGCGAAATTCCGGGTTTTTGCGGCCGCTGATTCATATTTTTTGAATATCGAAGGCAGTTTTTTGCAAAAGAAAAAGTCCGGATCAAAATCCGGACTTTGTTAAGATTTGAATTTTCGCATCCGCAAGTGCCGCCGTGTAGGCACACAGCGCATCGTATTTCTCCTCCACATCCTCCAGCAGGCGCATCTGGGCGCGGGCGCGGATCAGGTTGTGATCGGGCCGGGAGGTCTTGAAGTAGAGATCGCCGTCAATATAGTCGGTGAGGAAGCGCATGGCCAGTTCGCCCGTGAGCACCTCGACGCCCAGCGGCAGAAGGCGAATCTCCTCTTCGGTCAGCGCGCCCCGCACCTGGGAGACGAAGCCGTCGGTGAAGGCGCGGAAGTACGCCATGTCGAGGGATACTTTGCGCAGGTCCTCCTCGTCCTCGGCGGCGGTGGACGCGCCGAAGCGCACGGCGTCGCCGTAGTCGTAGAGGGCGGAGCCGGGCATCACCGTGTCCAGATCGATCACGCACAGCGCCTTGCCGGTTTGGGCATCCAGCATGACGTTGTTCATCTTGGTGTCGTTGTGGGTCACGCGCAGGGGCAGCTCGCCCTGTTCGATCTTCTTCACGATGCTGCACAGCATCTCCTCCCGGTTCAGGAAGAAGCTGATCTCCCGGGCGAGATCCTTCACGCGGCCGGCGCGATCGATGGCCACCGCCTGACGGAAGGTCTCGAAGCGCTGCCGGGTGTTGTGAAAGCCGGGGATCGTCTCATAGAGCTCCCCTGCGGGAAAATCGAACAGCATGCGCTGGAACTCGCCGAAGGCGGCGCCCGCCTCCCGGAAGTGCTCCGGCGTCCCGGCCCGATCGTAAGCAACCGCATCACAGATGAAATCGTAGGCGCGCCAGCAGCGGTCCGCATCGTCGCGGTACATTGTTCCGCCGTCCACAGTCTCGATCAGCCGCAGCGCCCGGCGCGCGGGATCCTCCCCCGCCGCCGTAAGTTTGCGGCGCAGGTGATCGGTCACGCGCTCCACATTGGACATCACCTGCTCCGGCTTTTTGAACACATAGGTGTTGATCTGCTGGAGCACGTAGTCCCGCGCACTGCCGTCCGGCAGGCGATTTGTGAGCCGGTAGCTGTTATTGATCAGCCCGGAAGTGAGCTCCCGCACGTCCTCCAGGCTGCCCGCAAAGCGAAAATGTGCGGCCACGTCTGCAATTGCATTCCGATTCACGCTTTTCCTCCTATCCGATCAGAAGATCGCATCGACGAACTGCTTTGCGTCGAAGGGCTGCATGTCGTCCAGCTGCTCGCCCAGGCCGATGTAGCGCACCGGCAGGCCCATTTCGCTGCGGATGGCGATGGCGATGCCGCCCTTGGCGGTGCCATCCAGCTTGGTCAGGATGATGCCGTCCAGGTTGGCCACCTCGCCAAACACCTGCGCCTGCGCCAGACCGTTCTGGCCGGTGGTGGCGTCGATGACCAGCAGCGCCTTGACCGTGGCCTCGGGGTACTCCCGCTCCACCACGCGGCTGATCTTCTTCAATTCCTCCATCAGGTGGGCCTTGTTGTGCAGGCGGCCGGCGGTGTCCACCAGCAGCACGTCCGCGTGGCGGCCCTTCGCGGCCTGAATGCCGTCGAACACCACGGCTGCGGGGTCGGCGCCCTCCTTCTGCTTGATGATCGGCACGTCGGCGCGCTCCGCCCACACGGTGAGCTGCTCCGCCGCCGCCGCGCGGAAGGTATCCGCCGCGCAGATGATCACCCTGCGGCCCATGACCTTCATGCGGGAGGCCAGCTTGCCGATGGAGGTGGTCTTGCCCACGCCGTTCACGCCGATGATCAGCAGCACCATGGGGCTCTCCAGCTTCATCGGCTCTGCCTGGAGGATGTCGGTGAGGATCTCCTTCAGGGCCTCGCGGGCCTTGGCGGGATCGCCGATCTTCTCGCTCTTGCACTTCTCCTTCAGGCGGCCCACGGCCAGCTCGGTGGTCTTCATGCCCACGTCCGCCATGATGAGGATGTCAGAGAGATCCTCGTAAAAGTCGTCGTCCAGCTCCTTGTAGTTCTCCACCAGCTCGTCCATGCGGCCGGAGAAGATTTCGCGGGTGCGCTTCATGCCCTGCTTGATCTTGTCAAAGAATCCCATCGTGCACACTCCTTTGCTTTACGCCTGCTTCAGCGCTTCGTTGAGTTTTACGGATACGGTTCGGGAGACGCCCTTCTCCTGCATCGTCACGCCGTAGAGCGCGTCGCAGCGCTCCATGGTGCCCTTGCGGTGGGTGATGACGATGAACTGGGTGTTCTCGGAATAGGACTTCAGGTAGTCCGCGTAGGTGTCGATGTTCGCGTCGTCCAGCGCGGCCTCGATCTCGTCCAGCACGCAGAAGGGCGTGGGCTTGAGGTCGAGGATGGCGAACAGGATGGCGATGGCCGTCAGCGCACGCTCGCCGCCGGAGAGCAGCGAGAGCATCTGCAGCTTCTTGCCCGGAGGCTGGGCCACCACGTCGATGCCGCAGTTCAGCGCGTCCTTGGGATCGGACAGCCGCAGCTCCGCCGTGCCGCCGCCGAACAGGCGCGTAAACGTCCTGCCGAAGTTCTGGTTGATGCGGGCGAACTGCTCGCGGAACTGCACATCCATCTGCCGCTCCAGATCGGCGATGATGCCCTCCAGATCGGTGCGGGCCTTGATGAGGTCGTCCCGCTGGCCGCTCATCTCCTGCACGCGCTCCACGGTCTTGCGATATTCGTCCACCGCGGCCACGTTCACCGTGCCCATGGCGCGGATGCGCTGCCGGATGGCGGCGATGCGCTTCTCGGATTCGGTGAGCTTGAAGTCGGCCTGTCGGAAGGGCTCCGCCGTGGCGTAGGTCAGCTCGTAGTCCTCCCAGATGCGATCCTGAATCTGCTTGTACTCGCCCTCCACGCGGGCCAGCTGCAATTCGGAGCGATGGTGCCGGTCGCTTGAGTCGTCCAGCGTCGTGCGGATGGCCTCGATGCGCTCACTGATCTGCTGCAGCTGCTTCTGCGCGCCGGTGCGGCGCTCGTCCTCGGCGTTGAAGTCCGCGCGGGCGGCATCCAGTTGCGCCTTCCAGTCGGCCAGGGCCGCGACATCGCGCTCCAGTTGCGCGGCGCTGTCCGCAAGGTCGCGCTCGCACTTTGTAAGCTGCTCCTCGGACTCCGTAAGCATGCGCTCGGTGTCCTCGCTCTGCTGCATCAGGCGGTCCCGGTCCGCGCGTGCGGCCTCCAGACCGCGCCTGCGCTCCGCCAGGGACACGCGGCCATCGGTGACTTCAGCGCGCAGGGCCTCGTTTGCGCTTCTGCGGCGGAAGATCTCCTCCTGCAGCACCTTGACCTCCTCCTGGCGGCTGTCGGTGGTCTGCTGGGCGTTCTCCTGCTGGCCATCCAATGCGGAGAGCGACTGCACCACGTCGTCCAGCTGAGCGCGCAGGCGGCTTCGCTCCCCCGCCATGCGCTCCACGCGGGCGTTGTTGTTGTTCTGCTCATCCAGCGCGGCCTTCAGCATCGCGTCGGCGCGACCCACCAGCACCTCCTGCTGGTGCAGCGCCTCGAACAGCTCTCCGCGCTCCTTCTTGAGAGCGGTGCGCTCCTCGTCCAGCTGCTGGTAGACCCCGCGCAGCTTCTCCAGCTCGCCGCTGATGGCGGAGAGCTTCTTCTCCGTCTCCTCGATCTCGCGGCTTCGGGACAACAGGCTGGTCATGCGGGACTGCACGCTGCCGCCGGTCATGGAGCCGCCGGAGTGCATCACGTCGCCCTCCAGCGTCACCAGCCGCAGCTGATAGCGGGCCGCGCGCTGGATGGCGATGCCGCTGGTCAGATCCTCGGCGATGACGGTGCGGCCCAGCAGGCTGTCCATCACACCCTGATACTGCTTGTCATAGGAAATCAGCTCCGAGGCCACGCCCACGCAGCCCGGCATGCTCAGCACCTGCCGCTCCTGGGGCGTGAGCGTACGCCCGCGCACCGATGCGATGGGCAGGAAGGTGGCGCGACCGAAGCGGTTGGCGCGCAGGTATTCGATCATGCGCTTTGCGTCCTCGTCCCGATCCACCACCACGTTCTGCAGCGCTCCGCCCAGAACCATGTCGATGGCGCGCTCCAGCTTCGCCGGAACGTGGATCAGGTCGGCAACCACGCCGTGCACGCCGCTGTTCGGCGTGCGCCGGGCCTGCAAAAGCACCTGCTTGACGGAGTTGTTGTAGCCCTCGTAGTCCCGCTGCATCTCGCGCAGCAGCTTCATGCGGGAATCGGCGCTCTGGCGCTGGTTTTGCAGCTCCGTGACCTGGGCCGACAGCGCCTGCAGGCGGTCGTTGAGGGCCTGTACGCGAACGTTGTGCTCGCCCGACATCTGCTTGAGCTCCGCCTTGCGCGCTTCCTCGGCCTCCAGGCGCTCCTTGGCCTCGCGCACCTGCTCGTTCAGGGACGCAACGCCCTGCTCCTCGCGGGCACGGTCGCCCTCCATGCCCTCCAGCTGGCTCTCCAGCGCATTCTTCATCGCGCCGAGGCGCGCGCGCTGGGAGCGCACATCGCCCAGACGGTTCATCGCCTGGATGATCTGCTGCTTCATCTGCTCGGACTTTTCTTCCACCTCGGAAAGGGCGCGCTCCGCTTCGGCAAGCTGCGCCTCCTTTTGGGAGAGCTGCTGCTCGGCGATGGCCACGGCCTTTTCTTCTTCGTCAATCTGGGCCATGAGCGCGCCGATGCGCTCGTACACGCCCTCGCGGCCCCGACCGGCGGCGTCCCGCTGGGCGATGAGTCGACTGCGCTCACGCTCTCCGGCGGCCATGCGCTCGCGCATCACGCGCACCGCGCCCTCGCCGGCCTCCACTTCCCGGATGAGGCGCTGCACCACATCGCGCTTCTCCGCAGCGGCGGCCTCCAGCTCCTCCAGACGCGCCTGACAGCTCTCACGCTCGGACGTGGCGATCTCCAGCTCCCGGTTGGACTGCAGAATCGCCTCGCCCAGGGCCTCGATCGACTCCTTCAGCTCCTTGATGCGCTCCTCGTAGCGCTCGGTACGCATCAGGAACACGTTCAGGTCGAGGATCTTCAGCTCGTCCCGCAGCGCAAGGTACTCCCGGGCGGTCTCGCTCTGCTCCTTCAGCGGCTCGACGCGCTCCTCCAGCTCGGTCAGGATGTCCTCCACACGGTTTAAGTTGTTCGTGGTGTTGTCCATGCGGCGCTGGGCATCCTGCTTGCGCGCCTTGAACTTCACGATGCCGGCAGCCTCCTCAAAGACCTGGCGGCGATCCTCCGACTTGACGGAGAGGATCTCGTCGATGCGGCCCTGGCCGATCATCGAATAGCCGTCCTTGCCGATGCCAGTGTCGCGGAAGAGATCCACGATGTCGCGCAGGCGGCAGGCCGCGCCGTTGATCTTGTACTCGCCCTCGCCGCTGCGGTACACCCGGCGGGTGACGCTCACCTCGGCGAAGTCGATGGGCAGGGAGTGATCCTCGTTGTCGAAGATCAGCGTCACCTCGCAGAAGGCCAGGCGCTTGCGCTTCTCGGTTCCGTTGAAGATCACGTCCTCCATCTTGGAGCCGCGCAGCGACTTGGCGCTCTGTTCGCCCAGCACCCACTTCATCGCGTCGGCAATGTTGCTCTTGCCGCAGCCGTTGGGGCCGACAACACCGGTAATTCCATCCTCAAATACGATCTCCACGCGGTCCGCAAAGGACTTGAATCCGTGGACGATCAGCTTCTTCAATCTCAATGTAGGCCTACGCTCCCATTCTCTTGAGTGCATCCCGCGCAGCGGCCTGCTGGGCGTTCTGCTTGCTGGTGCCGCTGCCACGGCCCAGCTCCTGCTCGCCGTCCATCACGCGATAGGAAAACACCGGCGCGTGGGGCGGCCCCTCCATGGACAGATAATCGTAGCTTGGCATGCGGCCCTCGCGCTGCATCAGCTCCTGCAGGCGGGACTTCGCGTCCAGGTGATCCTTCAGCACCTCCGGGCGCAGCTCCTCCCCCAGCACCATGCCGATGATGCGCACGGCCTCGTCAAAGCCCGCATCGAGGTACACGGCGGCAAGCACAGCCTCCATCACATCCGAGAGAATCGACGGCTTCTGCCGGCCGCCGCTTCGCTCCTCGCCCACGGACAGGCGGATGAATTCCCCCAGTCCGATGCGCTGCGCCGCGCGGTTGAGACTCTCCTCCCGCACCAGCGCCGCACGAATGCGCGTCAGCTTGCCCTCGTCTACCTCGGGCAATTCAAAATACAGGTAGCGGCTGACCGCCAGCTCCAGCACCGCGTCGCCCAGAAATTCCAGGCGCTGATAGTGCGGCACATGATGATCCCCCCCGAAGGAGGGATGCGTCAGTGCCGTCTCCAACAGTTTGCGGTCCCTGAAGCGATGGCCCAGCCGATCCTCCAGAACGCTCATGTTCACGTGATTCGTCCTCGCAATTCAATTTCGCTCAGGTGTGCGCCTCGATGTAGGTAACGATGTCGCCCACGGTCTTGATGTTGGCGAGCACCTCGTCCTCCACGGTGAGATCGAACTCCGTCTCCAGGTCCATGATCAGCATCATCAGGTTCGCGCTGTCCGCGCCCAGATCGTCGATGAGGCGGGCATCCATGGTGACCTTGTCGCCGCTGACCGGCAGCTGCATCAGGATATACTCCTTGACCTTGTCAAAAACCTTCATATCTTATTCCTCCTTGTTCAACAATGCATTGACTGTCTTTCAATCATTCCTCGCCCAGGCCGGAAAGTCCCGCGCGGATCTTGCCCACCACGTCGCCCTCCAGCATGCGCCGTGCCTGTCGGAGCGCATTTTCGATGGCCTCGCCGCCGGAGCTTCCGTGGGCCTTGACCACCGCGCCGTTCACACCCAGCAGCGGCGCGCCGCCCACGGCGTTGTAGTCCATGCGCCGCTTCACCTTGCGGAACGCCGGCATGGCCAGCGCTCCGCCGATCTTCGTGCGCAGCGAACCCATCATTTCCTCCTTGATCATCGCAAAGAGCGCCTTTGCCAGACCCTCGGTATGCTTGAGGATGATGTTGCCCGCAAAGCCGTCGGCCACCACCACGTCGAAATCCTCGGTGAAGATGTCCCGGGCCTCGCAATTGCCGGCGAAGCTGTACTCACTCTGAGCCTGCATCAGCTCGTAGGCCTCCCGAGTGAGCTTGTCGCCCTTCTCCGCCTCCGCGCCGATGTTCACCAGACCCACCTTCGGCGTGGGCACGTCCATCATCTGCTGCATGTACACCGAGCCCATCAGACCGAACTGCAGCAGGTACTTCGGCTGGCAGTCCACGTTTGCGCCGGCGTCGATGAGCATGAAGTGCTTCTTCAAGCCCGGAATCACCGGAGCGAGTGCCGGGCGCTCGATGCCCGGAATGCGGCCCACCTTGAACATGCCGCCCGCCAGGATCGCGCCCGTGGAGCCCGCCGACACCACCGCGCCGGCCTGACCCTCGCGCACCGCGTTCATGGCCACCACCAGCGAGGAGTCCTTCTTCTTGCGCACGGCCAGCATGGGCGCCTCGTCCATGCCGATGACTTCGGTGGCGTTCAGATAGCCCAGCCGGTCGGAGACGTCCGTCGCGGATGCAGTCAGCTCCCGCAGCCGGTCCTCCGGACCTGCCAGCAGAATGCGCACGTCGTCGTACTTCCGCAGGGCCCTCAGCGCGCCTTCCACAGTGGATTCCGGCGCATGATCGCCGCCCATCGCGTCCAGGGCGATCACATACTTGCTCATTCGCACAAGCCCCCTATTTTCATATTCCGTATTATTGTAGCAGAAACATGAAAAAATGGCAAGCGTTCAGTGGTATCGCCGAGAACTTCACCTGGGCTTCCTTTGCAAACTTTCAGAAAATTTCCCAAAAAGCCGGCGGAACCGCTTGCCTGAAATGCAAATCTGCGCTATAATAGATTCGTTGACCGCTTCTTCACAGACGCGATTGGCCGACGTACAGGCACAGACCTCCTACATGGGATGCGCCGCACGGGTGCGGAACAGTGTTTGCTGATGATGTGATCAGGGCCGAGGACAGCCGCAATGCAGATCCCGCAGGCCCGTAGTTGCAGCCCGGCACAGCCGCGGATGCAACCGATGTGTGCCATTAGCTCAGCTGGATAGAGTGTCAGACTCCGACTCTGAAGGCCGCGCGTTCGAATCGCGCATGGCACGCCAAGAACAGAACCCCTGAAAATACGCGAAAATGCCGTGTTTTCAGGGGTTTTTGCTGTCTTAGAGGCAGGAACCAGGGTGTTATTCTATGTAAATTTTCTTTTGTTTCAGCTTGTTTTTCACACTTATTTTTTCTATGTGCTAGTCAAAATGCTAGTCAGAGCTAGCGCCTTTTCCCTAGCATCCGCACGCGCCGCCTGATACGCTTTGTAACCGCCATCGCTGAAGTCATCGCGCACAATGCTGGCCTGATACGCCTGAATCAGCGCATCCTTGGCCCCCTCGGCTTTTTCGCCGTTGCGAATCTCGTTGATGACGGCCATGCGGAAAATGTCATCTGCATGCTCCATCTCAGTCGCCTTGCGCGTGGTCGTTATGATTTTGGCATCCTGCAAAACCGCAGTAAAGAAACTGTCATCCAGCTTATCAGAGATCAGCTGCGAAACCTGGCCGATAGTCAGCGCGGTTTTGCGGCCATACTTCATCATCCCACTGCCATATGCATCATTTCTGATTTCTTTGGCAATCTCAAGGCCAGTCTTGTTCCCCTTTGAACCTGCCACAGGAATATACGGGTTGTATTTCACGTCTCCTTCGGCAAGCTGCTTAGCAGTCTCGGTTCCGTTGACCATCTGAGAATTGATCCTCATGGTCTGCTTGGCGGTGTTCCTGCGATTCTCCAGCGCCTTTTTGTTGCTGACGAGTGCAGTCCATCTGGCGAAGGATTCACGCGCTTCGTCGCTGTGTTGCTGCGCAACGTGAACCCGATTGATGCCGTCGCGGATTGATGCAAGTCGTGCTGGATCACCATTCGCGTCGCTCATTTCCTGCATCAGGCGTTTCTTCTCATCTGCGAGATTCGACCAATAGGACGCTCCATTTTCCCACTCTGCCTTGATCGCAGGAACCAGATCATTGATCTGCCGGTTGAGCTGCTTGATGAGCGCGTTCTGCTGGCGAATCACCTGCCTGCCGTATTCGATGGATTCTGCGTCGTAGCCCATGCCGCCAACGGAGGTGTTCTCGTCCACAGGTTTAGGCTCGGTGAACTGTTCGGAGCCACCGAACTGTTCAGCTTCCTCCTTCGCTTCGCGGTTCGGATACGCCTCGTCGATTGCAGCCTGATCCTCCGGCGAAACCTCGTATTCCTCCATCGCCTGCACAACAGGATCAGCAGCGCTGTCATCGGCAGCCTGATCCAAGGCCTCCGCGGATGCGTCACTGTTTTCGCCGGGTTCGGTGCTCTCGGAAGCATCCTCTGAATCGGCCATACCAGCTTCTTCGGCAGCATTGAGCACTTCCCTCTGATACTTGGCGTAGCGATATGCATCACCGTCAAGCGCAGCATCTTCCGCACGGGAAGCGTAGTAATCGCCGCGCTCCTCGACAGTCATACCCTCCGTGAGCCTCTGGTCTACCTCAAGCGCAATGCTGCGCTTCTCGCTACTCACCGCAGCTTCGGGCGCGTTGTTCTCCTCTGCATCGGCTTCGGGAGCATTCTCCGCGAGAGCCATGGTCGCCTGCGCTTTGGAGGGATTTTTGCGTAAGGCGGTGGAGCTTGCAAATGCCGCTGCACTTCAGGGGGAATCGCGGCGGGAAGCTCTGGAAACCCTTGCAGGAGTCATCGAATCTCCACTCAAAGACGGAAAACTTTATAAGGCAGTTGATACCGTGCCTGCCGGAACACTGCGCGTGAACCCGAAATGCAAAAACAGTGGCCTTCAGGACGAAGCGGGGAACTTCCTTGCAGATCGAGCACTGGATCAGATTCAGAAGGCGTGCGATATTATCTCCAGCAGAGAAGGCACGGGAAATTATGACCTGTATGTCGTTGAGGAGGCCGACGGGCAGCGTGTTGTTCGTCAGGCCGGCGCTTTCTATGAGGAACTGGGCGGTCGGTATTGCCCGACCTATACGCACATCATGGAGAATGCGACCGAGGTCTATCTGAAGCATACGAAAACCACGCAGGATGGCAGGGAGTACGCCGACTACGATTTCAGCGTGGGAATCGGCGATACCCGAAGCGACGATGCCCTGAAGGACAATCTGGATGCTGCGGAGCGCCTGTTCAAGGGCATGTTCTCTGCGACGGAAGCGCAACCCTCCAATGCAGAATTTGGCCTGTATGCAGAGGCATATCTGCGCGCCAAGGCTGATGTTCTGGAGCGCGCAATCTCTATGGCTGCGCGTGATTATCGCCTGAATGCCAATCAGAGAATCATAAGGATTCGAGTAAGACCAAAAGGGTCACTGTTCCAAACCGGGAGGTGATGCCTTATGCCAAAAGAAAGGAAAAAAGTCCTGTGTATGGACGCTCAGCGGCACGCCGAGTATTACGGTATGCAGCGGACATTTGACGAACTGTACGCCAAAAGCAAAGCCGGAGAAACTTTCACCGGCCTGATGGAACTGGTATTAAGCCCGGACAACATCATGCTGGCCTA
>SFET01000032.1 GCA_004557125.1 Clostridiales bacterium | reverse complement strand
TAACTCTCCGAAATCTGACTGTTTACTATCTTGATTTACTTCGCTGTATCGTTTTCAAGGATCGCTGTCGTCGTTTTGAACCGCTGTTCTCGCGACAACGTTGATTATTATAGCAAGCGGGTCAGGTTTTGTCAAGCGTTTTTTTCAACTTTATGCGGATATAACGCATTTTGGGGATTTCTGTCATTTTGAAAAGTAATACCCGAACAATGCATTCGTCACACTTTCGCAATACCCATAAATCTCCGAACAATTCCATATTCTGGAGAAAATCATTCGCCCCACTTTTTCGACCTTTTCCGGAGAAAAAAATTTAAAACTGGGGCTTGACAAATGGATTTTTCGAAGTTATAATCTTCCCAACAAGAGAAAATCACCCCAACAAACCGGTGAGTAAGAGTAGTAGTACGGCAAGCAACGCTCCAAGAGAGCCGCAGGCGGTGGGATTGCGGCAGCCGAGCCCGTATGAATGGACTTACGAGGGCGGTCGAAAGCCGACAGGCGAGTAGCAACCGACGGGATCCGCGCCCGTTATCCAGGCGGCTCATATGATGGTATGAGATTCGAGCGGATGCAAATGCATCAACTTGGGTGGCACCGCAGGTATACAGCCTGTCCCAACAGACACAGATCGTGTTGGGGCGGGTTTTTTTCTTTATCCAAATCCCATTGAAGGGAGGAAACAGCAATGGACCGTCTGGACTTTCGATGGCGGCGCTGCACGCGCGCTTCGACAGAAACAAACACAGGCAGATACAAACATCATCTACATATAATAGAAGGAGATAGAACCATGAAAAAGCTGATTTCCATCATCGTCGCCGCCGCAATGATCCTGACCCTGACCGCCTCCGCACTCGCCGCTCCCGTGATCGGCATCAACCAGTACGGTGAGCACGGCTCCCTGGACAACTGCCGCGAGGGCTTCATCCAGGGCCTGCTGGACGCAGGTTTGGTGGAGAACGAGGACTTCGAGATCAAGTATGAGAACGCAGGCTTTGACAACGCCATCGCCTCGCAGATTGCCCAGAACTTCTCCGCGCTGAACGTGGCCATCATGTGCGCCATCGCTACGCCCTCCGCAACGGCCTGCTACGCCGCCGCCGAGGACAAGGACATCCCGGTGATCTTCACCGCCATCACCGACCCCGTGGAGGCCGGCCTGGTGGACGGCAACGTGACCGGCACCAGCGACAAGCTGCCCGTCGAGGCCCAGCTGGATCTGATCCGCAAGCTGCAGCCCGACGCCGACACCATCGGCATCATCTACACCACCAGCGAACCCAACTCCGTATCCGCCATCGCCGAGTATCAGGAGAAGGGCCCCGAGTACGGCTTCGCCATTGAGGTCGTGGGCGTGACCGCGCAGTCCGAGGTGACCCAGGCCGCCGACACCCTGATCGGCAAGGGCGTGGACTGCTTCTCCAACCTGACCGACAACAACGTGGTGGGCGTGCTCTCCTCCGTGCTGGAAAAGACCGACGAGGCTGGCATTCCGGTGTACGGCAGCGAGGTTGAGCAGGTGAAGCTGGGCTGCGTGGCATCCGCCGGCATCGATTACATCCAGCTGGGCCGCCAGACCGGCATGATGGCCGCGAAGGTGCTCACCGGCGAGGCCAGCGCCTACGACATGCCCTATGAGACCATCTCCGAGTACGGCATCTACGTCAACTCCGAGGCGCTCGCAAGATTCGGCATTGAGCTGCCGGAGGACATCACCGAGAAGGCCATCGAGTCCAGCGAGGCATAAGCCTTCGGGCGCAAAATCCCCGCGCCGCCGGTTTCAATTTGAAACCGGCGGCTGTGTAGCGAAATAACAAAGGAGCATGAGCATGAGCGTTTTCCTCGATCTGCTGGTGAGCACTGTGACGCAGGGCCTGATCTATGCGCTGCTGTCCTACGGAATTTATATTACCTATAAGATACTGGACTTTCCGGATCTTTCGGTGGACGGCAGCTTCCCCCTGGGCGCGGCGGTCAGCGCCGTGCTGCTGGTGAAGGGCATGAATCCCTACCTGACGCTGGTGATCGCCATGCTGGTGGGCGCGCTCGCGGGTCTGGTGACCGGCATCATTCACGTGCGCTTCAAGGTGCGCGATTTGCTGGCCGGAATCATCACCATGACCGCGCTCTTCTCCATCAATCTGCAGATCGCGGGCTCCAACCTGGCGGTGGATCGCTCCATCGACACCATCTTCACCGGAAAGCCGGTGATGGCGCTGTTCGGGGGACTGACGCTGATGCACCGCAAGCTGGTGGTTTCGCTGATTCTGGCGATCCTGTTCAAGATCGTGCTGGATCTGTTCTTCAAGACCAAGTGCGGCATGCTGCTGCGGGCCACGGGCAACAACGCCACCGTCGTCACCTCGCTGGCGGTGGATCAGGGCCGGATGAAGATTCTGGGCCTGGTGATCGCCAACGCGCTGGTGGCGCTGTGCGGCGCGGTGGTCTGCCACGAGCAGCGCGCCTTCTCCAGCACCATGGGCACCGGCCAGATGGTGTTCGGCCTGGCCACCGTCATCATCGGCACCACGATCTTCAAGAAGCTCTCCTTCGTCAAGGGCACCACCTGCGCGGTGTGCGGCAGCATCATCTACAAGGCCTGCATTCAGGTGGCCATCAGCCTGGGCCTGCCCGCGAACCTTTTGAAGCTGGTCACGGCGGTGCTGTTCCTGGTGATCCTGATTCTCGGCAACGCAAACAGGGGGAAGGTGACGAAGCATGCTTGAGCTGAAGAACATCACGAAGGTGTACAATCAGGGCCTGATCACCGAATCCTGCCTGTTCCAGGACTTCAATCTGACGGTGAAGGACGGCGAATTCGTGTCCATCGTCGGCAGCAACGGCAGCGGCAAGACCTCCATGCTGAACATCATCTGCGGCAGCATTCCGGTGGAGGGCGGTCAGGTGTGCATCGACGGCCGGGACATCACCCGCTCCGCCGACTACAAGCGCTACGCCCGCATCGGCCGCATCTTCCAGAATCCCGCCATGGGCACCTGCCCGGATCTGACGATGCTGGAGAACCTCTCGCTGGCGGACAACAAGGGCAAGCCCTTCGGCCTCAGCCGCGCCATCTCCAAGAATCGCATCGACTTCTTCCGGGAGCAGCTTGCTTCGCTGCAGCTGGGCCTGGAGGACAAGCTGCACGTGAAGATGGGCGCGCTCTCCGGCGGCCAGCGCCAGGCCGTGGCGCTGCTGATGGTGACGCTCTCGCCGCTGGACTTTCTGATCCTCGACGAGCACACCGCCGCGCTGGATCCCCACACCGCCGAGATCATCATGCAGCTGACCGATCGGGTGGTGAAGGAGAAGAAGCTCACCGCCATGATGGTCACCCACAACCTGCGCTACGCCGTGGAGTACGGTAGCCGCATCCTGATGATGGATCGCGGGCAGATCGTGCTGGACGTGGACGGCGATGAGAAGCAGAAGATGCAGGTGGACGACATCCTGGACATCTTCACGCGCATCAGCATTGAGTGCGGAAACTAAAACCAGATGTGGACGGGGGAGCAAGCTCCCCCGCCACGACCACCCCCACCAGTCTCCGCTAAAACCCTGAACGCAGTCCTACGGCTGCGTTCAGGATTTCCGGGCGCGGAGCCTGCAAGGAAGCGATTTTTCAATGGCAGTTGCACCAGCGCCGGCGCGACTGCCATTGAAAAATCAGCCACGAACCCGCCGTACACGCCGCCGGGTTCGGTTTATAAGGCTGTCCTGCGCAATGCCATTTAATCATCTGCCGCATTGGATCATCAATGCGGTTTTCTTTTTGGCCGAACAGATTTTTTTGAAAAAATTTTTCAAATACCCCCGAAAATTGCCCCGGTGCCGCGAATCTTAGGTGAAAGAAAACAAGAGGAGGTAATTCCACATGAAAAAGACCATCATCGCAACCATCCTGACCCTGGCCCTGATCCTCGCCGCAGTCACCGCCTTCGCCGCCACCACCGGGACCGCCTCCCGCATGGAGGAAATCGAGTACAAGGGCTTCGGCATCGTCAAGGCCGAGCTGACCCGCGACTGCGACTGGTATGCATCCGCCGCCGTGACCCTGACCGACGCCGATGGCAACGCGCTGAACTTCGACTTCATCGGCGGCGAGGAGGACGACCTCTATCTGCGCGCCACGGACATCGTGGATGGTGCGAGCTACACGCTCAGCTTCGCCCTGGAGGGCGCCGAGCAGCGCATCGCCTTTGACGCTGTGACCGGTCAGAGCTGCAAGATCGCCGCCGACGACAGCGTGAGCGTCAAGGTGGACAAGGAGAAGTGCGACGTTTGCGGCCAGACCGGCCACGACGACGACTTCTGCCCCACCCGCGTGACCGAGGAGGTCCTCAACGGCGACCCGGCGGCCATGGCGCGCTTCCTCGACATCGAGCTGTGCGAGCGCTGCGGCGGCATCGGCCACGATGAGGAGAACTGCCCCGCCGGCAAGTAATTCGCCCGCTGAACGCGCCGCGCATGTGTGCGGCGCTTCGGTCATTTTGGCGAAGGGCTCCGCGTGCGCTGGGAGATGCACGGCACCGGCGCGCTTTTCACAAAAACAGCGCTCTTTTTTCCGGCGGCGTTTGCACCGGCCCCAAAAAGGTGTATAATGGGCATATAGATTTCCGTAATTTCTGAAGCGACTCCGATTTTGCGCCCTCGCTTGGAACGTTACCGGAGAAGCGAGGTATGCCTATGCAGCCAAATCTGAACGAAAGGGCCCAGCTTGCCAAGGAGGATCCCGTCCAGCTGGAGCGGCTGATCCGCGACCACCGGCCGCTGATGACCGCGGCGGTGCGCTTTCACATGCGCAGCGTGCGCGACGAGTATCTGCAGATCGCGCAGGAGGCCTTCTGCGAGGCGGTGGAGGCCTACAATCCGGAGCGCGGCGCATTCTTGCCCCTGTGCCGGCGCATCATCAGCCTGCGGCTGATCGACGAGCGGCGCAGGCTGCGGCTGGATCGGGAGGTGTCCATGTCGGACCTGAGCGACGAGGCGCAGTATTCCATCGAGCAATCCGCCTCCATCGGCGCACATCAGATGCGCAGCCGCGAGGCCGAGCGCCGCGAGGAGATCGGGGAATACGCACGGGCGCTGCAGGGGCTGGGCATCACGCTGCGCCAGGTGCAGCAGTCCTGTCCCCGCCACAGATCCACCCGGGAGCTGTGCCAGCAGGCCGTGCGGCTGATCCACGCCGACCCCACCCTGGCGGAGCGCACCCTGCGCGGCCGTCTGCCCATCGCCGCCCTGTGCGAGGCCTTCGACACCGGCGACAAGATCTGGGAGCGCCACCGCCGCTATCTGATCGCCGCCGTGCTGGCCACAGACGGCAGCTACCCCACCATCGCAAGCTACATTCTTCCCAAGGAGGACGCACCATGAACGGACTGATCCTGGAGATCCGCGGCCTGAGCGCCATCGTGCTGATGCCCGGCGGCGAGATGCGCCGTGTGCTGCGCCGCCGCGGCTGGCGGGTCGGCATGATCGTGGATCCGGACGCTGTGCGCGGCGGCGGCTTCGCCCGCGCCGGCGTGGCGCTGGCCATGGTGCTGGTGCTGATGCTCGGCCTGGGTGCCTACCGGATCCTCGCGCCCCGCAGCGACGTGCCGGTGGCGGAGCAGCCCTCCGGGCGCACCCCGCTGAGCCTGACCCCCGTCGGGGCGACGGAGGCGACCGAGGCGCTCGAGCCACCGGATTCGGCGGCCGCCACCATCGCGCCCATACCGACCCGCACGCCCCGGCCCGCGCATCACGACGAGGACGAGGACGACGATGACGACGATGAGGACGGCTACTGCAGCCTCTGCAATGAATACGGCCACGACGAGGACGATCACTGCGACTACTGCGGCATGCTCGGCCACGACGACGACGATTGCCCCTACGCGCCGCCCGGCTGGGACGACGATGACGACTGAGACAGAAGAACCCTTCGACGCTTCCCCATGGAGGCATCGAAGGGTTCCTGTTTTCGTCGGCAAATGTCGCCCTGCGCAGCGTCAGTCCGGTTCCGGTGCGAAGCGCTTGACCAGAATGTAGCGATCGAGTCCGCCGTACATCCTCGCGCGCCGGAGCACCTCAAAGCCCCGGCCGCGCACGTTGCGCAGGCTGTATTCGTTCTCCGGGGAGACGGTGACGAAGCCCAGGCGCGCGCCCAGCGCCACGGCGGCCTCCTCGCGCATCTGCAGCATCCGCGTCTGCATGCCGTAGCCGCGGAAATCCGGATCCACGAACACGATGTCGAAGGTGACGCAATCCCCCGCCGGATGGCCCAGCTTCTGGCCCAGGTTGCGCTCCGGGCAATCCCGATTGGTCACAAGCAGCGAAAACGCCGCGAACCTGTCCTGCACAAAGGCGCCCAGGCAAAGATCCTCCCGGATGGATTCCATGAGCTCCGCCTCGGTGATGCCCGCCAGCTGCGTGGGATCGGGCATGAAGCGCCGCACCCGCGCCTGCAGCGCCAGCACCTGTGCCGCCTCCGCCGCAGCGATCCTGCGAAATGCAAACGCCTGCTCGCCGCGGCTCCCCGAGAGCAGTTCAAACTGCGCCGGCATGCAAAAGTTTCTTTCCATCGGCTGCTCCCTCCCTCTCTGAAACCATCTTAGCAGAGCCGCGCGCGGCTGTCAATTCCGCCACCGGTTCCGCCGCAGAAATTCGCGATTGACAAAGCCGGAATTCTTCTATAATATGAAAACATGAACGTGTTCAAATGCTGTGCTGCGCGCAGCAGGTACCGGGAAGGACGGATTCATTTTGAGTGAGAGGGAAAAGCGCCGGGTGAAGCTGACGGACATCGCCGCCAGAACCGGCTTTACCGTGGGCACCATCTCCAAGGCCCTGCAGAACAAGGAGGGCATCGCCCACGAGACCCGCGAGAGCATCATCAAGGCCGCCAAGGAGATCGGCTACATCGCCAATTCCCAGGCCGGCGGGCTGCGCTCCGGGTCCAGCAAGACCATCGCCATCATCGTCAGCGACATCGCCAATCCGCTGTTCGCCATCGAGATCAAGATCTGTGTGGACGAGCTGGAAAAGCAGGGGTATCGCGCCATCGTGATGGGCACCGAGGAGTGCGCAGAGCGCGAGGAGCAGGCCGTAATCTCCGCGCTGAACAAGAACGTGGACGGCGTGCTGCTCTGCCCCACCCAGAAGTCCACCGACGGCATCGATCTGCTGCGGCAGAACGGCATGCCCTTCGTGCTGATGGGCCGCCGCTTTGCGGACATGGAGGCCGACTGCGTGGTGTGCGACGACGAAAAGGGCGGCTATCTGGCCGGGCAGCACCTGGCGCAACTGGGCCACGAGCGCATCCTGGTGGTCACCGCCGACCCGCGCATCTCCAGCTCCAGCGAGCGCCTGCGCGGCTTCCGCCGGGCCATGGAGGAGCGGGGCATCGGCATCGACCCCAAGCTGGTGGTGCAGCTGGACGCCTCTGCCCACGGAAACGAGGGCGTGATCGAGGAGCTGCTGGATCTGCGGATGAACTTCACCGCCATCTTCGCCTTCAGCGACTACATCGCCTGGGAGCTCATCTACGCGCTGAACAGCCGCGGCGTGCGCGTGCCCGAGGATGTGTCCATCGTGGGCTTCGACGATGTGCAGTCCCACATGCGCTTCCCGCCGCCGCTGACCACGGTGCACTTCCCCAAGCGAACCGTGTCCACCAAATCCGTGGAGCTGCTGCTGGAGCGCATCCGGCGCGGCGAGGACGCCCCCACCCAGCTGTTGCTGGACACCTATCTGGTGGTGCGCTCCACCACGGCCGCGCCCCGCAAACCTGCCGGAAGCTGACAAAAGTTTACATTATATGCTTTCCATTTCCGATAAAATATCGTATAATGGTTGTGTATGATTTTCGGGAATTTCCGGCGCTGTTTTGGGCATTCGGCCGGAGATTCTGACATCAATCAACCGCGCGCCCCGGCGTGCAGAATCAACGGAGGGAAATACCATGGCAATCATCGATAAGATCAAGGCAAAAGCAAAGTCGAACATGATGCACATCGTGCTGCCCGAGGGCGACGAGCCCCGCACCGTGAAGGCTGCGGCCATCATCGTGGAGCAGGGCCTGGCCAAGCTGACGCTGCTGGGCAATCCCGATAAGATCCGCGAGGTCGCCGGCGAGACCAGCCTGGAGGGCATCGAGATCATCGATCCCGCCACCAGCGAGAAGTGCGCCGAGTACGCCGCCACCCTGTACGAGCTGCGCAAGGCCAAGGGCATGACCGAGGAGAAGGCCGCCGCCACCGTGAAGGATCCCATGTACTATGGCATCATGATGGTCAAGGCTGGCGAGGCCGACGGTCTGGTCTCCGGCGCGATCCACTCCACCGGCGACATGCTGCGCCCCGCTCTGCAGATCATCAAGTCCAAGCCCGGCATCAAGACCGTGTCCTCCTGCTTCCTGATGGAGAGCCCGAACAAGCAGTACGGTGACGACGGCATCATGATCTTCGCCGACTGCGCCGTGAACATCGATCCCGACGCCGAGGCCCTGGCCAACATCGCCCTGGGCGCCGCGGAATCCGCCCGCTCCCTGGCCGGCATCGAGCCCCGCGTGGCCATGCTGTCTTTCTCTACCAAGGGCTCTGCCAAGCACGACCAGGTCACCAAGGTGCAGGAAGCCACCCGCATCGCCAAGGAAATGGCCCCCGATCTGGCGCTGGACGGCGAGCTGCAGCTCGACGCCGCGCTGGTTGAGAAGGTCGGCCAGCTGAAGGCCCCCGGCAGCGCCGTCGCCGGTCACGCCAACACCCTGGTGTTCCCCTCCCTCGAGGCCGGCAACATCGGCTACAAGCTGGTGCAGCGCCTGGGCAACGCCGAGGCCTACGGCCCGATCCTGCAGGGCATCGCCAAGCCGTGCAACGACCTGAGCCGCGGCTGCAGCGTCGAGGACATCGTCGCCACCGTCGCCATCACCGCCGCACAGGCGCAGGGCTAAACAGACAAATGCGCGGACGGGGGATCCTCTCTCCCGCCCCGCGATTGAATACCCACGGCTGAACCTCCAGCCGCACAGCGATTTCAAGAATGGAGTGCATTACCCATGAAAATTCTGGTCATCAACGCCGGCTCCTCCTCCCTGAAGTATCAGATGATCGACATGGACAACGAGTCCGTCATCGCCAAGGGCCTCGTCGAGCGCATCGGCACCGTGGACCCCAAGTCCAACATCACCCACAAGTACAACGGCAAGAAGTATGAGGCCGAGATCGACAAGCTGGGCGACCACAACGCCGCCATGGAGCTGGTTCTGAAGCTGCTGACTGACAAGGAGCTGGGCGTGATCTCCGACCTGAGCGAGATCGGCGCAGTCGGCCACCGCGTGCTGCACGGCGGCGAGAAGTTCACCGCCTCCTGCCTGATCGACGACGCCTGCATCGCCGCCATCGAGGAGAACATCCCGCTGGGCCCGCTGCACAACCCCGCCAACCTGATGGGCATCCATGCCTGCCAGAAGGTGCTGCCCAACGTGCCCCAGGTGGCCGTGTTCGACACCGCCTTCCATCAGACCATGCCGCCCAAGGCCTTCCGCTATGCGCTGCCGAATCACTACTACACCGATCTGCACATGCGCAAGTACGGCTTCCACGGCACCTCCCACCGTTTCATCGCCGGCCGCGCCACCGAGCTGCTGGGTGAGAACAAGAAGGTCATCGTCTGCCACCTGGGCAACGGTTCCTCCCTGTCCGCCTGCGTAAACGGCAAGTGCGTGGACACCACCATGGGCATCACGCCTCTGGACGGCCTGGTCATGGGCACCCGCTGCGGCACCCTGGACCCCGCCTGCGTTGAGTTCATCGCCAACACCGAGAACAAGAGCGTGTCCGAAGTGCTGAACATGATGAACAAGAAGAGCGGCCTGGTCGGCCTGACCGGCTCCTCCGACATGCGCGACGTCACCGCCCGCTATGACAACGGCGATCCCGACGCCAAGCTGGCCATCGAGATGTGGACCTACACCGTGCAGAAGTACATCGGTTCCTACATCGCCGCGATGAACGGCTGCGACGCCATCATCTTCACCGCCGGCATCGGCGAGAACCACATCCGCGCCCGCAAGTGGGTCTGCGAGGGCCTGAGCTACTTCGGCATCAAGATCGACGACGAGCGCAACAACGTCTGCGGCGAGGAGAAGCTGATCTCCGCCGATGACAGCAAGATCCAGGTGTGGGTCATCCCCACCAACGAGGAGCTGGCCATCGCCCGCGATACGCTGGAAATCGCTACGAAAAAATAACTTTACAAAATAGCATACAGCGTATATAATATTTGAGGTTAGGGGGAAAAAGGTTTGTCGGCAATGCTGGATGTTTCCAAGGCACTGAAGTATCCCGGTCAGGTATATCCCTTTGAACTGGGTGTAGAGATTGAGGAGATGGAAGTGCTCAGCGACCCCGTTGCGTTTTCGAACGTCGCCGTGCAAGGCGAGTTCTTCGGCGCGGGTGAGCGGGTGAGCATCCGGGGCGAGATCACTTCGACGGTCACTTCCCGTTGCGCCAAGTGTCTCGAGCCGGTGGAGCTCAAACTCAATGCTGAGATGGACGCGCAGTATGCCCGCCAAATCGACCCCGAGGACCCGGATCTGTATTCCTTTGAAGGATCAAAGGCGGATCTAACGGACGCCGTTCGGGACGCGCTGCTGCTGGAGCTTCCTTACCGCTTCCTGTGCAGCGAGGACTGCAAGGGCCTCTGCCCGCAGTGCGGCGTCAATCTGAATCTGGGGTCCTGTACATGCCAGGAGGGCGCAGAGGTTACGAATCCCTTTTCGGCATTAAAAGCGATTGTGCAAAACAATGAGGAGGTGTAACTAATGGCCACTCCGAAAGGAAAAGTCTCCAAGGCTCGCAGAAATTCCCGTCGCAGCGCTCATTGGAAGCTGTCCGTGCCGGGTATCTCCAAGTGCCCCCGCTGCGGCAAGATGAAGCTGAACCATCGCGTGTGCAAGGAATGCGGCTACTATGACGGTCAGCAGATCGTTCAGGTCGAAGCTGACGCAAAGTAATCCCGGAATTGCATGAGAGAGCTATGTTCAAGGCGGCATGATCGCATCATGCCGCCTTTTTCATATTGCGCGAAATCCCCCGTTTCGAGCGGGGGATTTCGCGTTTCATCCATGCGTGCCGTCCGCTGTGGCGCGCCCTATTTTTTCATGAATCTGCGGAAGAAGCCCGGCTTGCGCTCCTGCTTCTCTTCGGGCGCACCGGCTTCGGGCGCTTCCGCTGCGGGTACATCCTGCGTCTTCGGCGGCAGGTCGAAGCTGTCCGGATCCGGCAGCTCGCCCATCTCGCTCTGGAGCCGGGGCGCAGGTGCGGACGCTTCCTCGACGGGCTTCACCCGCACCGCCATCGGCGGCTTCGCGCGCAGCTCGCGCACCTTATTGAACTCCGTCTTTGGCAGGCGATAGCCCAGGTCGTCCGGATCGATCAGGATCCCCTCCGCCGCGCCCACGCGCTGGACGAGGTCGTCGAAGGTCATGCGCACCGGCTGCGCGCCCCTGACCCGCGCGCACAGGGCCAGCGCCCGCTTCTTCGAGGTGAACACCGGAAGCCGGCTCGCGCCGCTCTGCTTCTCGTTGAGCAGCACGCACTTGTCGCCCGGAACCACGCGCAGACCCGTGCCGAGCTTTGCCGCAGCCGCAGAGGTGGCGAATTCGCCCTCGCCGCCGGGCATCGCGCACAGGGCGTAGAGGATCGAATTGCCCAGCGTCCGCCAGGCGAAGTTGCGCAGCGTCAGCATGCTCTCCAGCGCGCCGCGCTGCAGCTTCTCCTCCACCTGCGCCGCCTTGTAGCGGTTCCAGCGCAGGCCGTACTCGGCCTCGCGCAGCAGCAGGCTCCGAAGCGCCGCATTTTCCGCCGTACCGCAATCGATCAGCTCCTCCAGCGAAAGCTCCGCCGGGGCGAAGCCGTTGTCCACCCGCAGCGCGGTCAGGCCGTTCTCGCTGCACAGATGCAGGAATTTCTCCATCTCATTTGCAGGGATTTCCTTCAGCTGCCAGAAGTCCTCGCCGCCGCAGGTCTCGGCGACGCGTTTTTGGGCGTTCTCCGCGCGCTCGGCGGCGGTGAAGATCTCCATGCGGCCGTCGTAGCCCGCGAAGGGCAGCCTGCCGCCCGTGGGCGCGTCGAAGGCGACCCACAGCGATTTGCACTGCATCAGCTCCGCACCGAGCCGCTTCTTCGCAGCGCTCCAGTCCGCGCGCACGCCCTCGGGCGCGTCCTTTGCCGCACACAGCTTCTGAAGGCGGCAGCACTCCTTCAGGCAATCGTCCAGCGGGCCGGTGCGCACCGGAGCAGCCTGGGCCGCGCGGCTCTTCATCGCCTGTGCGTACGCGCCGCCGTCGATGCTCTCGCCGGTCTGGGGCTTGATTTCCCGCTGCACCGGCTTGCCCTTCAGATCCACCACGCGCCAAGCGATCAGTCGGTCGGCGGGCACGCGCTTGCGCAGCTGATCCGCCAGCGTGTCCAGCTTCTTTATATCATTTTCGCGCCAGGCGTACTCCTCCGCGGTGACGCCGAAGATCAGCATGCAGATCTCCCCCGGCTCCAGCTTGCCCTCAGACGCGCGCAGCCGAGGCTCGGCCAGCTCCAGCGCGGGCGTCACCCCCTGAATTTCGCCCACCGAGTAGGCCTTGAGTCCCTTTGCGCGATAGGTCGCCTGATATTTCAATTCCATATTCTTCCTCGCTCTGAAAACTATTTTCGAAAGCCGTTTCCATCATTATAGTTTTCCCGTGCGGCGGTGTCAATCGTGAATTTCCATGAACGCGCTCTGGCAATTTTTGTGGACAGGTTTCAAATTCCTCCAATGGGTCATAATAGCCATGAAACCAAATTGGAGGGATAAACATGACCATCGGCATGATAATTCTGATCGTCGTCGCCATACTGATCCTGCTGGGCGTGGGCCAGCGCGTGCTGGATCGCATGCGGCTGAACGACAAGCTGGCGCTCCTTTTCATCGCGCTCATCATCGGCCTGGGCTTCGTGCCGGACATCCGCGTGACGGACGTGTTCGCCTTCAACCTGGGCGGCGCGGTGGTTCCGCTGGCGCTGTGCATCTACCTGTTCGTCAGGGCTGACACCGCCTGGGAGCGCTGGCGCAGCATCCTGGCCTCCCTCGTCACCGGCGCGGCCATCTTCGCCATCGGCGTGTTCGCGCCGGACGAGCCGGAGACCATCACCGTCGACCCCATCATTCTCTACGGCCTGGCCGCGGGCCTGATCGCCTACATCTTCGGTCGATCCCGGCGCTGCGCCTTCATCGCGGGCGTGATCGGCATGATGCTCTCCGACACCGCCAACGCGATCTACGTCTGGTCGAAGGGCGTGCCGCAGGACTTCGTGCTGGGCGGCGCGGGGGCGTTTGACGGCATCGTGATCGCGGGCATCGTGGCGGTGCTGCTGGCAGAGCTGCTGGGCGAGATCATCGAGCGCATGAAGCGCGGCACCCAGCGCCCCACCCGGGAGTTCCGCAACGGAGAATTCGTGAAGGAGGAGCACAGATGATGAAGCGCGTTCTGATCTGCCTGTGCGCCTGTCTGCTCTGTCTGCTGCCGGCACAGACCGCCCTGGCGGCGGGCGAGAACGACGGCGACTGCATCTACACCCTGGTGGACGCGGACGGCGCGGTGCTGACCCGGCGCGCCGCGCGGATGTACGAGGGCGACGAGTACATCTCCGCCGACAACCGCCACTACCGCGTGGCGTTCGTTGACGACGCGCGCTGCGTGGCCACCGCCGAGGAGCTGGGACAGGCCACCATCGACGAGGCCGCCTTCGCCGCCTTCCTCTCCGCCCATGCGGCGACCGACCCCGCCAAGGATGACGAGAAACTGATCTGCATGTACTCCACCCACTCCGACGAATCCTACGTGCCCAGCGACGGCGCGTCCTCGCTGTGGGAAAACGCCGGCATCTACGACGTGGGCGAGGCGCTGAAGCAGAGCCTGGAGGCCAAGGGCATCACCGTGGAGTACTCCGACAAGTCCTTCCTCCCCCACGATGCGGACGCGTACAACCGCTCCCGCAGCACGGTGGAGGAGTACGTGAAACAGGCCCCCGACGCGATCATCGACATCCACCGCGACGGCGTGGAGGCCGAGGAGTACGAGACCGAGGTGGAGGGCGAAGACACCAGCATGGTGCGCCTGTTCGTGGGCCGCTCCAACCAGAACGCCGCCGAGAACAAGGCCTTTGCCCAGCGCCTGAAGGCCGCGGCGGACGAGGCCTATCCGGGGCTGATCAAGGACATCTTCATCGGCAAGGGCAACTACAATCAGGAGCTCTACCCCCAGGCCATCCTGCTGGAGTTCGGCACCTATGAAATCGAGAAGGAGAAGGCCATCTCCGCGACGGAATACATGGCGGACGTGATCGACGAGGTGCTCTTTGGCTCCACCGCCCAGGCCTCCACCGGCGAGAAGAACGCAAACGCCGCCAAGGGCATCGCCTGGGCCGTGGGCATCGCCATCGTGCTGGCCGCCATCTACGCCCTCGCCGCCACCGGCAAGCTGGGCCCCGCCTGGTCGAAGCTGAAGAACGGCGCGCAGGAGATGGGCGCAGGGCTGTTCGGCAGGAGCCGGAAGAAGTAAGCAGCAGGGGTGAAGGCACCCCGTCCTACGGAGACGAGCAAATCCGTGCGGTTTTATTCAGAACCAGATGTAAGAAATCAGACCCATTCCTGCCGGGTCTGATTTCGTGCTTACAGCAAAAGATACTGTAGGAATGAAACACAGAGGCTCTATCCCTCTAATCTATGGGGATAGAGCCTCTGGCGCTTGAACCGCAAAGCGATGTGCCAGCGGCGGCTCGCCGTCGGCGGGATGTGGGCATCCCGCCCTACGTCTATGCGATGCTGTCTCAGGGCAATTTACGGCTTGAAACAGTCCTTATGTTTTATCCTTCCATCTTTTCAAGCTCCGCGCCATGCACCCGCCAGGCTGCGCCGATGGTAGCGCCTGCGAGGTCGTCCTTGTCGGTGCAGGTGACGATGGTCTGGATGCCCTCCAGCCGGGCGATGAGCTGCCGCCTGCGGGAGGGGTCCAGCTCGCTCATCACGTCGTCCAGCATCAGCACCGGCCACTCGCCCAGCTCGTCGCGCATGACGCTCAGCTCCGACAGCCGCAGCGACAGCGCCGCCGTGCGCTGCTGGCCCTGGGAGCCGTAGGCGCGCACCTCGCGGCCCTCCACGGTGAGCAGCATCTCATCCCTGTGCGCGCCCACCGAGGTGGTGAGCCTGCGCAGATCGGTTTCACGGGCTCCGAACAGCGCATCCAGATTGCTCTGCACGTCGTCCCCGGCGGTCACGCTGGGCGCATAGCGCACCCGCAGCTGCTCAGCGCCGCCCGCGATCTCTCGGTAGGTCTCCTCCGCCGCAGCAGAGAGCTTCTCAATGTACGCCCTGCGATGGTGCATCAGCTCCGCGCCCGCAGTCGCCAGCTGCTCGTCCCACAGATCCAGCGTCGCAATCAGCGAGGCGTTCGCCGCCATCGCCCGCAGCGCCTCGTTGCGCTGCTTCAGCGCCCGGTTGTAGCGCTGGAGGGCGTAGTAGTAGGCCGGGCGCAGCTGGGAGAGGGTCATATCCACCATGCGGCGGCGCTCGGCGGGGCCGTCCTTGACCGTGCGCAGATCCTCCGGGGAGAACAGCACGCCGGTGATGTGCCCCATCAGCTCGCCGGAGCGCGCGGCCTCGCGTCCCGCGATTTTGATCTTGCGCTTGCCCATGGCCGGCAGAATGACCTCCACCTCGTGGCTGCCGTCGGTCTTCTCGGCCCGCACCTGCACCGAGGCGAAGTCCGCGTCCCAGTAGATCAGCTCCCGATCCTGCCGCGTGCGGTGGCTGCGGCCCGTGCAGCACAGGTACAGCGCCTCCAGCAGGTTCGTCTTGCCCTGGCCGTTGTCGCCCAGCAGCACGTTCACCCCCGGACAGGGTGCAAATTCGCAGGCTGCATAGTTGCGAAAGTGATTCAGTTTTGCGCCGGTGATGCGCATGGAATCGCTCCTTTATGCGTGCGGCGTGCGCGAGGATTCGCACACGCCGCATATTTCTTATGCCTGTCCGTTCTTCTTGCGCGCCTCGAGCTTCTTGCGGGCCTCGGTGCCCAGAATCTTCTTGCGCATGCGAATGGACTTGGGGGTGATCTCCACCAGCTCGTCGTCGTCGATGAACTCCATCGCTTCCTCCAGGGTGGGGATGTGGATGTTGGTGATCTTGTTTTGCTCCTCGGCGGAGGCCGCGTTGCGGGTGTTGGTCATGTGCTTCTTCTTGCACACGTTCACGTCGATGTCGCCCGGGCGGGAATTGCGGCCGATGATCATGCCGTTGTACACCTTCACGCCGGAATCCACGAACAATTCGCCGCGATCCTGCACGCTGAACAGCGCGTAGCTGGTGGTGATGCCGTCCTCCCAGGCGACCAGCGCGCCGGTGTTGCGGGTGGGAATGTCGCCGCGATAGGGCTGGTAGCTGTCGAACACGGCGCTCATCACGCCCTCGCCGCGGGTGTCGGTGAGGAACTCGCTACGGTAGCCGAACAGGCCCCTGGACGGAACCTCGAACTCCAGGCGCATGCGACTCTCGCCGTGCATGGAAATCAGCGTGCCGCGGCGGCGACCGATCTTGTCAATGACACTGCCGGAATACTCGGTAGGCACGTCGGCCACCATGCGCTCGATGGGCTCACAGAGCTGGCCGTCGATGGTCTTATAGAGCACCTCGGGCTTGGTGATGGCGAACTCGTAGCCCTGGCGGCGCATGTTCTCGATGAGGATAGACAGGTGCAGCTCGCCGCGGCCATAGACGCGGAAGGCGTCGGTGGAGTCGGTCTCCTCCACGCGCAGGGAAACGTCGGTCAGCGCCTCCTTCTCCAGGCGGGCGCGCAGATGGCGGCTGGTCACGTAGGTGCCCTCGGTGCCCGCAAAGGGAGAGTCGTTGACGCAGAAGGTCATGGAGATGGTCGGCTCGTCGATCTTCACGAAGGGCAGCGGATCCGCCATGGCCGGGTTGCAGATGGTGTCGCCGATCAGCAGCTCCGGGAAGCCGGAGATCGCCACGATGTCGCCCACGCCCACCTCCTCGGCGGGCACGCGCTTCAGGCCGTCGTAGGCGAACAGGCCCGCCAGGCGCGTGGGTGCGGAGACGAAGCTGGAGCCGTACACGCAGCGGATGGCCATCATGTTGGTCTTGATGGTGCCGCGCTCGATGCGGCCGATGCCGATGCGGCCCACGTAGTCGTTGTAGTCGATGGTGGAGATCAGCATCTGAAGCGGCTCGTCCGGGTCGCCCTCGGGCGCGGGGATGTGCTCCAGGATGCAGTCAAACAGCGGCCTCAGGTCGGTGCCCGGCTTGCGCCAGTCCGTGGTGGCGGTGCCGGAGCGTCCCGAGGCGTAGATCACCGGGCTGTCCAGCTGCTCGTCGTTGGCATCCAGGTCGATCAGCAGCTCCAGCGTCTCGTCCAGCACCTCATCGCAGCGCGCGTCCGGGCGGTCCGTCTTGTTGATGACGATGATGACCTTCAGGTTCAGCTCCAGCGCCTTCTTCAGCACGAAGCGCGTCTGGGGCATCGGCCCTTCAAAGGAGTCCACCAGCAGCAGCACGCCGCTGACCATCTTCAGCACGCGCTCCACCTCGCCGGAGAAGTCCGCGTGGCCGGGGGTGTCCACGATGTTGATCTTCGTGTGGCCGTAGTGCACGGCCGTGTGCTTCGACAGAATCGTGATGCCGCGCTCGCGCTCCAGGTCGTTGGAGTCCATCACGCGGTCGGCTACCTGCTGGTTCGCACGGAATACGCCGCCCTGCTTCAGCATCTCGTCCACCAGCGTGGTCTTGCCGTGGTCGACGTGGGCGATAATGGCGATGTTTCTCAGATCATCTCGTACAATTTTCAATCAAAAGACTCCTTTTTGCGTCGGTGTGCGTTGGGGGAACGTTGAGGGCTCCGCCCTCAAACTCCCGCCAAGGGGAATGATTCCCCTTGGAACCCTCAATATAAAAATAATTATAATGACTACTTCAAACCAGCGGGATCGGCTTGTCGTGATAAATTAAATATTTTTCCCAGCGGCGCATTGCGCCGCTATATGGGGATTCTTAAGGGCGTCACGCCCTTAAGCAGGGGTTATAGGGGGCGGTGCCCCCTAACCGTTCCCCCCGTCAGACCTCCATGTCGTCGGCGACCATGCGGTCGGCGGTCTCGGCCAGCACCAGGCCCTCATTGTTTTCGCAGGCGAGGCGGATGCTCCACTCGTTTTCGAACATGAGCACGGGTCGTCCGCTGCGGTCCTCGGCAACTGCAGAGGTGGAGGTGAGGCGCAGCTTGTCCACGGGCTTGGGGGTCTCCACCACCCAGCGCACGTAGCGGAAGGGCAGGGTCTCGCGGATGACGTTCACGCCGTACTCGTTCTTCAGGCGATGCTCCAGCACATCCATCTGCAGCACGCCGACCACGCCCGCGATCATCTCCTCGCGGCCGATGTTGGGGCGCTTGAAGGTCTGCACCGCGCCCTCCTGGGAGAGCTGCACGATGCCCTTGAGGAACTGCTTGCGCTTCATGGAGTCCTCGGGGCTGACCCGGCAGAAAAACTCGGGTGCGAACAGCGGGATGCCGCTGTACCGGACGTGGTTGCCGGTGCAGAGGGTGTCGCCCAGGCGGAAGATGCCGGGGTCGAACAGGCCGATGATGTCGCCGGGGTAGGCGGTCTCCACGCTCTCGTGCTCCTGGGCCATGAAGGTCTGGGGCTGGGCCAGCTTCACCTGGCTGTTGGAGGAGGAGTGCCACACGCTCATGCCCTTCTCAAACACGCCGGAGCAGACGCGCATGAAGGCGAGGCGGTCGCGATGGGCGGGGTTCATGTTGGCCTGAATCTTGAAGATGAAGCCGGTGAACTTGTCGGAGGCGGGATCGATGGGGCCTTCGTCGGAGACGCGCGCCGCCGGGGCCTTGGTGTAGGTCAGGAAGCGCTTCAGGAAGGGCTCCACGCCGAAGTTGTTGGTGGCGGAGCCGAAGAACATGGGCGTGAGCTGTCCGGCGAGGATCTTCTCCAGGTCGAACTCGTCGCCCGCCACGTCCAGCAGCTCGATGTCCTCCACCAGCTTCTCGTAGTAGCGCTTGCCGATGACGGTCTCGCAGTCGGGATCGTCGATGCCGATCTCCTGCACCTCGACCTGCGTCTGGCCGTGATCGCCGCCCTTGTAGAGCTCGATCTTGCGGGTGTCGCGGTGGTAGAGGCCCTTGAAGTCGCCGTCGATGCCGATGGGCCAGTTCACGGGACAGGAGCGGATGCCCAGCACCTGCTCGATCTCCTCCATCAGATCGAAGGGATCGCGGCCCGCGCGGTCCATCTTGTTGATGAAGGTGAAGATCGGAATGGAGCGCAGGCGGCAGACCTTGAACAGCTTCACCGTCTGCTCCTCCACGCCCTTGGCGTTGTCGATGAGCATCACGGCGCTGTCCGCGGCCACCAGCGTGCGGTAGGTATCCTCGGAGAAGTCCTGATGTCCGGGGGTGTCCAGAATGTTGATGCGGTAGCCGTCGAAGTCGAACTGCATCGCCGAGGACGTGACCGAAATGCCGCGCTGCTTCTCGATCTCCATCCAGTCCGACGTGGCGTGGTGCGCCGTCTTGCGGGCCTTGACCGAACCCGCCAGGCGGATGGCCCCGCCGTAGAGCAGGAGCTTCTCGGTGAGCGTCGTCTTACCTGCGTCCGGGTGCGAGATGATGGCGAACGTACGCCTGCGCGCCACTTCCTGTTTCAGTTCGGGATGCAGCATTACCATTCCTCCAGCCTCAAAATTTCACAACTTATATTGTAATCTTCCCCCGTGAAACATGTCAATCCCCGCAAGGAATTCTTTGCGTTAATTGTAAAAAACCATTGCTCGAAGTGCCAGGAAGGCGCCGCATGCCCATCCCCTGCGCGCTTTTGCTTCGCTGTGCGCAGGGCCAAAAAAGTGGACGGTGCGAAAAAACGCATCGTCCAACGTCCGGTTCCGAACTGCCTTGTGCTTTCCTGTTCACGCATTCGATGTGCGCTTCCCCCGATGCGCGCACCGCGTCTCCTCTGCCAATTCCATGGCCCTGCCCAGGTGCTGGTGCAGATCGATGAGGATCTCCACCGGGAGCGGCTCGCCGATCCTCGAATAGATCTGCTGGACCTGCTTCACCTGCCTTACGGTGCGCGCATAGCGCTCGGTCTTTTGTTTCTTCATTTCCTCTACCTCCGCCAATATTGGATCCGGTGGTAAATTCTATGCGCAAATCTGGCGGTATATGCCGAACTCTTCGAAAAAAAACGAAAAAATTCGACAAATTCTATTTCTGCTTCAGCGTCCGCAGATACGCCTTGCGCTCGCCCGGAATCCGGTCGCTCTCCAGCGCCTTCTGGATCGCCTTGTTGTGGGTCCACTTCTCCAGGCGGCGATTCTCAATGAAGGACAGCGCCGCGTCCCACTGCTTGGCCAGGGCGGTGGCGAAGTACCAGGCGATCATCATGTTGACGTAATACTCCTCCGAGCGCAGCGCCGCCACCATCTCCGGATAGGCCGGATCGAAGGCGTCGTCCAGATAGAAGGACATCAGCATTTCCACGCCGAAGCGGATGGTGTAGGTCCGCTCCGAGGCCATCCAACGCCGGATCTCCCCGATCAGCCGCGGCAGATTCCGCTTGAGGCGCTTGGGCGAGATCAGATCGCAGGTGGCCCAGTTGTCCACGTACGGAAGGAAGGTATCCAGCGCGGCGATGCACGCGTCGTAGTCCGCGATGCGCTCGATCAGAAAGCCGTGCAGGTTGTTCTCCTCCTGATAGAAGTGGGGTAGCGTCGCCATGAAGGCCGCCGCATCCTCGGTTTTGCTCAGCTCCGCAGCGTATTTGCGCAGGTCCGGCGTGCGCACACCGATGACCCGCTGGGGATCCACCGTGGGCGTGAGCTTCGCCGAAAAGTCCCTGTACTTGAGATCCTGCATCTCAAACAGGCGGGATCGCACGCGCGCTTCCACATCGTTCATGCCGGCTTCCTCCTCTTCTTCGGTTTTGGCGGGGGCAACTCGTCGTAGATTTCCTGAAAGAGGCGCGCAAGCAGCGCCCGATCCTCCAGGCAATCCGCCACCAGCATCGGCTTTGCACCCGCATAGGGCGGCTCCAGCGGCGCGTCCGGCAGCAGCGCCCGGGCTGCGGACACCGGCTTGATCATCAGCCGGTTGTCACAGATTCCGCCCGCCAGCCGGTCGCGCAGGTACAGCAGGTATTCGCCCATCATCGGCCGGGTGCGCACACCCTCCACATCGGAGAGCTGCTCCAGCACGTATGTCAGAAATTGCTCGCTCGTCGCCATGTTCACAGCTCCATTTCCATGCCGGTGCACAGCTGTGTGACGCCCTCGCCCAGCTCCTCGCGAAGCAGCTCGAAGGCCCGCTGGCCGGTGCAGTGGCCGGTGCAGATGCGCGCCATGCCCGTCTCGCGAACGCGGCCTGCCAGCGCGCGCACCTCCCCTTCCCTGAGGCAGAACAGGTGCAATCCGCCCACGTAGGCCCGAACCGGTCTGTCCGGAAGAGCCGCGCGCACCTCGCGCAGAATGTTGTCCGGCCCGGCGTGGGAGCAGCTGTTGAAGACCACCAGGCCGCCGTTCTCCTCCAGCACCAGGCTCTGCTCGTGCAGGAAGCTGTCCGGCTCCAAGCGCCGCCCGGAGCGCATGTACAGGTTGCTGCGCGCGGCGATGGCTTTCAGGCCCGGCGTGCTGTGGGGAATCAGGTGTGCGCCGGGCAGGATCTCCTGCGCGCCGTCCACCCAGACGAAGCGCTCCGCATTGTCCCGCAGCATGGTCCGATCCATGCCGATATAGCGCCGGAAGCACCACTTCTTGCCGTAGTAGCGCCCCGATGCGGCGCGCTGCAGGTAGACCTTCGCGCGCCCGTTCTCCTCAAAGAAGCTCTCGAAGCCGTCGGCGTGGTCGTAGTGGCCGTGGGAGAGCACGCACAGATCCACATCCTTCAGATTCACGCCCATCGCCCGGGCATTCTCCGTGAAGCGGCCCGTGGATCCCGCGTCCAGCAGGATCCGCTTTCCCGCAAATTCGATCAGCAGCGAAAGTCCCCACTCGCCGATCAGCCCCTCGGGGGCCAGATTGTCCATCAATACCTTTACCAGCATCTTTCGTCTCCGTCATTCCGCCAGAAATGCCTCCACCGCGCGGTTGAAGGCCTGGGGATTCTGATTTGCCACAAAGTGATTTCCCTTCAGCAGCACCAGGCGGCCGTTGGGCAGGCTCTGCGCGATCCGCCGCGTGTGCCTCTCCCGGATCATGTCCCGATCTCCGGCGATCACCAGCGTGGGCATCTGCAGCCGCTGAAGATCCCGGGGCGCGTAGTGGGGCTCGTTCACCATCAGCCCCAGCAGCTCCATCTTTTGCCGCGCTTCGCTCCGCTTGCCCGCGAACAGGCGGGTGATATGGTAGCCCAGCACGACGGGCAGCTGCACGTGGAGCTTCACGCCCCAGGGATCCAGGTTCGCGCCGTTGAGGATCAGCTTCCGCACCCGCTGCGGGTACTTCAGCGCAAAGCCCAGAGCGATGTTGCCACCGTCGGAGAAGCCCAGGATGTGGGCGCGATCGATCCCATGTTCGTCCATGAAGGCGCGCAGATCCTCTGCGAACTGGCGCAGCGTGAAGGGCGCGCTGCCCCGGGGCGACGCACCGTGGCCGCGGGTGTCCAGGGCAATCACATGATAGGATTTCGCGAAGAAGTCCATCTGGCCCGAGAAGTAGCTCAGGTCCTCCCCGTTGCCGTGCAGGAGGATCAGCGCATCCCCCGCGCCCTGCTCCACGTAGTTCAGATGAATGTCGTCCATGCGCCCGCCTCCCGATGATGGTTTTTTGCAGCTTTCCTCTACTGTAATGCAGCCGCGCGCCCCTGTCAAGCAACCGGGCATAGAACGGAAGCTCGCGCCGCAGCTTCGCCCTGCAACCTGCCGCTGAACCCCCGCAGGCGCCCTCGACAGATCTCGATCCTGCGCGGAGATTGTCGAAGGAAAGCCGTGAATTTTCGCCTTCCGATCCAACAAATCAACCCCTGCGACGTACATCGCAGGGGCCGCTCAATTCTCGATCCGGAAGAAATTATTCTTCGGCGGGAGCACCGACGGGGCAAACGCCTTCGCAGGAACCACAGGAAATGCAGGTATCCGCGTCGATCACGTACTTGCCATCGCCCTCAGAGATCGCGCTGACCGGGCACTCCTCGGCGCAAGCGCCGCACATCACACAATCGTCGGAAATCTTATATGCCATGCTGGTTACACCTCCATATTTTTATACGGATATTATAACCGCAAAGCGCGGAAAATGCAATAGAAATCCGCAAAGTTAATTCGGAAAAAGCTGGCTCGCCTGCTGCATTCGCACGCTTTTGCAACAAAAAACCTCCCTTGGAAAAGGGAGGGATGAAATCAGATGATTTCCACGAACACCGGCTTCGGACTCTTGGCGGAGGCCGCCTTCACAACGGTGCGGATGGCCTTCGCAATGCGGCCCTGCTTGCCGATGACCTTGCCCATGTCCTCCGGATCGACGCGCAGCTCGATGACGATGTTCTCCTCGTTCTCGACCTCGCGCACGTCGATGGCTTCCGGCTTATCGACCAGGGAAGTTGCGATATACTTGACCAGTTCCAGCATGGCTTACAGGACTCCGCCCTTCTTCAGCAGGCCGCGAACGGTGTCAGTGGGCTGGGCGCCAACGCCGAGCCAGTACTTCGCGCGCTCGTCGTCGATCTTCAGCTCAACGGGCTCGGAAACGGGGTTGTAGTAGCCGATCTCCTCGATGAAGCGGCCATCGCGGCAGTTGCGGCTATCGGTAACGACCAGGCGATAGAAGGGCTTCTTCTTCATGCCCATTCTCTTCAGACGAATCTTAACCATTTGAGTTTCCTCCTAACAAATTCTCAGGTGTTGGATATATCACAGCTTGCGCTGTTGATAGCTTGAATTCTGCGCTTTACGGCTTGCCAAAGCGGTTCATCATGCGCTTCATCTTGCCGCCCTTCATGCCGCCCATCATGTTCTTCATCATGCTCTTGGCCTGATCGAACTGCTTGAGCAGCAGGTTGACCTCCTGCACGGTGGTGCCGCTGCCGGCGGCGATGCGGCGCTTGCGGCTGGCGTTGAGGATGTCCGGATTGCGGCGCTCCATGCGGGTCATGGAGAGGATGATGGCCTCGTTCTTCTTCTGGGCCTTCATCATCTTTTCCTCGTCGATGTCCACGTCCTTGATCTTGCTGCCCACGCCGGGGATCATCTTGAGCACATCGGTGATGGAGCCCATCTTGTTGAGCTGCTTCATCTGCTCGAGGTAGTCCTCCAGGGTGAAGGCGTTGGTGCGCATCTTGCGGGTCAGATCCACGGCCTGCTGCTCGTCGAAGCTGTCCTGCGCCTTTTCGATCAGCGAGAGCACGTCGCCCATTCCCAGGATGCGGCTGGCCATGCGGTCCGGATGGAAGGGCTCGATGTCGGTCAGCTTCTCGCCCACGCCGGAGAACTTGATCGGCTTGCCCGTCACCGCGCGCACCGAGATGGCCGCGCCGCCGCGGGTGTCGCCGTCCAGCTTGGTCAGGATCACGCCGTCCACGCCCAGCTCGTCGTTGAAGGTCTTGGCGACCGTCACCGCGTCCTGTCCGGTCATGGCGTCCACCACCAGCAGGATCTCCTTGGGCTTGACCGCGTCGCGCACGTCCCGCAGCTCCTGCATCAGGTTGGTGTCGATGTGCAGGCGGCCGGCGGTATCGATGATGACCGGGTCGCGGCCGTAGTAGCGGGCGTACTCGATGGCTTCCTTGGCAATCTCCACCGGATTGCCCTGGCCGCGCTCGAACACCTCCACGCCCACCTGGCCGCCCACCACCTGCAGCTGCTTGATGGCTGCGGGGCGGTACACGTCGCAGGCGACCAGAAGGGGCTTCTTGTCGCCCTTCTTGATCATGTTGCCCAGCTTGCCGCACATGGTGGTCTTGCCGGCGCCCTGCAGGCCGCAGAGCATGTAGATCGTCGGCGGCTGGGAGGAATAGGTGAGCTTGGCGTTGGTGCCTCCCATCAGGGCCGTCAGTTCCTCATTGACGATCTTGATGACCTGCTGGCCCGGCGTCAGGCTGGCCAGGATGTCCGCGCCCACCGCGCGCTCCGTGACCTTCTTGACGAAGTCCTTGACGACGGTGAAGTTGACGTCCGCCTCCAGCAGCGCCATGCGCACCTCGCGCATCGCGGCCTTTACGTCCGCTTCGGTCAGCTTTCCCTTGCTGTTGAGCTTCTTAAACGCGCCTTGCAGCTTGTCGGTCAATCCCTCGAATGCCAATGTTCCTCACCTCTCATACAGGATATTCTGAAGGGCCGCTCGGGCCTCGTTGATGCTTTCCAGATCCTCGCCTTCCGCGTGCACGCGATCCAGCGCCCGCATGCAGCGCTGCGCCTGCTCGCCGAGCGCGCGGTAGCGCTGGGCAAGTCCCAGCTTCTCCTCATAGTCCATCAGCTGCCGCCTGCCCTTCTGCAGCGCGTCGCTCACGCCCTGGCGGGTGATCGAGAGCTGTTCGGCGATTTCCGCCAGCGAGAGATCCTCCTCGCAGTACAGGCGCAGCACCTCGCGCCTGTGCTCGGTCAGCAGCGGGCCGTAAAAATCCAGCAGGCAGGTCAGTTCCACCCGGGTCTCCACATCGGCCATCGCGCTACCTCCGCAAGTTATTTCACTTGACAGCTTGTTCATTATAGACCAAAACAGCAATGATGTCAAGCGAAAATGCTTGACATCATCGAAAATCAACATTCCACCATCAAAGAGAAGAGACCTTCGATTGTCTCGAAGGTCTCCCCTGTTCCGACGGATGAATCAGGCCTTGCCGTTGCAGCCCAGAACGTCGACCAGCTTGTGGGCGACCATGTCCTTGATGGCGATGCGGGCGGGCTTGAGGTACTGGCGGGGATCGAAGTGATCCGGATGCTCCGCGAAGTACTTGCGGATGCTGGCGGTCATGGCCAGGCGCAGGTCGGAGTCGATGTTGATCTTGCAGACGGCGCCCTTGGCGGCCTCGCGCAGCTGCTCCTCCGGGATGCCGACGGCATCGGGCATCTTGCCGCCGTTCTCGTTGATGATCCGTACGAACTCCTGCGGAACGGAAGAGGAGCCGTGCAGAACGATCGGGAAGCCGGGCAGGCGCTTGGAGACCTCAGCCAGGATGTCGAAGCGCAGCGGCGGGGGCACGAGGATGCCCTTCTCATTGCGGGTGCACTGTGCGGCGGTGAACTTGTACGCGCCGTGGGAGGTGCCGATGGCGATGGCCAGGGAGTCGACGCCGGTGCGGGTCACGAACTCCTCGACCTCCTCGGGGCGGGTGTAGGAAGAATCCTCGGCGGAAACATTGACCTCGTCCTCGACGCCGGCCAGGGTGCCCAGCTCGCCTTCGACCACAACGCCGTGGTCATGGGCGTACTCGACGACCTGCTTGGTCAGGGCGATGTTGTCCTCGAAGGACTTGGAGGAGCCGTCGATCATGACGGAGGTGAAGCCGCCGTCGATGCAGCTCTTGCACAGCTCGAAGGTGTCGCCGTGGTCCAGATGCACGCAGATGGGGAGATC
>SFET01000031.1 GCA_004557125.1 Clostridiales bacterium | reverse complement strand
CTGCATCGCCCACCGCTGCCTGAACGCCTGTCCCAAGGGCGCGATCTCCATCGTCAACCGCCACGCCGAGATCGATAAGGCGAAGTGCGTGGAGTGCGGACGCTGCGCCCAGGCCTGCTCCTACTCCGCCATCATCAAGCAGACCCGCCCCTGCATCAGCGCCTGCAAGGTTCGGGCGCTGTCCCTCGATCCGGACAGCCGCAAGGCGAGGATCGACCACGAAAAGTGTATCTCCTGCGGCGCGTGCGTGTACCAGTGCCCCTTCGGCGCGATCTCCGACCGCTCATACATCGTCGAGGCTGTGCGCATCCTGAAGGAGTCGGACGAAAACCGCAAATACCGCACCTACGCGGTGGTCGCCCCCTCGGCGGCGGGCCAGTACGCCGACGTGGACATGGCCCACATCCTGGGCGGCGTCCGGGCGCTGGGCTTCTCCGACATCGTGGAGGCGGCCTGGGGCGCGGACTTCGTGGCATGGCTGGAGGCCCGGGAGCTGGCGGAAAAGAAGTTCCTCACCTCGTCCTGCTGCCCGGCATTCGTGTCGCTGGTGCGCAAGAAGTACCCGCAGCTCGCGGACAACATCTCCCACAACCTCTCCCCCATGGCCCACATGGCCATGCGCATCCGGCAACGGGACCCGCAGGGCAAGGTCATCTTCATCGGCCCCTGCATCGCCAAGAAGAAGGAGACGCTCTACGGCCCCGCGGCCCAATACGTGGACTGCGCCATCACCTTCGAGGAGATGCACGCGCTGTTCGAGGCGAAAAGCATCGACCTCAGGCAGGTCGAGCCGTACACCCCCGACCGGGCCAGCTACTACGGCCGGGTGTTCGCCCGCTGCGGGGGGCTCGCCGAGGCGGTCAGTCAGGCGCTGAAGGAGCAGGGCGTATCGGAGGAAGAATTTGCGCTGAAGGCGGTCTCCTGCAGCGGCATCGCGGACTGCAATGCGGCGCTTTTGAAGGCGTCGAAGGGGAAGCTGGAAGAGAACTTCATCGAGGGCATGGCCTGCGAGAGCGGCTGCATCGGCGGCCCCGCCTGCCTGAGCCACGGCGCGCGCAACCGCGTGCAGTTCGGCAAGTATGAGAAGATGGAATCGGAGCGCACAATCTCCGGCGCGATCCACACGGAGGACGGCCGGTGACGCGCGACACAATGCGAAGGGAGGCAAGATCGTGATTCGGGAATATGCGTTTGAATGCGCGGACTGCATGGAGTGCACGGAGCGGGGCGACTGCGATCCGTGCAGCGCGGTGATGGAGGAGCTGCTGATGCGCCTGGACTGCGTGCGCGGCATCCGCGTGGACATGGCGGCGCGACGGCTGTGCATCGAGACCGACGGGAGCGACGATACTGCGCTCGGGGAGCTGCTGGAGGACGCGGGCATCGCAATCCAGGGGGATTCGAACCCGGCGCATGAAGAAGATCGACAGGAGGAGAAGCAATGGTAAGCGTGACGTTCAAAGTTGGCGGCGCGGAGGTGGTGCTGCACGCATCCGAGGGCGACAACCTGCTGGCGGCGGCGCAGCGGGCGAACGTCGCCATCGACGCGCCCTGTTCGGGCAACGGGGCCTGCGGCAAGTGCAAGGTGAAGCTCGTCTCCGGCGAGCTGGATTCCCCACAGACCCGCCACATCTCCGACGAGGAGTACGCCGCGGGCTGGCGGCTCTCCTGCGTGAGCAAGCTGGTCTCCGACGTGACCGTGGAGGTGCCGGACATCGCCTCGGCCTACCGCAGCCGCATGAAGGTCGCGGACATCTCCTCAGAGAAGGAGCTGGCCATCTTCAATCAGACCAGGGCGGAGATCGCGGAGGCAGGCATCGGATTCGGAACCAATCTCTCCGCCGTGACCGTGGCGATGGATGCGCCCAGCGCCGACGACACCATGCCCGACAACGAGCGCCTTGCGTGGAAGCTGGAGGAACTCACCGGCGCAAAGAGGATCGTGCTCTGCTTCGCGGCGCTGAAGAAGCTGGCGCGGGTGCTGCGGGAGAGCGACTTTAACGTGCGCTGCGTGATCGAGACCGAGGATGACCGCGTCACCGTGCTGGACGTGCTTCCAGCGGACGATCCCGCGCCCATCGCGGGGCTGGTGGTCGACCTGGGCACCACCTCGGTGGCGGCAATTCTGGTGAACCTGGAGGACGGCTCGATTCTGGCGAAGGCCTCCACCGGCAACGGGCAGATTCGCTACGGCGCGGACGTGATCAACCGCATCATCGAATCCGGCCGGGAGGGCGGAAGCGAGCGCCTGCAGAAAGCCGTGATCGACGAATCCCTGCGCCCGCTGATTCAGGAGATGTGCGCCGCGGCGAAGCTGAACCCCAGACAGGTGTACCGCATGTGTCTGGCAGGCAACACCACCATGAACCACCTGCTGCTGGGCCTGTACGCCGAGCCGGTGCGCATGGACCCCTACATCCCCAGCTTCTTCCACGCGGATGACATCCGCGCCAGCTCCCTGCACCTGGGGCTGCACCCCGAGGCGAAGCTGATCCTCGCGCCCAACATCGGTTCCTACGTGGGCGGCGACATCACCGCGGGCGCGTTCGCCTCGATGCTGTGGAACCGGGAGGAGCTTTCGCTGTTCATCGACCTGGGCACCAACGGCGAGCTGGTGTTCGGCAACAGCGAGTTCATGATGTCCTGCGCCTGCTCGGCAGGCCCGGCCTTCGAGGGCGGCGACATCTCCTGCGGCATGCGCGCCACCGACGGCGCAATCGACTCCTGCACCATCGATCCGAAAACCATGGAGCCGTCCTTCACCACCATCGGCAACACGAAACACCCCGTGGGTATCTGCGGCTCCGGCATCATCGACGTGATCGCGGAGCTGTTCCGTGCGGGGATCATCAACGGCAAGGGCAAGTTCTCCCGGGAGGGCCGGCGCATCCGCCGCGACGAACACGGCATGGGCTGCTACGTGCTCGCCTTCAAGGAGGACAGCGGCGCTGTGCGCGACGTGGAGATCAATGAGGTGGACATCGACAACTTCATTCGCGCGAAGGGCGCGATCTTCTCCGCCACCATGACCATGCTGGGCTCCATGGGCATGGACCCCTCCGTGCTGGGCCACGTCTACGTGGCGGGCGGCATCGGCAGCGGCATCAACATGCAGAACGCCGTGACCATCGGCATGCTGCCGGACATCGATCCTTCGCTGTTCAGCTACATCGGCAATTCCTCGCTCTCCGGCGCCTACGCGATGCTCACCAGCAGTGCGGCACGGGAGAAGGTGGACGAGCTGGCCCGGGGCATGACCTATCTGGAGCTCTCCACCGAGCCGGGCTACATGGACGCCTTCGTGGCCGCCTGCTTCCTCCCCCACACCGACGCGAAGCTGTTCCCGTCGGTGGGCTGATGGATGCAGGCCGGATTGACATGCTCTCGCGAGCGTTCCTCGCCCGCAGACAAAAAACCCCCGCGCCCAGCGTGGGGGGTTCTGTATGAAAAACACAAAAAAACGTGGACGGAGCGTTTGCTTCATCCACGTAGTTGGTACCTCCATGGGGACTCGAACCCCAGTTTTCGCCGTGAGAGGGCGACGTCTTAACCGCTTGACCATGGAGGCTTATGCTGGCTGCCGAACTAGGATTCGAACCTAGACAACATGAGTCAGAGTCATGGGTGCTACCATTACACAATTCGGCAATCGTCAACCGGATGCGACGCACCCGACCGACGCGTATTATTATATGCGTTTCCCCATCAAATGTCAATAGGTTTTTGCAACTTTTTTATTTCTTTACATTCGAAGTTCTGCGAACCGCGAATTCCCCTCCCGGAGGGCCGCGCCGCCGGTTCGCAGCTTTTCCCATGCGGTGGAATGCGCCGCCCGATTCGAGCATTTACTTTCCCGCAGAAATGTGTTACTCTTTTTGCAGAAAACATGCGTCGGGAGGGAGAAGAAGGATGGAAAGCCGTGCGGAAAACCGCTTCGAATTTGTACTGCGACGGAGAAATACGCAGCCGCATGCCTCAGAGGGCGCTTTTCCGGATTTGCGGGCCGCGAAGGGCGTAGAACAGTGGGAGGGCGGCGACCCTGCGCCGGAGCTGCGGGCCGTGAGCGACGGTCCGGCGGCCCGTGCGCAGCGCTTTCACGCGACCCTGCCCGGCTACACCCCCACGCCGCTGCGGCGCCTGAAGGGCCTTGCAGGGGCGCTGGGCGTGGCGCAGGTGTACGTCAAGGATGAATCCGCCCGTTTCGACCTCAACGCCTTCAAGGTGCTGGGCGGCGGTTACGCCATGGCCTGCTGTCTGGCGGAGCGTCTGGGCCGGAGCATCGACGATTGCAGCCTCGCCGACCTCGCCAGCGACGAAGCCCGCGCCCGCCTGGGGAAGATCACCTTCATCACCGCCACCGACGGCAACCACGGCCGGGGCGTGGCCTGGATGGCCCGCAGGCTGGGCCAGCGCGCGGTGGTGTACATGCCGAAGGGCACCGCGCCGGAGCGGCTGGAGAACGTGCGCCGGGAGGGTGCGCAAGCCGGGATTCTGGATCTGAACTACGACGGCTGCGTCCATCTGGCGGCGCAGCATGCCCGGGAGAACGGTTGGATCCTGACCCAGGACACCGCTTGGGACGGCTACGAGGAGATCCCCACACGCATCATGCAGGGCTACACCACCATCGGCCGGGAGATCGCCGCGCAGCTGGCCGGGATGGGCGAGGACATTCCCACCCACGTGCTGCTGCAGGCGGGCGTGGGCTCCTTTGCGGCGGCCATGCTGGGCTACTTTGCCGCGCTGTGGGGCGAAAAGCGGCCGGTGAGCCTCATCGTGGAGCCGACTGCCGCCGACTGCATGCTGCGCACCGCCCGGGCCAATGACGGCCGGCTGCACTTCGTCACCGGCGACATGCCCACCATCATGGCGGGGCTGGCCTGCGGCGAGCCCTCCAGCGTGGCCTGGCGCATCCTGGACGCCCACGCCGACGCCTTTCTGTCCATTCCGGACAGCGCCGCGGCAAACGGCATGCGCATGCTGGGCCGGCCGGTGTCCGGCGACGCGGCCATCGTCTCCGGGGAATCCGGCGCATCCACGGCGGGCGCGCTGGGGGCGCTGATGCACCATGCGTCGCTGCGTGATCTCCGCGACAGTCTGGGCCTCGGCCCGGATGCGCGGGTGCTGCTGATCAGCACCGAGGGCGCCACCGACCGGGAGAACTACCGGCGCATCGTGGGAAGGGATGCGCCGCCGCGCTCCCGCTGATGCATGCCAAAACCGCATGGGCCGGGCGATTCGTTCTGAATTGCCCGGCCCATGCGCGTCTTTTCGCCTAGTCGAGGACAAATTCCTCCGTGCGGCCCAGCTCCTTGCCGTCGGGATTGATCTGGGCGACGCAGATGCGCTCACCCAGCAGCGCGCGCTCGTCGGCGGTGATGCGCACGGCGAGGTGCTCCTTGTCGATAAACACGGTCTCCAGCACGTTCTCGCCCGAGATCACCGCGCTGTACTCGGTGAAGTTGTCGCCGGTCACCAGCAGCCGGCCGTACTCCAGCTCCGCCGACGTGATGACGATGGGATCCGTGCCCAGCTGCAGATCGGTGGGCGCGTAGGGGCCCCGCTCGCCGTAGGCGTCCTGCTCGCCGTAGAGCAGGTCGTACTCCAGGGTCTTGAGCTTGTCGATGTACTCCTCGCCCTCCTCATCGATGGGATAGGACTGGTGGAACTTGGTCATCACGCCCTCGGAGACGCCCAGCTGGCGCAGCAGCTCCGCGCTCAGGCGGTAGGCCTGCATGTCCTCGGCCTCGAACTGAGCGCCGTAGTTGTTCCAGATCACGTAGCGGCTGGCGTAGAGGTCGCCGGTGGTCAGCATCTCCGCCGTCAGGCCCAGGGCCGGCAGGTGATCGCCATAGAGCACCACCAGCACCGGCTCGTCGTAGCTGCTGAAGGCATCGAGGAGCTCGCCTACGAAGGCATCCACCGCCGGAATGACGTTGATGTAGTTCTGGAAGGGCGCGAGGTAGGCGTCCTCCGGCAGCGAGAGGATCTCGATGTCGCCGTCGGTGTACTCGTAGGTGTCGGCATATTTGCCATGGGACTCCACCGTGATGGCGAAGATCAGATCGCGCTGCTCGCTGTTCTCCATCACCCGCAGGATCTCGTCGGTGAGCACCACGTCGTGGCACCAGCCCACTTTGTTGTAGGTGGGATAGAGCATGTACTCCAGCGGCACGAAGCGGTCGTAACCCAGGTTGGCGTAGTCCTCGTTGCGGCTGAAGAAGGTGCCGGTATTGTTGTGCAGCGCGGTGCAGTAGTAGCCGCAGCTGCGCAGGGTATCGGCGATGGTTTCGCAGGTGACCTCCTGGATGATGGTGTTGTAGGGGGTCTCGCCCGCGCCGAAGAAGTCCATGTTCATGCCGGACATGACCTCGAACTCCACGTTGGCGGTGCCGCCGCCGATGGTGGGCACGTACAGCTCCCCGGTGGGGCACTTCTCGAGCAGTTCATGGAAGTTGGGCATGGGATCCCGGGAGAACTCCGCGCCGATCACCGTGTCCACATCGAAAAAGGACTCCAGCTGGATGAACACGATGTTCGGCCGGGAGAGGTCGTCGTCCGCGTCAAAGCGGGCGCCCCAGGGCGCCTCGGTGGCCTGCGGCTCCTCGATCTCCTCCAGGATACCCTCCACCACCTCCGGAGAGTATTCGTCGGGCTTGCTGATGCCCTTAGTGCCGAAGGTGTAGGTGAAGCAGGTGGTGAAGCCGTAGTCGTGGTAGGCGTCCACGCGGTTGCCGAAGGTCTCCGGAATGATGCCGAACTTGAGGGCCAGCAGGCTCAGGCAGAAGGTAAAGCACACCAGCGTGGCCACCGAGCCCACGGCATGGGCATAGTTGACCCGGCGGCACTTTGCAGACCGCGAGAACATGCAGATCAGCCCCACAATCGCGGCCATGATGACCACGAAGGCCGCGATGATCTGCGGCCAGCTGAAGTAGATCGTCACCATGCCCAGAATCTCCCGGGTGATGAGCAGATCGCCGCTCACCAGCGGCTGCGTGCGGTTGCGGCAGACCATGTAATTGGCAAAGCCCAGCGCCACCCACAGCGCGGAGATCGTCCAGGTCATCGCCCTGCGGTGCTTGATCAGCTCGGACAAGCTCAGCGAGGTCAGCACCACCAGCCAGTTCATGACGAAGTAGACGGGGCGCTGGGTGAGATAGCGGATCAGGCGCAGCAGGCTGCCCTGGTTGAAGCCCTCCACGATCAGCGCCACGACCAGGGCCATCAGCATCAGCTTCAGCGCCCGCAGCCAGCCGGGGGTGGTATCGTACTTCACGCGGCGTTTGGATGGATTGCGGCGCGCCGCACCGCTGTTCTTTTCCGGGCGGCGCTTCGCATTCTTGCGGTTCATTGGATTTTTCCTCCTGTGTCGGATTTCAGGGGCCGGCCCCGTCAGCCTGTATCAAAACGCACTTTTCCGCGCTGCGAGCATCTCGACGGCGCGGAAAAAATTATATTATTGCAAACTTACCACCGGTCGCTGCCGTCCTCGGGGATCACCAGCTTCATTGCGGCGATGGCACATTCGATCATGCCGTCGTCGGGCTCGCGGGTGGTGATGCGCTGCAGCGCCTTGCCGGGGGCGGAGATCGCGCGGGTCAGCCAGTTGTCCTTGCGGCCCGCCAGCTTGATCAGCTCGTAGCCCACGCCGATGACGATCGGGAAGGTGCACAGCTTCACGACCATGCGCAGCGCCAGGTTGTCGATGCGGATGAACATGGAGATCACGATGCCCACGATCAGCACCAGGATCAGAAACGAGGTGCCGCAGCGGGGATGCAGGCGGCCCTGCTTGCGCACGTTCTCCACCGTCAGCGGAAGCTCCGCCTCGTAGCAGAAGATGGTCTTGTGCTCCGCGCCGTGGTACATGTAGGTGCGGCGGATGTCCTTCATCAGGCTCGTGCCCCACACGTACAGCACGAACACGATGATGCGCAGGATGCCCTCGAAGCAGGCGCGCAGGAAGTAGCTGTCCGCGATGGAGGGAACGAGCGCCGCAAGCCACTTCCACAGCTGCATCGGAAGATACAGGAACAGTCCGAAGGCCAGAATCACCGCCAGCACCGTGGCGATGGGCATCAGCAGCTTCTCAAAGAGCTTGTCCCACTTGCTCGGCTCCTTGTCCTTCTTCTTGGCTTCCTCCTCCTCGTCCAGGCCGGAGAGCTCCGCCGAGCGCATCAGGCACTTGTAGCCGAAGGTGAGGGAGTCGTACATGTTGAACAGGCCGCGGATGAAGGGCAGCTTGCAGAACCTGTTGCGATCCTTTCCCTTGGTTTCGTATTCCTCGATGACGATCTCGCCGGAGGTGTGGCGCACCGCCATGGCGGTCTTTTCCGGGCCGCGCATCATGATGCCCTCCAGCAGCGCCTGACCGCCGATACTGGTCTTTTTTGCCATCTTTGTATATCCCTTTCCGCGCAAAAACCCGCGCAAAATGATCCATGATATTATTATACACCATTTAAGTGTGTTGTCAAACGGCCGGGAATCAATTGACCGCCTTCATTTTTTTTAGTATAATGATGTATGTAAATTGGATTTGAATTTTCTTCCGGAGAGGTGTTTTTTTCATGAAGATTTTGAATTTTGGTTCGTTGAATCTCGATCTGGTCTACCAGATTCCCCACTTCGTGCGCGCCGGTGAGACCCTGTCCACCACCTCCTTCACCCGGAACGTGGGCGGCAAGGGCCTCAATCAGTCTGTGGCCCTGGCCAAGGCGGGCGCGGAGGTCTACCACGCCGGTCTGATCGGCGAGGACGGCGGCATGCTGAAGGACTTCCTCGCCGCAAACGGCGTGGACACCCGCTTCGTGCGCACCATCGACAGCCCCAGCGGCCACGCGGTGATTCAGGTGGAGCCCGCCGGCAACAACTGCATCTTCCTCTACGGCGGCGCGAACCAGTGCGTCACCGACGATTTCATCCAGGAGGTGGTCTCCGCCTTCGGCGAGGGCGATTTCCTGGTGCTGCAGAACGAGATCAACGCCATCGACCGCATCATCGATGCCGCTGCGGCGCGGGGCATGCAGGTGGTGCTGAATCCCTCGCCCATCGCGGACAACCTCAAGGCCCTGCCGCTGGAGAAGATCAGCTGGTTCATCCTCAACGAGATCGAGGGCAGCGAGCTCTCCGGTGAGACCGAGCCGGAGAAGATCCTGGATCGCCTGACCGCGCTCTATCCCCACGCCCAGATCGTGCTGACCCTGGGCGGCGACGGCAGCGTGTACGCCGGAAACGGCCGCCGCGTGCGCCAGCAGGCCTTCCGCGTCAAGGCCGTGGACACCACCGCTGCGGGCGACACCTTCACCGGCTTCTTCTTCGCCGCCATGGCCTCGGGCGCGACCCCCGAGGACGCGCTGCTGCTCGCCACCAAGGCCTCGTCCATCTCCGTCACCCGCCCCGGCGCGGCCGTCTCCATCCCCACTTTAGCCGAAGTGCAGCGCGGGCAGGCTGGGCCTGCTGCCGGTTGCTGACGCGCTTAAGTGGACGCACCCCTGCCCCCATAGATCAGAGGGGCAGGGGTGCTGTGTTTCTTTCCTTGCGACAGGTTCACATTTCCCCGAAATCCAGTCCGGCGGCTATGGACTGGATTTCTTACGTCCGTTAACCGTAGGGCGGGATGCCCTCATCCCGCCGGCGGCGAGGCGCCGCGGCCAGCGGGCTGGGCCCGCAGCCGGTAACTGCCGTGTTTAAGCGAACGCAGCTCCATCCCCATAGATCAGAGGGATGGAGCTGCTGTGTTTCTTTCCTGATGAATATGTTATCTTCCCCCGAAATCCATCCCGTAGATCATGGGATGGATTTCTTACGTCCGTTAACCGTAGGGCGGGATGCCCTCATCCCGCCGGCAGCGAGGCGCTGCTGCCGGTTGCCTGTCGGCGTTTGAGCGAATGCAACTCCCTTTCCGGCGATTCGCTACGCCCGTTTCCTCAGCGTCCGCAGCATCTGCGCGTCGGCGGGACAGAATTCGTATTCCCCGGCCTCCGCAAGGGTGATCCATCGCAACTCGCTGTGCTCCAGCAGCTGCGGCGTGCCCTCCGCGATGGTCGCGCCGTAGAGCGTGAGGTGCACGGTAATGTCCGGATAGGCGTGCGTCACCTCCGTGACAGCCTCCTCCACCCGCAGCGTGATGCCCAGCTCCTCGCGGCACTCCCGGATCAGCGCCTGCTGTCCGGTCTCGCCGCTCTCCACCTTGCCGCCCACGAACTCCCACAGCAGGCCCCGGGCCTTGTGCGCCGGGCGTCGGCAGATCAGAAAGCGCGATCCATCCCGGATCAGCGCCGCGACAACCTCCACCATCCGTTTATCCCCGCTTTCGCATTTTCTCTGACGCCATTGTAGACCTGCGGCGCACAAATTGCAAGCGCAGCGAGGGAATTCTTTCAAAAGCGTTGCGCAATTTGTCAATCTTTCCAATTTTTTCGAAAAAGTATGAACATTTTCCCAATTTTTTACGTCCAAGGATATGAAGAACTCTGTGTGCGGAGGGTTTGCGCTCCGCTTCCCGATCGCCCTGAACCGGAGGTGAATCCGTATGAAACGGCTTGTGGCCACGATGCTGTCCCTGATCCTGATGCTGCTTCCCTGCATGGCCGTCGCCGAGGAGAGCCCGGGCGCGCAGGACGCCTATCGTGCCCGGATGGGCTTCTCCGCCCGCAACCCCGGCACCACCCAGCTGGGCATACTGGTGCACGACGTCGATTCCTGGCGTGCGGGCGCGACGGATCGCCCCACCGAATTCTACCTGAACATTCTGCCCCAGAACCAGCTGACCGGCGGCGCGCAGATGGACATTGTGGAGGCCGTGCAGCGCTACACGCTGCTCTCCTTTGGCCTGACCGTATACGCCCAGGGCGACAGCAGCCAGCTGGTGGTGTCCGATCGGGGCGTGAAGGGCGTGCGCAGTTACGATCTGCTGCGCAGCGCCGGCCCCGACTACGACGCGCTGGTGGCACAGGCCGCAGAGCTGCTGGGCTACCGGCCGGGCGACATGAACTTCGCCGGAAAGCACAGCGTGCGCGCGGAGCTGGCGTGGCAGGGGGATTCCATCGTGCTCGCCGATCCCGCCACCCTCGCGCAGCTGGACGACATCCTCGCGGCCTGCACGCCCTGCGCCGCCATCGACGGCCCCTTCAACGCCTTCCTCACCCTGAACTTTGCCGACGGGGACAGCGCCGGCATCGCCCTGTCCACCGACGGCGCAGCCGCCTGCTTCTACCGCGGCGTGTACTTCCGCTATGACGGGGAGCTCCGGCTGCCGGGCCTGTTCGGCCTGACGGACGAGGCCTTTCACATTCTGACGAACGGAGTAAGCGCAGATGCATGAGTTTTCCTTTCAGAACAAAACGGCGGTGATCACCGGCGGCGCGCGTGGCATCGGCCGCTGCATCGCCGAAGAATTTGTCCGGCACGGCGCGCAGGTGCACGTGATCGACATCGCTCCGGGAGAGCACTACGTGGGCGACATCTCCGATCCCGCGGTGCTGGAGGCCTTCGTGAAAGAGATCACCCGCGGCGGCGCGAGGATCGACTACCTGATCAACAACGCCCTGCCGGAGATGCACGGCATCGACGATTGCTCCTGGGAGCAGTTCAACTACGCGCTGCAGGTGGGCGTGGCCGCGCCGTTTTATCTCACGAAGCTGCTGCTGCCCCACTTCGCACCGGGCGCGGCCATCGTGAACATCTCCTCCACCCGCGACCGGATGAGCCAGCCCCAGACCGAGAGCTACACCGCGGCCAAGGGCGGCATCGCAGCGCTGACCCACGCGCTGGCGGTGAGCCTGGCCGGGCGGGTGCGGGTCAATTCCATCTCGCCGGGCTGGATCGATACCACCGGCAGCAGCTTCACCGGCCCGGATGCGACCCAGCAGCCCGTCGGGCGGGTGGGCAATCCGCTGGACATCGCGAACCTTGCGCTGTATCTGTGCAGCGACATGGCGGGGTTCATCACCGGCGAAAACATCTGCGTGGACGGCGGCATGACGAAGCAGATGATCTATCACAATGACTGGGGCTGGCGGCTGGAGGAGTGAGCTCCGCCGTTCATGCTCTGTATGGCGACGCAATTTCGCGCCGCCATATCATTTTGCCTGCGCAAAGCCGGTTTGACGCTTGCAAACGTTTGCCAAAGCGTTTATAATAGTTACAGCAGCTTTCTTCCCGGAATTCCGGGGAGCGCACACGACGCACAACGATCAAAAAATATCCATACATAGAGAAAGGATTGGTACACCCATGAAAAAGAAAATGACCTTTGCACTCTGCTTCTGCAACCGCGGCTTTATGCCCGGCGAACTGATCTACGGCGCGCGCGACGACATGGTCAAGGCCGTGACCGACGCGGGCTACGACTACATCATGATGGACGCGGAGCTGACCCGCTTCGGCGGCGTCGAGACCCGCGCCGAGGGCAAGCTCTATGCCGACTGGCTGAAGCAGCATGAGGGCGAGTACGACGGCGTGATCTTCTCCATGCCCATCTTCGCCGACGAGAACGGCGCGATCGTCGCGCTGCAGGACGCGGGCGTGCCGATTCTGATGCAGGCCTATCCGGACGAGATCGGCAAGATGGACTTCGCCCATCGCCGCGACGCCTACTGCGGCAAGTTCTCCGTCACCGACGTGTTCACCCAGTATCAGGTGCCCTTCACCGTAATGAAGCCCCACGTGGTGCATCCGCTGAGCCCCGCCTTCCAGCAGAATCTGCGCGACTTCGCCGCCGTCTGCCGCGTGGTCAACGGCATGAAGCGCTTCAACCTGGGCTGCATCGGCGCGCGCACCACCGCGTTCAAGACCGTGCGCTTCGACGAAATCGCCATGCAGAAGCACGGCATCAACGTGGAATCCTTCGACCTGTCCGAGCTGATCAACATGGTGGGCGCAATGAAGGACGACGATGCAAAGGTCGTCGCCAAGATGGCCCATCTGGAGAACTACACCGACTTCTCCGTGGTGCCCGCCGCCAACAAGCTGACCCTGGCCAAGATCGGCTGCGTGCTGGACTGGTACATCGACGAGTACAAGCTGGACGCGCTGGCGCTGCGCTGCTGGAACGAGATGGAAACCTACCTGCGCGTGTGCCCCTGCGTGCTGCTCTCTGACCTGAACAACCGCGGCATCGCCGCCTCCTGCGAGATCGACATGTGCTCCGCGATCTGCATGCGCGCCATGTCCCTGGCCAGCGAGGGCCCCAGCGCCGTGCTCGACTGGAACAACAACTACGGCGACGAGGAGAACAAGGTCGTGCTGTTCCACTGCGGCCCGGTCGCCCAGAGCCTGATGGCCGGCAAGGGCCACGTCACCGAGCACAAGATGTTCGCCAAGAACGATCCCGGCTCCGGCTGGGGCTGCAACGAGGGCCGCATCAAGGCCATGCCCATCACCATCTCCAACTGCCAGACCAAGGACGGCAAGATCGTGATCTACGCCTCCGAAGCGAAGATCACCGAGGACGCGATCGAGAGCGAGTACTTCGGCTGCTGCGGCGTTGCCGAGATTCCGGACCTGGAGGACAAGCTGATCAAGCTGGCTCGCGGCGGCTTCAAGCACCACACCGCCATCTGCGAGGGCCACGTCAAGGAGATCCTCAAGGAGGCCTTCACCACCTACCTGGGCTACGACTGGGTGGAGATCGACTGATCCCTCCGGACAAACCCGCCCGCAAATTCTGCGCGACCCTCCCCATGCGGGAGGGTCGCCTTTTGCATCGTACGGCGAAAAATGCGGCAAAGCGCCGTTCCTTTTTGCCCAGGCGCGCAAAAATTTACGCATTTGCAAAGGAGAATGCGCTCCCCTTTACCTCTGCTGCCTTGCTTTTTCCAAGGATTTTCGATATAGTAAGTGTTACACGCTGTATCACAGCGGCAGATTTCCACGCTTGCATCGCGCAGTACCGCGCACAAATACAACGAGAAAAGAGAGGAAAACGCACATGCGCATCCGAATTGCGACAGATTCCACGGCGGACATCCCGGTCTCCCTGCGTGAGGAGCTGGACATCGCCGTGCTGCCCCTGACGATCCTTGCGGAGGACAGGGAGTACCGCGACGGCTACGACATCACGCCCCAGGAGTTCTATCCCCTGCTGGACGCCGAGGACAAGCTGCCCATGTCCGCGCAGGTGAATCCCTACCAGTACACCGAGCTGTTCGAGGAGAGCTGGAGGGCGGGCTACACTGACCTGATCCAGACCACGCTGAACTCCAAGGGCTCCTCCACCTGGCAGAGCGCGATTCAGGCCCGGGATCAGTTCTACGAGGAGCATCCCGAGGCGAAGGACAGCTTCCGCATCCACATCATCGACTCGCTGAACTACAGCATGGGCTACGGCTGGGCCGTGATCGCGGCGGCGCAGCAGGCCCGGGCGGGCGCGGGCGTGGAGGAGATCATCGCCGGAATCCGCGACTGGGTGGAGAACGTGCGCGTGGCGGCGGTTCCGCTGAACCTGAAGTGCGTGCGCAAGTCCGGCCGCATCTCCGCGGCGGCGGCGCTCATCGGCGACGCGGTGGGCATCAAGCCGGTGATCACCTTCGAGGACGGCCAGGTCAAGACCCTGTCCAAGATTCGCGGCAAGAAGAAGGCCGTGTCCGCGCTGATCGGGCTGTGCAAGCAGGAGCGCAAACCGGGCACGCCCTACGTGATCGCCCGCGCAGCCGACGACGAGGAGGCCGAGAGATTGATGCAGGCCGCCTGCACCGAGCTGGATCAGCCGCCGGAGCTGATGTTCTACCTGGGCTGCATCATCACCATCAACATCGGTCCCGAGGCCATCGGCATCATCTACCACAAGAAGTGACGGTGAACCCCATGAAGATCAAAATGGTACTGTTCGACCTGGACGGCACCCTGCTCCCCATGGATCAGGACGCGTTCACCAAGGGGTATTTTAAGCTGCTGGCGGCGAAGGTGGCCCACCGGGGCTACGAGGCGAAGGCGCTGGTGGACGGCGTGTGGGCCGGAACCGCCGCGATGGTGGCAAACGACGGCAGCTGCACCAACGAGGAGGCCTTCTGGAAGCGCTTCTCCGCGATCTTCGGTGAGCGCGTGTACGCGGACAAGCCGATCTTCGACGAGTTCTACCGCGTGGACTTCCAGCAGGCGCGCGCCTTCTGCGGCTACAATCCCGACGCGGCCTGGGCGGTTGCGCGCATCCGGGAGCACGGCTGCCGCGTGGCGCTGGCCACGAACCCGCTGTTCCCCTCCTTCGCCACCGAGAGCCGCATTCGCTGGGCGGGTCTGGAGCCGGAGGACTTCGAGCTCTACACCGCCTACGAAAACTCCCGCCACTGCAAGCCCAACCCGGACTACTACCGGGACGTGATCGAAGCGCTGGGCGTGCGCCCGGAGGACTGCCTGATGGTGGGCAACGACGCAGACGAGGACATGATCGCAGAGACCCTGGGCATGCAGGTGTTCCTGCTCACCGATTGCCTCATCAATAAGAAGGATCGGGACATTTCCGCCTGGCCCCACGGCGGCTTTGCGGAGCTGGTGAAATATGTGTGCGGGCCGATGCGCTACAGATAAGCGCAGCTTGACAAGGATAAGAGAATTGTATATAATACTTTTATACGATAATGCAATGAAGGAAAGAGTAACCCTTCCGAGGTTCCACAGAGAGCGCCCGGCAGCTGAAAGGGCGCGTTCGTAGGCTGGGTGAAGATGGCTCCGGAGCAGCGTATCGAGGCATTGCGCTAAGGTTACGACGGGGATCGCCCGTTACAGCGAGAGGCATTGTTGGATGCCGGAATGAGGTTTCAGCTGCGGCTGAGACAAATTGAAGTGGTACCACGGGCAAGTCCGCTCGTCTTCTCAAAGGAAGGCGGGCGTTTTTATTTGCATCAAACGAAACAAGGGAAAGCAATGGAGGGGATACAAATGAAGAAGCACAAATCCACCCGCATCACGCTCTGGATCTTCATCGGTCTGGTGCTGGGCATCGTCTGCGGTCTGTTCATGCCGGGCCGCTACGAGTGGGCGCTGCCGTTCATTGAGCTGGTCAGCTCGCTGTACATGAACGCGCTGCGCATGATGATCTATCCGCTGGTGTTCTGCTCGCTGATCGTGGGCATCAAGGGCATCGGCAGCGTATCCAAGACCGGCAAGATCGGACTTCAGACCGTGCTGTTCTTCGTGGGCACCACGCTGTTTGCGTCTCTTTTGGGCCTGTTCCTGCCCGAGGCGCTGGGTCTGGGCAAGGGCGTTGAGATTCAGATGATGGAGACCAGCGTGGAGGCCACCCGCTTCACCAGCCTGCTGGACACGGTGAAGAACCTGATCCCTGCCAACCCCATCGCCTCCTTCGTCAACGGCGACATGCTGCAGGTGCTGGTGTTCGCCATCATCGTGGGCATCACCTGTCTTGCGCTGAAGGAGAAGGCCGCGCCCTTTGTGAAGGTCGTGGAGGCCGTCAACGACATCTCCATCAGGATCATCTCCGTGGTGATGTACTTCACCCCCATCGGCGTGTTCTGCTCCATCTCCTCCGTGATGTACGCCAACGGTCTGGACACCATCCTTGCCCTGGGCGGCGTGCTGCTGGCGGTGTACGTCACCTATGCGCTGTACATCCTCATCGTCTACGGCCTGGTGGTGGTCAGGGGCATGGGCAAGTATCCCATGGGCCAGTTCTTCAAAAAGGTGCTGCCCGCCGCGCTGAACGCCTTCGGCACCTGCTCCTCCTCCGCCACCCTGCCCATCAGCAAGCGGTGCGCGGATGACATGGAGGTTCCCAACGAGATTTCCTCGCTGGCGCTGCCCCTGGGCGCGACCATCAACATGGACGCGGTGTCGATCCTCATGTCCTTCATGATCGTGTTCTTCGCCAATGCCTGCGGCGTGGAGGTCACGCTGGGCATGATGATCACCGTGATGCTGAGCAACACTCTGCTGTCCATCGGCTGCCCCGGCGTGCCCGGCGGCGCCATCGCCTGCTTCGCGGCGCTGTCCACCATCGCGGGACTGCCCGCAGGCATCATGGGCGTGTACATCTCCATCAACACCCTCTGCGACATGGGCGCGACCTGCTGCAACGTGCTGGGCGACGTCGCCTGCGCAGTGGCCATGAAGAACACCTGCAAGCTGGACGAGAAGCCTGCGAAGTAAGTTTATATTGAATCTGCCGCCTGCGGAAGCTCCGCAGGCGGTTTCTTATACAAATCTGTGTCGCCATGAAGGAAAAATGTAAATCAGTTTTTACCAAAATATCTATGGAACGGTGTGCCTTTCTTTGCATAGCGGAATTATGATGGTGAACCGTGGGAAAATCTGGGCCCGGGCGCATGTCCGGGAGGGAGCTGATACCTTGTTTATACTGCTGTGGTTGTTCTTTGTGCTGCTCAGCGGCAGGCTGACGCTGGAGATCGCGCTGTTTGGCGCGGCCGTGGCGGGCCTGGCGCTGCTGTTCGCCTGTCGCTATGCGGACTGGAGCCTGAAGCGCGAGAAGGAATTTCTGCTGCGCCTGCCCCGGCTGCTGGTCTACGGCCTGTACCTTCTGAAGGAGATCGCGAAGGCGAACCTGACCACGCTGCGCCGCGTGTATTCCCGGCATGAGGTGGAGCCGGCCATCGTGACCTTCCGCACGCCGCTCAAGCAGGAGTGGGCGCGGGTGCTGCTGGCGAATTCGATCACGCTGACCCCCGGCACCATCACCCTTCTTTTGAAGGACGGGGAGCTTACCGTACACTGCCTGGACAGGAGCGACGCGGGCAGCCTGGAGGGCAGCGACATGGAAGCGCGGATCGCGAAACTGGAGGATGCAAAATGACGGAAGCGTACAATCTGCTGTTCACCGTGGTTCTGGCGGTGCTGGGCGTACTGCTGTTTCTCTGCCTGCTGCGCGCCATACTCGGGCCGCGCATCGCCGACCGCGTGGTGGGCATCAACATGATCGGCACCATCATCATTCTGATGATCGCGATCCTCGCGCTGATGCTGGGCGAGGGCTATCTGGTGGACATTGCCATCATCTACGCCATGCTCAGCTTCCTGGCGGTGGTGGTGCTGGCGAAGATCTACATCGGCGTGTACCGCGCCCAGAGGGTGAAGGAGGAGGAGCAAAATGACGACCGCTGAAGCGCTGCGCTTTGCGCTGTGCGCGCTGCTGATGCTGCTGGGCCTGTTCTTTGAGGTCTCCGCGGTGATCGGCGTATTTCGCTTCCGCTACGTGCTCAACCGCATGCACGCGGCGGCCATGGGCGACACCATGGGCATCTTTCTGATGCTGCTGGGCCTGGCCGTGGCCAACGGGCTGAGCATGCTGTCGCTGAAGCTGATGCTGCTGGTGCTTTTGTTCTGGCTGACCTCGCCGGTGTCGTCCCATCTGATCGGCCGGCTGGAGCTGGTCACCAACGAGGAACTGGATCGGGAGGTGTCGCTATGGAAGCGCTGAGCACGCTGCTGCTGGTGTTCATCCTGATCTGCGCCGTGGCGGTGAGCCTGACGAAGGATCTCTTGACCTCCATCATCATCTTCATGGCCCAGAGCACCGCCATGTCGGTGGTGTGGATCCTGCTGCGCTCGCCGGATCTGGCCATCACCGAGGCCGCCGTGGGCGCGGGCGTGACCACACTGTTGATGTTCGTGGCGCTCAAGAAGCTGCACGCAATCAAGACGCGGGAGGATGAGCACGATGGCCGCAAGTGACTTTCGCAAGTGGATTGACGAGGGCGGAGATATGCTGGATGCGCGCATGTGCGCGGATCTGGAGCGTGCGGAGGATGCGCCCCGGGAGGATCCCTTTGAGCTACCCCACCCCCGGGAGGAGATGGCCTACGAGCGCTTCCACCGCTGGAGCCACACCAGGGGCGAGCGCCTGCTGCGCGCCATCTACTGCGCGCTGGCCGTGCTGGTATGCCTGGGACTGAGCGCGCTGCTGATCTACACGGCGCTGGATCTGCCCCAGTTCGGCGGTGCGGACGCGCTGATCGACAACGAGGTGTCCCGCTTCTACGTGGAGGAGGGACTGGAGCACACCGGCGCGGTGAACATCATCTCCGGCATCATCCTGGACTTCCGCGGCTTCGACACGCTGGGCGAATCCCACGTGCTGTTCATCGCGGCGTGCACGGTGCTGCTGCTACTGCGCCTGCCCCAGGGCGATGATCCCGCCGCCCGGCTGGCCCGCCTGGAGGCCGAATCGGACGACCGCCACTTCGAGCCCCGGCAGGATCCCATCCTGCAGGGCTGCGCGCGGATTCTGGTGCCGATGCTGCTGGTGTTCGGCGCATACATCCTGTTCAACGGCCACCTCTCCCCCGGCGGCGGCTTCTCCGGCGGCGCGGTGCTGGGCGCGGGCCTGATCGTGTTCCTCTGCGCCTTCGGCTTCAAGCGCGCCGAGCGCTTCTTCACCTTTAAAACCTTCCGCGCGGCCACCACCGCCGCGCTGGTGTTCTATGCGCTGAGCAAGGGCTACGTGTTCTTCACCGGCGCGAACGGCATCGAAAACGGCATCTCCGCCGGCAGGTTCGGCGCAATCCTCTCCGGAGGACTGATGCTGCCGCTGAACATCGCCGTGGGCCTGGTGGTGGCCTGCACGATGTACGCGCTCTTTACCCTGTTCCGGAAGGGGGATCTGTAAATGACCGCAAAGCTCATGGAGCACTTCGAGGAGGTCGCCGCGCTGATTCTGTTCGTGATGAAGAAGATCATCGGCTTTTCGATGATGGACAGCGCCATCTACCTGTTCCTGGCCTCCTACGGCTACATCGACGGCCGCATCGCGCCCATCATCGTGGACCCCGCCGCGCCGTTGGAGGTCAGCGCCTACGTCAACCCCCTGCCGGCGGGCCTGGTGCTCACGGGCATCGTGGTGTCCGTCAGCGTCACGGCGATCATGCTTGCGCTGACGGTGCGGCTGTACCGGCGCTACCACACGCTGGACATCGACAAAATCGCCCTGCTGGCAAAGGAGGCGGATGAGACTTGAGCTGGTGGCAGAACTTACCCTTCTTTCTGGTGTGGGGGCCGCTGCTGCTGTCCTCCGTCACCGCGGCGCTGAAGCCGAAGTACGCCCGCGCCATGGCGCTGGTGGTGCCCGCTGCGGGTACGATCGCGTCCGCAGCGCTGCTCGGCTGCATCCTGAAGAGCGGATCGGCCTTCCTCTACCCCCTGGGCGCATTCGGCGCGCCCTTCGGAAACGAGCTGCGCGCCGGTGAAATGGAGGCCGTGCTGGCCGTGGCCTTCTGCGCAATCCTCTTTCTCTGCGTGCTGGGCGGCTATCAGCGCATTCTGGCGCACATCGAGCCCCAGCGCCAGAGCCTGTACTGCGTGATGGTGCTGCTGCTCCAGTCCGGCATGATGGCCCAGCTGTTCACCAACGACGTGTTCACCGCCTACGTGTTCATCGAGATCATGACCATCGCCGCCGGCGCGCTGGTGGTGGCCCGCACCCGCGGCCGCACGCTGTTCGCCGCCACGAAGTACATGATCATGAACCTGCTGGGCAGCGGCCTGTTCCTGCTGGGCATCTCGATTCTCTACTGCCTGACGGGGCACCTGCTGATGGAGAACATTCACGAGCAGATTCTCAAGCTCTACTCCACCGGCGCGTACGCAAAGCCGCTGACGCTGTCCATGGCGCTGATCACCATCGGCCTGGCGGTCAAGAGCGCGCTGTACCCCTTCCACACCTGGCTGCCGGACGCCTACGCCTCGGCCACGCCGTCCTCCAGCGCCATGCTCTCGAGCCTGGTGTCCAAGGCGTACATCTTCCTGTACATCAAGTTTGTGGTGCGGGTATTCGGCCTGGCCGTGTTCCGCTCCACCCACATCCAGACGCTGCTGCTAATCTTCTCCTCGGTGGGCATCATTCTGGGCTCCATCGACGCGATCCTGGAAAAGAAGCTGCGGCGCATGATCGCCTACTCGTCGGTGGCGCAGATCGGCTACATCTACCTGGGCATCGCCCTGGGCACCCAGGCGGGCATCGCCGCGGCGGTGTTCCACATCATCGCCCACGCGCTGGCCAAGGCGCTTCTGTTCCTCTCCGGCGACCGGCTGATCGGCGTATCCGACGGCGACGCCACCTTCCACGAGCTGCGCGGCGCAGGCTACCGTGCGCCCCTCTGCGGCGCGGCCTTCACCATCGGCGCGTGCTCCATCGTGGGCATTCCCTTCCTGGGCGGCTTCGCATCGAAGCTGTACCTCGCCAGCGCCTGCATGGGGCTGGAACGGATCAACGCGCTGATCGCCCTGATCGTGCTGGCCGTGAGCACCGCGCTGAACGCCGCCTACTTCCTGATCACCGTGGTCACGCTGTACATGAAGCCGCCCCACGAGTACCACACCCGCCTGAACCATCCGAAGGTCAGCACCGCCGCGCTCGCGGTCTTTGCGCTGCTGATCGTGGCGCTGGGCGTGTTTGCGCCCAGGGTGATGGCGGTCATCGAGAACGGCGTGACCCATCTGCTATGAGAACAAGGAGGAATTTTCCATGCTGCTGATCCTTCCCCTGATTCTTCCCATTGCGGCAGCGCTGCTGATCTGGGCGCTGCCCCGGAACAATCGCAGGCTGACGGACGGCTTCGCCATCGCTGCGCTGGCCGTCTCCGCACTGTGCGCGCTGGCGGCGGCGCTGAAGGGCGATCAAAGCCTTACTCTGTGGCGGCTTACGGACACCATCGCCATCCAGCTGCGTACCGACGGCGTGGCCCGCTTCTACATGGCGTTCATCTCCGTGGTGTGGGTGCTGGTGGGGATCTACGCCACGGCCTACAATGCCCATGACCCCAACTACCGCCGCTTCAACTGCTTCTACGTGGGCACCTACGGCGTGCTGATGGGCCTGAGCATGAGCGCCAACGCCGTGACCATGTACATGTTCTATGAGATGATGACCCTGATCACCCTGCCCCTGGTGATGCACACCATGGAGAAGGAGGCCGTCGCGGCGGGCATCAAGTACCTGATCTACTCGGTGTTCGGCGCAAGCGCGGCGCTGCTGGGCATCTTCTTCCTGATGCACTACGGCACCAGCCTTTCCTTCACCCCCGGCGGCGTGCTGGATATGGCGAAGCTCGCGGGGCACGAGAACCTGCTGCGCGCCATCGTGTTTGCCATGCTGGTGGGCTTCGGCGTGAAGGCCGGCATGTTCCCCATGCACGCGTGGCTGCCCACGGCCCATCCGGTGGCCCCGGCCCCGGCCAGCGCGGTGCTCTCCGGCGTGATCACCAAGATGGGCGTGCTGGGCGTGATCCGCGTGCTGTTCTTCCTGGTGGGCCCGGACTTCATCCGGGGCACCTGGGTGCAGACCGCCTTCATGGTGCTGACCCTGATCACCGTGTTCATGGGCTCCCTGCTTGCGCTGCGGGAGAAGCTGTTCAAGAAGCGCCTGGCCTACTCCTCCGTCTCCCAGGTCAGCTACATCCTCTTCGGCCTGTCCACCCTGACCCCGCTGGGCTTCGTGGGTGCGATGCTGCACATCTGCTGCCACTCGCTGATCAAGAACACGCTCTTTCTCTCTGCGGGCGCGTTCATCCATGAGACCGGCAAGACCCGCGCGGACGAGTACGTGGGCATCGGCAAGATCATGCCCATCACGCTGTGCATGTTCACCGTGGCCTCGCTGGGCCTGATCGGCATCCCGCCCACGGGCGGCTTCGTCAGCAAGTGGTATCTGGCCCAGGGCGCGCTGAACCTGGGCAACGCCGCATGCTGGATCGGTCCGGCGGTGCTGCTGTGCAGCGCGCTGATGACCGCGGGCTACCTGCTGCCGGTGACGATTCACGGCTACTTCCCCGGCGAAGCGCCCTGCATCGAGGGCCACGAGGCCCCGAAGCGCATGTGGATTCCCATGCTGATCCTGGCGGTGCTGGTGGTGCTGGTGGGCGCGTTCCCCGGTGCGCTGGTGAATTACGCCCAGGCCATCGCCGCGGCGATCTTCTGAGAACTTTCGCTTGGTAAAGGATGAAACTATGCTGATTGCATCTTTGCTTCCGCTGCTGGGCGGCGCGCTGCTGCCTGTGCTGCGGCTGAAATCCCGAAGGAGCCGCACCCTCTGGGTGGAGGGCGTGACGGTTCTGACCTCGCTTATGGTGCTGCGGCTGATCCTGCGCGGCGCGGCGGACGTGACGGTCATCGCCTTCTCCCGGGAGTTTCGCCTGCGCTTCGGCCTGGACGGCATGGGCCGGGTATTTCTGGGCCTGATGGCCTTCCTATGGCCGCTGGCCGCGCTGTACGCCTCGGAGTACATGCAGCACGAGGAGCGCGAGGACAGCTTCTTCGCCTTCTACACCATGACCTACGGCGTGATGATCCTCTACTGCTGCGCATGCAACCTGTTCACGCTGTACGTGCTCTTCGAGTGCATCACCCTCATCACGCTGCCGCTGGTGTGGCACAAGAAGGACGCGCCCTCCATTCGCGCGGCGCGCGCCTACATCCGCTACTCCATCGGCTGCGCCGCCTTCGCTTTTGCGGCGATGATCCTGCTGTCGGTGTACGCAAGCGGCGACTTCCAGTTGGGCGGGCTCGATCTTGCCGACATGCCCGCAGGCCTCATGGGCGCAGCGTTTCTGGCCACCTTCTTCGGCTTCGGCGTGAAGGCGGCGGTGTTCCCGCTGAGCGCCTGGCTGCCCCGGGCCTGCGCCGCACCCACCCCGGTCACGGCCCTGCTGCACGCAGTGGCGGTGGTCAACGCCGGCGTGTACGCGGTGCTGCGCATGGTCTACGACATCTTCGGCGCAGAGGCGCTGCGGGGAACCTGGGCGCAGACCGTGGCGCTGATCTTCAGCATCCTGACGATCCTCTTCGGCGCGGTGATGGCCGTGCGCGAGCGCCACGTCAAGCGCAAGCTGGCCTACTCCACGGTGAGCAACCTGGGCTACATGCTGCTGGGCGCGTCCATCATGACCCCCGCCGGACAGGTCGGTTCGCTGATGCACATGGTCTGCCATGGCCTGATGAAGATCACGCTGTTCTTCTGCATCGGCGCGGTGATGGTGCAGACCGGGCGCACCCAGACCCGGCAGATGCAGGGTCTGTCCCGGCGCATGCCGCTGGTGTTTGCCGCGTTTACCGTCGCCGCCATCGCGCTGATGGGCATTCCCCCGCTGTGCGGCTTCATCAGCAAGTACTACCTGGCCACCGCTGCGCTGGAAATGGGGAACCTCTGGGGAATCCTCGGCGTGGCTGCGCTGCTGATCTCCTCGGTGCTGACGGCCATTTACAGCCTGTCGGTGGCGCTGCCTGCGTTCTTCATGCCGCTGGATGCGGCTGCGGGGCCGGAAATCCCGAATCGCTGCGATCCCGGCCTGCGCATGCTGGTTCCGCTGGGCGTGCTGGTCTGCGCCGTGCTCCTGCTGGGCGTGTATTCCCAGCCCCTGGCAAATGTGCTGCGCGCCATCGCCGGAATGTGAGGTGAAAACGTGATTGCTGCACTTCTTCTGTCCGTGCCGCTTTTGGGCGCGGTGGTCTCCAGCGTCTGCGCACGCCGCAGCGAGCGCGTCCGCGACCGCATCTATACGGCGGAGCTTGCCATCGTGTTTGCGCTGGCGGTCTGCGCCTTTGTATCCAATGTGCGCGGCAGGGCGATTTCACTGACCGTTCCCGGCCTGTGCGGCATGGGACTTACGCTCAAGCTGGACGGCTTCCGCAGCCTGTATGCGCTGGTCGCATCGTTCATGTGGCTGATGACGGGCCTGATGTCCCCGGAATACTTCGCCCACTACAAGAACCGCACCCGCTACTACCTGTTCAACCAGATTACGCTGATGGCCACGCTGGGCGTGTTCATGTCGGACGACCTCTACACCACCTTCATCTTCTTCGAGATCATGTCGCTTGCCTCCTATCCCTGGGTGGCCCACGACGAGAACGCCGGAGCGATGGGCGCGGCGGGGACGTACCTCGCCATCGCGGTCTTCGGCGGCATGGTGACGCTGATGGGCCTGTTCATGGCATGGAACCGCGTCGGCTCCCTGTCCTTTGCTGCGCTGACCGCCGCACGGGGCCGCGCGGACATGATCCTGCCGTCGGCGCTGATCCTGGTGGGCTTCGGTGCGAAGGCGGGTCTGTTCCCGCTGCACATCTGGCTGCCCCAGGCCCACCCGGTGGCCCCCGCACCCGCCAGCGCCCTGCTCTCCGGCGTGCTCACCAAGACCGGCGTGTTCGGCATGCTGGTGATCTGCCTGCGGCCCATGCTGGGCTGCCTGCCCTTTGGAAACGTGATGCTGGCGCTGGGCCTGATCACCATGGCGCTGGGCGCGGTGCTGGCGCTGCTCTCTACGAACCTCAAGCGCATCCTCGCCTGCTCGTCCATGTCCCAGATCGGCTATATCACCGTGGGCGTGGCCATGGCGATGCTGCTGGGCGAGGAGGGCCACGTGCCCGCAAGCGGCGCGGTGATGCACATGGTGAACCACTCCGTGCTGAAGCTGACGCTGTTCATGGCGGCAGGCGTGGTGTACATGAACCTGCACAAGCTGGAGCTGAACGATCTGCGGGGCTTCGGCCGGGGCAAGCCGCTGCTGCACGCGGCGTTCCTGCTGGGCGCACTGGGCCTGGCGGGCGTTCCGCTGTTCAACGGTTACCTGGGCAAGACCCTGATCCACGAGGGCATCCTGGAGTACGCCCACGAGCTGGGGCACTTCGGCATCTACAACGTATGTGAATGGATCTTCCTCTGCGCTGCGGGCGTGACCACCGGCTACATGCTCAAGATCTACATCGCGCTGTTCTGGCAGAAGAACCCCAGCCGTCAGGCGGAGTACGATGCGCTGAACGGCCATTACATGAACAAGCGCACCGCCTTTGCGCTGTGCGCGGCGATGGTTCTGATTCCTGTGCTGGGCCTGTTCCCCGCCATCCTGGAGGGCGTGTCGCGCATGTGCAGCGGCTTCACCGGGATCGAGGGCGTGCACGGCATCCACTTCTTCAGCCTCGGGAACCTGCGCGGCGGCGCAATCTCCCTGGCCATCGGTACATTTTTGTACCTGACCGTGGTGCGCAAGCTGCTGTACAATCAGGAGCGCGGCTACATCGCCGTGCAGCCGAAGCTGAACCTGCGTGAGAGCGCGGCGGCGAAGCTGGGCCTGCGCTGCGTGGACGGCCTGTGCGCCGTGGTGGATCATGCGCTGGAGAACCGCATGTTCCTGCACGCCGTGCCCGAGGCCGTGAGCGGCTTCGCGGAGAACGTGCTGGATCGCTTCGTGGAGAACCCCTTCATCATGAAGGTCGTGCCGGACGCAGTGACTGCGCTGACCCGTGCCGCCGCAGGCCTCACCGACGGCGTGGTGGTGCTGTTGAAGGGCGGACTGTTCCGCAGCCGCAGCGAACACAGGCACCGCAAGCACTCGGTGTACTACGCCTTCTCCTACGTGGTGGGGCACATCCTGGACGCGTTCGTGCTGCTGCTGAACGTCACGGTCTACCGCAACCGCCCGATCCACATCGACTTCGTCTACGTGCTGGCCTCCCGCGTGTACGACCGCGACCCGGAGTTCGCCCGTGCCACCCGCACGGTGTCCTTCGGACTGCTGCTCTTCGCCGCGGGCCTGCTGCTGGCGCTGGTGTATCTGATCGTGCTGTAAAGCGGCGCAAAAAATCCCCGATCATTGCGATCGGGGATTTTTGCATGCAATTTTCAGACGAAATCGAAGAACAGCTGCACGGCGGGGTTCTTGCTGTCCTTCAGGCACATCAGGCGGTAGGAAATCTCCCGGCGGCTGGGCAGTTCGAAGCGCACGAGGCCTGCGCCCTGGGCGTCCACGATGAAGCCCGGCACCATGGCCACGCCGTGGCGCGCGCGCACCAGCATCAGCTGGGCGTCCAGCGAATTGGTCTGGCTGATGTTGGAGGGCACGAAGCCGAATTCGTCCTGCACCAGCGCGCGCAGCATCCGCAGCGACGATGGCCCGGTGTTCTCGCAGGTGGTGATCAGGCACTCGCGCTTCAGCATCGCGCGCACATCGCCGCCGTTGCGTTCGGCCACCTCCGGCGCAGCCACGATGTAGTTCGGCGAGGTGAACAGCGTGCGGGACTGAAGCCCCAGGCGGCTGAAGGAGTCCTCGCACAGCGCGTCGCCGATGATCAGGTTCAGCTCGCCCAGGCGCAGCTTCTCCGTAAGCTCGCTGTAGGGATACTGCATGATGTCCACCTTGATCTCCGGGTGGCTGTTCAGAAAGTCCGAGAAGAAGCCCTCGGTGTTGCAGTACTCGTACACGCCCACGCCCACCTTCAGGCTGCCCGCATAGCCCTGGTCGATGGCCTTCAGCTCCTCCAGCGTCTCGTCGTACTGCTGGAGCATGCGGGTGATGTGGGTGTAGTAGCACTTCCCGGCCTCCGTCAGCTCCACGGCCCGCTGGTTGCGCTCGAACAGCCGCACCCCCAGCCGCTCCTCCAGTCCCGAAATGTACTGGCTGATGGCCGTCTGGGAGACGTTGTGGCGCGCGGCGGTCTGCGTGAAGCTCAGACACTCCGCCAGCGTGATGAAGTAGTGAATTTTGCGATTGATCATTTCTGCGCTCCTTTGTCCCTGCACGATCAAGGCCTTTTTCCTATTTTCTGCCATCCGGCGGGAAATGTCAAGCCCTTCCAATATGTTCACATAAAACTTTTTATTGTGATAAGTCTTACATTATAATAAATATGTGGTACAATGTACATAGTATATGAATAAACTGGAGAAGCAATGCGATGAAGAACGTCTATGATTGGCCCTATGCAAACGAATTCGGCGTGCGCGAGGCGGTGGAGAGCGACGTGGTGGTGCTGGGCGGCGGCCTGGCGGGCTGCTTTGCGGCCATCGCGGCGGCGCGCAAGGGCCTGCGGGTGGCGCTGGTGGAGAAGGGTGCGACGGAGCGCAGCGGCTCGGCGGGCAGCGGCTTCGACCACTGGGAGTCGGCCTGCTCCAACCCCTGCTCGAAGGTCACGCCGAAGGAGATCGCCGAGGCCTACGTCGAGGAGCAGGACGAATACTCCAACGGCATCGCCCACTACATCGAGTGCCGCGAGGGCTACGACCGCCTGCTGGACTTAGAGGACTTCGGCGGCAAGGTGCGCGACAGCGAGGGCGAGTTTGCGGGCGCGGAGTTCCGCGACGAAAAGACGGGTCTGATGTTCGCCTACGATTATACGAACAAATTTACGCTGCGGGTGTGGGGCTCCACCTTCAAGCCCGCGTTGTATAAGGAGCTGAAGCGGCTGGGGGTGCTGGTGTTCGACCGCACCGAAGCCACGGCGCTGCTGACGAGCGTGGTGGACGGCAAGAAGCGGGGCGTCGGCGCGATCGGCATGAACGTGCGCACCGGCAGGCTCATGGTCTTCAAGGCGAAGGCTACGATCCTCACCATGTCCCGGCCCGCCCGCGTGTGGCTGTTCAACCCGGATCTGGTGGGCCTGTGCGAGTTCCGCCCCACCCAGTCCATCGGCAGCGGCCACGCCATGGGCTGGCGCGCCGGCGTGGAGTTTACCATGATGGAGAAGTCCGTCAAGGGCGAGTTCTCCGCCGCCGGGCGCAGCTTTCCGCCCTACGGAACCGGCAACAACCACAACACCTGGTACGCCGCGACGATGGTGGACGCCCGGGGCGTGGAGATTCCCTACGTCGACCGCGACGGCAACGAGCTCAAAACCGTGTCGGAGCGCTACCATCCCGCGCCGGGACAGAAGTTCTTTTTGAAGGGCGGCGTGATCGACGAGGCCAAGTACGAATACCGCGGCCCTGAGACCCTTCCCTTCGAGGAACTGATGAAGCGCGGCTACAAGCTGCCCTTCTATGCCGATCTCTCCCGCATGCCCGAGATGGAGCGCAAGGTGATCTGGGGTATGATGGTGGGCGAGGAGGGCAAGACCAAGATTCCGATTTTGCAGAACTACACCCAGCGGGGCTTCGATCCCGCGAAGCACATGCTCCAGAGCTACGGCACTGGCTGGCAGTCGGCGGCGTTCCTCGGTCAGGAGCGACAGCTCTTCGGCGCGCCCGGCGGCGTCATGCACGATTGGGATCTCAAGACCAACATCGACGGCATCTACGCCGCGGGCGACCAGCTCTTTGCCTCGGACTGCTGCGGCTTCGCCTGCGCCACGGGCTACTACGCGGGCCGCAAGGCTGCGGACTGGGCCGCGACGGTGGACTTCACCGAGCCGGATGAAAAGGAGATCGACCGGGAGGAAGCGCGCCTCTACGCGCCGATGTACGTGGAGGACGGCATGGACTGGCGGGAACTGAACATGGCCATCAGCAAGTGCATGCAGAACTACTGCGGCGCAGTCAAGCGCGAGGATCTGCTGAAGGAGGGCCTTGACCTGCTGGAGAGCTACGAGCGCGACGCGGTGCCGCGGCTGAGCTGTTCCAACCCCCACGAACTCATGCGCACCCACGAGGTGCTGGACATCCTGGAGGTGTCCAAGCTGATTATCAACGCCTGCCTGCTGCGCAAGTCCTCCTCCGCGCCGCTGTGCTTCGAGCGCAGCGACTATCCGGAGGTCGACCCTGCGGAGGACAGGAAGTTCATCACCATCCGGCAGGAGAACGGCAGGGTTGTGCGGGGCGAGGTTCCCCACCGCTACTTCGGCGACATCGAGGAAGAATACCTCCGGCGCAACGGCGACTACATCGCCGAGCGCGCGGAGCGCTATGGAGACAGGTGAGTATTATGGAAAACAGACCGGAACTCAGCGCGGCGAAAATTCCCTCCAGCGCGCGCCCCATCCGCTTTGACGCGGAGAAGTGCGTGGGCTGCAACCGCTGCGCGAACATCTGCCAGGTGGACATCTTCATTCCCAACCCGGAGAAGGGCAGGCCGCCCATCGTGCTGTACCCCGGCGAGTGCTACTACTGCGGCAGCTGCGTGATGGTCTGTCCCCGTCCGGGCGCGATTGAATTGGAGCATCCGCTGATGAACCAGGCGCGCTTCGTGCCGGTGAAGCGTCCGGAGGAGGAGCAGCCATGCTGAAGTACGCCGCAAAGCGCATCGGCATCGGCCTGATCACGCTGCTGGCGCTGATTGTGGTCACCTTCCTGCTGGTGCGGCTGATGCCGGGCAATCCCTTCGACGTGGCGAACCTGACCCCGGCGAATCAGGAGGAGATGATGGCCCACTACGGGCTGGATCGGCCCATCCCGGAGCAGCTGGGCAGGTACATCTGGAACCTGCTGCACGGGGACTTCGGCATCTCTTACAAGAAGTCCGGCGTGACCGTGAGCGAATTGATCCTGCAGGAGGCCCCGGCCACCATGCGCCTGGGCGGCATCGCCTTTCTGCTGGCGCTGGTGGTGGGCACGGCCATCGGCATCTGGATGGCGGCGACGGGCCGGGAATTCGTGCGCGGCGCGATTCTGACCTTCTCCACGCTGGGCATCAGCGTGCCCAACTACGTGCTGGCGCTGATCTTGATGCTGGTGTTCGGCGTGCAGCTCAAGTGGTTCCCGGTGCTGGGACTGGCAACGCCGCTTCACTATGTTCTGCCGGTGATCACGCTGGCGGTGTACCCCATCGCCCAGATCAGCCGCCTGGTCAAGACCAGCTACGCCGAGGCCATGCAGCAGGACTACGTGGTGATGGCCCGGGCCAAGGGCATCTCGGGCGGGCGCATCATCCTTCTGCACGTATTGAAGAACGCCATGATCCCGGTGATCACCACCGCGGGCCCGATGATCGCCTTTCTGCTCACGGGCAGCTTCGTGGTGGAGACCATCTTCACCATCCCGGGCATCGGCCGCGAGTTCGTCACGGCGGTGTCCAACCGCGACTACACCGTGGTCATGGGCCTGACCATCTTCATCGGCGCGCTGATCATATTGTGCAACCTGGTTGCCGACCTCTTGTGCGCGCTGGTGGACCCCAGAATCAAACTGACGGATTGAACGAAAGATTTGAACAAAAGGTAACGCTATGCTGAGACCTGAGGAATACTTCGAGCCGCTGCCGCAGGAGGATCGCGACGGGCAGTTCGTCGCCATTCAGAGCAAGTCCTTCGCGCGCAACGTGTGGGAGAGCTTCTCCCGCAACCGCCTTGCGCTGGTGGGGCTGATATTGCTTGCGCTGCTGGTGTGCGCAGCTGTATTCGGCCCGATGCTCTCGCCCTACCCCTACGACGGCATGGACGCGATGAGCCGCAACCAGCCCTCATCCTCCGCCCACTGGTTCGGCACGGATCAGATGGGCCGCGACATCTTCACCCGCGTGCTCTACGGCGCACGGGTCAGCTTGCTGGTGGGCTTTGCCTCCACGGCGCTGAACCTGCTGATCGGCGTGCTCTACGGCAGCATCGCCGGCTACGTGGGCGGACGGGTGGACATGGTTATGATGCGCATCGTGGACGTGATCTACGCCGTGCCCGCCATGATCTACATGATCCTGCTGATGCTGATCTTCGGCTCCAACATCTACAGCGTGATGCTGGGCATCTGCGTCAACGGCTGGATCAACATGGCGCGCATCGTGCGCAGTCAGGTGATGTCGCTGAAGGAGCAGGAGTTCTCCGTGGCGGCCTTCGTGATCGGCGCGAGTCGAAAGCGCATCCTGTTTCGCCACCTGCTGCTCAACAGCCTTGGCCCGATCATTGTCACCGTGACGCTGATGATCCCCCAGGCGATCTTCACCGAGGCGTTCCTGAGCTTCATCGGCATCGGCATCTCCGCGCCGATGGCCAGTCTCGGCACCCTTGCGCAGGACGCCAAGATGCTGATGAACGTCTACCCCATGCAGATGGTCTGGCCGGTGCTGGTGATCTGCATCGTCATCTTCTCCCTCAACTTCATCGGCGAGGGTCTGGAAACGGCATTGAATCCGAGAGGTAAGCGCTGATGGCTGAACGACTGTTGGAGGTAAACGAGCTGTGCGTGTCCTTCGCCACCCGTCAGGGCACGGTGCGTGCGGTGCGCGACGTGCACTTTCATGTGGACAGGGGCGAGATTCTGGGCTTCGTGGGCGAGAGCGGCTCCGGCAAGAGCGTGAGCGTGCTGTCCTGCCTGGGGCTGATCGCCCGGAATGGTCGCGTGGAAAGGGGCAGCATATGCTTTGACGGCCGGGAGCTGTCCCCGGTGGGCAGGGACAGCCGCGCGGAGCGCAGGAAGCACGAAAACATGCTGCGCGGCATCCGGGGCAACGAGATCAGCATGATCTTTCAGGACCCCATGACCTACATGAACCCGGTGCTCACCGTGGGCACGCAGGTCACTGAGGGCATTATCGCCCATGAAAAATGCTCGAAGCGCGACGCGTGGCAGCGGGGCGTGGAGCTGCTCAGGCTGGTGGGCATCCCCAGCCCGGAGAAGCGCATGAAGCAGTATCCCTACGAATTTTCCGGCGGCATGCGCCAGCGCATCATCATCGCCATCGCGCTGGCCTGCAATCCCAAGCTCCTGATCGCCGACGAGCCGACCACGGCGCTGGACGTGACCGTGCAGGCGCAGATTCTGGAGCTGATCCGCAGGCGTGCCCGTCAGGACGGCACGTCGGTCATCATGATCACCCACGATCTGGGCGTAGTGGCCTCGCTGTGCGACCGGATTTCGATTCTGTACGGCGGCAGGATCGTGGAGACGGGAACCACCGACGAAATCTTCTACGAGACGAAGCACCCCTACACCAAGGGGCTGCTCAGCAGCATCTCCCGGCGGCGGGCGCTGCCGGACGGAACGTTCGCCCGGGGGGAGCTTGCGTCCATCCCCGGAACGCCGCCCGATCTTTTGCACATCAACACCGGCTGCCCCTTCGCCAGCCGCTGCGACGCGGCCATGAAGATCTGCCGGGACTACCTGCCCGCCACCACCGATTTCAGTTCAAGCCACAGCGCGTGCTGCTGGCTGTACTGCAGGGAACAGGCGCAGGCCATCGTGGAAAAGCAGGACAGAGAGCGGGGTGAAGCGCATGGCTGATCCGATGATCCGCGTGGAGAATCTGGTCAAGCAGTTCCACGTAAAGTCTGGCCCCTTCGGAAAGAAGGGCGTGGTGCACGCCGTCAACGGCGTGACGCTCACCATCTGGCGCGGCGAGACCGTGGGCCTGGTGGGCGAGAGCGGCTGCGGCAAGAGCACGCTGGGCCGCACCATCCTGAAGGTGTACGAGCCGGACTCAGGGCGCATCTTCTGCGGCGGCGCGGAGATCACCAATCTGGATCACAGGCAGATGCAGCCCTACCGCCAGCGCATGCAGATGATCTTTCAGGACCCCTACGCCTCGCTGAACCCGCGCTTCACGGTGGGCGAGCTGATCGCGGAGCCGATGAAGATCTACAGGCTCTGCGACGCGAAGGAGCGCGCTGAGCGGGTGCAGCAGCTGCTGGAGACCGTGGGTCTCAAGCCCGACCACATCCGGCGCTATCCCCACGAATTTTCCGGCGGACAGCGGCAGCGCATCGGCATCGCCCGGGCGCTGGCCCTGAATCCGGAGTTCATCGTCTGCGACGAGCCCATCTCGGCGCTGGACGTGTCCATCCAGGCACAGATCGTGAACCTGCTGGAGCGCATTCAGGCGGAGCGCGGCATTTCGTACCTGTTCATCGCCCACGACCTGACCATGGTGCGCCACATCAGCCGGCACATCGGCGTGATGTACATGGGCGCGCTGGTGGAGGTGGGTGACGCGGACGAGGTCTGCGACCATCCCCTGCACCCCTACACCCAGGCGCTGATGTCCGCCGTGCCCCAGCCGGATCCGGTGGCGGCGCGCCGGCAGAAGCTGATCCTCTCGGATGGCGAGGTGCCCAGCCCCATCGATCTGCCCCCGGGCTGCCCCTTCTCCCCCCGCTGCATGTACGCCACCTGGCAGTGCCGCAACGAGAAGCCGCCGCTTCGGGAGATCGACGGCCGTCAGGTGGCCTGCTACCACGCGGAATGATTTTTTGTCTTACGCTCAGCGGACAGATGTACCGTTAGCATATTGAACACAGGAGGTACCCCTATGAAGAACATTCGCAAGCTTCTGGCGATGGCCCTGATTCTGGTCATGGCAATCACCTCGCTAAGCTTCGCGTCCGCCGAGGGCGCGGAGAAGGTGCTCAACATCGCCACCGTCTCCGGTGCGGGCGATCTCGATCCCGCCGGCATCGCCATCGACATGTGGACCGAGTACGCCAAGCTGTGCGTGGATCCCCTGATCCGCTTCGACGCGGAGGGCAACGTGGTCTACGAGGCCGCCGAGAGCTACGAGGTCTCCGACGACCAGCTGGTCTGGACCTTCCATCTGCGTCCGGACGCCAAGTGGAGCGACGGCTCCCCCGTGGTCGCGGGCGACTTCATCAACACCATTCAGCGCGCGCTGAACCCCGACAACGGCATGTCCATCTACGCAAGCGTCCTCTACAGCATCGTGGGCGCGCAGGAGGCCCGCAGTGGTGAGGGCAGCCTGGACGACGTTGCCGTGGTCGCGCTGGACGACTACACCCTGCAGATGACCCTGAAGGCCCCCTGCACCTACTTCACCAGCCTGCTGACCGTCGGCCCGTTCTATCCCTCCAAGGCCGGTCTTGCGACCCTGGAGGATCCCTCCTGGTGGAAGAATCCCGCCACCAGCCTGGGCAACGGCGCGTTCTATCTGGCCGAGTACGTGGACAGCGACCACTACATCGTCAAGAAGAACCCCTACTACTGGAACGCCGACGCGGTCAACATCGACACCATCAACGTCCATCTGATCTATGACCAGCAGGCGCTGCTGGCGGTGTATCAGACCGGCGAGGTGGACGTGGCCACCGGCCTTCCGGACTACATCGCCGACGCCTACGCGGGCAGCGACGAGCTGTTCATCTGGAACATGCTGACCTCCAAGTTCATGCTGCCCAACCTGAGCGTTGAGCCCCTGAACGATGCGCGCGTGCGCGAGGCCATCGCCATCGGCATGAACCGCGCGGAGATCTGCGCTGTCATTGGTTCGGACTACATCCCCTCCACCTCCTATGTGGCGGAGTTCATGATGTCCAACTGCTCCTCCGAGTACTTCTCCAGGGAGCGCGATCCCCTGTTCGTCGAGGACGTGGAGCGCGCCCAGCAGCTGCTGGCCGACGCGGGCTATCCGGGCGGCGAGGGCTTCCCGACCCTGACCTACACCTATCCCAACAGCGACAAGGACGCGCTGCTGGCCCAGGCCATCCAGGCGCAGCTGAAGCAGAACCTGGGCATCAACATCGAGCTCAACGGCGTTGAGGACCAGGTGTACTCCTCCGCCCGCGCAAACGGCGAATACGATCTGATCCGCCACAGCTGGACCGCCGACTTCAACGATCCCATCAACTACCTCGACCTCTACACCTCCTACTCCGGCGGCAACTACAACGGCGTGAACAGCCCCGAGTACGATGCGCTGATCGAGGCCTCCAACGTGACCGGCGATCAGGTGGAGCGCAACGACCTGCTGCATCAGGCCGAGCAGCTTCTGGTGGGCGACAACTTCTTCGTGATCCCTGTCACCACCCAGGTGTACATCTGCCTGTGGAATCCGCGCCTGACCAACGTCAGCATCAACGAGAAGGGCGAGCCCATGTACCGCTACGCCGACCTCGCCGCCTGACGCGCAGCACAGCCAAACCGGACGACGCCAGAGCAGCGGAACGAAAGTTCCGCTGCTCTTTTATATGCCGCGCTTCGCTGATCGCGTACCGTTGGGGCGGGGATCCCACGCTGCCGAGGAATTTATTTTTTCACCCGTATTTACAAGTAGGCAAAGCTGTGTTATAATTCGATTGAAAACAGAATATATGGGAGTTCACAGGTGTCCGTACAAATTGTACGGGTGAAAAGGGAACGGAGTGCGAATCTCCGACAGGACCGCTGCTGTGAAGCGGAGTCACGTGCAAGATGTCATTGGCGAGAGCCGAGAAGACTGCGCGGGGCGAGGATGCTGAGTCAGAAGACCTGCCTGCGAATTGCGTATCGAATTCTTCGGACTAAAGAATGATATGTGCCAGGCCGCCCGGACGCGCCGATCCGGACGGATTCGCGGCGTTGCCGCCGCAATCTGCGCCCTTTGCGCAGCCGATTTTTGTGCGACATCCAGAACCTGATTGAACGAAGATTCGAATCCGGTTCTGTTTTTTTGTCTCTCAGCGATGGATCTTCTTGCCAAAGTCTGCCTTCGTGATTCCACATCTTCAGAGAGGCATTGCGGGCGTCCCGCTCCCAGGCGTCCGCATCTGCGGGCCATCACCGGCAGGCGCAGAGCGTCAAGGCGCTTGCCGTCGTCATATCCCCCGACGAATCATGGATGGAGGCGGCCGGTTTGGGCGACCGGCCGCCGGTATCCGCAGCACCGCCCGAATTGCAGCATCGATTCCGACTTCACCAGGACATCGGGATGCGCCGCCCACCGGCGCATGCTTCGCCATCCGCAGGGTGCCCCCGCGCCGCGGTTTGCCCATTGTCCGCGGCACGGACGCAGGCGCCGACGGCTGCGATCCGCCCTGTTCGAATATTCTGCGCACCAGCGGCAGCGTCTTGCCCGGCGTCCGCCCGCGCAGCATCACCGGCCGGCCCGCCCGATGGGCCGTCCGCCACCGAAAATACAGGAGGTTTGATCCATGGCCAAGTTCATCACCATCGGCGAACGCATTTCCGTCACCGCCCCCGCCATCCGCAGAGCCTTTGCGGAGCGCGACCCCGAGCCCATCCTCAAGCGCGCCAAGGAGCAGCTGGATGCCGGCGCGAACTACATCGACGTCAACATCGGCCCCGCCGAGGCCGACGGCGAGGAGGTCATGCAGTGGGCCGTCAAGCTCCTGCAGGAGACCTTCGACAACGTGCCGCTGGCGCTGGACACCGCCAACATGAAGGCCATCGAGGCCGGCATTCAGGTGTACAACCGCCAGAAGGGCAAGCCCATCGTCAACTCCGCCGACGCGGGCGACCGCCTCAACCGCATCGACCTTGCCGCCGCCAACGACGCCATCTGCGTGGCGCTGTGCTCCTGCAACGGCATCGCCGCCGACAATGACGAGCGCATGGCCCACTGCCAGAACATGCTGGAGCGCGGCCTGAGCCTCGGCATGGAGAGCGACGATCTGTGGTTCGACCCGCTGTTCCTGGTGGTCAAGGGCATGCAGGACAAGCAGCTGGAGGTGCTGGAGGCCATCAAGATGTTCTCCGACATGGGCCTCAACTCCACCGGCGGCCTGTCCAACAACTCCAACGGCATGCCCAAGCACATCCGGCCCATCATGGACAGCGCCCTGGTGGCCATGGCGATGATGCAGGGCCTGACCAGCGCCATCGTCAATCCCTGCGACCTGCGCCTGATGGAAACCATCAAGAGCTGCGACATCATCAAGAACAACAACCTCTACGCCGACTCCTACCTGGAGATCTGAGAAAAAACAGACCCCTGCCTCCGCAACGGAAGCAGGGGTTTTGTCATGTTTGCACGGCTTCAGCCGTGAATGATCTCGGAGATAGCGTCCATGATCTTGTCGTGGCAGCCGCCGCAGCCCGTGCTGCAGTGGGTGATCTCCTGAACCTCCTGAAACATCTTTTCCAGATCATCAAAGGACTTCGCCTGATGCAGGGCGTCCTCCACATCGAAATAACTCACCTGTTTGCAGTTGCAAATCACGCGATTCTCCAAGGGGATCCTCCTTTCCGCGTCCTTTCGGCGCGCGAACTTCCATCGTGTTTTTGCGGCGCAATGCGCACCGCCGCTTACAGCTCCATGATACTGCAAAGCGCCGCCTTTTGCAAGGGGACGGCGCGCTTTGCTACAATTTTGTCATCCGGTATCCGATGCCGATGTGCGTCTGAATGTACTGCGTGCCGTCCGAGTAGCGGTCCAGCTTCTTGCGCAGGGTCGCCATGTACACGCGCAGCGAGGCAATGTCGCTCTCCATGGTCTTGCCCCAGATCTTCTGGGTGATGAAGGTGTGGGTGAGCACCTTGCCCACGTTCTGGGCCAGCAGGCAGAGCAGGCGGTATTCGATCGGGGTCAGGTGCAGCTCCTCGCCGTTCATCGAGGCCGTGTTCGCCGCGTAATCCACCTTCAGCGCGCCGTTTTCAAAGCACGCGTCCGCGGCGACGCTCATGTTGGTGTAGGCCAGGCGGCGCTGGGTCGCCCGCAGCCGGGCCATCAGTTCGTCCACGGAGAAGGGCTTGGTGAGGTAATCGTCGGCGCCGGCGTCCAGCGCGGTGATCTTGTCGGCGTCCTCGCTGCGGGCGCTGATGACGATGATGGGCGTGTTCGACCAGCTGCGCACCCGCCGGATCACCTCCACACCCTCCAGATCGGGCAGCCCCAGATCCAGCAGGATGACGTCCGGATTGTGGGAGGCCGCCTGCACGATGGCCTCCTCGCCGGTGGGCGCCTCGATGTGGCGGTAGCCCTGGGTCTTGAGCGTGGTCACGATGAGGTTGCGAACGGACTTGTCGTCCTCCACCACCAGCACCAGCATCCTATTGTTCATTGAGCTGCACCTCCTCCGCCGGCACCGTGAATTCAAACACCGTGCCGCAGGGCTGATTGTCAAATACGCGGATCTCGCCCCCGTGGGCGCTGACGATGGACTTGCACAGCCCCAGGCCCAGGCCCAGGCTGCGGCGGCTGTCCCCGCTGTGGTTGCTGCCGCAGTAGAACATCTCGAAGATGTGCGCCTTGTCCTCGTCGGAGATTCCGGGGCCGTCGTCGGCGCAGCGCACCCGGATCCATCGACCGTCCCGGCGCGCCGAGAGCTCGATGTGGGAACCCGGCGGCGTATACTTGAGGGCGTTGTCCACCAGGTTGAGGATCACCTGAATGATCAGCCGGGCGTCGATGCGCGCCAGCAGCAGATCCTCCGTGCGCCTGAGGACCACGCTGTGGTTGCGGGTTTCGCAGCTCTCGTGGCGCAGCGCCTCCTGCAGCACCTCGTCCATCAGCTCCACCGAGCAGCGCAGCTTCATGCGGCCGTCCTCGATGCGCGTCACGTACAGCAGATTCTCCACCAGGTTGATCAGCCAATGGGCATCGTCGCGGATGTCGGTGTAGATCTGCTGCCGGGTGGCCTCGTCGAAGCCCGCGCCGTTGGAGATCAGGTTGCTGGCGTTGCCGGAGATGGCGGTCAGCGGCGTGCGCAGGTCGTGGGAGATCGTGCGCAGCAGATCGGCGCGCAGCTGCTCGCTGCGGGCCTGCATCGCGGCGGCCTCCTTCTCCCGAACGTTCTTCTCATTCTCCATCGCCAGGGCGCACTCGCCCAGGATGGCCAGCAGCATGCCGTGCTCCGCCGCGCTCAGGCTCTGGTCCCCCATGGCGATGCCCGCCACGCCGTAGACGCGATCGTTGATCCGGATGGCCAGATACAGCCCCCGCGCCTGGGCGAAGGTGTCCGTGGTGGCGCCGGCCTGGCGATTGTTGCGGAAGGTCCACTCCGCCACCTTGCGCTCGTCCGCCAGGGCGTCCGGCGCCTCCAGCTCCGGCGACGTGTGCAGGCTCGCCTCGCCCAGTGCGTCGCCCTCCACCGGATAGATCACCACGTTGCGCCGGAACAGCTTCACCAGCTGCACCGCAGTGACGGACAGGATGGCGTCCCGGTCCGCCGCCTGGCTGAGCTGCTGGTTCGTCTCGAACAGGATGCGCGTGCGGTAGGCCGTCTGGGCGGACTCCCGGGCGTGGGCCTTCAGCTGGTAGGCCAGCGAGCCGGTCATCAGCGCCACCGCCAGCATGACCAGGAAGGTCACCGGATAGCCGGTGTCGTAGGCGTTGAGCGTGAAGCGCGGCTCGGTGAACAGATAGTTGAAGATGATGACGCTGGCGATGGAGGATGCGCTGCTGCACAGGCGGTTGCTGGTGGTGACGGCGGTCACCAGCACGCCCAGGATGTAGGCCATGATGATGTTCGCCTCGCTGAAGCCCAGCTCGTAGAACACCAGGCTCAGGGCGGTGGCCATGACCAGTATGGCCAGGCTCTTGACCATGTCCGAGGGCGTGACGTGGGGCGCGCGCAGGCGTCCCACCGGCCGTCGCAGCTTCTGCTGGGATTCGCCGTCGGGAATGATGTGGATCTCCGTGCCCGGCACCAGCTGGATCAGGCGATCCGCGATGGACTGCTTGTTGACCAGCCGCTCGTGCGCCGCGACGCTGCGGCCCAGCACGATCTGCGTCACGCCCGACAGGCGCGCGTACTCCGCGATCTGGAAGGCCACGTCCTCGCCGGTGACGATCTCCATCTTTGCGCCCAGCTGCCCGGCCAGCTTCATGTTGGAGGTCAGGCGCTGCTGATCCCCGGACCGCAGGGGCTCCATGGCCGGATTGCGCACGAAGAGCGCCGTGCAGCTGCCGCGGAACGCGTCCGCCATGCGGATCGCCATGCGGATCACCTTGGCGTTGGACGGCGCCGCCGACAGGCACACCAGGATGTGCTCGCGCTTTGCGCCTGCCGCACGGACGTCGGCGCAGGTCCGGCCGATCCTGTCCGCACAGCGCTGCAGCGCCAGCTGACGCAACAGATTCAGCCGGTGCAGCTCCTCCGCCGCCACGCCTCCCCGGCGATCCAGCAGCTCTTCCGGATCGACATCCACAAATTCCACCTGATCCGCGGCATCAAAAATCGCGTCGGGAATCCACTCGGCGCCATCGCCGCCGACGGCCTCATGCATGCCCTCCAGCTGGCCCACGTTCAGCGTCGTGTAGACATCGATTCCCGCGCGAAGCAGCTCCTCCACGTCCTGATATCTCCGGGTATGTCTGCCGGTGCCGGCGTTGGTGTGCGCCAGATCGCACAACAGCAGCAGCTGCGGCTGCGCAGCCAGCGCCCGGTCCAGATCGAATTCCATCTGCACCCGGTCGTCCACCTGCACGCGCCGCGGCAGCAGACAGGGAATTGCATTGTACGACTTGCGCGTGCGCGCGCCGATGCTGCCGATCAGCACCCTTCGCCCCCCGCGCTGCTCCGCCTTTGCCGCGCGCAGCATCGCCCAGGTCTTGCCGGCGCCATCCGCATAGCTGAAGAAGATCCGCAGCTTGCCCTTCTGATTCATGTGCATCCCTCCATTCCCATTATCGCACGGCTGTCAAATGGCGATGCGAATGAAGGACTATTCGATGCGGTCCGATGCATCCCCCGACTCCTCCGGCCGCGCCTCCTCGTCGCGGTGCGCGGCGTTTCTGTCGATGAAGCGATCGATCCGCTTCATCAGCGGGTATCCTGCCACCATGGCCGCAATGACGCCCAGGATCAGGAGAAATTCTTTCACTTCGGCCCCCTCCTTTTGTGCAGGAATACGGATCAATCAGGTGTGGAAGCACTTCTGTATGGCCCGGTTGCTGCCCAGCACCAGCACGGTTTCGCTGCCGGAAAAGCGCGTGCTGGGGGTGACGTCGATGTTCAGCCTGCCGTCGTTCTTCACGGCCAGCAGGTTGATGTTGTACTTCTTGCGCACGTCCAGCTCGCCCACGGTCCTACCATACCAGGCCGGCGGAACCGAGACCTCCACGATGGCGTTGTCTTTGTTCAGCTCGATGTAATCGAAGATGTGGTCGGAGCTGAAGCGGATCGCCGTCCAGTTCGCCAGCTGCTTCTCCGGATAGACCACCTCGTCCGCGCCGTTGCGCAAAAGGAACTTGGCGTGGGTGTCCCGGGCGGCGCGGGAGACCACGTACTTTGCGCCCAGCTCCTTGAGCAGCGCGGTGGTCTCCAGCGAGCTCTGGAAGTCGTCGCCGATGGCCACGATGCACACGTCGAAGTTGCGCACGCCGAGGGACTCGATGAAGGCCGCCTTCTTGCTGTCGCCGATCTGCGCGCTGGTGACGTAGGGAAGCACCGCCTCCACGCGCTCCTCGTTCCAGTCCACGGCCATCACCTGGTGGTGCAGCTCGCTAAGTTTCATGGCGATGTGCCGTCCGAAGCGGCCCAGGCCGATCAGCAGTATGGATTTCATGGCAGTTGCTCCTTATCCTACAGTAATTTTTTCCCTGGGCAGGCGCGCCGCATAGTGCTGGGCGCCCGAGATGGCGGCAAAGATCAGCGTCAGGCCGCCCACGCGCCCGATGAACATCAGCGCGATCAGGATCAGCCGCGAGGCCACGCCCAGGCCCGGGGTGATGCCCAGCGTCAGGCCCACCGTGCCGATGGCCGAGGCCGTCTCAAACATGCAGGTGAGCATGGGCAGATCCTCGATGCGGCTGATGACCAGTGCGCCGAAGATGAACAGCACCAGATACATCAGCAGTATGGCCACCGCGTCGCGCACCACGCGCTCGTCGATCCTGCGGCCGAAGCAGCGGATGGTCTCGCGCCGGCGGAACAGCGCCAGCGTGGACAGAAGCAGCACGGCCGCGGTGGTGGTCTTCATGCCGCCCGCCGTGGAGCCCGGCGCACCGCCGACGAGCATCAGCAGTATCAGCACGCTCTGCCCGGTCTCGCTCAGCTGCGTCAGATCCACCGTGTTGAAGCCCGCCGTGCGCGGCGTCACCGCCTGAAACGTGGCCGCCAGCAGCCGCTCGCCCACGGATTTGCCCGCCCATGCGCCGCCGGAAAATTCAAAAAAGTACAGGTACGCGGTCGGAAGCGCGATCAGCACCAGCGCCGAGGCGAGGATCACCTTGCTCTGCATGCGGTAGGCGTGCAGGTGCAGGCGATGGGTGCGCACGTCCTCCCAGGTGAGAAAACCGATGCCGCCGATGATGATCAGCAGCATGATCACGATTGTGACCAGCGGCTGTGAAACGTAGGCCGTCAGCGAGGCGTAGCTCTCCTCGATGCCCAGCAGGTCAAAGCCCGCGTTGCAGAAGGCGGAAATTGCGTGAAACAGGCCGTACCACACGCCCCGCAGCGGCCCGAAGTCCCGGCAGAACACGATGGACAGCAGCGCCGCGCCGATCAGCTCGATCAGCAGGGTCGTCTTGAGGATGAAGCCCGTCATCTTGACGATGCCGCCCACGTGGTGGGCCGAAATCGCCTCCTGCATGGTGCTGCGCTGCATCAGGCCGATCTTTCTGCCCGAGATCATCGTGACGGTCACCGCCACCGTGACCACGCCCATGCCGCCGATCTGGATCAGCATCAGGATCACGGCCTGGCCGAAGGCGGACCAGTAGGTGGCCGTGTTGTGCACCACCAGGCCCGTCACGCAGACCGAGGAGGTCGCCGTGAACAGCGCGTCCAGAAAGCCGGCCGATTCTCCGCTCTGCGTGGCAAAGGGCAGGCTCAGAAGCAGGCTGCCCATCAGAATCACGCACATGAAGCCCAGAATGATGACCTGCGATGACGACAGACGAAGGCGTATGCGCTTGAAGTTCATTGGTCCTCTTTCCTCTGTTTGTTGTTCCGATGAACCCATTATCGCACAGCCGGCATAAAAATCGTATAAAAATCCCCGCCCAGGAAATAAATATTGCATGAAGGCCCCATGCTTCCCCTCTGCCGCAGAGGCAGGCATTCCGCCGCGCCGCGTACGGGACAGCTGCGCGGCATTTGCGCCCGCGCTCCGGGCGTTGGGGCGGCGACTGCGCGACCTTCGCACAAATATCCGCAAATCTGCCGGTGAAAACTTCTCTCCCGGCAGATAAAACGGACTGCATTCCGGAGAAATCCGGGATACAGGCCGGCGTTGTTTTGTCATGATCCGCAGTTTTGGCGCGAATTCCGTTCATGCGCGCCGCAGCGTCTCGCGCACGATCCGCGCATATGCGTCCGGGTGGGCGAGGCTCAGCTCGCCGTGCTTCATGCCGGGCAGCACATACAGCGCGCTGCCCGGCATCGCCTCGTGAAGGCGTCGTGCGGAGCGGCGCATGATGCGGCGCTCGCGTTCGCCCACCATGATGGCGGCGGGCAGGCTGCGCGGCAGATCCGGCGGCAGAGAGAAATCGGCGTTGCTCTCCAGCACGCAAACCAGCGAATCGATCGTCATCCTGCGGGTGTCCGCGAAGTAGTCCTCGAACATGTCCTTCGGAATGCCCAGCTCCCGCGCCTGCAGTGCGGCAAACCAGCGCCTGCGGATCAGTCCGGCACACATTCTGCACATGGGACCGATCATGCTTCGCCCGGGGATCCTTTCCACGAGCGCGCTCTCCAGCAGCGCACAGCCGGCGATGTCCCCGCGCTGCGCAAGGGCCGCAATGGCGATCTGTGCCCCGAGGGAGACGCCGCCCAGCGCGGCGACATGCCCGTTCCAGCGCGCGTCGATGTACTTCACGAGCTGCGCGGCGGAATCGGCGATGCTGACGAAGGGCTCCCCGCAGGCCGCACCGTGGCCCTCGATCACCGGGGTGACGATGCGATAATCCTCCGCAAGCTGCGCCAGCGCATGCCTCCAGGACCAGTCCGACAGGCCGCCGCCGTGCAGCAGCACGATCACCGGCGCGCCCTCTCTGCCCGCTTCATGAAACAGCATCTGTCTCTCCCCCTCCCTCGTGCGAAAGCCCCGCATGGGTTCGCAGGCCTGCAACAGCCCCCTGCGCCGCCGCATTTTCCCGCTTCCGGCACAAGTATAGCTGCTTCGCGGGCCGCAGTCAAATGTTTTCGGAGGTTCTTCTCCACCGGAACCCGATCCTTTTCCCCGGAATGAAGGTCGTCCCGTCGAATTTTTTATGTTAAGATTTGATTTTGCTATTGACTTTCTTTGACTTAAGACTATAATAGAGTCACCGTTCGGAAAGGGACGGGGCGGCCGCCGGCCGCAATTCTGCACGACCTGCAAAAGGCCAAAATGCGACCCTACATGACTGGCAATGTTACCAGCGGTGCAAGGCCAAACGAATGGAGGTTTGCATGATGAGCACTTATCTTCCCACTGTTTTTGGCGAAAACCTGATGGACGTCTTTGATGACTTCGACCGGAACTTCTTCCGCGGCTTCGGCAATGTCGATCGCGCGCTGTACGGCAAGCACGCGCAGCACATGATGAAGACCGACGTCAAGGAGACCGACGAGGGCTATGAGGTGGACGTGGATCTGCCCGGCTTCAGGAAGGATGAAATTCATCTGGAGCTGAACAACGGCTATCTGACCATCTCAACCGAGAAGTCCCTGGAGAAGGACGAAAAGAACAAGCAGGGCAAGATGCTCCGCCAGGAGCGCTACGCGGGCACGATGCAGCGCAGCTTCTTCGTCGGCGAACAGATCACGGAGGAGGACGTCAAGGCGACCTACGAAAACGGCGTCCTGCACCTGATCATCCCGAAGAAGGAGGCGCCGAAGGCCCCTGAGAAGAGAACCATTCTGATCGAGGGCTGATCCGCTACCCCGTCGGAGCAATCCGGCGGGGTTCTCTTTTGTAAATGCCGGCCCCGCAGCAGTGCGGATGAAGCGCTCGTTGTGTACCTGCAGCTGCTCTGCATGGCGGTCAAACAGGAGCGCAATGGCAGACTGATGCTGTACGGAAACATTCCCGTATCAAACGGAGAACGGAGGGAACTGCCGATGCTTGCTGCATCTTGCTTTCAGCAGAATACTAGACACCCACGAAAATTTTCTGAGCACTCTTTTTGCGAAAATCCATATCAAATTCATACATCTTCCCAACATCTTTTATTCAAGCTCCAAGCAACATCCAAGCATCATAGAAGCATCTTTCATACATCTTTTCAGCCCTGCGGCAGACTCATATGATTGCCGCAGGGTTTTCTTTTATTTCTTTGAGACATAAATTTATATGTTCCATTAAAACGACAGGATAAAACATGACTTGCGATACAATTAAATCACAGCAAGGGAACAACCCCTTAGCAAAACGAAAGACAGGGACAGAGATCCCGGAAAGAAAGAGGTACCAATATGAATAATCTGAATGTGAACATGAAGAACCGCACCATCGAGATGACCAAGAAGTTTGCCGCAGCCTCCTCCAAGTTCGGAACCGAAGAGTACAAGACCCTCCAGGAAGTCCGCCGCGATTATCCTTCTTATAAGGTAGTCACCATCGCCCGCAAGGCTTCCAAGTCCGATTCCTCCGCTTTCAAGGGGCTGACCTATGAATACATGGAGAAGTACATCGCCGGTCACGATGATGAAGAAAAGTCCATCATGCTGGAGTACATGATGCTTCGCGGCGAAAGCGAAGAGGCCGAAGAAGCCTTTGCTGAATCCGCTTCCTATCAGGAAATCAAGGACTGGTTCCTGGATACCTTCCCCGCGATTGCCGAGTTCCACAAGAAGCGTGAAAAGATGATCAAGGCAACCCGCCAGAAGAAGGAAGTAGCACGCATGGCCCGCGAACAGGAACTGCGTGAAGCCCGTCGCACTGCCCTGCTGGCTGTTTGATCAGCCAGCCAACAATCAAGGAGGATACGAAGATGAAGAACACCCTGAGAGTGAATCATGTGGATCGCACGATCGTAATGGATCGTACTTTTGCCAGATACGCAATGGATACCCGCAGTGATGAATACGCCCACCTGCAGCGTGTTCGCCTGGATTATCCCAACTATACCGTCGTCCAGCGTCAGATCAACCGTAACCCTGAGAAAAAGACCTACTGCGGTCTGACCTACAAGTACATGGAAGATTACATCACTACCCATGGTACCAAGGAAGAACGCGAAGCCAACCTTAAGGAATTCCAGGAAAAGATCCTGATTTCCAAGTGCCATGGAAAGGCCTTCCGTTATCCCGTCATCAAGCAGTGGTTCCTTGATAAGTACCCGGATATCAGGGACTTCGGAATGCCGGAAGAAGATCAGACGGAGAAAACCGGAGCAGCCCCTGCCGACAACATCGTAAGCATCGATGCGGTGCAGGATTCTGAAGAAGCCCTTGAAAAGGGTGCATAAGCGCAAACGGATCAATCGGACATAGATTTACAAAGGATTTTTAGGAGGATACAAAAATGAAGAAGAACCAGGCGAACAGTTATATCAGCCGCATGACTGGTATTGAGCGATAAAAAAATATATGACCGCGCAATACGCAGAAAGGAAACTATGAAAATCAAAGCAATTATTGAAAAGAACTGGTCACTAGATTCCCTCCCGATAATCTAGGAAATAATCTAATGCACAGTTTTTCAAACCCAGTGCGCCAAAAGCAAGAAAAAGGCTCTGAAACCAATGTTTCAGAGCCTTGTCTCTCCTGACATTATTTGGGCCATCCACCAAAAACCAAAACTACAACCGGTTTTTGGGGTGGTTTTTGGCAGATTCCAAATATTCTGAGGTACATTAGAGCCGGAAAACCGTCTATATTATAGCTCATTAGATGATGCAACAGCAAGTCTATACATAAAAAAACACTGGCCCCGGGGTTCTATCCCCCAGAGCCGTTTTTTTCACCCTTCGATGGCCGGGCCGCCTTTGAATTCAAATCTCATTGTTCCGTCCGGCTTGATCCATAGCCGATCCACCGTATTCAGCCAGAGTGTTTCGTCGAACCCGGTGATCCGGCCCTCGTCCTGGATTACGCCGATATAATGCCGGATGCCGTTCAGCTTGGCAATCAATTCCGCGCGCTGGCGCTCCAGTTCGTGAATCTCGTTCTGGATGGAATCGTGCCGGGCCATTAGTTCCTCGAATTTCTGTCGGTTCTCATCCTGATCCAGCGCCACGCGGGCATTGGTGGCG
>SFET01000030.1 GCA_004557125.1 Clostridiales bacterium | reverse complement strand
TAGGCCGGGTAGTCGCACTCGAACTTCGGGTTGTCCTCCGTCGCGGTGGAGTAGCCGCCGAAGCGCACGCCGCCGGTGCTCGCCCTCGCCAGATGCACGTTTGTAAACACGTTGCCGATCAGGAACGCCACGGCGACCGCCTCCGTGGAGGACGCGCCGGTCTCCGTCAGCGCCGTGTAGGAGAACTCCATCCGGTACCACTTCTTCTCGCCGCTGCCGATGCTCACGCCGGAAATCGGAGCCTGGGACACCACCACGCCGCCGGTGCTGCCCGCAATGCCGCTCTTGCGGTACACCTGCGTCGTCGCCGTCGCGGGGCTGTCGCCGGAGTAGATCGTGAACACGCCGCTGCCGCTCGTGCCGCTTTTCTCCACCGCGAGGGTGGCCGTGAAGGTCAGGTAGGTGCCGTCGTCCGCAGCCGCGCCCAGGCTGTTGGCCCGGTACAGCTTCGCCGCCGAGATGGACGGCTTGAACTCGCTGCTGGTGTAGGTGATGGTCACGACCATCGGCCGCTCCGCCGTGGCCGTCCAGAACACGTGCTCCTGCTTGGTGCTCAGCGTCGTGCGCAGGGTCATGCCGCTCTCCACCCAGTCCGCCGCAGCGGGCATCGTGGTGAAGATTGCGTCGATCCGGAAGATGTCGCCGTCGCCGCGCTGGGACACCGCGTTGGATTTGAACACCGCGCCGCTTGCGAAGGCCAGCTCGGCGGTGTGCGCCACGGTGGAGCTGGTGTCGTGGTAGCGGTACCAGCTTGCGCCGATGCTCAGAATCTGGGTGATGGGCCGGGTATCGCCGCTGACGGCGAAGCTGGAGAAGGGCACGGAGCTCGCGCCCGCCGTCCAGCCCGATTTCCCGGTATAGGTGTAGGTTCTCGTCAGTATCTCTGCCATGTTTCACCTCGTTACGCGCGACTGCTTAAATCAGGTTAAAGGCCAGACCACCGGCGGCTTCGGGGTGCCAGAGCATGTAGTTGCCCAGGATCAGCCCGCCCGCCACGAAGGAGGAATTCACGCTGCCGCCCACAAGGATGTCCACGCTGTCCTGGTCGATGCGCACCTCGTTCTGGGCGCGGTAGCCGGGCTTGTAGAAGTGCGCGCCGTCGCTGTCCACGGTGATGGCCGTCGCCAGTTGGTCGATGGCCTGCTGGGCCGCAGCCTGCTGGGCCAGCAGACGGTTGGACACGTCGTTGATCTCCGAAAGGTCGTTGACGATCTCCCAGCCCGAAGCGGTGTAGGCGACGGAAACGCTGTCCGCGTCCGTGTGGAGCGTGTTCACGCCCTTGAGCGCCGTCACCGTTGCGGGCGGGAGCTGGATCGTGATGGGCGTGGCCAGCTTGTAGGCGATCTGCACCGGCGTTCCTGCGGCATATTGGGCGGAGAGGTATGCCTTGTAGGCTTCCGTGCTCGTATACGCATCATCCCGGATATATACGGTAGCGGTATCCCTATACCCGCTTATAGCATTGCTAGTCTGATTGTTTCCGATCGGGAGAGCATCAGTTTTGTAATGGCTACATATAAGATTCAGATTTGCAGAAGATGCTGGTAAAATTCCGCTCACAATATCGCCAATTCCAAATCGTCCGTACCCACTACCATTTACATTTGCGTTATATGACATTGCTTCCGTGCCATCCAACGCTTTATACGCCCAATCCACCGTCAGCACGCCCGTCAGCCAGTCCAGCGTCCCGCCGTAGACCGTCTGGCCGAAGTCGGCGGAGTAGGTGTCGCCCTGATAGGGAGCGAAAGCGGCAGGCACATCATCTATACAAAACATAGGAGTGAGCGTGAAATTATTTGCAGTTTTATCTTTCCCAAGATACAGATTTATTCTACTTATCGTTTCTCCGGCCAATAGCGGTATTTGCGCTATTCTGTTTACAGACGATGTGGTAAACCAAGTTATTTGCGTTCCGTCCGGGCGTATAAATGAGAACGAAATATTCGGGTTTGCTACCGGATTCAAAAGATGGCAATATGGCGCGATTTCTCCAATTGTTATAGGCTCCGCCAAATCTATCATCGCCGTTACATTCGCCCCGGTTGCTGTGCCGTTAATGGTATACCGCCCTTGTCCATCAGACGTAAAAGTAACACCATTGTTTACTATTGTTTTTTCTACAGCAGGAGGTAGCAGATTCTTCCCGCACCGCGTAAGATTCACGCTCGTCCGCCCGGAGATGGGCCGGATGTTATCCGGGCTCGGGTCTCCGCTGCCCGCCTGCACCGGAAGGAGCACGCTCTGAAGGATGTCGAAGGAGGCCGTGCCAGGTGGCGTCTCAACGGGATTGCCGTTTGCGGAGGCGGTGTAATCCCGCTCGGTGGAGACGTCCTGGCCCAGCCAGCGGCGGATCACGTTGGGATTCTGCGCGGTGTCCACCCACAGCTTGCCGTCAGGTATAGGGGCCTCCGGCGGCTCTGTGCCGGTGTGAATGTTGTTTCTTGCAATGTCCGTCGCGTTCTGCTCCACCTGCCCGGCGATCATCGTCAGGCTCTTGCCGCCGAAGATGTTGCTGGTGGTCAGCAGGTCGATGAACGCGCGCTGTGCAAACAGCTCCGCCACATCGATGCGCGCGGCGTCGATCTTGTTGATGAGGGCGTAGGTCGCAAGCAGATTCGAGGTGTTCAGGTTCGCCGCCGTGATGTTCGTCTCCAGAATCACACGGCCGGAGCCGGTCTCCCCGGCGCTGATCTCGCCCTCCGTTACGGTGGTCGGCGTTGCGGTAACGCTGCCGTCCGCAGACACGTCCAGGCTGTAATAGCTGCCGTCGCTGGCCTTAATGCACAGGTTGCCGATGGCCGCGCCCACCATCTGGGCGTACTCCACCGCCAGGTTCTGAATGAACACCTGCCCGGCCGTGCCGAACTGCAGGTTCATCGCCTCAGCTACCAGGTGCTGAACCGTCGCCTTATCGAAGGTCGCGGATCCACATGCAAGCACCGTGATGCGCGCAAGCTCCGCCGCCAGCGCGTCCGTCTCGATGTTTTCCGCCGTGATCGTGCCCGCCTTCAGCGCGATCAGCTCCGCATAGGCCGCGTATAGCTCGTCGGTGGTCAGTTTCTCGGCAACGATCTCATTGATATGCGCCGTCAGGGCCACAATGGCATCCGCGCTTAACTGCTCGATCGCTGCCACACTGATCTTGGCGTACTGGATCGTCGCGTCCCGCAGGATGCTGCCCGAAGCCGTGCCGGGCGCAATCTTCGTGCCGCTGATCCCGCTGTCGGGCAGGTTGTAGCTGTACACCGTCTGCTCCAGGCTGCTCAGATCTCCCAGCGTCACATCCGCATACTGCCCGGTCAGTGCATCCCACTCGTAACCCGTCACCCGCAGCCTTGCGGTCAGCCCGATCAGGCTGTCGATCACCGTTACCGTGTCGTAGGGGTGCACCGCCTGCAGCCCCGCGTACTGCTCGTAGCCTTCCGCGTCCTGCAGCAACACGAAGTCCACCTCCAGGCCGTAGCTGGGCAGGTCTGCGCCGTCCGCAAAGTCCTGCTCCGCCAGCTCCCGCAGCTTTGCGCGCGCGGCGCTGCGACCCGATGCATTGTCCCGGAAGGTGGTCTCGTTGTCCTCGTCCTTCTTGACCAGCGACACGTCGTAATCCTTCTTCACGGTGCGCACCACGGCATATTCATTGATGTGCGCGCTGTTTACATACCGCCCGTCGCCCTCCGCATCCGCGATCCAGAATTCGTTGCCGTCCGCATCCTTGCCGCAGGGCTTGATCTGCGTCACCACGTCGGATTCATCCGTCGTGGCCGTCACACCGGCAAGGTTCTTACCCCGGCGCACCGTCACGCCCATGTCGGACTCGATGTCGTCGATCAGGTGCACGTCAAAGTTGTCGCGGATGATCTGGCAGCCGCACTGGGATACAATGCCCTCGTCCGGGTCCAGCAGGATCTCCACTGGATTCTTGTACGCGTACTCTCCGGTCACGCTGCCCTGGGTGAGTCCCTCGGTGTACAGGCTGAAGTCGTGGGCGTTCTTGAGGTGGGCAAACACCTCCTGCGCCGCCGCCGCACCGGAGATCTTCTCCGGGCTGTATTCCTCGTTGAGCATGTTCCCGGCCAGGTCGTAGAACACGTGCCGGGCCTTCACGGTCACGACGCCCGCGTCGCTGTCCTGCTCGGTGGAATAGACGCGGAACAGTTGCCTCCTGCTCTGAGTCAGCTGGATCACCCGCTGGTTCTCCGGCCTGCCGCCCGAGATGGTCTCGGTTTTCGTCTCCACCAGCTCCAGGTACTTCGTGGACATGTAGCCGGTCTCGCCGCCCTCCACCGTGGTGCAGTGGATCCACATGCGGCTGCCCACCATCATTCTGCCCAGCTCGATCACCTGCGTGCCGTTCTTGTAGTGGCGGATGATCTTGTGGCCGGTGCCGTAGCCCGTGCGCATGTTCAGACCCACGGAGGTGCGCACCACCTGCCAGACGTTGCGCGTAACCGTGCCGCTGCCGCCGTCGCTCACTCCGTACTCGTACAGCGGGGATTCGCGCACCGGCACGGGCGCAGAGATGATGCAGCCGTTGGCAAGCTGCGCCCAGCGGTTCGTCTCGTCGATGGGCTGCGTAAGCGTCAGTTCATACGCGCCCGCCGCATGCCATGTAACCGTGCACTCGCTGGGCGTGAGCGCGCCCAGGCCCAGTGTGGAAAAATCCGAAGCGTCCGGCGCATAGAGCGCAATCACCGCCATCACAGCCACCTCCATCTCGGGGTTAATACGATCTTCGTGATGCTGCCGCTCTCCTCCTCATCGCCGCTGCCCAGCCCCCATGTGAGGGTGTTGGCCCCGGGCCAGATGCGGAAGAAATCGTCCGAATTGGAGAGCACGCAGCGGTTCAAAAGCCCCGCGCCGTCCATCATCAGCGCGTCCATCAGCTCACTGTCCACCACGATGCCCTCCGAAGGCACGCCGGTAAAGAACATGCTCGAGCTGTGTCCGCCGCCGGAGATGGTCACCGAAAACGCCCCGCTTCCGTAGATTGCAAGCTTCGGCAGTGCGAAGTACGTCCCCAGCGCCGTGAATCCCGTGCCGGAGGTCGTGATGGTGATATCCGCTGCGGATGGACAGAGCCTGCGGATCGGCGCGCAGGTCCAGGTCACGGTGAAGCGCTGTCCCTCGCAGCGGTTCAGGATGCTCGCGCGGCTATACTCCTTTTCCACGCTTGCGTCATATGTAAGATTCGGCTCGTCGCTGAAGCGCAGCGCGCCGCTGCCGCTGAGCCAGGCAAGTACCGCACCCAGCTTCGACGCGTCCGGCACGCTGCACTCGATCTTCACGCTCACGTCCCCGTAACAGCCGTCGCCCAGGGCGATGCTTCCGTCGCGACCGGCGACCCTCGTGCGGGTATAGTTGCGCGCCGCGAGCGTGCGGGTGGGCATCTGCCGCAGCAGCACGCCCATGTCGCTGGACTTTACGCCCTTGAATTCAAACCATGCCTCCGTCAGCCGCTTCACTTGCCCACCCCCAGTGCAATGGATCTGTTGTACCGGTTCTGCGCCCGGAAATTGTCGCCGGCCGTCACGCTGGCCAGCGTGCGCCCGTTCACGTTCAGATAGATCGGCCGCGCACTCTCCGCATCCGCCACGCTCTGCGCCGCCGATGCAAATGCGCTGCCCAGGTCCGGAGCGGTCAGCCGGGGCGCAAGGTTCAGGCTGCCCACCGCACTCTGGGCGCTGCGAATGGCCGCGTTCAGCGACTCGGTCAGGCCGATCTCAAATCCCTTGCCAGTCATCTGACCAAGTTCCGCCGTCACGCGGCTGGGGGAATGGATCTGCAGCGCGCTGCGCATGGCGGATACCGCCGCCTGGGCCACCGATATCGCCGCGCTGATTACACCGCTCCTGCCGGACAGGATGCCGCTTGCCAGGCCCTGCGAAAGGCTTCTGCCTGCAGCGGCTGCCGGGGCGCTCTGGTTCATTGCGAGCGCAGCCGCACGGGCCGCGCTCAGCGCAGCGCTGCGTGCAGCCGGGTTTGACAGAATGCCGCCGGCCATGCCGTTGATCGCGGCTGCGCCGGCGCCGGCGAAGTCCGCTGCCGTGAGCTGCGCAACGATCCCCTGGATCGCAGCGGCAGCGCTTGCGGAGATCCCCTGCAGCGCCGCTGCCACCGCCGGTTCGATTCCGGCAAGCGTCTTCTGAAAGGGCGCGTCGTCGCCCTCGATGCGAATGATTACGCTGTCTGCCATGCGGTCTTACCTCCCTTCGATCGGGTGCGCACCGACGCACGAAGCACCTGGCTCCGCCGAATCCGCGCACGCATGCATCAGCGCATCCAGCAGACGCTCGCTGTTGACCGCCTCGGCGTTGTGTTCAAAGGCGCGCAGCACGCCGGAATGAATGCGCTGCATGCGGTCCAGGTTCTCCCGGGGACCGGAGCGGAACAGTCGAGCCATTGCGCGGCGGCCCAGCAGGATTCGCAGTTCTGCCTGCCACAGCCGGTATTCCGGTGCCCTGCGCAGCCGTTTGCGCGCAGCAATCAGCGCGTCGGCTACCGCCCTGGTCTTTTCCGCAAGCGGGTAAAGCCGTCCCTCAATCTCCACGCGCACGCGGTCGATCTTCGACTCAATCTTGATTTTCATCGGAACCTCCTGTAAAAAGCGCCTCGAAGGCATCCATCTCCGCGCGCTCGGCGGCGGAATACTCCGGGGGCAGCGCGCACATGCGCCTGCGCCGCATCAGATCCCTGTCCGAACCGCGGTAGCTGCGCGCCTGCATCAGATTCAGAATGTAATGATCTCCGGATAACGTTCGGAATTCCAGCAGGAACTCCCACCAGTGAAAGGGCGTCCTTCGACGGTAGGATAAATCGATGCCGCTCTGGTTGCGGATGGCGATGAGGATCTCGTTCAGGTCGCAATCGAAGCTGAACGCAGCCGCATCGCCGTCCGACTGCACCGGTGCGCAGGGATAGCCCCGGGCGAATTCCGCCATCGCCTCCAGCACCTCGGCGGGATCCTCGCCGCACAGCGGCCGGTTGAACACCAGCTGCTCTGCGGCAAGGAGGGTTCCCAGGGCCGCGCCCAGCTGCTGCGGTGTTTCCAGTGGGGTCTCGATGCCGCGCAGCAGGCGCAGCACGTCGATCCAGACCAGAAAGTCCACGTTGCAGTCGTAGTCGCGGCCGCCGATGGTGATGCTCGTGGGCGGAGCGTCCTGGGCAAGATTCGGGCGCATCAGCCCTGTGCGGCGGTAAAGCTGGGTACACCACCGGTGACGCTGTACGTGCCGCGCTGGATGTCGCCGCCGAACTTCATGCTCCAGGTGATCTTGCCCTCGGACCAGTTCATCGCGTCCAGCACCAGCGTGGTGTCCTCCACCAGCCAGGCGGGCAGCTTGCCGTCGGCGTCCTGGGGAAAGCAGATCAGCGTGCGCGCGTGGGAGACGTCGCAGTTGTAGAAGCGCTTGAACATAAAATCGTAAATGGGATTGCCGCGATAGGTTGCGATCTCCTGATCCATGCTGGGCGCATAGCCCGCGATCTCCTCCGTGGGAAGCTCCTGGGAGATGTAGTCGAAGCTCTCGGTCTCCGCATTCATTTCGATCTCGAACACGGTGCTCTTGTCGATGCGCTGCCAGTCCGCAGTGGAAGTCGCGGAGACGTCGATGAAGGGCATGCACATGTTCTTCGTAATTTTGGTCTCGGACATTTTAAGCCTCCTTCAGATACTCGATTCGCAGGCGCAGCAGATACCTGCACCCGCCGTCCACGCCGTCGGCGAAGCCGTCCTCGCCGGGCAACAGGTACAGCGCCTGCACGTATTCGCCCACCGGGAACTCGGGAAAGCTCCCGGCGGCGCCCTGGGTCTCCAGCCAGTCGCGCAGCAGATCCAAGCGCTCCAGCTGTGCGATGTTCTCCGGATCGTTGGGTTCGAAGCTGCAGGTCTGCGCGCGGGTGATCGTCACGTCGTAGCTGCGCAGGCTGCTTCCATCGATGAACTCCTGAAGCACCGCCTCGGAGGGAACCAGCGCTGCGTCTCCGTCGTCGCTCTGGGCAAAATTGAAAAACAGATCCTGGATGTAGGGGCAGCCCAGCAGCCAATCCCACACCGCCCGATGCTTGCTATCCGCCAAGGTTCAACCTCCCTGAATCCACATACGCCTGCACCGCCGCCACCAGCGCCGCACGCTGCGCACCGATCGCAGATGCGTCCCACTGCCGGCCGGGCGTCTTCGATGTGCCGTAATAGATCCGCGCGGCATAGGGTGCCAGATGCTCGATCTGACCGGGCGCAATGCGCACGTCCCGATACAGCCTGCCCGTATCCCGGGGCACATACGGCCGGTACAGCCGGTGCCACTCCTTTGCCGCGTGCAGCCACAGCGCGTCCGATTGCAGCTTGCGCGCAAGTCCTTCGCGATCGATCCGTACATTTGCCGTCAGCTTCATGCGCTCACCCCCTGGGCAACGTAGTGGGGCAGGGGAGCGCCGGGCTGCGCATTGTCGGTCACGCTGGCGATGCGAAACGCTCCATGTTCGCGCTGTGCCGCCAGCAGGGCGTTCAGTTCGGCGCTGCCGGAAATTTCGCCCTCGATTTCGCCGGGGAACAGGCAGTCCCCGGGGCGGGGAATTGCCTGTCCGGCGGGAATGCGGCAGCGAATCTCACCGTCGCGCTGCAAGTAGCTGTCCTCGCGGCCACAGCTGCTCACGCGCCGCCAGCTGCAGCCGGAGAGCCCATGCTTTTCGTAGTGCACACGGCTGCGACCGTCGACGCGCTCCTCCACGCGCTGGACCAGTGTCGCCGCAGCATTGCCGAAGGGGATCATGCGTCGCACCCCGCGTACAACAGCTGCACGCCGTCGGAGGTGAGCTCGCCGCCCAACCAGCAGCGCAGGATCTCAGCGCAGCGCGACGTGCGGTTTCCGTCGCCGTCCGATGCAAAGCCCACGCTCACGCCGTCGTTGCTCATGCTGACAATCTCCCGACCGGCTGCGATCTCCTGCACGGTCTCCTCAGCGCGAAGCATCTCGATCAGCTCGTATGCACAGTGCTTCACGGCGCTGCGCACCTCCGTCTCACCCGACAGGCGACTGCGGGTGGCGCGGTCGATCAGCTTTGCGGCCTTTTTTTCCAGGCGGTCGAAGGTGGCGCTCGTCGCGCCACCTCCCATGCCCGCATACTCCTCATAGCTCAGATACATGTCCTCAGCCTCCGTCAGGCGGTTGCGGCGTGCAGATACACGCCGGCGAGCTTGTTCTTGTACACGTCGGCGATGCCCACATTGCGGTAGCCGAACTTCCAGGCGTCGCTGTGCTGGTTCTGGTCGGGGGCAATTACCTTGGGCGCCACGTGCTTCTGGAACTGAATCACCGCGCCCTTGTGGATCACCATGAAGTTGATGTTCTTGCCGGCAGCCACGGCGGTCTCGCCGGAGCCGGATGCGGCGCGCTTGACGTAACCACCGGCGGTCTGGCCGGAGGAGCTGCCGTCGAACTGGGTGATGGCGGTGTACATGCGGGACTGCGGCATGCGCACCACGGCCTCGAAGCGCTCCAGCACGCGGGTGGAGCTGGTCAGATCCAGATCCTCCACCAGGCCCATCAGACCGTGGGTGATGAACAGATAGCGCTGCTCAGCGGGCACCTCTGCATCATCCATGGCGTTGGCGGCGTCGCGCAGCGCGGCGATCACGGCGGCGCCGGTGGTGAGGTCGGCGGGCGTAGCCGCACCGATGCCGCTCACGCTTGCATAGGTGGCCATGCGGAAGGCGTCCAGCTCGGGCACCACGCGGGTGCGGATGAACTCGGAGGCCAGGCGACCAAATGCGATGCCGGCGGTCTCCGCGTCGTCCAGTGCATCCACGCTGAACAGGCGCGCACGGTCGAAGTTGCAGGTCACGGTCTCGTTGGTCAGGGTCACCTCACCGTCCACATAGCCGTTCTTGCGGTCGTAGTTGGCCAGGCCGTCCATGGTGATCTTGGGAATCACCAGCTCGTTGGCGTTCACGCCCTGGCGCGCCAGCTCCTGCTCGCCGTCCAGCACGGCGGTGAGGGAGGCGTTCGCGTAGACCTCGTCCAGCAGGGGAAGGTAGTTCTTGAAGGTAGAAATGGTGTTCGACATGTATGTACCTCCTAAATCATGTGTTTGAGGGTGTTGTCTGCGGTCTGTGAAGCGGCTTGCAATCAGCGTTTTCGGTCGCCTCGGACCGGAAAGACGGTTTGGTGGGAATCAATCGTTTCCTTTTGATGCGTACGAATCTGTTGCGGCCGCTGCGAATGCGAATCTTCCACCTGTCATTCGCCCAGGGGCAGGTTCATGGCGGTGCGCATCGCATTCATGCGGCTGCGGCCGGCGTCGATGGCTGCGAAGGCTGCCATGGGCGGCGCAGGATTCTGACTGGCAAAGTAATCCCTGTCGCGGGTGATCCCGTCAAAGATCTCCGCGTCGCTGCGCTCCCGGTTGGCCTCGTCCGCCAGTGCAGCGGCAAAATCGTCCGCCACGACCTCCCGCAGGCGGTCGCTGACGAAGCTGCGTCCATTCAGCACCGCATCCATGCGCGCCAGTAGCTCCTCGCGCTGCCTTGCTGCCTGCCGCTGCGCCTCCTCCCTTTGGTACTTTTCCAGTTCGCCGCGCAGATTGTCCGCCTCAGCTGCGCGCTCCTCCAGCATACGAATGGTTTCTGCGGTGCGTTGTCGCTGTGCGGTGGATTCTCCCTTGCGCCGCACCAGTGCCCGGGAGATGTCCGCGCCGTTCAGGGCCATCACCTGATCGATCTGTTCCCGAGTTGCCCCTGTAAAGATCTTTCGGATTTCCTCTCGCTTCATCTCTGTTTCCTCCGATCCCTGTGGTTGTTTTCGCTACGTTTTTGATCGTGGTTTCGTCCACTTGCGAAGCCCTGCGCTGCCTGTGCCCGCGGAAGAGCGGCGACGACGGGCTCAGTTCACCTCGCGAAGGCGCGCGATGGCCCTGCGATTCTCCTCCAGTGAGCCGCCCATGACCCACTGACGCAGCTCGTCCGAACCCAGCAAGCCGCCCGCATGCAGGGCCCTGTACTGCTCAAAGGTCTGCTCCGTGGACTCAATCAGGCTCACATCCCAGTCAAAGCGCAGGCGGTGGCGGTTCCGGGAGCCCGCTGGGGTGAGGCCGTAGTGCTCCGCCAGCACGTCGATAGCACAGGCAAGCTCATCCATGCCGCGCTCCCAGACGTCCCGCACGGCGCGCACTACGCTGAAGCTGTCGTACTGGGCGGCGCGCACCTCGTCGCGATTGGCATAATTCATGCTCTTTCGCTCTGTCAGGATGCCCTGGGACAGGCCGCATGCGCGCTCCACGCGGCGCAGCAGCATCTGATAGCGCGCATCCATGGCCTCGTGGCGGATGGAGGGCGCATAGTATTGCCACGCACCGTGGGCGTCGAGGCTGGGGCTGTCGAAGGGCACGAAGGGATCATCGCTGTCCTGCACGGTCCGGCGCAGACGATTGATCTCCGGGACAGATTCGCCGGTCGGTGCGCCGGGATTGCGCCACAGGCTGGCGTCCAGGCCCAGCATCGGCCGCGTCAGCTTGTACTCCCGGCGGTAGATTGCGCAGTGCTCCTTCAGCTCGGCGATGGCGCGCTCTGCGCCGCAGGTGATGGGCACCCCGTACACCTGATCCTCGCGGCGATTGTCCCGCGGACAGCGCAGGTAGGTGAACAACAACCGATCCGCACCGGCAATTCCAATCTCGGGGGCGATGCCGGCCCAGCGCTTCTCTGCGTCCAGTGGAACCTCGATGCCGTCGCTGCGCACGGCGCGATAGCGGATGTGCTGCACGCCGCCTGTCAGATCGTAGTCCGCCAGCAGCGCCAGCTGACCGCCGGAAACGCCCGGCGCAGCCTTCAGATCCACCAGCAGCGTGGCTGCCGTGATGCGGCTCCCGTTCATTTCCCGGATCATCATGCGACCCTGGTCGATGGCCCTGATGCCGATCGAGGTTCCGTTACAGGTCGGCACCAGCACCTTGCCGCCCTTGCCCAGCATCTGTGCCACAATCCGCTGCGCCTCGCACTGCCACAGCTCCTGAAGCAGATCCCGGATCAATGTGACCCGCGCGCCGGGTGCCTCGGGAGAGAAGCTGTCCTCCACCGCCATCGTGCTGTCCGCAAAGGTCAGCATCGCCAGCTTGCCGGCGATGATCGCTGTCACCTCCTCGTTCCCCTCTGTCTCGTACCGGCTTGCGTAATCATCGATTGCTGCGCCGTCGCCCTGCCCCTCCGACAGATCGCGACGCAACAACCACTCCTTCAGCCTCTCCCACATGTTGTTCTCCTCCATATTTGTGTTGATAATGGTTAAAACCGACCGTTGACTGGAAATTGCGCGTCAAAAACCGACTGAATTCTATAATTCATCAAATCAAAACCGACCAAATTCTGGAATTACGACCGCAAAACAAACCAAATTCTGTTTTGGAAATTAGAACTGCTAGGACCCTGCACGCAGCCAGATCCGGTTTGTAGCGTAGCGCACGGCGTCGATGGCGTGGTTGTTGTGATCCGGATATTCATCCAAGAAGCTGCCGTCGCGGCCGCGCGCATACTCGTACTCGGAGAATTCCTTTGCGGCGGCGGGGCAGCGAATGGGATCGATCACAATCTCCCGCAGGCCCTGCAGCCACTGGACACCGGCGCGAACGCTGCCTGGACCCTTCGTGGCGGCCACGCAGCGCATGCCGCGGCTGCGCAGGTCGTGGATGGACTTCATGTCGGCGCTGTCCGCGATCACCTCCTCCGCAGGGGACAGGTGCTTGTGTTCATTGAGCAGCCGCAGCAGGGCATCATTGCCGGTGCGCAGCGCGCGCAGCTCGTCGTAGATCCACAGTCGCCGCTGTGCCGGGTCGTAAGCACAGCGCACAAAGTGGAGCGGATCCGGGAACCAGCCAAAGTCCAGCCCAGCATAGGTTGCGCCGAAGTGCCCGATGTCGCCGTCGGAGATGGGCCGCAGCGACAGGTTCTCGAACACGTTCGCGCCGCTGCCGGTCTCCTCACCCAGATACATGTGTCGGTAGGTTCGCGGATCCTCCTCCTTCAGCAGCGCCGCCTCGGTCAGGAAGTCCGCACCGAGCCAGGGCGGGGGAAGGTCAAGGTAGCAGCTTCGGTGAATCAGCCGTCCCTCGCGCTCATGGCGCGCCTCAGCATTGACCCAGTTCAGCCGGCTCGACGGCGGATTGTAGCTGAAAAAGGTGGTTCCGCGGTCTCCGCCACGCAGCACCGAAGCGCGTATGCTGCGCACATCGTCCATGCCGGAAAATTCTGCCAGCTCCTCAAACCAGAGATAGCCGAAGTAGCCCCTCGCCAGCTTGACGGACTTGGATCGTCCGGGATCATCTGCGCCGCGAAACAGGATGCGCTGACCGGTGGCGGTGCAGCGGATCTCCAGCGGCGATACGCGAAATTCGAAGCACTCCCGCAGACCGAAGCGCTCGATCGCCCAGATCATCTGCTCGTACACGGATTCCCGCAGCGTCGCAGCGACCTTTCGGTAGACCATGGCGTTGCAACCGGGATGCCGCAAGAGTCCAAAGAGGATGGCTGCGCTGATGAAGCTGGACTTGCCCGAGCCGCGACCGCCGCGCAGCCAGTATTCCCGGTGCCGACGGGCCCGCACATCCCGCCAGAGCGGATAGTACGCCGGCGCTATGACCTGCGAGGTCGTCGCCCGGGAAACCGGGCGGGATCGATCCTGTGTGCTGTCCAAACCAAACCTCCCTTTCCGATGCTTTCGCCAGGAATGCCTGGCGGGAATCAACTCCGATATAGAACGTGTGTTCGATTTGCGATGGCGTCATGTTACCACGCTTCGCTGTGCAAAGGTGCGCAATTCCGCGCATCCTCACAGAAGTTTTCCACCGGTGAGCGCTGCACCGATCTGATCCACGGCGCTGGCCTCCATCCTGCGCACGTGGCCCGCATCGTAGTTCAGCCGCGCGGCAATGCTCTGCCACGGCAGCGCCTCCCGATAGCGCGCCACCAGAACCCGCTCCTGCATCGCGCCCAGACCAGCAAGCGCTCCCTCCACAACGTTGCGCAGTTTCATCAGATCTGCAATTTCGCCGTCGATCTGTGCCAGCTGTCGCCGATAGACTTCGGTGCCGTCGCACGGCTCCCCATCCGCCTGCGCCGCGCGGCATTCCAGCCAGCCGCACACGCACCTGCGCTCCCGCTCCAGGCGCTCCACGCGACGCATCACATCTCCCCAGCGCCGCAGGATCTTTCGCGTCTGCGCGCGCTGCTTTTGCACACACTCCCGTTCCATGCATTCACCTCCACATATAGTTCATAAGTTCAGAACCGGTGAACGGATTATAGTGCATCGGTTCTGCACTGTCAATCCTGAGAATTCGATGGAAAGTGGACGAGAAAAGGTGAAATCCCGACAAATGTGCCAATTATCGGTGAAAAACACCGGTTTACACGCATTTTGAACTGCTGTATAATGCCACTGAGGTGATAAACATGCCCACGGAGAATCCGCGCGTCACATTTGCGATCACGCCGGACCTGCTGGCGGAGATCAACGCATATCGGTATGATCATCGCATCAGGAATCAGAGCCAGGCTGTGCTGCAGCTGATCCGGATCGGCCTGTCTGCCGAAGAAGGTGCGTCACGGGAGCTGCCGGAGCAGATGAAGGATCGATACGCTGCGCTGGATGCCCATGGACGGCGCATGGTGCAGCTGGTGCTGAACGAGGAATACGTGCGCTGCCGGGAACAGGGCGCGCATGCGGTGCAGCTGTGCGGAGAAGCTGTCTGCGATGGCAGCGTGGAATTGCGGTATGCCGCACGCCGGGAAGGCATGGAAATGTCGATGGAGCCGGAAAAACAGACTTGATTTTATGAAACCTGCATGGACAGAAACCCAAAACGGGTGGAAAAGTGGGTGGAGAACAAACAAAACCCCTGAAAACTCCGTGTTTTCAGGGGTTCTAGCTGGTGACTCATCGGGGATTCGATTCTCGCCAGCGGGCTCGGTCAGGGTCGGCTCTGACGCTCCACAGGAGCGTCATTCACTTCCGCCCCTTCGAATCCCGATTCGTCAAAAAAGCCGTGTGGAACAACCACACGGCTGGTGACTCATCGGGGATTCGAACCCCGGACACCCTGATTAAAAGTCAGGTGCTCTACCGACTGAGCTAATGAATCCTAATGGCTGGGGCGGCTGGGGTCGAACCAGCGAATGCCAGAGTCAAAGTCTGGTGCCTTACCGCTTGGCTACGCCCCAATAAAGCAAAAAAGCCACGCCGGCTTTTAGAAAAAATGGGGTGAGTAGTGGGGCTCGAACCCACGACCTCCAGGGCCACAACCTGGCACTCTAACCAACTGAGCTATACCCACCATATCTGGCGCGCCAGAAGGGATTCGAACCCCTGACCCACGGCTTAGAAGGCCGTTGCTCTATCCGGCTGAGCTACTGGCGCAAACTTCGCGCAGCGGGGGAAATTCACCCTACCGACGAGTCAAAATTATAGCACGTCGAAGCCGGTTTGTCCATAGTTTTTTTCAAATAAATCCAACTTTTAACCTTGAAATGTGCTACAATGGCAGCATACACACGCAGAGGGGAGGTGCGGCAATTTGCGAAGGATCCTGTCGGTGCTGCTTTCTGCGCTGCTGCTCTTCGGAGGCGCGGCGCAAGCGGCGCTGTGCGTGCGCATGGACGATGCTGCGGCGCTGTTGGACCGCGACGGCAGGGAAATCGTCCCTCCGGGTACTTATGCGGACATCGTTCCTCTGGGCGACGAGCATTTTGCCGCACAGGGGGAGGACGGCGCCTGGGCACTGATGGACGGCGACGGTGCGCTGCGGACCGGTTTCCTCTATGAGACCCTGCGGATCAAGGATGGCCTGTGCATGGCGCAAAAGGACGGCCGCTGGGGCCTGCTGAAGGACGATGGCACGCCGGGCAGCAGCTTTGCTTACAGCTGCATCCTGCCGAACGGTACCGGCGGCGCGTGGGCCATCGTGGGCGACCGAAACGCTGGCGAATCGGATGCGCTCAGCCTGATCTCGGCAACGGGACTGGTCTGGGCCACCGGCGTGCGCGTGCTGGACGTGGGTGAGGGTGCTGCGAGCCTGTTGTCGGTGCAGCTTCCCGGCAGCGGCCTCTACGGCTGCGTGGACGCCTCGGGAAACCTGACCATACCGGCGGAATATGCCTACATCGGGGATTTCATCAATGGCGTCGCGCCCGCAGTGGATGGCGGCAAATACGGCGCCATCGACATCGCGGGAGCATGGGTGGTGGCCCCGGAGTACGATTTTCTACAGATTTCTCCGTCGGGCTTCCTGCTTGCAACCCGCGATGACGGCATATACGTGTTCGATTCCACCGGTGCACGGCTGGCGCGCTATGCGGGCGAGGATGTGTACGCAGCTCTGGTGGGCGACGGCTTCTACGTCGTCTCCAATCCGGACGCCATTCGTCTCTACGATGCCTCCAATGCGCTTCTGCTGGAAGCAGATCCTCTGGCGAGCTTCACCGAGGGCGTGAACGGCCAGCTGATCCTCTCCGACGGCGCCTGGGGGGAGGGATGCGTGCACCTGCTGGGGACCGACACGGCCTACCAGAACCTCTATCCGCTTGGAACGGCGGGGGAGACGCCCCTCTATGCCAGCCTGACGGTCAACGTGGGCCGCTACGTCAACGATCGCCTGGGAGAGATCCAGCTCTCCACCGACATGGATTCCGCGCGCTACGGCGTGGTGAACGGCGCGGGGGAACAGCTGCTGGAGCCGGTCTATCGCGCGCTGTACTTCCTGGAGGACGACCGCCTGCTGGCGCGCACGGACGGCGACTGGCGCGTGATCGACTCCCAGGGCACGGTGTACTGGTCCTGCGACGCGCCTATGCAAACGGAAGCGACCAGCTTCTGAGCACGCTGCGCACCGCCGCCCTGAAGCTCCACAGGGGAACCTCCCGCGCGGCGATCAGCGCACACTGATCCACGATCTGTCCGTTGCAGATCAGCTGCGCGCTTCCGATCTCCTGCCCCTTGCGCACCGGTGCCTCCAGATCCTCGATACTGATTTTGACCTCCGGCCTGGAGCCGATCTCCACCGCGGCGGCCAGATTCTCCGCTGCGACGGCGTCCACGGTGTTGGCGTCGCCGTTGAGCACGCTTGCCTGCCCGGCCACATCACCGGCGGCCAGCGCCCACTCCATGCGGAAGTGCTCGAAGCCGTAGTCCAGCAGCACCGTCGCCGTGTCGAACCAGGTGTAGCAGTTCAGCACCGTGCCGATCAGCTCCAGACCGTCCCGCTCCGCGGAGAACACCAGACAGCGCCCCGCCTTCGATGTGAAGCCGGTCTTTCCGCCCGTTGCGCCTTCATAGTCGCTCAGCAGGCGGTTTTTGTTTTCCAGCACGCGGCTGTACTCGTTGCCCACCCAGGGAATCACCTTGCGCTGGGTGCCGGTGATCGTTCGGAAGTCCGTGTTTTTCATGGCCTCGCGCATGATCCGCGCCAGGCCCAGCGCACTGGCCGCGTGCCCCTCGGCATCCAGGCCGTGGGGATTGACGAAGTGCGCGTCGGCATCCAGTTCCTCGGCGCGCCGGTTCATCATTTCTGCGAAGGCCTCCACGCTGCCGGCCACGTGCTCAGCGATGGCCACCGCGGCGTCGTTGCCGCTGCGCAGCATCAGGCCGTAGAGCATCTGTTCCATGCTCAGCGTCTCACCCTCCGACAGGTACAGCGACGTGCCCTCCACGCCGTGGGCGTTCTTCCCGGCGGTCACGTCCTCATTGAGCGTGCTGTTCTCCAGGGCAAGCAGCGCGGTCATGATCTTCGTGCAGGAGGCCTCGGGCAGCATCTCGTCCGCATTCTGGGCGAAGAGGATGCGCCCGCTCTCGCCGTCGATCAGCACCGCGCCCTTCGCCGCCACCGTCAGCGCCTCCGATGCCCGAGCGTGGGAAAGCGCCAGCAGCGCCGCAGCAAGGATCGCAAGAATTCTTCGTTTGCGCATAGAAAAACCTCCGATGCAGGTATCGGAGGATTCTATGCGGGAAAAATGAAATTGTTGCTAGGCTTCCTCAGGCGCCTCGGGCGCGCTGTGCAGCATGCACTCACAGCCCGCGCGGTAGGAGGAGGAGAAGATGGCGCAATCCAAAGCGGGCGTCAGCTCGCTGCGCATCTCGAGCACGTTGCGAATGGACTCCTCCTGACGGATGCAGAACAGGCCGTAGAGCTTCTGCACGTCCTCCTCGCACTCAAAGCGCAGCATTTCGCGGATGTCCTCCATGGTGCACACCCGCTTCAGCGCCACGATCATGAACAGCATGGCGATCTGCAAGCGGCTGTACTTCTTGCCCGTGGGGCGGGGGATCAGCTTGTTCTTGACGTAGTTGTTGATCATGGGCGCGGAGAGATAGCCCTTCGTGCTCTCGCCGTAGAGCGGCTCGTAGGCGCGGGTGATGAAGGTGATGACCTGATCCATGTACAGGCCCAGATCGGGGATCTGCTCCCAGGACACGGGCTTGTATCGGCCCAACTCACCGTAAACGCGCTCCAGCGTATTATCCATGCGCAATTCCTCCTGCTCGGTACGATTATAGCACATTCCATCGGATTTGCCAACCATGTTTTCAAAAAGGACTTGACAAAGCGAGAAAAACGATGTAATCTAGTTTTGAAAACCAGATTCGAGGCGGGGAGATGCGCTGCGAACCTTTGCCTTGCAGAACCGATCAATGCATGCCCGGGAGGTGTGTCTTATGGAAAACAGAATGCTGAGCGTCTGGGGCGATTCCATTGCCAAGGGCGTGGTTTACGATGAGTCGCGGGGAAGATACGCCGTCCTGAAGGACAGCTGCCTGTCCCGACTGGCCCGGGAAAAGGGCGTTCTGGTGGAGAACCATTCGGTGATGGGCCAGACCAGCGAGAACGCGCTGGCGCGGATGCGGCCGGAGGATCTGAAGCCCGGCGAGATCGCGGTGATTGAGTACGGCGGCAACGACTGCGATCTGGACTGGCAGGCGGTGTCCGATCATCCGGAGCTTCCCCAGTTCGGCAAGGTGCCCCTTGCGAAGTTTGCCCAGAACCTGAAGGAGCTGGTGCGCCGGGTGAGCGCGTCGGGCGCGGAGCCGGTGCTGGTCACGCCCGCACCGCTGATCTCCCAGCGCTACTTCGACTGGGTGTCGAAGGGCCGCAGCAGCGAGAACATCCTGCGCTACCTGGGCGATGTGGAGCACATCTTCCGCTGGCAGGACGGCTATGCCCAGTGCGTGCGCAGCGTGGCGAGGGAGCTGGGCGTGCGCCTGGTGGACATCCGCAGCCGCATGCTGAGCTCCGGCAGCCTGGATGAGCTGATCTGCGTGGACGGCATCCATCCCAACGCCGCAGGCCACGCGCTGATGTACGATGCCGTTGCACCGCTGTTTGGCTGAAGCTGCCTTCCTTTTGAATTCCCTGCGACCTCCGGCGAAAAGAAGCGCCGGGGGCCGTTTTTTGTTTGCATCTTTGGATGTGCTGTGCTATACTGTGCCAAACGGAACCCAATGAAAACACGGGGGTTTTTACCGATGAATTACTTTGCAAATATCCGCCGCATGGTGGTGAAGGTGGGCACGTCCACGCTGACCCACGAAAGCGGCAAGCTGAACCTGCGGCGCATGGATCATCTGGTGCGCGTGCTCTCGGACGTGCGCAACCGAGGCATCGAGGTCATCCTCGTATCCTCCGGTGCCATCGGCGTGGGTGTGGGCAAGCTGAAGCTGCCCTCCAAGCCCCACGACATCGGCGGCCGTCAGGCCTGTGCGGCGGTGGGCCAGTGCGAGCTGATGTACATCTACGACAAGTTCTTCGGCGAGTACGGCCACACCACCGCCCAGGTGCTGCTCACCCGGGACTGCGTGGACGATCCCCGGCGGCTGTCCAACATCCGCAACGCCTTCGACCGCCTGCTGGACCTGGGCGCACTGCCGATCATCAACGAAAACGACACCGTCGCCACCGAGGAGATCGAGTTCGGCGACAACGACACCTTGTCAGCGGTGGTTGCCCGCATCGTGAAGGCCGACGCGCTGGTGATCCTCACCGACATCGACGGCCTGCACGCGGAGAATCCGAAGCAGAACCCGGACGCACCGCTGATTCATGTGGTGGAGGAGGTCACCGAGGATACCCGGCGCATCGCCGGCGGCTCGGGCTCCTCCCGGGGCACCGGCGGCATGTACACCAAGATCATCGCCGCAGGTCAGGCCACCCGCGAGGGCATCACCACCGCCATCATCGACGGCTCCACGCCGGAGAACCTGTATCGCCTGCTGGAGGGCGCGGAGATCGGCACCATCTTTCCCGCGAGAGGAGGCTCCCTGTAAATGACGGATCTGAACATTCTGGGTAATCGGGCGCAGCGCGCGTCCCGCAGGCTTGCCGTGCTGCGCGCGCCGGAGAAGAACCGGGCGCTGATCGCCATGGCGGAGGCTGTGCAGGCCGCGCAGGAGGACATCCTCGCCGCCAACCGGGCCGACATCGACGCTGCCCGGGCCAAGGGCACGCCGGAGCCGCTGATCGACCGCCTGGCGCTGAATCCGGGCCGCATCGCGGGCATGACCCGGGGCATGCGGGAGGTGGCGGAGCTTATGGATCCCGTGGGACGGGTACTCTCCGGCGGCACGCTGGACAACGGCCTGCGCATCGAGCAGCGCAGCGTGCCCTTCGGCGTGATCGGCATCATCTACGAGGCGCGGCCTAACGTCACCGCGGACGCGGCGGCGCTGTGCTTCAAGAGCGGCAACGCCTGTATCCTGCGTGGCGGCAGCGAAGCGATCCGGTCGAACCTGGCCATCGCAAACGCCATGCGCAGCGGGCTGGAAGCCGTGGGCGCGGACCCGGACAGCGTGATTCTGCTGGAGGACACCAGCCGCGAGACCGCGAACGCGCTGATGCGGCTGAACGAATACCTCGACCTGCTGATTCCCCGCGGCGGCGCGGGGCTGATCCGCTCCGTGGTGCAGAACGCCACCGTGCCGGTGATCGAGACCGGCGTGGGCAACTGCCACACCTACGTGGAGAAGAGCGCGGACATCGCCATGGCGGCGGAGATCGTGTTCAACGCCAAGACCAGCCGCCCCTCGGTGTGCAACGCCATGGAGACGCTGCTGGTGGATCGGGACATCGCGGAGGTTGCGCTTCCGACCATCGCCGCGAGGCTTGCGGAGAAGAACGTGGAGCTGCGCGGCTGCGAAGAGACCTGCCGGATTCTGCCCCAGGCGATCCCTGCCACGGAGGAGGACTACGCGAAGGAGTTCCTCGACTACATCCTGGCGGTGAAGGTCGTCGGCGGCATCGACGAGGCCCTTGCGCACATCGCCCGCAATTCCACCCACCACAGCGAGTGCATCGTCACGCAAAACTACGCCGCTTCGGAGCGCTTTACCGCAGAGGTGGATGCGGCGGCGGTGTACGTCAACGCCTCCACGCGCTTCACCGACGGCGGTCAGTTCGGCCTGGGCGCGGAGATCGGCATCTCCACCCAGAAGCTGCACGCCCGTGGCCCGATGGGCCTGAACCAGCTGGTGAGCTACAAGTATGTGATTCGCGGAAACGGTCAGGTGCGTGTTTAAGGAGCGCCTGAAGCGGGTATAAAAGGAGCGGAACACATTCCAAGGAGGTAAGAACAATGGCAGCAATCGCAGTCAATTCCGATAATTTTCAGAAGGTCGTTCTCGAGAGCGACAAGCCTGTTCTGGTGGATTTCTGGGCCAGCTGGTGCGGCCCGTGCAAGATGCTCTCTCCCGTGGTGGAGGAGCTGGCCGAGGCCCATCCCGAGATCGCCGTGGCCAAGGTGAACGTGGACGAGAACCCGGAGCTGGCCATGGTCTACCGCATCTCCGCCATCCCGGCGCTGATCCTGTTCCGGGACGGCAAGGTGGCGAAACAGTCCGTGGGCTATCAGCCCCGCGAGGCGCTGGAGGAGCTGCTCAAGTGATGGAAGCCTTCGAGACCATCGACGAGGGCGTGCAGGTCTGTCGCAGCACCCCGAATGCGGTGCTGCTGGACGTGCGCACCCCGGAGGAGTACGCCGCAGGGCACATCCCCGGCAGCGTGAACCATCCGCTGGAGCGCATGCAGACCTACGACGGCGATTTCTCCGCGCCCATCTTCGCCTACTGCCGCAGCGGCGCCCGCAGCGCCCGCGCCGTGGCGCTGCTTCGCGAACTGGACTACGAGGCGGTGAACCTCGGCGGCATCATCGACTATCACGGCGAGCTGGAAAGCTGAATTGAACCTCCCATGAAATCGGATTCATGGGAGGTTCCGTTTGTTTTTGGCATTGTCATTCCCCACGTAACCGACCGAAGAGCAGCATGTCGTAGACCTTTTCTCCCTTGCACACGGCCTGGGGCATTCTGCCCTCCAGATGGAAGCCGTTCTTCTCCAGCACCCGCCGGGAGGCGAGGTTCGGCGCGTACACCCGCGCGGAGATGCGCAGGAGATCCAGCTTTTCAAAGGCCTCCGCGCAGATGCGGCCCACGGCCCCGGTCATCACGCCCTGCCCCTTGCATTCGTCCAGCAGAACGTAGCCCATGTCCGCGTCCCGGTGGTACGCGCCCTCCTTGCGCCTGATCTGCACGTCGCCCACGCACTTCCCGTCCACGCGGATGATGCGGAACAGGCCCCGCGTGCCTTCGTTGGGGAGCACCTCCTCGCTGAGCCACTTCTCCACGTGCTCTCGGGTGTAGGGCGTGGGCAGGCCGTCGGCGAGATAGCTGCGGTCGATATCGGTGAAGATGCGGGCGATGTCGTCCGGATCGGCCTCCGTCCAGGGGATCAGTTCGATGTTCATATGCATTATTCCTCCGCCGGACGCTCCGGGGTCACGTACAGCGTGTGCTGGTTGGTGTAGATCACGAAGCCAGGCTTTGCGCCCGAGGGCTTCTTCACGAAGCGCCGCCGGGTGTAGTCCACCGGCACGTTGGAGGAGTTCGCCCCCTTGGAGTAGGCGGCGGCCAGCTTTGCGGCGTAGACGATGGTCTCGTCGTCCGGATTCTCGCCCACGATGATCACGTGGCTGCCCGGCATGTCCTTGGCGTGCAGCCAGATCTCGTTGGGGTCGGCGGAGAAGGTCAGCTTGTCGTTCTGCAGGTTGTTCTTGCCAACCAGGATGGTCGCCCCCGAGGGTGCGGTGAACTTCATCGGCTGGCTGGGCGGCAGCTGCTTCATCTGGCGGCGGTTGGTGACACGACGCACGTAGCCGAACTTCTCCAGCTCGTCCCGCAGCTCCGCAAGCTCGCTCTCGCCGCTGCACTTGCCCAGGTTGTCCATCTGGCCCTCCAGATAGGCAAGCTCCTCGCTGGTCTTTTCGATCTGCTCCGCCGCCAGCGTGCGCGCGTTGCGGGCCTTCTGATAGAGCTTGAAGTACCTCTGCGCGTTCTGGGCGGGGGAGAGCTTCACATCCAGCGGAATCTCGATCTCCTTCAGCTCAGGATCGTAATAATTCGGAAGCGATACCGACTTCATGCCCTTCTCCGCCAGATGCAGGTTCGCCGTCAGCAGCTCGCCACTGACCCGGTATTCCTCCATGCGCTCGGCCCCCAGCAGCGCCTCCCGCTGCAGGGCCAGCTTCTTCTCGCAGCGCTCGATGTTGTTCTTCAGCGTGCGGTGGATGGCGGCGCTCTTCTGAGCGATGCGCTCGGCGCGGTCGCGGGAGCGGAAGAACTCGTCCATCGCGGCGGAGATGGTGGGGAAGGACTCGCTGCGCAGGTGCGCGCGGCTGCGGTAGGGGAAGGCGATTGCGTCCACGGGCCGTCCGTCCGCACCGAAGAGCACGGCGGGGGAGAGCTCACCCGGCAGCTTGCACAGCTCGGAAGCGATGGATGCGCACACCGCGTTCAGGTCGCACTCCTCGATGTGCGCGTCCTCGTTGCCGCAGGCGCGGTAGGCCAGCTCCCGGGCCGTCTGGGAGGACATGCCGCTGACGCAGGCGGAGATCAGCTTGTGCAGGGGGCCGCCCTTGTCGCGCAGGGCGGCGTAGAGCTTGTCCTCGTTCACCTGATCGAAGGGAATCTTGCCGTGGGCCGGGGGACGCTCGTAGCGCAGGCCCGGCAGCACCTCGCGCACCGAGGAGATGGCCTCGCTGACCCGTCGCGCGCTGTCGATGATCCGCCCGTCCGCGCCGGTGAAGATCAGGTTGGAGTGCTTGCCCATGAATTCGCACACGATGGTCTTGCGGGCGCGGTCGCCCAGCTCGTCCAGGTGCTCGATCTCGATCTCCAGGATGCGGTCGGCCTCGGCCTGACGAATCTCGTGGATCCGGCCGCCGATCAGGTGCTTGCGCATCAGCATGCACAGGTTGAAGGGCTCCAGCGGGCTGTTCTTGCGCACGTTCGTCAGGTGGGCGCGCGCGCAGCCTGCGCTGGCGGACAGCAGCAGCTGGTGGTTTGCGCCGCCGTTGCGCACGGTGAAGATCAGCTCGTCGCGCTCCGGCTGAATGATGCGGTCGATGCGTCCGCCGCAGAGCGCGCCGTTGAGTTCGCGGGCGATCAGGCCCAGCGTGAATCCGTCCAGGGGCATGGTTGTTCTCCTTCAAAAATGAAATCATGCAAATCAGAATATGTTCCATTATACCCCAGTCCGGGCGATTGCGCAACCGCCCGGGATATGCTAAAATAGGATTGTGAAAGCTGAAATGGGCGGGTTTGCTGCCACATGCCCGCGCGCATACTTCTCCCTGCGATGGAATACACTGGACTGAACAGTAAGTCCGGATGAACGGGAAGTCGCAAGGAGGGTTCCAGATGAAGATGACCGGAAGTCAGAGAAGTCTGTATCTGTTGGCGCTGATCCTGCTGCTGATCGCGGTGGCGCTGGCCTGCGCATGGACATTCTGGGGTGGGGAGCGCGCCGCGTCGGATGCGGTGGTCACGCCTGCACCCTCCGCAAGCGGCATGCCGTCGCCGTCGGCTCCGATTGTGCCGGTTCCGACGCAGGAGAGTACCGCGACGAATGCGGATGCCGGCGGCGCAGATTCCGCCGATTCAGAGAGCGCGAGCGTGGCAACCATGTCCACGGTGGTCTACTACCAGGACAACTACGGCTATCTGGTGCCGGTGATGTGCACCATCCCCTACGAGGACGGCGTCGCCAAGGCCACGCTGAATAAGATGATCCAGTCGCCGGAGAACGACATGCAGGCCGCGCGGCTGGGCCTCAAGACGGTGCTGCCCGAGGGCACGACCATCGACCTGGACATCTCCGACGGCCTTGCGCGCATCGACCTGAGCAAGGAAGTGCTGAACATGGCCGATGCCGCCGCCGAGAGCAACATGATCGCCGCCATCGTGCAGGCACTGACGGAGTTCGAGAGCGTGGAGCGGGTGGAATTCCTGGTGGACGGCCAGAAGATCGACAAGCTGCCCCACGGCACCGACGTCTCGGGAACCTTCGAGCGCGGGGAGATCAACCTGGAGACCTCCGTCTCGGCCATCAACAGCGGGGAATTGAAGCCGGTCATGCTCTACTTCCCCTGCGAGAGCAGCAGCGTGGTGGTGCCGGTCACGCGCATGGTCTATTCCAATGCCGACGTGAACACCGCCGTGCTGGAGCTGGCGAAGGGCCCGAGCAACCAGAGTCCGCTGGAGAGCGCCCTGCCCGCAGGCTGCGGCCTGATCGACGTGCAGGTTGTGGACGGCGTGGCGAAGGTGAACTTCACCAAGGAGTTTGCAAACCTTGTGCAGAACACCGACGGCGGACGGCTTGCACTGAAGGCGCTGGTGCTCACCTGCACCCAGTTCGATGGCGTGAAGAGCGTGGAAATTCTGGTAGAGGGAGAGCCCTACGACCCGGGAGAGGGCACGCTGAGCGTGCCGAGCTTTGCCAATGTGGCCGACGAGATCGCCAACGACTACATTCAGACGCAGGCAAATCTGATCTTCAACTATGATTAAATGATATTGTTTGGAGGACTACAAATGGAAACTGTGAGAAGAAACGATGAGCTGCGCGAGGTGCGCATTCTCCCGGATTATACCGAAATGGCGGCGGGTTCTGTCCTGGTGTGCTGCGGCAGAACCCGCGTGCTGTGTACCGCGTCCGTGCAGGACGGGGTGCCGCCGTTTTTGAAGGGAAAGGGCACGGGCTGGCTCACGGCGGAGTACGCCATGCTGCCCGGCGCGACCCCGCAGCGCAAGGCCCGCGACGGCGTGAAGAAGGACGGGCGCAGCGTGGAGATTCAGCGGCTGATCGGACGATCCCTGCGCGCCGCCTGCGACCTGAGCCGCATGGGCGAGCACACCGTGTACATCGACTGCGACGTGTTGCAAGCCGACGGCGGCACCCGCACCGCGTCCATCACCGGCGGCTTCGTGGCGCTGTGTCTGGCGGTGTCGAAGCTGATCGCGGAGGGCAGGATGCAGGATTCGCCCATCGTCAAACAGGTCGCGGCCATCTCCGTGGGCGTGGTGGACAGACAGTGCACGCTGGATCTGGAGTATGCCCAGGACAGCCGCGCAGAGGTGGACATGAACATCGTCATGACCCGCGATGCGAAGGGCGAGATGGGCTTCGTGGAGGTGCAGGGCACTGGCGAACACGGCAGTTACAGCCGCGATGAGCTGAACTGCCTGCTGGATCTGGGCGAGAGCGGCATCCGCCAGCTGATGCAGGCACAGATCGAGGCCCTGGGCGAACGCGCGGACGTGATCTTCAAGAAGCCCCGGCTGGTGCTGGCCAGCAACAACTTCGGCAAGCTGAAGGAGCTGCGCGCACTGCTGGGCGACCGCTACGACGTGTGCTCCATGCGGGAGATGGGCATCAACATCGACGTGGAGGAGAACGGCGAGACCTTCGAGGAGAACGCGCTGATCAAGGCCGATACGCTGATGCAGCTCACCGGCTGCGCCACGCTGGCGGACGACTCCGGCCTGTGCGTGGACGCGCTGGGGGGACGTCCGGGCGTGCACTCAGCGCGCTACTGCGGCGTGCACGGCGACGACGAGGCCAACAACCAGCTGCTGCTGAAGGAGCTGGAGAGCGTGAACGATCCCGAGCGCACCGCCCACTACGGCGCGGCGGTGGCACTGTGCCGCCCGGGCCACGCCCCCGTCACCACCTACGGCATGTGCTGCGGAAAAATCCTGCGGGAGTACCGCGGCGAGGGCGGCTTTGGCTACGATCCGCTGTTCTACTCCGACGATCTGGGCATGACCTTCGCCGAGGCCGACCCCGAGGCCAAGAACGGCGTGTCCCACCGCGCGCGGGCCATCGAAAAGCTGATCGATGTGCTGGAGGCGGAGAAGTGACGCGCATCGGCGTGGTTTCCGACAGCCACGGCGGCAGGCTCCATCTGGAGCGCTTCGTCGAAATCTGCCGGGCGGAGAACTTCGATCTGGTCTTTCACCTGGGCGACGTGCTGGAGGACGCGCGCTGGCTGGAGAAGAATCTGGAGATTCCCGTCACCTCCGTGGCCGGGAACTGCGACTTCTACGCCCACCATCCCCGGGAGGCCCGCGTCACCGTGGAGGGCAAGCGTCTGCTGCTGCTCCACGGCGACCGCTACCGTGTGAAGCTCGGCTACGACATGCTGTCCTATTACGCCGAGGAGAACTCCATGGACGCGGCGCTCTTCGGCCACACCCACCAGCCCTTCGCGGGCTATGTGGGACGGGCGCTGCTGATCAACCCCGGCGCGCTGAAGAACGGCCACTACTGCATACTGGAAGTGCGTGCGGGCGATATCGTGCCCCGCATCCTCAATATGGACGAACAATGAACCAAGGCAGGCTCCCCCGCGGGAGGGAAAGGAGAGAAACATGATCCGTCACATCGTACTGTTCAAGATCAAGGAGGAGTTCAAGTCCGAAATTCCCCCAGCTACGACCTCGCGCTGATCACCGAGTTCACCGACCGCGCCGCCTTCGACGCCTACCAGACCCATCCGGTGCACCTGCCGGTGAAGAAGCGCATGCACGAGGTGCGCCTCGCCTCTGTGGCCTGCGATTATATCATCAAGGAGTGATACGAATGAAGCGAGTTCCCTTTCTGCTGAGAATGGACGGGGCCGACCGCGCGGCGCAGCTCGAGGCCGTGCGCGCACTGAAGCCCGCGTTCGAGGCCGCCTGTGCGGACGCGCAGGTGGAAAATTTCTCCATCTGGCACATGGAGCAGTACCTCTTCGGCTACGGCGAGAGCGCAAGCGAGCGCACGGACTGCTTTGATTCCATCCTGAATGCGCTGCCGGAGGGCGTGACGCTGGTCTGTGCACCGGCCACCATGCGCCTGATGTACCACGACATCGGAATTGTGCGCGCGGATAAGTCCCTGATCCGCCACCGCGTGTTCGCCACGAAGCTCAAGCCCGGCTGCGAGGAGGAGTACAAGCGCCGCCACGACGGCCTGATCGAAAAGCGCGGCGACGCGATCAAGGAGGGCCCGGAGAGCAACTTCACCATCTGGTACGGCGACGGCCACATCTTCGGCTACTGCGAGCTGGTGAAGGCCTTCGACCACGAGCCCACCCCCGAGGAGCACGCCGCTACCGTCGCCTGGGAGACCCGCCAGCTGGAGATCATGGACTGGCTCACCGATGACATGAACTGGCTCACCGGCGAGAACCATCCCCCGGTGGAGCGCGTCCTGTAAGAAATGACATACTTTTGAAACATTTTGAACCCAAAATCGCTCCGAATCCCAGGACTCGGAGCGATTTTTTGCGTCGAATCGGCGTATAGAGGGATGAAATGCTTGACAAGATTTCAATCATATGATATAAATATTACAGATTAATGACAAATCGAAGCGAAACTATGGATCTACGGAGCGTACATACACAATGAAAAGAAACCAAAGTACACTGCGCATCTTCGCAATTCTGACGCTTGTCGCGCTGCTGCTGGCGGCGATGCCCGCTGCGGCGCTTGCAGACGGCAGCTTTTCCGCCTACGTCAAGTCCGACAGCATGCGGGTCTACCGCGACGCATCCCTGAGCACCTACTGGGGTTCGCTGCCGAACAAGACCGTCGTCACCGTGCAGGCCTATGCCGGCGACGTGGCCAAAATCAGCTACAACGGCAGAACCGGCTACGCCGCCATTTCGGAGATGGGCACGGTGGAGTCCATCGCGGACAAGGCCGTCACCACTCAGAAGACCCGCGTCTACGAGAAGCCCAGCACCTCCAGCCGCTATACGACGGTCAAGAAGGGCGTCAGCGTGTACGTGCTGGCGATCAACGGCAGCTGCGCCATGGTGGAGCGCGGCGGCAAGATCGGCTATATGCTGGTCAGCCACCTCTCCATCGAGGGCCAGATCATCGAGCCGTCGCTGCCGGAGACGCCTGCAACGCCCGATCCGGAGCCGGAAGCGCCTGCGCAGCCGGAAACCAAGCCCGAGACCATCGAGGATGCCTTCAACTCCGGCAAGTATACCAACGAGCAGCTCTGCTTCGCCTACGCCACGAAGGTCATGGGCTACAACACTGCCGCCGCGGCGGGCTTGCTGGCGAACATCAGCGCCGAGTCCGGCTTCCGGCCCACAGTCAACGGCGACAGCGGCCGCAGCTACGGCATCTGCCAGTGGTTCTCCAGCCGCAAGACCCGGCTGCTCAATTACTGCTCGGACAGGGGACTGGATTCCTCCTCGCTCTACGCCCAGCTGTGCTTCCTCGAATATGAGCTTGAGAAGTATTATCCCACGGTGGACCGGCACATGAAGAGCGTGGCAAATACCGCCGACGGCGCATACGACGCGGCCTACTACTTCTGCTATAACTTCGAAGCGCCGGCGAACCGCACTGCGCAGAGTACGTCCCGCGGCAACGCCGCCAGAAACATCTTCTATCCCAGGTACGCATAAACGAACGATGCGCAACCCTCCGGTTTCTCCGGAGGGTTGCTTTTTCAGCGCAGAAATGTCGCCCGCTTCCAATCCTCCATACAAATCTGCCTGTGAAATTCTCCCCTGTTTCCCATGCATTCTCCGGATTCCGCAGGCAAGACCCGACCGGGATATATTCGCTCTGAACAGGCATTATGCGGAGAAGAGTTAAATAAAATTCAATAAAACTGGCGGTATGGCGTAAATATTTACATAATAATTAGATATATTAAATATTGATTTTTGGAGATGGAGAAGATACAATATAGATGATTTCATTATACGCTTACAAATGCTTCCGACGGGTGATTCATCATGGTGACCATCAAAGAGATTGCCGAGAGATCCGGTGTGTCCATCGCGACGGTATCGAAGATCATTAACGGCAAGGATAAGCACATAAGTGAAGAAACCCGGCGCCGCGTGAAGGATGTGCTTCGGGATACGGGCTACGTGTCCAATGCGATCGCGCGCGGTTTAAAAATAAGGAAAACGTTTACCTTAGGCTACGTTCTTCCGGACATCACGAATCCCTTCTTTGCCGGCCTGGCGCGGGGAATTGAGGATCTTGCGCGGGATCGGGATTACAGCGTCATCATGTGCAACACGGACAACGATCCCGAGATCGAGGAACGAAGCATCAAGCTGTTCAAGTCCCACAAGGTGGATGGAATTCTGTGCAGCAATATCGTATCCTCGAATATCGGTGAGCGTGGCGTTCAGTACTATCGGGATCTTCTGGGCGACATTCCCACGGTGTTTCTGGATCACGTCGGTCTGGAAAGCGATGTCACGCGCTTCGGCTATGTCCAGGTGGATAGCCTGAATGCCATCTATAAGGGAACCAAGGCGCTGCTGGATGCCGGATGCAAGCGTGTTGCCTGCATAACGGCCAGCCAGATGGAGAGCTGCATGCGCATCAACGGTTATTATGCGGCCCTCGAGGAAGCAGGCATTGCGCGGGACAACCGGATTGTTTACGTAAACGATTTCTCACTTGAGACAGGTACGGTCGGCATTCGGAAAATCATGGAAAACGATCCCACCATCGATGGCCTGATGTGCGGCAACGATATGATCGCCGTCGGTGCAATGGGCTATCTGAACAAAATCGGCGTGCGGATTCCGGAGCAGATCAAGATCGTCGGCATCGACAACATCCCCATCTCTGAGCACGTCACCCCCAAGCTGACGACGGTCGCGCAGCCCATCTACGAGATGGGATGGGAGGCGGCAAATATGCTGGTGAATTACATTGAGGATGGCATACCTCTCTTTACCAAAACCTTTGAAGCCCACTTGATTGAACGAGAGACTTTGAAACTCCAGAACGTCAATTGAATGCAAATTCGGGTCGGAGCACTTCGGAACTCCTGCTCCGTTCCGGAAGATGAGAGCAAGCACGGTGTGGAATTGAATATAGGTAAACGTTTACTTATATTTTCTCAGGACCTTGTAAGGGCAGGTGAAGCCCTTGCGATAGAATTTGAAATGAACGGGAGGTGAGAAGATGAAGAAGGATCGCATTCTGAACCCGCAGCTGTTGACGGCGGTCGCAACGACCGGACATACGGATTATCTGGTCATTGCGGATTGCGGCTTGCCGATCCCCCGCGGCGTAGAGGTCATCGATGTATCCGTTCGGGCGGGACTGCCACGCTTCATGGATGTGTTGAAGGCGATCGATTCGGAGCTCGTGGTGGAATCGGCGATCGTCGCCAGCGAGATTGACGAAAAGAATCCGCAGGTGTGGCAGGAGATCTCCGATGAACTGCGCGGATTGCCGATCGAGAAGCTGCCGCACGAAGCATTCAAGGAGTATACGAAGCGCGCCAAATACATCATCCGTACCGGCGAGACCTCGCCCTACGCAAATGTCATCCTGATCGGCGGCGTAAACTTCTAGTCACCGGTTTACAAACGATCTGAATTTCGGCACAGCCGAGAAAAAATAAAAGGAGGAAACTCAAGTGAAGAAGATTCTCAGCATCCTGGTCGTCGTCGTCATGCTCCTCTCTGTGGCCGCAATGGCGGAGACCGCAGAGCCCCTCAAGGTCGGTTTCTCACTCCCGTCCATGACCTTCCCCTTCTACGTACGCATGTATGAACAGTTTATGGAAGAAGCAGAACAGCGCGGCTGGGAGGTTACTTTCGTCGATGGCAACCTGGACGCGGGCACGCAGATGAATGGTTGTCAGGACCTGATCAACAGCGGCGTTGACGTCATGGTCATCGCCACCTGGTACATCGATGCTCTGGCGGACATCTACACCCAGTGCAAGGAGAAGGGCATCGGCGTGTTCGAGATGGACAACATGGTGCTTCCCGAAGCGACCGCGGATTGCTTCACCTTCACCACCGGCACCGACAACTACAATGCGGGCGTCGTCGGCGGAACCTGGTGCGCGGGCTATCTGAAGGAGCAGAACATCGAGTCCGTGAACGTCATTCTGGTCTCCGCGATGTCCGAGCAGCAGACCAAGCGCTGCACCGGCTTCACCGATGGCCTGAGCCAGAACGGAATCGAGGTCAATGTGCTCAACAATTACAACGGCGGCGTGCGCGAGACCGCCATGCAGGTCTGCGAAAACGCCCTGACCGCCTATGCGGATCTGGACATCATCTACGGCGGCTCTGCACAGGACTCCCTGGGCGGCTATGACGCCACCGTGGGCGCCGGCAGAACGGAAGTCATGGTCGTCGGCTTCGACGGCGAGGACGAGGAGATCGAGAAGATCGACGCAGGCACCAACTACATCGCGACCATCACCCAGGATCCCAGCGGCCAGTCCACCAATGTCGCCAACTACATCGATAAGTGGCTCGCCGGCGAGACCTTCGACCAGCAGCTCGAAACCCCCGCGGGCGTGTACTGCGCAGCAGGCCAGCTCGCCGGTGCCGACATCATCGGCTGATTGGAACCGGAGAAATGCTTCTCCGGGAGAAGAGCGAGTCGTAGAACGGCGCTGCAAGGGCGCAGCGCCCACGCATACGGCGCCTCATGATCCCGGGATGCGGTGGCGCGTGCCGCAGTGGCTGCGGCCTGCGCCACCGGAGCACCTCGATGGCAATTTGAAGGGGGCTTAACAATGCAGACAGTTCCAGACATCCTGAAATTGACGAACGTCAACAAGGAGTTTCCTGGGGTCAAGGCGCTGACGGATATGTGTTTTTCGCTCCGGCCGGGCGAAGTACATGCACTGGTGGGAGAGAACGGCGCAGGAAAATCCACACTGATGAAAATCCTGTCCGGCGCTTACCGGAAGGATAGCGGAACCATTGAATTCGAAGGCAGGGAAGTGGAAATCAATTCGCCCAAGGCTGCGGAAAAGCTGGGCATTGCAACCATCTATCAGGAACTCAATCTGATCTCCCGAATGACGGTTGCTGAAAACGTTTACCTGGGGCGCTTTCCCCGGGAGAAGGGCGCCATCCAGTGGAAGAAGATGAACGAGGACGCGCAGGCGCTGTTCGATTCCTTCGACATTGAGATGGACGTCAGGAAGATGGTGCGCAGCGTCAGTCTGGCGCAGCGGCAGATCGTGGAGATCATCAAGGCGGTGAGCACCAACGCGAAGGTTGTGATCATGGACGAGCCGACCTCGTCGCTGACCACCCGGGAGACCGAGGTTCTCTTCCGCATCATCCGCACGCTCAAGTCCAAGGGAATCGCGATCATCTTCATCACGCATCGGCTCGATGAGATCTTTGAAATCTGCGATCGCATGACGGTGCTGCGGGACGGCTGCTATATCGGTACGCGCGAGATCAGCGACATTACCAAGAGCGAAATGATCGCCATGATGATCGGCCGCGAACTGACGCAGCAGTATCCGGAGCGCAACGCGAGCATCCGGGATGTGCTCCTGGAGTGCAAACACATGAGCGACACCGAGGGGCGCGTCAAGGACGTCTCCTTCGCGGTGCGCGGGGGAGAAGTGCTCGGCTTTGCAGGCCTGGTGGGCGCTGGCAGAACGGAAATTATGCGTCTGATCTTCGGCGCGGACAAGCGTTCGCAGGGTCATATCTTCATCAGGGGAAAGGAAGTGAGCATCCGCAATCCCCGGGATGCAATCGCGAACAAGATCGGCTTTCTGACGGAAAACCGCAAGGAGGAGGGACTATTCCTGCGCTCCACGGTTCGTGTGAACACAGTTATGGTCGCGCTGAAAAAGATCATGGTCAAGGGCCTGTACTTCAACTTCAGAAAGGAGAAGGAGGAGGCGGAGAAGTACGTCAAGCTGCTTCACATCGTCACGCCCTCGGTCAATCAAAAGGCGATGTATCTGAGCGGCGGCAACCAGCAGAAGGTCGTTCTGGCCAAGTGGCTGTTTTCCGATTCCCAGATCATCATCTTCGATGAACCCACGCGCGGAATTGATGTCGGCGCGAAGCGGGAGATTTACAGCATCATCAATCAGCTGGCGGAGGAGGGCAAGGCGGTCATTGTCGTCTCTTCGGATATGGAAGAAATCCTGGGCATCAGCGACCGGATTCTGGTCATGCATGAAGGCGTGATATCCGGTGAAATCATGAAGCCGGATTTCTCACAGACGCTCGTAACGGAATATGCAGTTGGAGGGAAATGACCATGAAGAAGAACTCCTATCTTTCCAAGGCGGCTTCGATTGCCAGCGACATGGGCGCATGGCTGCTGATCATCGTTGTCGGTCTCATATTGACGGTCGCGACGGATACCTTCCTGTCGTGGACGAACATTATGAACGTCATTCGCCAGACGGCGGTTGTCTCGATCATCGCGATGGGCGTCTCGTTCGTCGTGCTGGGCGGCGAGATCGACCTGAGCACCGGTATGGCTTCAACGCTTGCCGGCTGCAACACCGCCATCTTCATCGTGAAGATGGGCATGAATCCGGTGCTGGCCATCCTCATTTCGATCCTTATTGGCATGGCCTTCGGCCTGTTTGCGGGCTACATCGTCACCATACTGAAGATTCCGGCCTTCATCGGAACCATGGGCGTCCAGTACATCATCCAGGGCACGATTCTGGTTACCACCAATTCCATGCCCATCACCGGCTTCCCGGAGGGCTTCCTGTTCCTGGGGCGCGGCTACATCCTCAATGGCTGGGTTCCCTTCCCGGTGATCATCATGGCGGTGTTCTTCATCGTCGGCGCCTTTGCGCTGCGCTATACGGTGTTCGGCAGAAGCGTCATTGCGGTGGGCGAGAATGAGGATGCGGCCAAGCTGTCCGGCCTGAACGTCAAGCGCACGAAGATCCTGATGTTCGTGATCTGCGGCTTCTGCTCGGCCTGCGGCGGCATCCTGCAGGCGTCGCGCATGTCCTCCGGTCAGCCCGGCTCCGGCACGGATATTTCCATGCAGGCGCTGGCGGCGGTGTACATCGGCGGCACCTTCAAGGGCAGCATGCTCAACACCCTGGCGGGCGCGCTCGCGTGGGGCTTTGTGAACAACGGTCTGAACCTGCTGGGCGTGAATGCATACTGGCAGAAGATTGCCCTGGGCATCGTCATCATCATCGCAGTGCTGTTTGATATCTTCCGCATGAAGCTCTCGACGGCGAAGAAGTAGGAAATCGCGGCGCTCACGCCGCGTCAGAACAGAACATGGGCGGGACAAACGAAAAGAAAGTGAGGAATCGGTATGAATCGCAAGGCATTTATCTTCTACGGCGGCTGGGACGGACACGAGCCTGAAAAGGTGAGCAATCGCTTTAAAAGGATCCTTGAGGCGGAGAACTTTGACGTGATCTGCGAGGGCTCCATGGAACGCCTGAATGACGAGGAATTCCTGCGCAGCATGGATCTGATCATCCCCATGTGGACCCAGGGCGATATCCCGGATCCCTATGTATTCCATCTGACGGACGCCATCGCCAGCGGCGTCGGCCTGGCGGGCTGCCACGGCGGCATGTGCGACGCCTTCCGCTGGAACATCGAATACCAGTACATGACCGGCTCCCAGTGGGTCGAGCACACCGGCGACAAGTGGTATCACCACATCTCCGATCTGTCGCCCGAGAACATCGAGTATGTCACCAAGACCTATCCCCATCCGAACGATGCGTTCGTGACCGATTACGAGGTCAATTTCAAGCGCAACACCGATTCCCCGATCGTGGAGGGCCTCCCGGATTTCAAGGTGCGCACGGAGCAGTATTACCTGCACCTGGATCCCTGCGTGAACGTGCTGGCCACCACCACGGTCTATCCGAAGGACCCCACCGATCCGATGTATCACAACGGCGTCGTGGTGATGCCCGTGGTTTACACGAAGCGCTGGGGCGAGGGCCGCGTCTTCTACAGCTCCATGGGCCACATGGATTATCTGTTCGATGATCATCCGCAGATGGTGGAACTGATGCGCCGCGGCTTCCTGTGGGCGGCCCGCAAGCACTGAGCGCATCAAAACGGCGGTGCCGCAGCGGCGCCGGAGATATGACATTGAGAGAGGTGGATTTCACATGTTGGCAGATGGCGTGTTTGTAAAGGATTACATGCAACTGGAGATTATGAAGTATGATGTGCCGGAGCCCAGGTTCAACGAGGTCATGGTGCAGACCAAGGCCTGCGGCCTGTGCTGCTGGGATTCCTGGCTCTACCGCGGCGTGAATGCGCCCGGTCCGTATCCCTATGTGATCGGCCACGAGGGCGTGGGCGTCGTGTACAAGGTCGGCGCGGGCGTGACGAACCTGAAGGTCGGCGACAAGGTGTTCTGCGCGTCGGGCTGCAACGAGATGATGTGCGAATACTTTACTGTGCCCGAGGATTGTCTGGTCAAGCTGCCGGACGACACTGAGGACTGGGCGAAGGTGGTCTACGAGCCGAACTGCTGCGTCGTCAACGTGCTCTACAAGACCAACATCGAACCCGGCGACCACGTGGTGCTGGTTGGCGCCGGCTACATGGGCACCCTGATGCTCATGGGCCTGCGCGCGGAGCCCTACGGACGCCTGACCGTATTTGAGGTGCGCGAGGACCGTCGCGAGATGGCGAAGGCCTACGGCCCGACCGAGGTGCTCGATCCGGAGAGCGAGGAGGGCAAGAAGGTCATTGCGGAGATCATCGCCAAGGGCGGTGCGGATGTGTGCATCGATTTCGGCGCCTGTGATGCCAGCTTCCAGCTCGCGGATTCCATGACCAAGCAGGCAGGCAAGCTGACCATCGGCAGCTTCCATCGCGCGGGCGTGACCTTCAACGGCACCAAGTGGCATCTGGGCGGACTGACGGTGCTGAACCTGGCGCCGATGAGCAACGCCCATTACACCGAGATTCTGCCGCGCACCTATGCGCTGATCAAGCGCGGCGTGTACGATCCGGGCAGCCTCGTGACGCACACCGCCTATTACAAGGATGCGGAGGCCATGAAGACGATCTTTGAGCGCTCCATCGACAAGCAGGACAACTACATGAAGGGCGTCATTCTTTTCTGACCGTCCTGAAACAGCGGGAAAGGACAATTCGCCATCGGATCGTCCTTTCCCATTGACACGATTGCAACTGAAACGATTGTAACGATACTGTGATGAAAAGGGTTGGGTGAGTCAGTGAAAGTATTGAATATCGGTTCTTTGAACATCGATCACGTGTATGGCGTGGATCATGCGGTGCGGCCGGGAGAAACCATCTCCGCCCAATCCATGCAGCTGTTCTGCGGCGGAAAGGGGTTCAACCAGAGCATCGCGCTGGCGCGGGCGGGGGTGAAGGTCTGGCACGCCGGAAAGATCGGTGCCGACGGCGGGATGCTGGTGGACTATCTCCGGGAGTGCGGCGTCGATGTGACGCACACCCTGGTCGACGACCGCTATCCCACGGGACATGCGATCATACAGGTGGACGGCGCGGGACAGAACTGCATCGTCGTATATCCGGGTGCCAACGGGGAGATGACGCAGGAGGAGATCGATCGCATCCTGGCTGATTTTGCGCCGGGCGATCTGCTGCTGATGCAGAACGAGGTCAGCATCCTGCCCTACGCGCTGCGAAGGGCGCATGAGAAGGGCATGCAAATCGTGCTGAATCCTTCGCCGATGGGGGATCTTGCGCAGTCGCCGCTGCTGGAGTATGTGGATATCTTCATCCTGAACGAGATCGAAGGCTATGAGCTCACCGGCGAGCGCGACGAACAGAGGATCTGCGAGAACCTGCTGTCCCGCTTCCCGGACTGCCGGGTCATGCTGACGCTGGGTGAACAGGGGTGCGTCTATGCCGATGGGGAGAAGCTGGTGCGCCAGAGTTCCTTTCACGTGCGAGCAGTGGATACGACGGCCGCCGGGGACACCTTCGTAGGCTATTTTCTCGCCGGACTGCAGCGAAACGCGGAAATCGCCGCCGTGCTGCGCACGGCCTGCAAGGCCAGCGCGATTGCGGTCAGCCGCTCAGGTGCGGCGCCGTCCATTCCGGCCTGGTCCGAGGTGGAGCGCGCGGAGCTGTGATGCGCCGGGGACTTTCAAGACGGTAGAAAGGGGTGGAATGCAATGAAGGTGCTCATTGCCGCATTTGCGCATGAATCCAACGATTTCTGTCCGCATCTGACGACGCGGGAGATGTTCGAGTTTTACGAGGGGGAGGAGGTTCTCCGCCATCTGCCGGTGGCGGACATCTTCGAGGAGGCCGGAATTGAAATGATCCCGGCGATCTTTGCTGTGGCGCAGTCCTATGGGCCCGTGGAGGAGCAGACCTACCTGTATTTCGAAAACAGGATTCTGAATGTGCTTCGGGCGCATCCGGACGTGGACGGCATCTGGATGTTCTGTCATGGCGCGATGAATGTGCAGAACATCGGCTGCGGCGAATACCGACTCGCCTGTGACATGCGCAAGATCGTCGGGAGGAATTGCGTCATCTCCTTCGGCATGGACCTGCACGGGAACATCGAAGAAGATATGGCCAACCAGGTCAACATCTTTCGATGCTACCACACCGCGCCGCACACGGACCAGCCGGATACCTATCGCCGCACCGCAAAGGCGTTGGTGCATTATCTGCAGAAGGGCTGGCGCCTGTTTCCCCAACTGCGCAAGCTGCGCATGATCTTCCCCGGCGAGATGGCCGCCACGACGGTGGAACCGCTGAAGAGCATCATTGCGCGCATGAAGGACTGGGAGGAAAATGATCCCGCGGTGGAGTGCGCCAGTCTGTATGTGGGCTTTGCGTGGACGGATGCGCCGCGCACTTCCTCGACGGTTGTGGTGGTTCCCTCCGCGCCGGAGTATGCCGAGGTCTGCGCGCGCAGGGCCGATGAACTGGCGGAGCTGGCCTTTGCCCGCAGGCGGGAATTCGGATTTGAGGTGCTGTCGCTGCGCCCGGCGGAGACGGCGCGATCGTCCCTGTACGAGATGGAGGCTCCGGTCTGCGTGACGGACATGGGGGATAACCCGACGGCCGGCACCACCGGTGGAAGTCTCGTGCTGCTCAGGGAATATCTGAAAATCAACGATCCGGCCAAGCGCGTGCTGGTCGCGGGGATCTATGATCCGGCGGCGTACGCGTGCTGCCGCGCGCACGAGATCGGGGATCGCTTCGAGCTGGATTTGGGCGTGAACATCGATGAGATCACGCGTCCCATCCGTCTGGACGTCGTGTATCGTGGCTGGCACGACATTCTCGGCTACGATTTCATTACCAATCCACCCATCCGTCGCAGCAGCGGCGCGATTGTATCGGTGGGCTCCATCGACATCGTGATCGTAAACGAGGCGATTGCCTTTACGCAGAAGGTGAACTTTGCCTCCTGCGGGCTGGACGCCGCCTCCTACGACGTATTCGTGACGAAATTCGGCTATATCTTCCCGGAACTCAAGGAACTGAGCCGCAGCCAGATCATGTCCAACACCCCCGGAGAGAGCTATCAGATGGTGGCCGAGTTCGATTATAAACATGTCATTCGTCCCATTTTCCCTGTGGACGATATCTGATTCTGACGGTGAAAGGAGTCTTTTTTCATGGCTAATGATTTCCCGAGGACCATGGTGGGCGGCGTATCCCTGCCGCGCATGATTATCGGCTGCAACTGGATTTCCGGCTTCAGCCACAGAAGCGCTTCCGGCGATGCGATGATTCGTTCGCGCCACCACGCACCGGAATCCGTGGCGGATATTTTTGAAGTCTTTCTGAACAACGGCGTCGATGCGGTGCTCGGCCTCTTTGGAACGGATCCCAATCTGCGCAGGGCGGTGGATCTGGCAGAGGAGCGCACCGGAAAGAAGATGATCATCATCGATGAGCCGGTGATCAATGTCGACGACAACGCCGCTGCGCGCCGGGAGGCCGAGAAGGAAATCAAGAAGTGCAGGCAGAACGGCGCAACCTTCTGTCTGCCGCTGCATTCCTGCGTGGAGCAGATGATCAACAAGAATACGCAGACCATCGACCGGCTTCCGGACTATCTGAAGATGATCCGGGATGAAGGCATGATTCCCGGCCTCTCCGCACACATGCCGGAGGTCATCCAGTATGCGGACCTGAACGAGTATGATGTGGAGACCTACATTCAGATCTACAATTGCATGGGCTTTCTGATGCAGGTGGAGATCGAGAGCGTTGCAAAGATCATCCATGCGGCGAAGAAGCCGGTTCTGACCATCAAGCCGTGCGCCGCAGGCAGAACGACGCCCTTCGTCGGCCTGAACTTCGTCTACAATACGATTCGCGAGCAGGACATGGTTGCCATCGGCTGCTTCAATCCCGGCGAGGCGGCAGAGGACATCGAATTTGCCCGCGCCGCGCTGGAGCGCCGGCTGCCGAACAATTCCACCCGCAACAGTCCGCTGTCCACGAGCGTCATCAAGGGCGCGATCTGAAGTGGGTTGTCCGGGTCGGAATGCATCTGTCCGCCGCAGCTCCGCCGGGTTTTCCGGCGGGGCTGCCTTCACATGGAAGACAGGAAGAAAAGCGGATGCAATGCAAAGTTTCCGGTTTGTGCTTGATTCTGTGCGCGGCCTTGTACTATAATCCGGCCGAGAGGAGGTGGGGTGCATTGCGTAATGCATCTTCATATCGTGGAACCGTTCTGATTCTAGCGGCGGCTGTGCTGTGGGGAACCATGGGCATCTTCGTGCGCAGTCTGGGTGCGTACGGCTTTGATTCCATTCAGATCTCGGCGCTGCGCCTGTGCGCGGCGGCACTGTGCTTTCTGCTGCTTCTCGCCGTGCGGCGGGGGAGCAGATCCCGCATTCGGATCCGGGATATCCCGCTGTTTCTGGGGCTGGGCGTGGGCAGCGTTGGCCTGATGACCTGCTGCTACTTCGCTGCGATCCGCATGCTGACCATGTCCGAGGCGGCGATCCTGCTCTACACCTCGCCCATCTGGGTCATGCTGATGTCGGCGCTGTTCTTTCATGAACGAGTCACGCGGCGCAAGCTGCTGGCACTCGCGCTGTCCGTCGCGGGCTGCGCGCTGGTGTCGGGCATCGGCGGCGGTCAGATGCAGCCGCTGGGCATCGTCGTGGGCGTCGGCTCCGGCATTGCCTACGGCCTGTACAGCATCCTCGGCAGCGTGGCGCTCAGGCGCTATCCGCCGGAGGCGGTGTCGGCCTACACCTTCTTCATCGCTGCCATCGCGGTGCTGCTCATCTCCCGACCGGCGGAGCTTGTGCAGAAGATGGCCGCGGCGGACGGCCTCGCGGGGCTGATCCTGCTGATCCTCGCCACCGGCGCGGTCACGGCCTTTGCTCCATTCCTGCTCTACACCCTGGGTTTGCAGGCGGTGCAGGCCAGCCACGCGGCGATTCTGGCCACGGTGGAGCCGCTGGTCGCCACCGTGCTGGGGATTCTCGTCTATCACGAGCAGCTGCGCACGGCCACGCTGCTGGGCATTGCCTGCATCCTCGGGGCGATCCTTGCGCTGAACGCGCAGAAATGTTAAGATTACATGCCAACTTGAAAGATGCAGCGGAATATGCTATAATCCGAAAGAACAGCAATGATGGAGAGAGTATCCGGCGGGAGAAGTTCGGACAGAGAGCGGCGTCGCGGGCTGGGAGCGCTGCACGGATTTTCGCCGGTGAAGTTCACTCCGGAGCTTTCGCGCTGAAGCGGCAGTAGGCGCGAACGGATTCATCCTCGTTATACGGATGAGAGGTTTTGCGGCGCGTCCGCAAGACGAATCTGGGTGGTACAGCGAAGCTATGCTTCGCCCCTGAAGCGAGGGGGCGAGGCTTTTTTCTTTGCCCCGGGCAACGATACGCATAAAGGAGAGAGACAGAACATGGAGAACAAACTTCGTGAGATCCGTGAGCGCGTGCTGAACGAGCTCAGCGAAGCGAAGGCGACCAGCCGCCTGGAGCAGATTCGCGTCAACGTCCTCGGCAAGAAGGGCGAGCTGACCGGTCTGCTGCGCGGCATGGGCCAGCTGCCCGCCGAGGAGCGCCCGAAGATGGGCCAGCTGGTGAACGACGTGCGCAAGGCTCTGGAGGAGGCGCTGGACAAGCGCAGCGCCGAGCTGAAGGAGCGCGAGAAGCAGGCCCGCCTGGAGGCCGAGGCCGTGGACGTGACCCTGCCGGGACCTACGCGCAGCGCCGGTTCCCTGCACCCGATGAACATCGCTCTGAACAAGATGATCGACATCTTCGTGGGCATGGGCTACGAGGTCGTGGAGGGCCCCGAGGTCGAGTACGACCACTACAACTTCGAGCTTTTGAACATCCCGAAGAACCATCCGGCGCGCGACGCGCAGGACACCTTCTACGTGGACGACAACATCGTGCTGCGCACCCACACCTCCCCGGTGCAGGCCCGCATCATGACCACCCGCAAGCCGCCCATCCGCATCATCTGCCCGGGCCGCGTGTACCGCGCCGACGAGGCCGACGCCACCCACTCTCCGGTGTTCCATCAGATGGAGGGCCTGGTCATCGATGAAAACATCACCATGGGCGATCTGAAGGGCACGCTGGACGAGTTCGCCCGCCAGATGTACGGCGAGGGCATCTCCACCCGCTTCCGTCCGTCCTTCTTCCCCTTCACCGAGCCGTCCGCCGAGGTCGACCTCACCTGCGCCAGCTGCCACGGTGCGGGCTGCCGCATGTGCAAGGGCACCGGCTGGATCGAGGTTCTGGGCGCGGGCATGGTCAATCCCCACGTGCTGGAGATGTGCGGCATCGATCCCCAGAAGTACTCCGGCTTCGCCTTCGGCATGGGCGTTGAGCGCATTTCGCTGCTCAAGTACAACATTCCGAACCTGCGCTACCTATACGAAAACGACCTGCGCTTCCTGACGCAGTACCGATAAGGAGGGCGACAAAGCATGAAAGTTCCGATGAAATGGCTGAAGGAATACGTTGAGATTCCGATGAATGCCGAGGAATATGCCTCCCGGATGATCATGACCGGCACCGCCGTCGAGGGCGTGGACAAGACCGGCGAGCAGTTTGACAAGGTCGTCGTGGGCTACGTCGTCTCCTGCGTGGATCATCCCAACTCCGATCACCTGCACATCTGCATGGTGGATGTGGGCGGCGAGGAGCCGATCCAGATCGTCTGCGGCGCGCCCAACGTCCATGCGGGCATGCGCGTGGCGGCGGCGCTGGACGGCGCGCACCTGCCCGGCGGCATCAAGATCAAGAAGAGCAAGATGCGCGGTGAGGTGTCCAACGGCATGCTCTGCTCCGGCCCGGAGCTGGACGTGCCCGCAGGCCTCTATCCCCACATCGGCGACGAAGGCATCATCGAGATCACCGAGGACGTGGCCCCCGGCACCGATGTTAAAGAAGTCTTTGGCCTGGGCGACGACATCGTCGATTTCGAGATCCTGGCCAATCGCCCGGACTGCCTGAGCGTGTGGGGCCTGGCCCGCGAGAGCTCCGCGGTGCTGAATGAGCACTTCGTGATGCCGGAGATCGCCGTGGAGGAGACTGGCAAGGGCAAGTTCGAGGACTACGCCACCGTCAAGGTGCTCGATCCCGTGACCTGCCCACGCTACTGCGCCCGCGTGATCACCAACGTCAAGATCGGCCCGTCCCCCAAGTGGATGCGCGAGTACCTCTACGGCGCGGGCGTGCGTCCCATCAACAACATCGTGGACATCACCAACTTCGTCATGCTGGAAACCGGCCATCCCATGCACGCCTTCGACCTCTCCCGGGTGAAGGATCAGACCATCGTGGTGCGCCGCGCCCATCCCGGTGAGAAGCTGACCACGCTGGACGGCAAGGAGCACATCTTGGACGAGAGCATGCTGGTCATCGCGGACAACGAGAACGCCACCGGCCTTGCGGGCATCATGGGCGGCGAGGAGTCCGAAATCGAGAATGACACTGCCTCCGTGCTCTTCGAGTGCGCGGCCTTCGAGCGTTCCAACAACCGCGTGACCGCCCGCAAGCTGGGCGTGCGCACCGAGGCCTCCGGCCGCTTCGAGAAGGGCGTGTGCCCGGCGACCGCCATGGAGGCCCTGGAGCGCGCCTGCATGCTGGTGAACATGCTGGAGTGCGGTGACGTGGTGCCCGGCGCATACGACAACTACCCGAACCCCGCCGAGGGCAAGACCATTGAGGCCAGCGTCAGCCGCATCTGCCGCCTGAACGGCGTGCAGGTTCCCGGCGAGACCATGGAGGACATCCTCAACCGCCTCTACATCGACACCGAACTCTGCGGCGACACCCTGACCTGCGAGGTTCCGGCCTTCCGTCAGGACATGGACCGCGAGGCCGACATCGCCGAGGAAGTGCTGCGCATGTACGGCTACGACCACATCCCGTCCACGCTGATGAACGGCGTGACCATGGCGGGCCGCCGCAGCGAGAGCATGGCCTTCAACGACCGCGTGAAGCGCGCGCTGGTGGGCATGGGCCTCTATGAGATCCTGAACTACTCCTTCATCAGCCCCAAGTGGATCGAGAACCTGGGCATCGCCGAGGACGATCCACGCCGCAGCGCCGTGGTGCTGCGCAATCCCCTGGGCGAGGACACCTCCGTGATGCGCACCAGCATGGTTCCCTCCATGCTGAACACCATTGCCAACAACCTCAACCGCGGCAACGCTGCGGGCAGGCTGTTCGAGCTGTCCAAGACCTTCCAGCCCGCGGGCGCCGGCGAGCTGCCGGTGGAGAAGCACATGCTGGTGCTGGGCATGTTCGGCGGTGATGTGGACTTCTACACCGTGAAGAACGCCTGCATGTGGCTGATGCAGACCTTCGGCGTGACTCCGGCCATCGCAGCCGGCGGCGACAGCTACTATCATCCGGGCCGCAAGGCGGTGCTGACTTCCGGCGACGTGCAGCTGGCCCAGCTGGGCGAGATTCATCCCGACGTGGCCGAGCGCTTCGGCATCGAGGCCCGCGCGTACGTCGCGGAGATCGATCTGGACGCCCTGCGCCCGCTGGAGGTGCCCCTCTACGGCGTGAAGCCCCTGCCGAAGTACCCCGCCGTCACCCGCGACATCGCGCTGGTGGTGGACGAGAAGGTTGGCGTTGGCACCATGCTGGAGACCATCAAGAAGTCCGGCGGCAAGACGCTGGAGAGCGTACAGCTGTTCGACATCTATCGCGGCGAGAAGCTGGGCGCGGACAAGAAGTCCGTGGCCTACGCCCTGTCCTTCCGCGCGTCCGACCGCACCCTCACCGACGAGGAGATCGCCGGTTCCATGGCGAAGATCCTCAAGGCCGTCGAGGCCGAGTACGGCGCGGAGCTGCGCTAAAAAACAATATCCTGCGCCGCCATCGCTGCAACGGTGGCGGCGCACTTTGTCCATGGAGAATTGCGATGCAATACGAAAACATCTGCCGGGGTACGTTCATCTCCCGCCCGAACCGCTTCATCGCCGTGGTGGAGATCGAGGGCGTGCAGCAGCGCGTGCACGTGAAGAACACCGGGCGCTGCGCCGAGCTGCTGGTGCCGGGCAACACGGTCTATCTGGAGAAAAGCGCGAACCTGAAGCGCAAGACCGTCTACGATCTGATTGCTGTGGAGAAGCACACGCCGGAGGGCACGAGGCTGGTCAACATGGACTCCATGGCCCCCAACCGGGCGGCGGGGGAGTGGCTGGCGGCGGGCGGTCTGGGCAGGATCGAGAACCTGCGCGCCGAGGCCGTCATCGGCGACTCCCGCTTCGACTTTGCCGGTCAGCAGGATGGCAGGCGTGTGGTGATCGAGGTCAAGGGCTGCACGCTGGAGGAGAATGGCATAGCGCGCTTTCCCGACGCACCCACGCTGCGGGGCGTGAAGCACCTGCGGGGCCTGACGGCGCTGGCGAAGGACGGCTGCCGCTGCGCGATGCTGATCGTAATCCAGATGAAGGGCGTGCGCGTGTTCCAGCCCAACTGGAAAACCCAGCCCGAGTTCGGCGAGGCCCTGATCGAGGCCCGGGACGCGGGCGTGGAGATCCTCGCGCTGGACTGCCGGGTGGTTCCCGGAACCGTGGAGATCGATGCGTATGTTCCGGTGGATCTGACCCGACCATAGAATCGCCTGAAATAGGAGGAGGCTGAGATGAACGGAATGATTCGGAAGCTGCGCAGGAGCACCCTGCTTCTACTGATCGCGCTCCTGTGTCTGGCCTGCGGTCTTTCCGAGGAAGTGCAGCTCAACGATATGTCCGCATATGCGGACAGGGTACAGGAGGAACTGGCCTACTTCCAGGAGACCTACGCCGGGAGCGACGGCTGGAAGGCGGGAGCGGTTTTGCTGGACGAGGCGGAGTATGGCTGGATCGGCGAGGCTCGCGAACTGCTGAACTGCTATTTTATGGATGCGTATGGGCTGGATGTTTCCCAAATGACGGCGGAGATCGAAGTATATGCTTCGGAGAACCTTCCGGAGGTCGTTGATGGCTTCTGCGACGGAGAAAAACATGTCTACCTCAATTCCGGCGAAATCGAGCGCGTGCCCGAGCGCATGCTGCACATCCTCACCCATGAAATGCTCCATGCGCTGGGCGTGGATTTCTATGCGGATGAAAACGGCATGCTCTCCAACGGCTTCTTCGAAGGTCTGACGGAAGCCGCCACAAAGCGCATTCTGGAAAGCTACGGCTATACCTATGAGGATTTTTCCGGGTATGATGAGGTGCGGATTTACGGCGAAGAGGCTTTGCTGGCGGATCCCATGCTGCTCTTCGATCTTGTGGAGGGGAGCGAACGCAACATCGCGCAACGAATCGACGCGCGCGTGGGCGAGGGCTGGGGGCAGGTTCTGCTGGAATGTGAACTGTTGCTGTCCACAGGCCCAGATGCAGCCGAAATCGGGGAGAACTGCACGCTGATTCTGCAAAGATATGCGGAAAACGTGGGCGCGGAGGAGAATTCCTCTGCGCATTGACAAAAACATAAACAAATTGTATAATACAGTATGGGCCTTGACGAGGTCCGTGGCCATAATACAATGCGCAGATGGGTCGTCAGGAGACTGGCGGCCCGTTTTATGCGTTGAAATAAAGGAGAAACATACATGAAAACCGACGTTGTCATCATCGGCGCCGGCCCTGCCGGTATCTTTACCGCCCTCGAACTGATCCGCAAGGGCAGCAGGAAGAAGATCACCATCTGCGAGAAGGGCGCAGCCATCGAGAACCGCCGCTGCCCCAAGTCCAAGACCCGCCAGTGCGTGAACTGCAAGCCCTACTGCCACATCACCACCGGCTTCTCCGGCGCGGGCGCGTTCTCCGACGGCAAGCTGTCGCTGTCCTGCGAGGTGGGCGGCGACCTGCCCACGCTGATCGGCGAGGACCTGGCCCAGGAGACCATCAACTACGCCGACTCCATCTACCTGGAGTTCGGCGCAGACACCCATGTGGAGGGCGTGGGCAACAGCGAGGAGGTCAAGCAGATTCGCTCCCGGGCGATTCAGGCGGGCCTGAAGCTGGTGGACTGCCCGATCCGCCACCTGGGCACCGAGAAGGCCCAGAACATCTACTATGCCATCGAGCAGTACCTGCTGAACAACGGCGTGGAGATCCTCTTCGGCTGCGAGTGCCAGAACCTAATCCTGGAGGACGGCGTGTGCAAGGGCGTGCAGGTGGTGCTGAAGGGCGAGGAGCTCGAAATCCTTGCGGAGCGCACGGTGGTCGCCACCGGCCGCAGGGGCGCGGACTGGCTGGAGCGCATCTGCGCCGAGCACAACATCGCCCATCAGCCGGGCACGGTGGACATCGGCGTGCGCGTGGAGTGCCGCAACGAGATCATGGAGAAGGTCAACGAGGTGCTCTACGAGTCCAAGCTGATCGGCTATCCCAAGCCCTTCAAGAACAAGGTGCGCACCTTCTGCCAGAACCCCGGCGGCTTCGTCAGTCAGGAGAACTACGACAACAATCTGGCGGTGGTCAACGGCCACTCCTACAAGGATCTCAAATCCAATAACACGAATCTCTCGATCCTCTGCTCCCACAACTTCTCCGTGCCCTTCAACCAGCCCATCGCCTACGCCCAGAAGGTGGGTGAGCTGACGAACATGCTGGGCGCGGGCCACATTCTGGTGCAGCGCTTCGGCGACATTCTGGACGGCAAGCGCACCTGGCAGAAGGAGCTGGCCCAGTCCAACGTCAAGCCCACGCTGCCGGACGCGGTTGCGGGCGACATCACCGCGGCCATGCCCTACCGCGCCATGACCAACATCATCAACTTCATTCAGGCCATGGACCACGTGGTGCCGGGCTTCGCCAGCTACGAGACGCTTTTGTACTCCCCGGAGCTGAAGTTCTACTCCAACCGGGTAAAGATGGACGAGGACTTCACCACCTCTATTCGGGGCCTGCACTGTCTGGGCGACTCCAGCGGCTGGACGCGGGGCCTGATGATGGCCAGCGTCATGGGCGTGCTGATGGGCCGCAAGATCGCCGAGGAGGAAAACACATAAAAGTTTTCACAAACTGGGGAAAATTGGCGAAAACCACTGGAAACTTTCGGCGCGCTGCGCTATAATTGAAGCACCAGATTATTGGAAAAGGATGTGTTACCCATGATCGATATGAGCAAGTGGCAGCAGATTGCCAAGGAAAAGATACACGTTCGCCCCGCAACCCAGGGCCGCCTGTCCGGCAAGATCGCCATCGTCACCGGCGCAGCCCAGGGCTTCGGCAAGGGCATCGCTGAGGAGCTTCACGCCGAGGGCGCCATCGTCGGTATCGCAGATATGAACGTCGCCGGCGCTGAGGCGGTTGCCAGAGAGCTGGGCGAGTACGCCTTCGCCATCGAGGTGAATGTCACCAGCGAGGAATCCGTCGCGAAGATGGTGCAGACCACCGTGGAAAAGTGGGGCGGCCTGGACATCCTGGTCAGCAATGCGGGCGTGGCCAAGGCGGGCAACCTGCTGGAGCTGGAGAAGAACACCTTCGACTTCGTCACCAATATCAACTACACCGGCTACTTCCTCTGCGCGAAGTACGCCGCCGCCATCATGGAGGCCCAGCACGAGGCCGATCCCGAGGCCTTCTTCGACATCGTCACCATCAACTCCAAGTCCGGCCTGGAGGGCAGCAAGAACAACTACGCCTACGCGGGCTCCAAGTTCGGCGGCATCGGTCTGACCCAGTCCTTCGCGCTGGAGCTGTGCCCCTACAACATCAAGGTCAACGCCATCTGCCCCGGCAACTATCTGGACGGCCCGCTGTGGTCCGATCCGGAGCGCGGCCTGTTCGTGCAGTATCTGAACGCGGGCAAGGTTCCCGGCGCAAAGACCGTCGAGGACGTGCGCAAGTACTACATGTCCAAGGTTCCCATGAACCGCGGCTGCTTCCCGAAGGACGTGGCGCGTGCCATCTTCTACTGCGTGGAGCAGAAGTATGAGACCGGCCAGGCCATCCCGGTGACCGGCGGCCAGGTCATGCTGAAGTAATTCGGAATTGAACGTATCCAACGGGGGCGGCGGCTTTCTGCGCGCCCCCGCTTTTCTACCTATAAGGAGGGGAGACCCATGGATCGTAGCTTTGTGGAGGCCATGCCCAAGCTGGGCTTCGGCTACATGCGCCTGCCGGTGAAGGACGGCGAGATCGACGTCGAACAGTGCTGTGCGATGACGGATTTGTTTCTGGAGCGGGGCTTCAAGTACTTAGATACCTCCTGGTTCTACGGCCACGGCACGTCCGAGCGCACCATGAAGACCTGCCTGGTGGATCGCCATCCCCGCGAGAGCTTCTACATCGCGGACAAGCTGCCGGCCTGGGCCGGGGTCGAGACCGCCGCCGAGGCCCAGAACATGTTCTATGAATCCCTGGAACGCACCGGCGCGGGCTACTTCGACTTCTTCCTGCTGCACAACCTGGGTGAGCACCGCACAAAGTACTTCGACGACTTCGACATCTGGAACTTCCTGCAGGCGCGCAAGGAGGAGGGTCTGATTCGTCATCTGGGCTTCTCCTTCCACGACAAGGCTGCCGTGCTGGACGGCATCCTCAATGCCCATCCGGAGATGGAGTTCGTGCAGCTCCAGATCAACTATGCCGACTGGGAGAGCAATTCCATCGAATCCCGCAAGTGCTACGAGGTCGCCCGGAAGCACAATAAGCCCGTGGTCATCATGGAGCCGGTGAAGGGCGGCATTCTGGCCAATCCGCCCGAGGAGACGAAGGACGTGCTGCGCACGGTGAACCCGGACGCATCCTTCCCGTCCTGGGCGATTCGCTTCGCCGCATCGCTGGACGGCGTGCTCACGGTGCTCTCAGGCATGTCCACGCTGGAGCAGGTGGAGGACAACACCTCCTACATGCAGGATTTCTGCAAGCTAGATGAACGGGAGCTTTCCGCCATCGAACAGGCACGGCAGATCATCGCCGCCAAGCCTTCCGTGCCCTGCACGGCCTGCTGGTACTGCGCCAAGGGCTGCCCGGCGCACATCGCCATCCCCAACCTGTTCATGTGCGCAAACCTCTATCTGAACTTTGGTGATCTGGCCTTCGCCAAGGGAAAGTACAACTTCAACACCAGCGGACAGAATCTGGGCAAGGCCTCGGACTGCCTCCAGTGCGGCAGGTGCGAGCGGGTCTGCCCCCAGCACATCCACATCCGCGAGGAGCTTTCCAAGCTGGTGGAGCTGTTTGAAAAGTAAATCGGGTTCTCAATCGCGCCGCCGGAGGCTTCTCCGGCGGCGTTTTGCGTTCAAACGGCGCGTTTCAGGAGCGCACGCAGAGTTTTTGCAAAAACAGGCGGAAATCTGCATTTTTCTATTGACATCGGCAATGTCACGGCATATAATAAACACATGAGCAATTGTTCATATGAATGGAGGTGAGCGCATGTTTGATCCCAACGGCGTGGAGCGCTGCGACGAGCACTGCACCCATGGCGAGATCATCCGGCAGGTGGAGCCGGACATGCCGGTGGATGAGAAGCTCTACGATCTGGCGGAGCTGTTCAAGATCTTCGGCGACACCACGCGCATCCGCATCCTGTACGTGCTGTTCGAGGCGGAGATGTGCGTGTGCGACATCGCGGAGGTGCTGCACATGACCCAGTCGGCGATCTCCCATCAGCTGCGGCTTTTAAAGCAGGCGAAGCTGGTGAAGAACCGTCGGGAGGGAAAGACGGTCTATTATGCGCTGGCGGACGATCATGTGCGCACGATCATCGACCAGGGCATGGAACACATCGAGGAATGACGGGGGAGGAAGGACACAATGAAGAAGGTTTTCAAGATGGTGGATCTGGACTGCGCCAACTGCGCGGCCAAGATGGAGAACGAGATTCGCAAGATCGACGGCGTGATCAGCGTCAACATCAGCTTCCTTGCGCAAAAGATGACCCTGGAGGCGGACGATGCGCGCTTCGACGCCATCGCAAAGGCGGCTGCGAAGGCCTGCAAGAAAATTGACGACGAATGTGAAGTGATTCTCAAATGAAGGCTCCGGCTTTCGTGCAGAGCATGAACCGCAAGCAGAAGCGGTCGCTCTATACCATCCTGACTGCGGCGGCGCTGTTCGTGGTTGCGCTGCTGCTGCCCGTCGAGGGAATCTGGGAGCTGCTTATCTACCTGATTCCCTATGGCGTGATTGGCTGGCGGGTGATCTGGAAGGCCATCAAAAACATCTCCCGCGGGCAGATCTTTGATGAAAACTTCCTGATGGGCGTGGCCTCCATCGGCGCGATGTGCGCGGGAGAGTACATGGAAGCCGTGGTGGTCATGCTGTTCTATCAGGTGGGCGAGCTCTTCGAGAGCTGCGCGGTGGGCAAGTCCCGCCGCTCCATTGCGGCGCTGATGGACATTCGCCCGGATGTGGCCCACGTGGAGCGCGACGGCGCGCTGATCACCGTGGATCCCGAGGAAGTGGAGATCGGCGAGCGCATTGTGATCCAGCCCGGCGAACGCGTGCCGCTGGACGGCGAGGTGATCGAGGGCGCGTCCACGCTGGACACCGCTGCCCTCACCGGCGAGTCCGTGCCCCGGGAGATTCACCCCGGCGAGGACGTGATCAGCGGCTGCATCAACCTCAGCGGCGTGCTGCACGTGCGCGTGAACAAGTGCTTCGGCGAATCCACCGTGGCGCGCATCCTGGAGCTGGTGGAGAACGCCTCCTCCAACAAGGCGAAGTCCGAGAACTTCATCACGAAGTTCGCCCGCTGGTATACCCCGGCGGTGTGCCTGTCGGCGCTGCTGCTGGCGGTGGTTCCCTCGCTGATCACCGGCGATTGGGGCGAATGGGTCTCCCGCGCGCTGATCTTCCTGGTGGTGTCCTGTCCCTGCGCGCTGGTGATCTCGGTTCCGCTGAGCTTCTTCGGCGGCATCGGCGGCGCATCCGCCAACGGCATCCTCATCAAGGGCGGCAACTTTGTGGAGGCGCTGGCCCAGGTGGACACCGTGGTGTTTGACAAGACCGGCACCCTCACCCAGGGCAACTTCGAGGTCACAGCCATCCATCCGGAGAAGGTGCCGGAGCAGGAGCTGCTGGAGATCGCGGCGCTGGCGGAGAACTACTCCACCCATCCCATCTCGGCCTCGCTGAAGCGCGCCTTCGGCATGCCGCTGGACGAGAGCCGCATCTCCGACGTGGAGGAGCTGTCCGGCAAGGGCGTGATCGCCACCGTGGACGGCAAAAACGTGGCCGTGGGCAACGGCAGGCTGATGCAGTACGTGGGCGTGGACTGGCACGAGTGCGAGAACAGCGGCACCATCGTGCACGTTGCTGCGGACGGCACGTACATGGGCCACATCGTCATCTCCGACATGCTCAAGCCCCAGTCGAAGGCCGCGATTCAGGCGCTGAAGGACTGCGGCGTGAAGCAGAGCGTGATGCTCACCGGCGACCGCAAGGACGTGGCTGAGGCCGTGGCAAGGGAGCTGGGCGTGGATCAGGTGCACAGCGAGCTGCTGCCCGCCGACAAGGTTGCACAGGTGGAGAAGCTGCTTGCCCACCAGCAGAAGGGCGAGAAGCTGGCCTTCGTTGGCGACGGCATCAACGACGCCCCGGTGCTCTCCCGCGCGGACGTGGGCGTCGCCATGGGCGCGCTGGGCTCCGACGCGGCCATCGAAGCCGCCGACGTGGTGCTCATGGACGACAACCCGGAGAAGATCGCCACGGCCATCCGCATCTCCAAGCGCACCCTGACCATCGTGCACCAGAACATCGTGTTCGCACTGGGCGTGAAGTTCATCGTGCTGATCCTCAGCGCGCTGGGCCTGGGCAACATGTGGATCGCGGTGTTCGCCGACGTGGGCGTGTCCGTGCTGGCCATCCTCAACGCCATGCGTGCGCTGCGCTTCCGGGCAAAATAGAGAATCATACGCTGCGTTTGCGGGGGCGTCCGGCATCTGCCGGGCGCCCTTTGCGTGCCGCTTGCCGGGGCAGGGTCCGGCGGGCGGCGGGCGGCGCCGGTGCATTCGGAAATCAGGGAAGCGCCCGGCGGACATCCCGGCCGTGTCCGGAGATTCTTCGAAGAAAACAGGAACAAATTTCGACATGAATCTGCACAATGTTCGTATTTTTTACCTTCGTTACCTAAGAATATAACGTTGAACGTGTATCATGATTTCGTACCCAAAAAGCAAATTACACGGAGGGGAAAGTTCAAATGAAGAAGGTTCTTGCACTGGTTCTGGTAGCCATCATGGTGCTGTGTGCATCCGCCATGGCTGAAGTTTCCGTTTCCACCACCGCTGCCGAGCTCGAGCTCACCGGCGATCCCACCGCCATCAAGGTCGGCGTGATCCTCGTCGGCGACGAGAACGAGGGCTACACCTACGCGCACATCGAGGGCATCCAGAAGGCCGCCGAGGCCCTGGGCGTTCCCGCAGAAAACATCATCTGGAAGTACTCCGTCGCCGAAGACGCCACCTGCTATGACGCCGCCGCGGAGATGGCGGATGCCGGCTGCAACGTGGTGTTCACCAACAGCTACGGCCATCAGACCTACTGCCAGCAGGCCGCTGCCGAGTTCCCGGAGACCCAGTTCGTGGCCATGACCGGCGACACCGCCAACCGTGCAGGCCTGGAGAACTTCTCCAACGCGTTCACCAAGGTCTATGAGTCCCGCTACGTCTCCGGTGTGGTTGCCGGCATGAAGATCGCCGAGCTGATCGCCAACGACGGCCTCTCCGCCGAGAACTTCGACGAGAACGGCAACGTCAAGGTCGGCTACGTCGGCGCTTATCCCTACGCCGAGGTTGTTTCCGGCTACACCGCCTTCTTCCTGGGCATCAAGTCCGTGGTTGAGAACGTGGTCATGGACGTGACCTACACCAACTCCTGGTTCGACATCACCGCCGAGGCCGAGGCTGCCAACGCCCTGATGTCCAGCGGCTGCGTCATCATCGGCCAGCACGCCGACTCCACCGGCGCTCCCTCCGCTGTGCAGGCTGCGCAGGATGCGGGCAAGGTTGCCTACTCCATCGGCTACAACGTTGATATGCTGGCTGTCGCGCCCACCGCTGCGCTGACCTCCGCTACCAACGTCTGGGAAGTCTACTATGAGTACGCGATGAAGGCCGTCATCAATGGCGAGAAGATCGCGCGCAACTGGGCCGCCGGCTACGCCGAGGGCGCTGTCGCCATCACCGAGCTGGGCGAGTCCTGCGCCGAAGGCACTGCCGAGAAGGTTGCCGAGGTTGAGGCTGCTCTGAAGGACGGCTCCCTGAAGGTGTTCGACACCTCCAAGTTCACCGTCGGCGGCGAGACCGTGACCTCCACCTTCGCCACCGATACCGACGGCGACTTCGTGTACGATACGGATGAAGCCATCATCGACGGCGCATACTGCGAGTCCTACTATCAGTCCGCACCGTCCTTCTCCCTGCGCATCGACGGCATCAACGAGCTGCTGAACTAATCGCGCTGTGAAGCGGGCAATAAGGGAAGCTCAATTGAGCTTCCCTTTGCCTGTCAAATGAGGCGGTGCGTGTCGAGATAGCCTGTACCGCAGATTATGATGGAAAGGGTGACCTGAATTTGGAATCCAACGTTGCAATCCGCATGACAAACATCACAAAGACGTTTGG
>SFET01000029.1 GCA_004557125.1 Clostridiales bacterium | reverse complement strand
TTGAGCGTGGATCACGCTCCAGTCCTGCCGTCTGCCAGTCCATTTCTTCGTGATATCCATCATGGCCAAATAGAGCATTTTCAGCAGGCTGTCATCCGTCGGAAACACAGATTTTGCCTTGGTTACTTTCCGAAGCTGGCGGTTGAAGCCCTCGATGGTATTGGTCGTATAGATCAGACGGCGAACCTCCTGGGGATACTTGAAATAGGTGCTGAGATTCGGCCAGTTGTCCCGCCAGGACCGAGAGATTTTGGGGTATTTCTTGTCCCAACGCTCGGAGAAAGCATCCAGAGCGTCTAGAGCCGCAGCCTCATCCACCGCTGCGTAGACCGCCTTCAAATCTGCCATCGCAGATGTTCAAGGTTCCGGTCGAGAAGCATGGCATCAACGGCCATCTCCGCCAGAAAGGCAAAATTGCAGAATTGGCTCTCGGCTACGGCGGCTCGATAGGTGCGTTGAAGGCTATGGGTGCTTTGGAGATGGGATTGACCGAAGAGGAACTCCCACCCCTGGTGGATGCCTGGAGACAGGCGAACCCCAATATCACAAAGCTGTGGTGGGATGTTGACCGCGCCGCTATGGAGGCTGTCCGCTTCAAGCACACCAGCGAGACCCACGGCATCGCTTTCTCCTGCAGAAGCGGAATGCTGTTTATCACGCTCCCGTCCGGCAGACAGCTTGCCTATGTAAAGCCAAAGATCGGCACCAACAAGTTCGGCGGCGACTGCATCACCTACGAAGGTGTCGGCGGCACGAAGAAATGGGAACGGCTGGACAGCTACGGCCCCAAGTTCGTGGAGAACATCGTCCAGGCCACCGCCCGTGACATCCTCTGTTATGCCATGAACACGCTCCGCTGCTGTTCCATCGTGATGCACATCCACGACGAAGTGGTCATTGAAGCCGATCGCCGGATGTCCCTGCAGGCAGTCTGCGACCAGATGGGCAGAACCCCACCCTGGGCAAAGGGACTGCAGCTCCGTGCCGATGGCTACGAGACCGATTTTTATAAGAAAGACTAATGAGGTAAATCCCATGAGTATCAACAAATTCAACAGCGAGGGGTATTACGACCCTACCGCTTCTATGAAGCGGACACTGCGCGAACGCTTGACGGCAATGGCGGTAATCCAGCCTGTAACCAGGGTGGTATCGCTGTAGTCGCATTCACGCAGAATCAACGGGATGAAGTGCGCGATCTGGGTGAGCAGTCCGCTGTGGTCTGCGCCAACTCTGGGACAAAACAGCAGACTTTCGTGCTGCAGGGAAACATGATCGGCCGCAGTGATGGAAACGGTCCCCAGGGAGATGGCATCAATGAGGATGTCAGTTTCACCCTCAATACGGTCGACCGCCACGCTGTCTACGCCATGACCACCGGGAACTTCTCCCAGGTGACCGAAGATGCCGCTCCGACCCTTATGGCGAGAGACTTCAAAGACCCAACAGCAGTCTGCTACGGAATTGGAAGGGATACATTCAACCAGAGTAAAAACGCCAGGTTCTCACCAAACTTTGATGAGGAATTACAGCCCACCCTTGTTGCCAAAGGCCCCGGCGCAATTCAGAACGGCTATACCGTCCGCAGACTGATGCCCACCGAGTGTGCCAGACTGCAGGGGTTCCCGGACTGGTGGTGCGATAACCTCGGCATTGCGGAACCTATGATGGAAGATATCCGTTACTGGTATGAGGTGTTCGAAACCCACCGCAGGATCACGGGCAGTTCCGCAAAGCCAAAATCCCTGAAGCAGATTGCCAAATGGCTGCGCGATCCCCATTCGGATGCCGCCGAGTATAAGATGTGGGGCAATGGTGTGGCGCTCCCGTGCGTCGTTTTCGTACTTTCCGGCATTGTGTGGTCTGCACGATCCTGCGGGCAGTAATTCAACGACGATTCTACAGTATAGAGCCTTGCTATTTCTGCCGTTCAGAGTGATATATGTAGTACCAAATTAAAGGAGGTACGCATTATGCAAATTGAATTCAACAAAACCGGCGCGGAGTGTCGGCTGAACCTTATTGCCATGAGCGCAGACCTTTTCAAGGACGGCGGCCACGCCATTGCCTGGGCGATGCAGCAGTAAGACACAGCAAAACGAACAACCAAGGGAACGGAGCCGAAAGGCTCTGTCTCTCGTACAGATCTATTTTGGATGGTCGCAGTGATGCGGCTATTTTTATGCTCATTTTGAGGAGGTGACCCCATGCGCAAGCTGAAGAAATACAAGCCGACCCCTTTCATGGCAGAGGGGTCGCATTACGATAAAGCGGCTGCGGACTATGCGGTGATGTTCATCGAAAGTCTCTGCCACACCAAAGGCACCTGGGCCAGGAAGCCCTTTGAACTCATTGACTGGCAGGAGCAGATCATCCGGGACATCTTCGGGACGCTGAAGCCCAACGGCTACCGCCAGTTCAATACCGCATACATTGAGATTCCCAAGAAACAGGGTAAATCCGAGCTGGCCGCTGCCGTGGCCCTGCTTCTGACTTGCGGGGACGGCGAGGAACGTGCCGAGGTCTACGGATGCGCCGCTGACCGCCAGCAGGCGTCCATCGTGTTCAATGTGGCTGCGGATATGGTGCGGATGTGTCCCGCTCTTAATAAGCGAGTCAAAATTCTCGATTCCCAGAAACGCATCATCTACCAACCCACTGGGAGCATTTTCAAGGACCTGTCCCGTTTGGAATCTTCCTACTCGAAGAAGAAAAACGAGGACGGGTCCTTCGCCATTGAAGATTTGGAGATCTTCGAGAACGTGGCCTACATCATGGCCTATGGCTTATCCGAAGAAGGCCTTTGTCCGAGCATGGAACCAACTGGTTAGTAAGAAGACCAGGTATCAGCCAATTCTGCAAAGAACAGCCGATACCACGGACAATGCGCTTACACGGCTGAGAGCCAGAGAAATGATAGATTTGCTGGACAATGTCGGCAGATTGGATGACTTCGACTACGCTCTGATGCTGCGTACCCTCGACTTCATTGAGGTTCAAGCCGAGGACAGGTTGAGTGTGGTTTTTCAGTCAGGCGTTCGCATCAGTATCAGATAGGAGGGGCAAAAATGGGTGAACAGTATATAGCAATGAGAATTGGGCAGCACTACTTAGCCGTACAGACCTGTGATACCGGGTATGACTACACAATCTACGATTCTGCATACAGGCTACTGGATGGCGGGCAGATAGACGCTCCCTATATTATATTAATAGATAAGATCTGCTCAGAAATCATCGCGGCACATACGCTGGCGGACACGATTCCTGAAATAGTGGATTACGAGGAACTGATGGATCGGGTGCGGCGTGCCGAATATGGGAACTGAATCATCGCTTGGAATTGGGCTACACTTTTGATTTTGGCGCCTTTTGTGGTGTGATTTTCAAAAGTGTAGCCCAGTTTTTTGCCTTGATTTTTGAGTACATAATGCCGTTGAAAGGAACTGCCAATGGCGGTGTTTCCGGCAGAATCCATTTCTGAGGCTATCTACGTGGTGGTGGCAAAGAAGTTCCGAAAAGCCGTATAAAATCGGCGTTTTTCCGCTTTGAACCCCCTGGATATATTCTGAACCCCCTTATGAAACCCCTCGCTGAAATCATTTAATTGTATCAATGGGAGCGTGGCAAGGCACCAAGCTCCTTCATGTTGGAAAACATGAAGGAGCTTTTTTCGTCGTATACAAAGGGAACCGGCGCATATCTCGCGCCGGTTCCCTTTGCTTTGAATGCATGCCCGTTGTGTCACTCCGCGAAGAAGGCGGCCTCCACACGGGCGCAGAACTCGTGATACAGGCGGATGTGCTCCTCCTGCACCAGGTAGGTCTCGGTCTCGGAGGACTCGATGAGCACGTCGCAGTATTGCTTCAGCTTGCCGCCGCCCTTGCCGGTGAGGCCGATGCAGGTCGCGCCCTTCAGCTTCGCGGCCCGCAGCGCGAGGATCACGTTTTGGGCGTTGCCGGAGGTGGTGATGCCGATGATCACGTCGCCAGGGTTTGCGTAGGCCATCACCTGCTGGGCGTACATCAGCTCGCCGCCCAGGTCGTTCACCACCGCCGCGATCACCGCGCCCTGGGCGGTGAGGTCGATGGCGTTTAGACCCATTTGCAGCGGCAGGTGATCCATGGCCTCGTCCCATTCCACAGGCAGCGGGCGCTTCTTCAGAAAGCCCTTCACCAGCTCGCCCACGATGTGCGCGCTGTCGGAGGCGCTGCCGCCGTTGCCGCACACCAGCAGCTTGCCGCCGTTTTTGTAGGAATCGATCATGATTTCGATGGCGCGGTCCAGCGCCGGATTGTTTGCGTTCATTTCAATTTCCTCACTTGTCGCAGAGCTTTTTCCAGAGGTTGGGGATGGTCTCCTGATGGTCGCCGCAGAAGTGCTGGCCCCAGCCGCCGCAGGACACCGGGCGGTTGACGATGTTCTTGCGCGGGCGATAGTAGTACTGGGGATGCTCGTAGCCCAGCGGCCGGCGGAAGTCGCCCAGGTCGATCAGGTCGAAGTTGGCCGTGGTGATGTCGAAGGTGGGGTACTTCAGGTTGCGCGCGATGGACAGCGCCTTCAGGAACACTTCCGGGCCGATCACGCCGGAGCCGAAATTCATGTACACGCCCTTGTCCATGTGCGCCACCGACCAGCAGATCTTGTGGAAGTCGATGCCGCTGGCCTTGCCGATGGCCTCGAAGCTGCACGTGGGGTGCTGGTGGATGATGTCGGTGCCCAGCGCGATGTGATAGGTGGCGGGGATGTCCAGTTTGTAGGCGTTCCAGAGCACGCAGTCCTCCCGGTAGGGGAATTTCTCGGGGTGCTCGTCGATGTACTTGCCCAGGCTCTCGCCGTAGCCCAGGCCCTGGGCCGCACCCTGCTGAATGGCCTCGTTCATCCAGCCGCCGGTCTCCTCCCACATGCCGAAGGAGCCGTCCTCGATGGCGGTGGGCACGTGCTCGCTGGTGCCGCCCAGGTAGGCCAGCTCGAAGTCGTGGATGGAGCAGGCGCCGTTGCCCGCGATGTGGGTGATGTAGCCCGCCTTCATCAGGGCGATCAGGTAGCGGGACAGGCCGCACTTGATGACGTGCGCGCCCATGGAGAAGATGATCTGGTGACCGCCCTCCTTCGCCGCCTGCACGCGGCGCACCAGCTCGTCAAACTCCGGGCTGCCCCAGTCCGGAACGGGGGTCTCGCCGGGGGTTGCGAGGGTGTCGATGCGCACCAGATTGTGGCGGTCATGGGCGGTATAGGTGGTGATGCCGGAAAAATCCAGCTGCATGCTTCTGCGATTCATAGAGCTTCCCTCCAGGTCATTTTGGAAGATGTTTTGCTGAATTTATTATAATTTGGACTCGCAAACTTGTCAATCTTTGGAGAACTTTTTCCGATTTGCGGGTATTTTTCTCTGGCTTGCAGGAATTTTCACAAAATGCATCGAAATTATAAGAAAATGGAAACGATTGGTAAACTCAGAGCACACAGGGAAGGTGTCGGCGTGCGCGCAATCAATTCCAGCGTAATGAAACAGTCCAATCGAAAGATGGTTCTGGGGTGGATTCACCGCAGGCCTATTTCGCGTGCAGAGCTTTCGGACCGCACGCAGCTGACGCGCGCCTCCATCACGCAGATCGTGGACGAGCTGATGGCCGAGGGCCTGGTGACCGAAACGGAATCCATCGGCCGGAACAAGCTGGGACGGCGGCAGACGCAGCTTGCCATCGTGCGCGACGCGCTGTACCTCGCCGGGGTGAACCTGAGCCGCGTGGGCTACGATCTGGGCATCATCAACCTGGCGGGCGAGGTGCTGTGGCAGGTCTCCGGCGCGATCCGCGACCGCGAGGTGTGCACCGTGCTGGATGAGATCGCCGCGCAGCTCAAGCGCGCCGTGCAGGAGCTGGAGATTCCGTCGGAGCGCTTCTACGGCGTGGGCGTGTCCACCCCCGGCCCACTGAACCGCAACAGCGACACCATCCTCAATCCGCCCAACTTCGAGGCCTGGCACAACGTGCCCGTGGTGCAGATGCTGCAGGCGCGCACCGGATGGAACGTGCGCCTGGCCAACGTCTCCAACGCCCATGCGCTGGAGGAGCTCTACTTCGGCATCGGCCGCGAGGGCGTGCAGAACTTCATTCTGCTGCGCGTGGACGAGGGCGTGGGCGCGGGCATCGTGCTGGGCGGCAGGCTGTTCAGCGGCCCCAAGGGACAGTGCCCGGAGATCGGCCACGTGTCCATCGACCGCTCCGGCCCCCTCTGCGCCTGCGGAAGGCGCGGCTGCTGGGAGCAGTACATCTCCTTTCCGGCGGTGCTGCGGGGCACGCCCTTCACCAGCTGGCCCCAGGTGATGGACAGTCTCGGCAAAAATCCCGCCGCCGACGCGCTGTTTCAGCGGGTGGCTGCGGATCTGGCCTTCGAGCTGATCAACATCGTCAACGTATTCGGCCTGGACAAGATCATCCTCAGCGGCCACTTCGTCTACGGCGGCAAACGCCTGGCCGACGCGGTGAGCCGGTCCATGCGGGACAAGTGCCTGTGGGAGCTGGGGGAGGCGCCGGTGCTGCCGGGCAGGAAGATCGAAAAGCCCCGCATCGCCGCCATGGCCGCCTATCACAGCCTGTTTTCAGACTGATTCCGACGACAAAGCCCTTGAAAACCATGGTTTTCAAGGGCTTTTTTCACATTCCGGCCTTCAGGCTTCCGTCGGCACGGACATTTCGACCAGTGCCGCGGCGCAGCGCAGCAGCTCCAGTGCGGAGCGCCGCACGGCCTCGCCCTCCATCGGCAGCAGATCGTTGGCGGTGCAGTCCAGCGCGCGGGCGATGCGGCAGAAGGTTTCCAGACTCAGCTTGCGGCTGCCGCGTTCGATGTGGTCGACAAAGGACAGGGAGACGCCGGCGCGCTCGGCCAGCTTTTCCTGGGTCAGACGCCGCTGCTGACGGATGCGGCGCACCTGCTGCCCGACGATCCGATAGAGCTGCCCCGCATCCATCGCCGCACACTTCGCTTCCTCTTCCCTCTTCCCAAGCCGAACTTCTGCATCCGTTTTCATTTTTCTCCCCCTCTCCGAATATTAATAGTACCATACGGATCTATCCGAGTTTAGTTTACCACCTCCTATGACATAATGTCAATAGAACTTTTCGGTACTAGAACAGGGGGTAGCCATACGTGTATTTTCAGAGACTCCGGGATATGCGTGAGGACGCCGACCTGAAACAGAGCACGGTTGCCCAGTATCTTGGCATTCAGCAAACCGTGTATTCCAGATACGAGAGGGGCGCACGCACCATTCCTCTGGAACATCTTATCAAGCTGGCGGATCTCTACGACGTATCTCTGGATTTCCTCACCGGCAGGACGCAGAAGATGAAGGTGAACAAGTGACCCGGCCCCGCGGCCGGGTTTTTCATGCATATTACAAAAGCGGGCTTTACAAGCGCCGCCATTTTGGGTATCCTGTTAGCGAAAATGTGTAAATCTGGCGGGAAATTGACATGAATCGGATTGAAGCGGAGGATCGGCTCTATTGCGCCATGACCATCGGCGAGCAGCTGCTCGTCAGCGGCGCGGAGGTCAACCGGGTGGAGGACACCATCCGGCGCATCTGCATGGCCGCCGGCATGGAGCGCGTGGATGTGTTCACCATCACCTCCAGCATCGTGACCACGGTGTACGGCCGGGACTTCGGCTCCTGTACCCAGACCCGGCGCGTGTCCGGCATGGCCTACGATCTGAACCGCCTGGACGAACTGAACCGGCTGTCCCGGCGCATCTGCGCGCAGAATCTCAGCCACAGTCAGATCTGCGCCGAGCTCGCCGCCATCGCGGCCGGGCCGCGCTACTCCTTCGGCATGCAGCTGCTGATCTACGCCATGATCTCCGGCTCCTTTTCGATCTTCTTCGGCGGAAGCTGGGGCGACATGGCGGCCGCCGCGCTGATCGGCATATTGCTGAAGCTGCTGGAATCGGCGCTGCGGCGCGGCTCCCACAACGCCCTGATGACCGGCCTGATCTGCTCCGGCGCCGGCGGTCTGCTGGCACGGCTCGCGGTGCAAATCGGCCTGGGCATGCACGCCGACCTCATCGGCATCGGCAACATCATGCTGCTGATCCCCGGCATCGCCTTCACCAATTCGCTGCGGGATCTGTTCTCCGGCGACACCATCACCGGACTGATCCGCTTTCTGGAATCCCTGCTGCTGGCCATTGTGATCGCGCTGGGCTTCACCATCGCCGGCTTTCTGCTGTGAGGAGGCGCAAGCATGCATCCACTGCTTCAACTCGCCGCGGCCTGGGTGGGCTCGCTGGGCTTCGCGATGCTGTTCAACGTCCGCGGCAAAAAGCTGCCGCTGGCCTCGCTGGGCGGCCTGCTGGCCTGGGCGGTGTACCTGCTCATCGCCCGCCATACCTCCAACGACTACCTCTGCGGCTTCTGCGCCAGCGTGGCGCTGACGCTGTACGCCGAGGTCATGGCGATTCTGGAAAAATCCCCGGTGACGGTGTTCCTGGTTTCGGCGGCGATCCCGCTGATCCCCGGCGCGGCGCTCTACCGGGCCATGGACGGCCTGATGCACGGCAAGCTGGAGGGCTTCGTGCAGTACGGACGCTACGCGCTGCTGTTCGCCGCCAGCATGTCTGCGGGCATCACCGTGACCACCATCCTGTTTCAGCTGATCCGCGGCGGCCTGCGCCGGCGCTTTCAGCACACTTCCACCGACAAGACCGCCTGACGCGCCGCAGCTGCGGCAGAGGGCTGCGCATACGGGAGAACAGATATGATACGAGCAGTATATTTTGACGCCGATGGAACGCTGGTCAGCTTTCGCACCCACGCCGTGCCGCAGGAGACCATCGCCGCGCTGAAGCGCCTGCACACCGCTGGCGTGAAGTGCATTCTCTGCACCGGGCGCAACGCCGGAACCTCCGCGCCGCTGCTGGACACCGGCCTGTTCGACGGCGCGATTCTGTTGAACGGCCAGCTGTGCTATCTGGACGGCGCAGCGATACATAAGCGGACCATCGATCGGGCGGATCTCCAGATCGCCGTGGACGGCGCCGAGCGCGGGGACTTCACCCTGGGCTTCGTGGGCGAGCGCGACAACTTCATGAACCGCTTCAACGCCCAGGTGTGGCTGTCCGACGAATTCGGCGGCATGCCGCCCATGCGCCTGCGCCCGGCGCGGGAGGCGCTGGAGATGGAGATCTACCAGATGCACATCTACGGATCTCCCGGCTGCGAGGACGCGCTGGTGCAGCGGGCGAAGGGGCTCGTGGCGGCGCGCTGGAGCGAGAACTTCGCCGACGTGTTTCCGCTGGGCGGCGGCAAGGAGATCGGCATGCGGGCGATCAACGAGCATCTGGGCATCGCGCCGGAGCAGACCATGGCCTTCGGCGACGGCGAGAACGACGTGGGCATGCTGAAATACGCCGGCGTGGGCGTGGCCATGGGCAACGCCAGCGACGCGGTGAAGGCCCAGGCGAACTACGTGGCTCCCAGCGTGGACGACGGCGGCATCGCCCACACGGTGGAACTTTTTGCCGCACAGTTGGGTCTATAGCACTGTATAATTACTGCACGATAAGGGAGGAAATCGGTATGAAGCGGGCGCTGGTGCTCTCCGGAGGTGGATCGAGGGGCGCATACGAGTGCGGCGCATGGCAGGCGCTGCGGGAGCTGAACGTGCGGCTCGACGGCGTGTACGGCACGTCCATCGGCGCATTGAACGCGGCGCTGGTGGCCCAGGGCGATCTGGAGGCCGCGGTGGAGCTGTGGAACACCATCTCCATCCGGCAGATCGTGGCCGTGGACGAGGATGAGGACTTCTATGTGGACAGCATGCTCAGCCGCAAGCGGGACATCATTCCCTTCCTGCTGGAGAATGCCCACAACTTCAGGATGGACGTCTCGCCCCTGGAGGCGCTGATGCATCAGCGGCTGGACGAGGGCCGGGTGCGCTCCTCCGGCATGCAGCTGGGCATGATGCTCACCCGCGTGCCCCAGTTCAGCGGCCGCGAGGTGCGCCTGGCGGAGATCCCCCAGGGACAGCTGGCGGACTATCTGCTGGCCTCGGCCTCCTGCTTCCCCATCTTCCCCATGAAGGAGATCGGCGGCGAGAAGTACATGGACGGCGGCTATGCCGACAACATGCCCATCGCCATGGCCATCGAGGACGGCGCGGAGGAGATCGTCGCCGTGGACATCCATCCCCAGCCGGTGCACCCCGAGTACGGCTGCATGCCCTTTCTGAAGCAGATTCATCCGCTGCACGATCTGGGCGGCTTCATGGATTTCAATCCGCAGCTGCTGCGCCGCAGCCGCATGATGGGCTACTACGACACCATGAAGGCCTACGGCTGCTTCGACGGCATACGCTACACCTTCACCCGCGTGAACGATTTGAAGGTCTCCGACGCCGCCCGGCGCTATGCCCGGCAGATCGCCCTGTTCGACGCCGGCAGCGACGCCCGGGATGGCGACGCGGTGCTCATCGGCGCGCTGGGTGCGGAGACCCCGCTGCGGGTGCTCAGCTGGAAGGACGCGCTCTTGCGGGGTCTGGAGCTGTGCGCCCAGGCGATGGGATTCCGGGAGGATGCGATCTACGACATGGATGTGCTCACCGGCCGCATGCTCCAGTATACCCGCAGCCTGGACGAGGACGGCGCGCTGTGGGATCGCAGCATGAATGAGGCCGCGCGCGCCGGCGGACGCGTGCTCACGGCCTGGATCTACGGCTCCATGCGCCGGGAACCGGACTTCATCCAGCACAACCGGCGGAAGCTGGCGGACTTCCCCATGGAGACCGCCGCAGCGCTGTATCTGAAGTGCATGGACGAGACGGTGTAGACAGGGAGGCCGATACATGAACATCGAACGAATCGCCATCGTCGGCATGGGCGCGCTGGGCGTGCTCTACGGCGACTTTCTGACCGAGCATCTGGGCCGCGAGCGCGTGGGCTTCGTGGTGAACGCCGAGCGCCGCGAACGCTACGGGCGCACGGAAATTACCGCCAACGGCCGCCGCTGCGACTTCCGGCTGATCGACGCGAGCGAAGCCGGTGAGCCGGCGGATCTGGTGATCTTCGCCGTGAAGGCCACGGCGCTTCAGCAGGCCATGGAGGACGCCGCCGGACAGATCGGCCCGGACACGGTCATTCTGTCCGTGCTCAACGGCATCACCAGCGAACGTCTGCTGGAGCAGCGCTTCGGCGGCAAAAACGTGGTCTACTGCGTGGCGCAGGGTATGGATGCGGTCAAACTGGGCGGGAAACTGACCTACACGGTCATGGGCCAGCTGTGCATCGGCGTGCCCTCCGAAGAAAAGCTGCTCGCGCTGGACGCGGTCTGCGCGCTGTTCGATCGCACCGGCATGCCCTATTCCCGCGAGGAGGACATCCTGCACCGGCTGTGGGGCAAATTCATGCTCAACGTGGGCGTGAATCAGGTGGTCATGGTCTTTGAGGGAACCTATGGCACGATTCAGGCTCCCGGCAGGCCCCGGGAGATGATGATCGCCGCCATGCGCGAGGTGCTGGAGCTGTCGAAATATGAGGGCGTGAACATCACCGAGGACGACCTCAATTTCTACGTGGAGCTGATGAACACCATGTCGCCCCAGGGCATGCCCTCCATGCGGCAGGACGGTCTGGCCCATCGCAGGAGCGAGGTGGAGCTGTTCTCCGGCACGGTCTGTCGCCTGGCGAAAAAGCACGGCCTGTCCGTGCCGGTCAACGAGTGGCTGTACGCCCGCGTCCGGGAGATGGAAGCGGCCTATTGAGAAATCCGGTTTGAAGCAAAAAACGCCCCGGGGGAAAATTCCCTCGGGGCGTTCGATTATTTGCCGGGCTCTGCCAGCGAATTTTCCTTCAAACGTATCTTGCCGAAGTGCAGCGCAATCGCGTCCGCGGGGCAGGCCTGCGCACAGCGTCCGCATCGGATGCACTCGGTGCTGTTGATGTTCTTGAGCACCTGCACCTGCATCGGGCAGACCTGTTCGCAGTGGCCGCAGGAGACGCAGCGGCTGCGGCTCAGCTCCATGCGGGTCAGGCTCACGCGGTTGAACAGCGCGTAGAACGCGCCCAGCGGACAGACGTACTTGCAGAAGGGGCGGTAGATCACCATCGAAGAAGCGATGGTCAGAATCAGCAGACCCAGCTTCCACCAGAACAGAAAGCCCAGGCCGCTGCGCAGGCTCTCGTTGGCCAGCACCAGCGGAATGCCGCCCTCCAGCGTGCCCGCCGGGCAGATCCACTTGCAGAACCAGGGCGCGCCCAGGCCGAAGCCGTCCACCAGAAAGGCCGGAAGCGCCAGCACGAACAGCACCAGCACGCCGTACTTGAGGAAGCGCGCGGGGCGGTCGATCTTCGGATTGATCCTGAGGTTCGGCAGCGGAACCTTGTTCAGCAGCTGCTGAATCCAGCCGAAGGGGCACAGAAAGCCGCAGATCAGCCTGCCCAGCAGCACGCCAAACAGGATCAGGATGCCGAATACGTAGTAGGAGAAGTTCAGCTTGTTGCCGCTGATCACCGCCTGCATCGCGCCGATGGGACAGGAACCCACCGCGCCCGGGCAGGAGTAGCAGTTCAGGCCCGGCACGCAGGCGGTCTTGAGCTCGCCGGAGTAGATGCGCCCGGTGAGGAAGCCGCGCAGGTGGGCGTTGGTGCCGATGGCCGCGCCCAGCTGGATCCAAGGCCGATAGCGGAAGATCCGGCCGCGCGGACGCTTGTTTTTGCTCATGCGCCCACCCCGATGCACTCCAGGCAGATGCGCACGGCCTTGCGCAGCACGATCTCCGTTTCCCCCCGCAGCGCCCCGACGCAGATGCAGATCAGCGCCGCGGCGATCAGCATTGCCCGCAGCGCACGGATCCACCGCGCGCGCCCGACGGTCACGCAGCCGCCTCCAGCATCGCCAGCACCTCCTGGATGACGCCGTAGTAGGTGCCGGCGGGATCCTCCAGATCCGGCACGCCCACGATGGGTTCGCCCACCGGCATGCCCGCGCTGTCCAGGAAGTAGGTGGTGGGGAAGGCGTACACCTGGTTCAGGAACTGATCGTACATCTCCTGGGTGGCCATCAGCGTCTGAAAGTTGGTGGCGCCGGTGCCCTGCAGGATGGTGTAGGCCAGCTCCGTCTCGGTGGTGGCGTCGTCGCAGATGGAGATCAGGTTGACGTTCTCCGGCAGCATGTCCTTGAGCTTGGCAAGCTCCGGCATCTCATCGATGCAGTAGCCGCACCAGGTGGCCCAGATGTTCACCATGGTGAGATCGTAGCCGGAAAAGATGCTCTCGTCCACCGGCTGGGCCTGCATGTCGTAGGTGCTGAAGTCGGTGAGCCCGCTCGCCTCGGCACAGGCCGCGGGTGCAGCAGCCGCCAGCAGCAGCGCCAGCATCAGAATCCAAATACGCTTCATCGGTTTTCTACCTCCGGTTGCTCTTTTCTGTATATATAAGTTCGCCGGCGGGAAATGAAACCCCTGCCGGGCATGCCGGCCGCTTTTTTGAAAAAAACGTGGCGCGAATGCGCCGCCCGAGCGCCGGGACAAAGAACAGCGCCCGGGCATTTCGTCCGGGCGCTTGCGCTCACCTTGTGCTCTTGTCGTAGGGCACGCCCTCGGCCTTCGGGGCCCTCGAGCTCTTCGAGGTGAAGGCCAGCACGATCAGCGTGATCAGATAGGGCAGCAGGCGGTAGAAGTTGGGGTTGATGCTCAGCTCCTTCAGCATGTAGATGCCGTCGCCGTTGATGTCCAGGCTGGAGTAGGAGGCCGCCACGCACTTGAACAGGCCGAACAGCATGGCCGCGCCCGCCACGTTCAGCGGCTTCCAGTTGCCGAAGATCATCACGGCCAGGGCCAGGAAGCCGAAGCCCGCAACATCGCCGTTGGAGGAGCAGTTTGCCGTGGTCATGGCGTACACGAAGCCGCCCATGCCCGCCAGCGCGCCGGAGATCAGCACGCCGCTGTAACGCATCTTGTACACGTTGATGCCCAGGGAGTCCGCCGCCTGGGGATTCTCGCCGCAGGAGCGCAGCCGCAGGCCGAACTTCGTCTTGTACAGGATGATCGAGAGGACCACGTACACCAGGATGCAGAAGTAGGTGGCCAGGTACACCTTGTTCAGGAAGGTGTCGCCCAGGAAGCCCATCTCCTCGGTGCGGCCGTAGCCCAGGTGGGATTTCTTGAGCATGAAGTAGCTGGCGGAGTCGCCGCTGGCCATCTGCAGGGTGTTCTGGTTGGCGATCATGCGCACCAGGAACAGCACCAGCGCCGGGGCCATCAGGTTCAGCGCGGTGCCGCCGATGGTCTGGTCGGCGCGCAGGTTGATGGCCGCGAAGGCCAACAATAGCGAGAAGATCGAGCCCAGCAGCGCCGAGGCCATCAGTGCGATGAACATCAGGCCCTGCAGGCCCCAGAAGCTGCCCGCAGCCTTGGCGGCCTCGAACACCGGCGTCACCTGCAGAATGCGCACGCACAGCACGCCGATGAACGCGCCGAAGATCATGATGCCCTCCAGCGCCAGGTTGATCACGCCGCTGCGCTCGGCAAAGATGCCGGCCAGCGCCACGATCATCAGGGGAACAGCGTAGATGAGGGTCTGTCGAATCAGGAATGACATTACTTCTTCCCCTCCTTTGCGGTGCCGGATTTGACTTCGGCCGCGGCAGTCTGCGCAGCCTTCTTCTTGTGCTTGCCGCTGATCAGCAGCTTGATCACCAGCGAGAAGGCCGACAGGTACACGATGACGGCGATGATCACGTCGGTGATGTACTCGTTGTAGGCGGTGAGGTTCGTCAGCTGCAGACCGGAGATGTCCAGCATCGACATGAAGATGCCGGTGAAGATGACGGCGATGGGGTTGTTCACCGCCAGCAGCGCCACGGGGATGCCGTTGAAGCCCGCCGAGGGCAGCGACTGGTAGGTGGACCAGTAGAATTCGGTGTTGCCGGAGAGGTAGTACAGCGAGCCCGCCGCGCCCGCCAGCGCGCCGGCGATGGCCATGGACAACACGATGTTGCGCTTGTCCTTGATGCCGGCGTAGCGCGCCGCGAAGCGGTTGGAGCCGCAGGCCTTGAGCTCATAGCCCAGGGTGGTGCGGGTCAGCAGGATGTACACCACCACCGCCAGGATGCAGGCGATGATGATGCCGCCGTTGACCTGGCTGCCGGGGAACAGCTTGTCCAGGCCCAGCTTCGGCGTGGCCACGCCGTTGATCGTCGTCTTGTAGATGTAGCTGGTCTTGGTGTTCTCCACGATGTTCTTGAAGTTGGAGACCTCGAACACCCAGGTGACCACGTTGGCCGCGATCCAGTTGGTCATGATGCAGGCCAGCACCTCGTTGATGTTCAGGAAGGCCTTGAGCAGGCCGGGGATCACGCCCCAGAGCGCGCCCGCAGCCATGCCGCCCAGCAGCGCCAGGAACCACACCACCATCGGCGGGATGGAGCTGGGGTTCACGCCGGGAATGGCCATCTGCGTGGAGGGGATGCCCAGCGCGATGAACAGCGTTGCGGCGGTGCCCGCCAGATACTGTCCGGGCGCGCCGATGTTGAACAGGCCGGTCTTGAAGGCGACGGCCACGGAGAGACCGGTGAGAATCACCGGCGTGGCGCGGAAGAGCATGTTGCCCACGCTGGCCGGGTTGAAGCCGAAGGTGAGGCTGCCGGCGGCGCTGCGGCCGGTGGAGAACAGGCCGAAGATCACCAGGCGGATGCCCTCCCAGGCGCTCTTGAGACCCAGCGACGGATTGAACAGGCCCACGATCAGGATGACCAGCGCGCCTGCGGCCAGGCCGATGAGGATGGACAGCAGGGACGCCAGCACCGAGCGGGTGCCGTCCTTGTGCCAGATGGAAGCCAGCTTCGTCTTCATGCGTTCTCCCCCTTCCCCTGCTTCTTTGCGCCGGCCATGTACAGGCCGAGTTCCTCGACGGTGACCTCTCTGGGATCGAATTCGCCCACGATTTCGCCCTCATACATCACCAGGATGCGGTCGGACAGGTTCATGACCTCGTCCAGCTCCAGGGAGACCAGCAGCACGGCCTTGCCCTCGTCGCGCTGGGCCACCAGCTGCTTGTGGATGTACTCGATGGCGCCCACGTCCAGGCCGCGGGTGGGCTGCACGGCCACGATCAGCGGAAGATCGCGGTCGATTTCCCGGGCGATGATGGCCTTCTGCTGGTTGCCGCCGGACATGCTGCGGACCACGGTGATGGGGCCCTGGCCGGAGCGCACGTCGTACTGCGCGATCAGGTCCTCGGCGTACTTGCGAACCTCGTCGAAGCGGATGAAGCCGTGGCTCTGGAAGCGGGGCTCATAGTACTTCTGCAGCACCATGTTCTGCTCCAGGGTGTAGTCCAGAATCAGGCCGTGCTTGTGGCGGTCCTCCGGAATGTGGCTCATGCCCGCGGCGCTGCGGGCGCGGATGGAGGCGTGGGTGATGTCCTTGCCGCACAGGGTGACGCTGCCGGACGCGGCCTTCTCCAGGCCGGTCAGCGCGTGCACCAGCTCGGTCTGACCGTTGCCGTCGATGCCGGCGATGCACAGAATCTCGCCCTTGCGCGCGGTGAAGCTCACGTCCTTTACGGCGTCCTTCTTGTACAGCTTGCTGGTCACATGCAGGTTCCTGACCTCCAGCACCGGCTCGGTGGGATGGGCCTCGCCCTTCTCCACCTCCAGCTGCACCGGACGGCCGACCATCATGCGGCTCAGCTCCGCCTTGGTGGTGTTCCTGGTCTCCACGGTACCCACGTACTTGCCCTTGCGCAGCACGGTCACGCGGTCGGAGACCTCCATGATCTCGTTCAGCTTGTGGGAGATGAACAGGATGCTCTTGCCCTCCTTGGTGAGGCTGCGCATGATGTCCATCAGCTCCTCGATCTCCTGGGGGGTGAGCACGGCGGTGGGCTCGTCGAAGATCAGCACCTCGTTGTCGCGGTAGAGCATCTTGAGGATCTCCACGCGCTGCTGCATGCCCACGGTGATGTCCTCGATCTTGGCGTCGATGTCCACCTTCAGGCCGTATCGCTCGGACAGCTCCAGCACCTTGCGCCGCGCCTCCTTCTTCTGAAGGAAGCCCAGCTTCGTATCCTCCGCGCCGAGGATGATGTTGTCCAGCACCGTGAACACGTCGATCAGCTTGAAGTGCTGGTGCACCATGCCGATGTGCAGCGCGGTGGCGTCGTTGGGGTTGTTGATCTGAACCTCCTTGCCGTCCTTCTTGATGACGCCCTCCTCCGGCTGATAGAGGCCGAACAGGACGCTCATCAAAGTGGACTTGCCGGCGCCGTTCTCGCCGAGCAGAGCATGGATTTCGCCCTTGCGCAGCTGCAATGTGATGTCGTCGTTGGCCTTGATGCCGGGGAACTCCTTGGTGATGTGGAGCATTTCAATTACATACTGGGGCGCGTTGTCCATGCTGTCACCTCCCTTTCCGTCAATTCGTAGCAGGTTTACATAGAATCATTATATTGTTTTCGGCGGGAAATTGCAAGACACGAATGCAGGAAATCCACAGACATATTTTGCCCACGGGCGCCGCCGGCAAACGTGACGGCCCAGATCCCCGCAAATGCAAAAAATCCCGCCCCCGAATCGGGAGCGGGACGCTTCTGCGTGCGACCGGAGCCGCAGCGCGGGAGTGGATCAGACGTAGTCGATGGTCACGTGCTCGAACGCGACGTCGGCGATGGCGCCCTCGGTGGGAGCCTGATCGTCGATGGTCAGCTCGCCGTTCTTCACAGCTTCCAGAGCGGCCTCGTACTGCTCGACGGTGTAGGTCTCGAAGGACCAGGTCTCGGTGGGCAGGCCGACAGCGTTGTCGTTGACGCCCAGGCTGGTGGCGATGCCGCCGATCTCCTCGAAGGTGCCGTCATAGCACTTGGCGATCGCCCACTCGGTGGCGTTGCTCAGACCCTTCAGCGCGGAGGTCACGACGGTGTCGGACTCGAAGGACTGGTCAACGTCGACGCCGACCACATAGCCGTCGTTCTCGGCAGCGGCCGCGGCGATGGAGGCGAACATGGAGCCGCCGCAGGAGAAGATGATCTCGGTGCCGGTCTCATACCAGCCCTTGGCCATGGTCTGCAGCTCGGGGGAAGCGGAGAAGGAAGCGCCGTACTGCCAGGAGTACTTCAGCTCGACCTCGACGCCCAGCTCGGCAGCAGCAGCCTCAGCGCCCTGCGCGAAGCCGTAGCCGTAACGGCAGCATGCCGGATTGGTTCCGCCGCCGCCGCCGCAGAAGCCCAGCTTGGTGAAGCCGTCCATGACGACCGCGTAGCCGGCGAAGTAGCCGCTCTGCTCCTCCTTGAAGGCGATGGGAGCGACATTGTCCAGGCCGATCGGATAGCCGTCGATGAAGATGAACTTCGCTTCCGGATACTCGGTGGCAGCCTTGGTCAGCGCGGCCTCCTGCATGAAGCCGGCGCACACGACGACCTTCGCGCCGCCCTCGACGGCGGCCTTCATGGCGTCATAGCGGTCATCGTCAGTGGCCTGATCGCCATTGGCGGGCTGATAGTACTTGTAGGACAGGCCGTTGGCAACAGCGTAAGCCTTCACGCCGTTCCAGGTGCCCTGGTTGAAGGACTTGTCCTTCAGCTGGCCGACGTCGGTAACGAAGGCGAGCTCATAGGTGCCGTCCGCAGAGGTCATGGTATCTTCGATGTCATCGGGGTTGACGACCTCGGCGAATGCGGAGCATGCCGCCAGGGCGAGAACCAGAGCCAGGAGAATTGCGAGCAACTTCTTCACTTTGATTTTCCTCCTTTTATTTGTCTTTTATAATAAAAAGACGTTTACAACATAAAGTATAACATGAAGGGCGGTTTTGTTCAAGAGGTTCTGAACGCGCCATAAAATATTTACGCGCCTGCCGGAATTCATTTTCCGGAATCTTCCACAGCTTTTCCTGCAAAAATGCGCCGCAGCGCGCGCGTGGAGAGTGCGCTCAGGGCGATGCCGACGGCCGCGCCGACGAGCACATCCGTGGGGAAGTGCACGCCCACATACAGCCGGGACAGGCAGATCAGCACGGCCAGCACCAGCGCTGGCACGCCGTACTTCCTCGGCGCCAGGCGGAAGATCGTCCAGGCGCAGGACAGGGAATTGGCGCTGTGCCCCGAGGGGAAGGAGTAATCGTGCGGCCGGGACACCAGGATCTGCAGGCCCTCGATCAGCTCGTAGGGCCGGGTGCGCGCCACCAGGGGCTTGACGGCTACATTGACCACCAGCAGCGTCAGCAGCATGGACGCGGCGCAGTACACGCCGATCCGGCGGGTGCGCCTGAAGATCAGCAGAAGCACCGTCAGCGCGATCCAGAAGGCGCCGCCGTTTCCAAGGGAGGTAATCACGATCATCACCGGGTTCAGCGTGGCGCAGCGCAGGTGATTCTGAATCCACATAAGAATTGCGCCCTCAATCTGCAACAGCATCCTCTTCCTCCTTCGTCACCGTCGGAATGCAATCGGTTTTCAGCGCGGCGATCCCGTCCCCGACGGCGCTCAGATAGCGCTCCCGCAGGCCGCACGATCGCGCGCTGAGGTCATGATCCGGTATTCTGCCCATCTGCCGCAGGCTGCACGCGCCGGAATCGCCCACGATCAGCAGATCCAGCAGCGTGCACTCCGCCGCCCCGAGCGCCGCCGCATAGGCCTGTGCGCGCTCCAGATCGTAGTCCTCCGGCACGCTGTTCAGCCGCCCGACGAACTCCATCAGGATCACGTTGCGCGCCCCGGTGGACAGCACGTCCGAGAGCGCCTCCCGCAGCGTCGCGGGCTCGCCCCAGGCCCGGGACGGGCACAGCGTGCGCTGGTACAGCACGCGCAGCTCCCGATCCAGGCAGATCTGCACAAAGCAGGGCGGCGGCAGCCTGCGCGCCAGGGTCGCGGCATAGCGGAACACCTCGAGAAAGTTGGTAACGGGCAGGCGATCCTCCGGCGTGAGCGCGGCGCAGGCGGATGCGGCCTCGCCCACCCGGGCAAGGTATTCGGCGTTGCGCCTGCCCATGCCCTCCACCTGCATCAGCTCCGGCACCTCGGCATGGAGCACGGCCTCCACGCTGCCGAAGCGTTCGATCAGCCGGTGGGCCAGGGCGTTCACATCCTGGCGGGGAATGGCGTAGTACAGCAGAAATTCCATGATCTCGTGGGGCGCCAGCGCCTCCAGGCCCTGATCCCGCACCTTCTGCCGCAGCCGGGCGCGGTGCCCGCCGTGGGTTTCAGTCATTCTATCCATACAGAATTCAGTCCGTCAGGTCGATCTTGTCCCGGCCAAAGACGTCGTAGGATTGCTCGATCACCCGCCGGGCATCGGCGGTGGGCTTTGCGGCGGCCGTCTGGCCCTCGTTCACCATCCGCAGGCGCATCGGCGCGCCAAACGCGTCGCTCAGCGCGGCCTCGATCAGCCCCTGCTTTGCCTCCAGCACGCGCCGCACCATGATGCCGTCCTTGCCGAAGGCCACCGTCACCACGCCGTCCTCAATGCCCGCGAACTGCATCTTCTCCAGCATGCGCCTGACATTGCTGTTCTCGGCGGCGAACTTCTCAATTCCGGCCAGGTACTCCGGCGGCGGCACGGCTGCCGGTGCGGAGATCTTCGCCGCGGGGGCCGGTTTCTTCCCACCCCCGGCCTGCTGCACCGGCGCGGCGGCGGCATCCGGTCCGGCTGCGGGCGCTGCGACGGCGATGCTGCCGCTCTCGATGCGCTTCTCCATGCGATCCAGGCGCTCCCGCAGGTCGCTGTCCTCCTCCGCCTCGGGCTGGCAGGCGCGCACCGCCGCAAGCTCCAGCATCGTCCTGGGCTGGGTGGCCCACTTCATCTCGCTCTCCACCCGCAAAAACAGCTCCATGGCGCGCATCAGCTGCGACCGGCAGGCATGCCGGGCCTGCTCCCGGAAGCGCTGCGCGTCCTCGGGCGTGACCTCCAGGATCCGATCCAGCTGCGCGCCGGCGGCCTCCGCCAGCAGCACGCCCCGCAGGTGGTTGGCTGCGTCCAGGGAGAACACCCTGGGGTCGCCGCCTCGGCGCATGGCGTCGTCGATCATGCCCAGCGCCGCCGAAGCGTCGTAGGCGATCAGCGCGTCGGCAAATTCGAACATGAAGTCCCGGCCGGTGGTGCCCAGCACGTCCCGCGCCAGCTGCGCCGTGACGGCGCCCTCGGTAAACGACAGGCACACGTCCAGCAGGCTCAGCGCGTCGCGCATCGCACCCTCCGCCGCCCGGGCGATCTCATTGAGCGCCTCCAGCTCCGCGCTGCGGCCGATGCCGTTCAGCACCACGTTCAGGCGGCTCACGATGGCCTCCACGCGGATGCGGTGGAAGTCGAAGCGCTGGCAGCGGGAGAGGATCGTGGCCGGCAGCTTCTGGGGCTCGGTGGTGGCCAGGATGAACACCGCGTGCCTTGGCGGCTCCTCCAGGGTCTTGAGCAGGGCGTTGAATGCGCCGGTGGAGAGCATGTGCACCTCGTCGATGATGTACACCTTGTAGCGGCACATCGTCGGCGGGTACTGAATCTTGTCGCGCAGTTCGCGGATGTCGTCCACGCTGGTGTTGGAGGCGGCGTCGATCTCCTGCACGTCCATGCAGGTCTCCTGCTCCAGCGTCCGGCAGATCTCGCATTCGCCGCAGGGATCGCCGTTTACGGGATGCAGACAGTTCACGGCCCGGGAGAGCACCTTCGCCGCGGTGGTCTTGCCCGTGCCGCGGGTGCCGCAGAACAGGTAGGCGTGGGCGATGCGGTCGGTCTCCACCTGGCGCTTCAGGGTGCGCACCACGGCGTCCTGGTCGCAGATTTCGGAGAAGCTGCGGGGCCGCCACGCGCGGTACAGTGCCTGATAACTCATTTTCCACCTCCGGGATAGATCGTCTCCCATTATAATAGCGCATTTCGGCATAAAACAAAAGAACTTTTACAGCAAGATAAAAACATTTCATATTTTCGATGCTATAATCTATACTAGGCGGGGATGGGGATTTTTTCTCTGGAGCCCCGTCGCGACAATCGACCACCCGGAGGCTTTTGAAATGAAGAAAATTGTGATGACCGGCGGCGGCACCGGTGGGCACGTTACGCCCAACCTGGCGCTGATCCCACGCCTGCAGCGAGACGGCTGGGAGATTCATTACATCGGCGCCGCGAACAGTGTTGAACAGGAACTGATCTCCCATGTGGAGGGCGTGCAGTACCACTGCGTGGCGGTGGGCAAGCTGCGCCGCTACTTCGACCCCAAGAACTTCTCCGATCCCTTTCGCGTGATCAAGGGCATTGCCCAGGCGACCAATATCATCCGCAAGATCAAGCCGGACGTCGTCTTTTCCAAGGGCGGCTTCGTGTCCGTGCCCGTGGTGTACGGTGCGCACTTCAACCGCGTGCCCGTGGTGACCCACGAATCTGACCTCACGCCGGGCCTGGCCAACAAGCTGTGCCTGCCCTTCGCCTCGGTGCAGTGCTGCACCTTCCCCGAGGCCGTGAAGCATGCCAAGGGCAAGGGCGTGTACACCGGCTCTCCCATTCGCGAGGAGATCCTTCAGGGCGACCGGGAGCGCGGCCTGAAGTACTTCGGCTTCGACGCCAATCTGCCGGTGCTGATGGTGGTGGGCGGTTCCTCCGGAGCCCAGGCCATCAACGAATGCGTGCGCGCCGCGCTGCCCAGCCTCACCGAGACCTTCCAGGTGCTGCACCTGTGCGGCAAGGGCAACCTTTCGGCGGATCACGAGGGCACGAAGAACTACGTGCAGTGCGAATACCTCGACAGGGAGATGGCCGACGCCTACGCCTGCGCCGATCTGCTGATCTCCCGCGCCGGCTCCAACGCCCTCAGCGAGATCCTGGCCCTGCGCAAGCCCGCGCTGCTGATTCCCTATCCCGCCGAGGTGAGCCGGGGCGATCAGGTGCTCAACGCCGAATCCTTCCGCAGCCGTGGACTCAGCCGCGTGCTCGACCAGGCGGAGATGACCCCCGAGACCCTGATGCGCGAGGTGGTGGATCTCTACCGCGACCGCGGCAGCTTCTTCGACGCCATGGATCGGGAGCAGACCGCCAACGGCATCGACAATGTGATCGATCAGATTTACAAGTACGCGAAAAAATGACGCGCTTTTGGGTTGGGGAGTCGGCATGTGCCGGCTCCCCGCTTGCGTCCGGCGCCGGAATCTTTTTCCGGCGGGAACTTTGCCGCGGGCGCTGCGTCTAAGTTGCGCTGCGGTTTACGCGGAGGAATTCGTACAGGAGCATGACATGTGCGGATTATTTTTCGCGCAGGCCTTGCAAATTCAGGGGCGCTTGTTATAATGGAAGCGAACTGAAACGAATGATGCGCCCACGTGGGCGACACGGAGGAAAAAATGCAAAAGATACTGGGCAAATACCTTGCGGCGCTGCTGGTGGCGGCGCTGCTGCTCACCCCGCTGGCCGCACTCGCGGACACGGTCAGCGATGACGAATGGGCCGCCGCCGTCGCTGCAGACGAACAGAGCACCGCCGGTGCATCCGGCGAATGGTGGAACGTGCTGCTGCTGGGCTGCGATTCCTACACCAAGAACAGCTACCAGCGCACGGATTCGATGATCATCGTCTCCATCAACCAGGCCACGGGCAAGGTGAAGCTCACCTCGCTGATGCGCGACACCTGGATCCCGGTTCCCGGCTCCAAGGGCCACCGCAAGCTCACCGAGCTGTGCGCCGTGGGCGGACCCGAGCTCACCATCCGCGCCATCAACGAGAGCTTCGGCATGGACATCAGCGACTACGCCTTGATCAGCATGGAGGGCATCGCCGAGATCATCGACCTGCTGGGCGGCGTGGAGGTGGATGTGACGGAGGAGGAGCGCAAGGCGCTCAACAAGGGCCTGTTCGACCTCTCGCCCCTCTCCGGCATGGAGCAGCTGCAGCAGAGCGGCGAAAACGTGCACCTCAACGGCAACCAGGCCACGGCCTTCGCCCGCATCCGCAAGATCGACAGCGACTATGTGCGCACCGAACGCCAGCGCACCGTGCTCCTCGCCATGGCCGACAAGATCAAGAACGGCGCCAGCGCCGGCACGCTGCTGACCATCGTCACCACCCTGATGGGCTATGTGGACACCAACCTGAGCCTGCCCGAAATCATGACCATCGCCACGGTGGGCATGAAGCTGGATCTCAATTCCGTGGAGGAGTTCCGCGCGCCCGCCGACGGCACCTTCGAATCCGGCACCTACGACGGCATCTGGTGCATCAAGCCCAATTTTGAGAAGAACGCAAGCCTGCTGCACAGCTTCATCTACGAGGACTGAAGCCGCCCCGCCAAAGCGCCCCATGCGGGGCGCTTTTTGCATATGCGTTGGTTTTATACATTTTATGCCTGAATAAATATGCGAATGCTTCGCGACGTTTCGCCCAGGCACGCCGCTCGAACGGGGCTGTTTCCGCAAATTTCCGTTGGAAGCACCCCCTGAAATGCCGGGCAAAGCTGAATATATGCATGAATATTCGCATATTGTGCATATTTGGTTAAATATTTTGGGAATCCGTTGCATTTTATTCGAATGGGTTGTATAATACATTCATCATCCGGAGTGCGAAAGATCCGGCAAGAAAGTTTGGAGGCAAATATCATGAAGAAGATTCTGGCAATTGCGCTGATTTGCATGCTGAGCCTGACCGGCATGGCCATGGCAGAGACCCTGAAGATGGGCACCAACGCGACCTTCCCGCCCTACGAGTTCTACGACGACGCGACTGGCGAGGTTGTGGGCATCGACGCTGAGGTCGCCGCGGCCATCTGCGCAAAGCTGGGCTGCGAGCTGGAGATCGTGGACATGGACTTTGACGCCATCATCCCCGCCGTCACCACCGGCAAGATCGACTTCGGCATGGCCGGCATGACCGTGACCGAGGAGCGCCTGCAGAGCGTGGACTTCACCACCAGCTACGCCACCGGCATCCAGTCCGTCATCGTCAAGGAAGACAGCGAAATCACCAGCGTTGACGACCTCTTCGCCGAGGGTGCAAACCATAAGATCGGCGTGCAGCAGGGCACCACCGGCGACATCTACTGCTCCGGCGACATTGAGGAAGCAGGTCTGGGCACCATCGAGCGCTACAAGAACGGCACGGACGCTGTGCTGGCGCTGACCTCCGGCAAGGTGGACTGCGTAGTCATCGACAACCAGCCCGCACTGAAGTATGTGGAAGCCAACGAGGGTCTGAAGATTCTGGACACCGAGTACGCCGTTGAGGACTACGCCATTGCGCTGGCCAAGGACAGCGAGCTGACCGCGAAGATCAACGCCGCCCTGGAGGAGCTGATCGCGGACGGCACCGTGCAGGCCATCATCGACAAGTACATCGCCGCCTGATTGCAGACGGAGCATGCGTTCAGGAATGGGAAGCGCAGCCGCGCTTCCTATTCCTGCTGTATGGAAGCAACGATTAAGGAGGACAAGAAACCGTGCAAGCGTGGTTTGAAAAGCTGAAGGCGGATTTCATCCTGAACTTTGTGCAGGGAAACCGCTGGAGGTATCTGCTGAATGGACTGGGCACGACGCTGCTGATCACGCTGCTGGCGTGTCTGCTGGGCATCGCCATCGGTGTGGTCATCGCCATGGTGCGCTCCACCTACGACAAGACCAAAGAGGGCGCGCGCAAGACGCTGGGCCGCAGGCTGTTCGGCATTGCGAACGGCTTCTGCCGCGTGTACCTGACCGTGCTGCGCGGCACGCCTGTGGTGGTGCAGCTGATGATCATCTACTTCGTCATCTTTGCCTCCTCGGACAACGGCACGCTGGTGGCGGCGCTGGCCTTCGGCCTGAACTCCGGCGCATACGTGGCCGAGATCGTCCGCGGCGGCATCATGTCCATCGACAATGGCCAGTTTGAGGCCGGCCGCAGCCTGGGCTTCAACTATGTGCAGACGATGCGCTTCATCGTCATCCCCCAGGTCATCAAGAACGTGCTGCCCTCCCTGGCCAACGAGTTCATCGCCCTGCTGAAGGAGACCTCCGTCGCGGGCTATGTGGCCGTGGCGGATCTGACCAAGGGCGCGGACATCATCCGCAGCCGCACCTACTCCCCGTTCATGCCGCTGATCGCCGTCGCGCTGATCTATCTGGCGCTGGTCATGTTCTTCACCAAGCTGGTGGGCATACTGGAAAGGAGGCTGCGCAACAGTGACCACTGAAACCATCATCCAGGTTCGCGACCTGAAGAAGGTCTTTGATACCGGCAACAAGATTCACGCCCTGGCGGGCGTCTCCACCGACATCCACCGCGGCGAGGTGGTGGTGGTCATCGGGCCGTCCGGCTCCGGCAAGTCCACCTTCCTGCGCTGCCTGAACCTGCTGGAGATCCCCACCGGCGGCACCGTCACCTTCGAGGGTGTGGACATCACCGATCCCAAGGTGAACATCAACCTCCACCGCCAGAAGATGGGCATGGTGTTCCAGCACTTTAACCTCTTCCCGAACATGACCGTGCTGCGCAACATGACCGTCGCGCCCATCCAGCTGCTCAAGAAGTCCAAGGCCGAGGCCGAGGCCAAGGCCATGGAGCTGCTCAAGCGCGTGGGCCTTGCCGACCGCGCCAACGCCTATCCCAGCCAGCTCTCCGGCGGACAGAAGCAGCGCATCGCCATCGTGCGCGCGCTGTGCATGGAGCCCGAGGTGATGCTCTTCGACGAGCCCACCTCCGCCCTCGATCCCGAGATGGTCGGCGAGGTGCTGGAGGTCATGAAGGCCCTGGCCAACGAGGGCATGACCATGGTGGTCGTCACCCACGAAATGGGCTTCGCCCGCGAGGTGGGCGACCGCGTGATCTTCATGGACGGCGGCCAGATTCTCGAGGAGGGCACCCCCTACACCATCTTCAATCATCCCCGCAACCAGCGCACCCAGGAATTCCTGGCAAAGATTCTTTAATCGACAAGTACCGAACCCGCCTCTCAAATGGGCAGCGTTCATGGGACAGCCGCAGCAGTTTGCTCTGCTGTGGCTGTTCTTGTTTTTGTTGCTGTTCTGTGATAATATGGCAGCTGACAAAGCTGCAAATCGGAAGTTGCGGAGGGAAATAATGGAAAAAAGCTTCGTAACACAACAGATTAACCATATTGAATCTGAAGTGTATAAGATAGTTAAACCAATAGGATTCACAAAACACGGGCGTACTTTGCACAGATTCGTGTCGGATGATATTTCTCAAGTCATAAATTTTCAATGCGGTCAGGCTTACCGTGATGCCACACACTTATTATCTGTCAATATCGGAATCAGAATTCCCGAATGCTTTGAAAGGCAGTTTCACGTCGTGAATAATAAAACCTATTATCATGAATATGAGTGCAATCTGCGAACAAGATTGGGAATCGTAAACGCAAAAAATATCAAAGGAGAAAAGGTTTATAACCTTTACAAAGATGTCAGCGAAATATGCAGCGATATTATTCATGAAATTGAGAATGATGTGCTGCCTGTGTTTGATATTTTATCAAGTAGAGAAGCTGTTTTGAATTATCGAAGAGAATATCCCTGGTTTGACGCATTGAATGATCATTTAATATTATTGGAAGAAGCTATGATATACGGACATCAGAATGATTTGCAGAAAGCGAAGGAATTATTTGACAAATACTATGAAATTGCCTTACAAAACAGCAAACGATGCCCGGGACATATTGATTACTTAAATGACCTTAGAATCAGGTTCAACTTTTGACAGATCGACAAATTCCAATTTGTCGAACGGACACAAGGACGTACTTCTATACGGCCCCTCCCGCACGCGCGTCTTGCGTTGCGGCGTTCCGAACAAGAGGCCTGAATCCCTTGCACCGCAAATGCGGCTTTCCTTTGGCCTATGTCACTGTCTCACAAGCCCGTCTTGCATCCGCGAGGCGGGTTTTTTCATCCCGAAAGATTAGAAATTCCGCATCCGCTTGACGGGAAGCGTATAAGAAGTGTATAATAGGGTTAATTTGGTACACTTCGCGGCTGCGCCCGCAGTATTGAAAGACCAACTATGAAAAGTCAACCCCTTCGAAGGGGTTGCAGGAGCGGGGGCTGCATTTAACCAATTCATAACAGAGCAAGAAAGTGGGCAGGGA
>SFET01000067.1 GCA_004557125.1 Clostridiales bacterium | reverse complement strand
CAGCTTCGCTTCGGCGTCCGGCACCATGGAGCGGAATTTGTAGAAACGGAACGGCTTGCCGTCCCGGCCCACGCGCTCCTGCACGAAAATCGGACCCGCACCCGGGCTGTCGATGACGATCGCCAGGGCGATCAGCAGCATCGGAACCGCCAGCACGATCAGCGCAATCAGCGACAATACGATGTCCTGTGCCCGGCGCACCCGCCAGTAGGCGCCCCGCGCATGCACCACGGCTTCGCGATCCAGCATCTCCCGCTGCGGCTGTGCGCCCTCACACGCGACCGCATTCTCCCGAAGTTCCATTTCCTTCGACCCCTTTGTAAATGTTGTTCTCAGCTATCCAGCGCCTCCAGGCTTGCGCACCGCAAAAGCGGACATTTTCCGGCGCCATACCCACAGTGCGGGCACAGACTTCCTGCCAGGTTTGGACAATGTGGCAGCCACAAAATCCGTCCTTCTGCAAGCTGAGAGTCGACAAGAGACTTGCCCATGCCGGTGGGATGTACCACCTCCGCACGGCCCGTCTCCTTCAGCAGCTATACAGCCGCCTCATATGCTCTTCGATTGTGAGGAAACAGCCACGCTCCCATCGCGCCCACTGAATCTCGAATCACGCACCCTTCCCGTATCCCCTTTCCCAAAATAGATCAAGAAGATATATGGGAAGAAAGCATCCTTTCACATCTGTTATAATAGCATTGCGGGCAAAAAGCGTCAATTGAAGGGCCGTGAAATCGTTGGAAAGCGCGCGGAATATAACGCCATTCACATATTGTCTTAACAAAATATAACGTCCACAATGCAGGCCCGATGTACACCACCTGTGTTTCCTTCGGAGGCCGGATCATGCACTTGCTGCGGCAATGATGAGTGGTACGGACATAGGCTTGTTCACGTTGTACAAATAGGCTCCATTCCCATACGCGGAATCGATCTTGTATAAAGCGGCTGCATGTGGTAAAATTTCAGCAAACCAATGCTCGTACAAGGAGGGGTTCTGCGCATGCGTCCGGAATGGGAACGTCGTCTGGAGAACTGGTTGGCCACCCTGGAGAAGGAATTCTATGAGCCGCTGGGAGAGATCCCTCTGGAGGGCTTCTGCACCTATGATATGCTCGATCCCGAAGCAGCGGAGCGGCACAGATTCGCGCCCATGCCCGTGGGTACAGCCTGGGGACGCACCTGGGAGTACTGCTGGCTGCGCGGCGACATCACACTGGACGGGCGCGCACAGGGACAGCGCATCGTAATGGATCTGCGCGCGGGCGGCGAAGCCACGCTGTTCGTGGATGGCGAGGTGTTCGGAACCCGCCGCGCGGAGTGGGTACATGTGCCCCACCACTACATCTGCGACCAGATCCTGACCAGCGACGGTCGTCCCGGACAGCGGTTCCACCTGCTGATGGAGGCCTATGCGGGCCACGACTATCCGGAGCGCACGTTCAACACCTGCGCCACCGGGCCCGTGCGCGAGGGCGATTACGAACCCCGGGATCCGCAGGAGCCGCGCCAGGTGATCGGCAGGAGCACATGGGGCGTCTGGCACGAGGAGGCCTATCAGCTGTGGCTGGACGTGACCACGCTGCGCGACCTGCTGTCCGTGACGGACGAGACCTCCCTTCGCGCGGCAAGACTGGAGGAGGCCCTGGAGGCCTTCACGCTTGCGGTGGACTTTGAACAGCCCCGGGAGGATCGCCTGCGCGACTATGTGCGCGCGCGGGAGCTGCTCCGGCCGGCCCTGGAGGCATGCAACGGCAGCACCATGCCCCGCTTCGCGGCCATCGGCAACGCACACATCGACGTCTGCTGGCTGTGGCCCTATCGGGAGACCCAGCGCAAGGTGGCCCGCACCTTCGCCCAGCAGCTTCGCCTGATGGAGCTCTACCCCGATTACAAGTTCATCCAGAGCCAGCCCCAGACCTACCTCATCTGCAAGCAGCTCTATCCCAAGCTCTACGCACGCGTGAAGGAGAAGATCCGTGCCGGTCAGTGGATCGCCGACGGCAGCATGTGGGTGGAGCCGGACACCAACATGACCTCCGGCGAGAGCCTCATCCGGCAGATTCTCCACGGAAAGCGCTTCTATCGGGAGGAGTTCTGCGTGGACTGCCGCCTGCTGTGGCTGCCGGACAGCTTCGGTTACAGCGCCGCGTTGCCACAGATCCTCAGGGGCTGCGGCGTGGAATACCTGACCACCCAGAAGATCTTCTGGACCTACAACGGCTCCGATCGCTTCCCCTACCACTACTTTACCTGGCAGGGCATGGATGGCAGCGAAATCACCACCTTCCTGCACACGGACTACACCTCCCGTACGGATGTGGCCACGGTTGCCGGCCGCTGGCGCGACCGCGTGCAGAAGCGCGATTTGAGCCGCTTTCTGCTTCCCTTCGGCTACGGCGATGGCGGCGGCGGACCCTGCCGCGACCACATCGAATATGTGCGGCGCGAAAAGGATCTTGAGGGCGCGCCCCGGGTGGCCTTTGAGGGGCCCATGGAATTCTTCGCGGACTGTGCGCAGGATGGCGCCCCCGCCAACCGCTACGTGGGCGAATTGTACTTCCAGTGCCACCGCGGCACCTACACCAGCCAGGCCGCCGTCAAGCGCGGCAACCGCAAGTGCGAACTGGCGCTGCGCGAGGCCGAAATCTGGTCGGTGGCAGCGCAGGACCGCCTCGCCTATCCCTATGAAGCGCTGGATCGCTGCTGGAAGGGCGTGCTGTTCAACCAGTTCCACGACATCCTGCCGGGCAGCAGCATCGCGCGGGTGTACGAGGAGGCTTGCAGGCTGCACGACGAAGTCCTGTCCGACGCAACAGCCATCACGGACGGTGCCTGCCGCAGTCTCATCTCCGGATCGGGCAAGACTTACTTCAACAGCCTGTCCTGGCCCCGCAGGTTGCTGGTCAAAACGGAGCGCGGCTACGGTCGCGTGACCATACCTCCCTGCGGCTGGAGCTCCAGGGTGGACGAAAGCCTGCCGGATGTGCCCGTAACCGCCGAAATGGAGAAGGACGAGGTTGTGCTGGGCAACGGCCTGCTGACGCTGCGCATCAATGCCCGGGGCGAACTCATCGAGTGCCGGGATGCGCAGGGGCACAGCCGCATCAACGGCAAAGCCAATGTACTGAAGCTGTACAAGGATGTGCCGCGGCTGTTTGACGCCTGGGACATCGACAGCAACTACGATTGTTGTCCCGTAGCGCTGGAAGAGGAAGGCGACATCTCCCTGGTGGAGGCAACGCCCTGGCGGGCCGTAGTGGAGGTGAAGCGCCGGGTGGATACCTCCGACTGGACGCAGCGCATCTCCCTGGAGGCCGATTCCATGCAGATCAACTTCGAGACGCAGGTGGACTGGCACGAGAAGCACCGCCTGCTGAAGGTGGCCTTCCCCACCGGTATCCACGCCGAGGAGGGCATCAACGAGATCCAGTTCGGCTTCATCAAGCGCCCCACCCACCGCAGCCGTCCCTACGACGCGGACCGCTTCGAGGTGTGCAACCATCGCTACACCGCGCTGTGCGAGGAGAACCGCGGCGCGGCGGTGCTCAACGACTGCAAGTACGGCGTGAGCATGCTGGGCGACGAGATCGCGCTGACGCTGCTGCGCGCGCCCACCAGTCCCGATCTGCACGCCGATCAGGGTCAGCACCGCTTCACTTACAGCTACTACCTCTGGAACGGTCCCTTCGTGGAATCCGGCGTGGTGCGCGCGGGCTACGAGCTGAACGTGCCCGTGACCGTCGCAGACGGCGCTGCGGAGACGTTCTCGCTGCTGTCCGTGGACGCGCCCAATGTGATCGTGGAGACCGTGAAGGCCGCCGAGGACGGCAGCGGCGATGTCATCCTTCGCCTGTACGAGAGCAAACACGCCAGCTGTGACGCGGTGCTGACGCTGAACATGCCCGCTGCTTCGGTCTGTGCCTGCGATATGCTGGAGAACCCGGCCGAAGATCTGCCGCTTCGGGATGGCCGTGTGCCGCTTCATTTCCGCGCCTTTGAGGTCAGGACCCTGCGCATCCGGCGCGGCTGACCCCTGCGAAACCGGATCCTCAGACATAGTGCGAGCCCCGCGTCCATTATGGGCGCGAGGCTCCATTTGCAGATGTCCGTCCACAGCTGTGCAGACGCGCGATTCAGTCCGGCGCATGCTCCGCCGGAGACTGTTGCAAACGTCCTTGCTCAGAACTCGTAGGGAGGATTGCCGGAGAAATCGGCGATCACGCCATGGGGATCCTCCAGATAGAACACTTCAAAGGCCGGGTTGTCAGCGGTCTGATAGTTTCCCTTGACGATGGGATTCTCCAGCGCAGCCTCTTTGATGGTCCTGTCGTCCACAAAGACGGCCTTGCCGCTGAGGCGAATCCACTGATAGGTCGGGGAAGAAACGCTGATCTGGACGTAGGGATTCGCCTGCAGCTCCTTGTAGACCTCCTTGAAGTTGCCGGTGCAGAACCATAGCTTTTCCTCCCGCTCAAAGCAGAACATAAAGGGGCGACACTTCGCCTTTCCGTCCAGGCTGACGGTGGCGAGGTACTGAACGGGGTTTCCCTGCAGGAATTCGACGACTTTTTTCATGGTTTTTCCTCCGATGCATTTCGATTCCGGAAAGGTTGCTTTTTCCCTTCACCGGAAGTATAATATCACCGTAGATCCAATTCGTAAAGTAAGCACAATATTGTGCCGTAGTTACCAAAAGGAAACCATTGGAGGATTTGCCATGGAAGATGTCAGAACAAGCGCAACTGTGCCGGCAAGAGAATTGCCTGACTGCCCGGTGGAAACCACCCTCATGTTGATCGGAGACAAGTGGAAGGTTCTGATCCTGCGGGATCTGATGCCCGGAACCAAGCGCTTTGGAGAATTGAAGAAATCCATTGGTCATGTTTCACAAAAGGTGTTGACGGCCCAGCTGCGGGATATGGAGGCAAGCGGGCTGTTAAGCCGCAAGGTCTATGCGGAGGTGCCGCCCCGCGTGGAGTACACCCTGACCGAACTGGGCTACAGCCTGAAGCCTATTTTGGATGCCATGTGGCATTGGGGCGAAGAATACAAAGTCAGACAATAAAACAGGCCGAAGCAACACCCCAACGGATAAAAGGCTTGCTTCGGCTTGCTGTATTTGCGGTCAAATCATCTCAGATGCCGTGGCGCTTGCGTGTAAGCAGACGCTTCGCCGCAGACACTTCTGACAAAACCCGGTACTGCTATCATTCAGAATCCGAAGAACTCCAATACAGCCTTCGTTGCAATTTCCATGCAAGCCGGATTCTGAAATCTATGATCGGCATTCTCCACCGGAATAAACTCTATGAGATTGTCGTCCGCGAATTGTTTCCCCGCGTCAAAAGGAACGACCTCATCCTTCGTTCCATGCAAGATCAGAATGTCCTCGGCAAAGTCAATGTAGTCTGACTTCCGGATATCTCCCTCCTCAAGATCGATCAGAAACTGATTGTTGACTTCGATTTTCCGGTCGAAGCCCACCTGCACATTCTTCCCTCTGCGTATCAAATCAAGTTCGTCATTTTTCATGATCGATTTTGTCAGAACCTCTGCCATGTTCACTGCGGGACAGCGCAATGCAATTTTTACAAAAGGATTTCCATACTCTCTGATGTATTTCAGAACGAGGTATCCTCCAAAGCTCGTTGCATATGAATAGATTTACCTATGTTCCGGTGGGCAGCATCAGCAAGACCGTCCACATCCTGCTGGACGGCAAGGAGATCGCCACGGTGACCACCACCTCCAGCGGCAGGCAGATGTCCTACACGATTCCCGCCCAGAAGCACGGAGCGCATACGCTG
>SFET01000008.1 GCA_004557125.1 Clostridiales bacterium | reverse complement strand
CCTCTTCACAGCAGCGGTCCTGTCGGAGATTCTCACTCCGTTCCCTTTTCACCCGCGCGATGCGCGCGGACACCTGCGAACTCCCATGTATTCTGTTTTATGCATGCATTATAACACGGATTCTCACCATTGTAAATGCATTTTATGCTTTTATTGAGACGAAGCAGAGCAATAGGTTTATCGAAAATTTCGGCTTGAAAAGAAATGAGGATGGTGCTATAATGCACACGTAGGTACCCTTTCGCCCTGCGGGTGTCCGGGTTTAATAAGGAAGTTGGGTGCAAATCCCACGCGGTGCCGCCGCTGTAAATGGGGAACGGACGCATGAGAGTCACTGGCCGTCCGGCCGGGAAGACTGCGAAAGTGATGATCCATGAGCCAGAAGACTTGCCTGCAAAGTCGGTTTCGGATCTCCACGGTTCATGGAGGAAAGCGGCGAAGTGAAGCTCTTGCAGCTGATTTGTTGTGGCGAAAACGGGCCATTGCGATGCTTTTTGGCGTTGCAATGGCCCTATTTTTGTGCAGGTGCAGCTGCTGTGATGCAAAGGAGACGAGAAACCATATTTCCCGACCGGTTCGCACGGATGTGCGGATGGAGCAAACGAATGCAAATGGAGGTATGAGAAAATGAAGAACATGAAGCAACTGCTGGCCCTGGTCCTTGCTCTGGTTCTGGCGCTGGGCTGCGCCGCGATGGCGGAGGAATCCCCCTTCCCCTTCACCCTGACCACCTACATGGACATGGAGGTCACCTTTGACAAGGTTCCCGAGCGGGTCATCGCTGCCAACGCCTGTGCTGGCGACGAGCTGATGGCGCTGGGCCTGGGCGACAGGATCATTGCCACCGCCTACAACAATTCCCTGATCAATCCCCTCTATCAGGAGGAGTACGACAGGATTCCCGTGGCCGCGGAGACCTACATCGAGCTGGAGACCATTCTCTCCCTGGAGCCCGACTTCGTCTACGGCCGCTCCAGCTCCTTCAGCGAGAAGCGCAACACCACCCATGACACGCTGAGCGGCTACGGCATCATGTCCCTGTCCTCCATCGAGGGCTACACCGTGGGCGCGGACGTGGACGTGGTCTATCAGGACTTCTACAATCTGGGCAGGATCTTCCAGGTGGAGGATCGCGCCGAGGAGATCGTCAGCGCCATGCAGGCGCAGATCGCCGCCGCCGAGGAGGCCGTGTCCGCCGAGGATCCGGTGAAGGTCTTTGTCTATGACATGGCGCAGGAGAACGGCGCGTTCACCTGCGGCAACAACTTCACCGCCACGCTGATCCGCCACGCCGGCGGCGAGAACATCTTCTCCGATCTGGACACCACCTGGGCCACCGTTGGCTGGGAAGAGATCGTGGAGCGCAACCCCGACGTGATCGTCATCAACGACTACGGCAGCATCCCGCTGGAGCAGAAGATCGCCGAGCTGAAGGACAATCCGGCCCTCTCCACCGTCTCTGCCATCCAGAATGACCGCATCATCTCCGTGACGCTGTGCGAGGTGTTCGCCTGCTCCATGACCGGCGACACCGTGGAGAAGTTCGCCCGGGCCTTCCATCCCGACTGCTTTGCATAAGCGATGAAGGGCGTATGCCGCGCCATCAAGGCGCACACGCTCCTCAGCTGTCTGATCCTTGCCGCGCTGCTCGTGGTTTCCATCGTGCTGGGCGTGGCGCTTGGCTCCGTCACCATCCCCTTCGGGGATGTGTGGCGGGTCATGCTCCATCGGGTTCTGGATCTCTTCGGCGCTGGGGATCGCATCGATTTGGGTGAAATCCGGGAGAGCACGCAGAACATCGTGTGGTTCCTGCGCGCGCCGCGGGTGATTCTGGGCATGCTGGTGGGCGCGGGGCTGACCCTGTCCGGCGTGGGCATGCAGGCCTTCACCAAGAATCCGCTGGCGGAGCCCTACGTGCTGGGCATCTCCTCCGGCGCATCCCTGGGTGCGGTGCTGGCCATGATCGTGGGCGTGTATCTGCCCATCGGCCGGCTGTCCGTCTCCATGGGTGCGTTCATGGGCGCGCTGACCTCGATTCTTCTGGTGTATGCGCTGGCCAAGTCCCGGGACGGCATCACACCCATCCGGCTGGTGCTGGTGGGCGTGGCGGTCAGCTCGCTGTGCAGCGCCATGACCAACTACATCGTCTACACCGCGCCGGACGACGCCGCCGTGCGCGAGGCCACCTTCTGGATGCTGGGCGGATTGGGCAGCGCGAAGTGGACGGATCTGCCGCCGCTGGCGGTGCTGATCGCGCCCTGCTTTGTGGCGATGCTGGCCATGGCCAAGCCCCTGAACGCCATGATGATGGGCGACAGCTCCGCCGTTACGCTGGGCGTGAATCTGAACCTGGTGCGCAAGCTGCTGATCCTCATCACCGCGCTGCTCACGGCGACCTCGGTGGCCGTCAGCGGCTGCATCGGCTTCGTGGGCCTGGTGATCCCACACTTTGTGCGCTCGGTGGTGGGGCCGGATCACAAGCGCATGGTTCCGCTGGCCACGCTCTGCGGCGCGATCTTCATGATCTGGGTGGACGTGGGTGCGCGGATGCTCAACCGCCCCACGGAGATCCCCGTGGGCATTCTGACCGCCTTTTTGGGCGCGCCGCTGTTCCTGTGGATGATCAAGGTGCGGCGCTACGAATTCAAGTGAGGGGGAGTGCAGGCATGCTGAAGACCAGAGAGCTGCACTACGCCGTCCGGGAGCATGAGATTCTGCGGGGCGTGGACTTCACCCTGGCCGAGGGCGAATTTGTGGGCATCATCGGCCCGAACGGAAGCGGAAAGTCCACCTTCCTCAAGAACGTGTACAAGGTGCTGCGGCCCCAGAAGGGCGAAATCGCGCTGATGGGCGAAAATCTGCTGTCCATGAGCAACCGCGAGATGGCCCAGCGCATGGCCGTGGTGGTGCAGGAGCGGGAGAGCAGCTTCGATTTCACCGTGGAGGAGGTCGTGATGATGGGCCGTCAGGCCCGCAAGCACCTGCTGGAGCGGGACGACGACGAGGATCGCGCCCTGGTGGAGCGCATCCTCCGGCAGACGCAGCTGATCGGCCTGCGGGACAGGGGCTTCTCCAGCCTCTCCGGCGGAGAAAAGCAGCGCGCTCTCATCGCCCGGGCGCTGGCGCAGCAGACCGCGCTGCTGGTGCTGGACGAGCCCACCAACCATCTGGACATCAAGTATCAGCTGCAGCTGATGGAGACGGTGAAGCAACTGGGCTGCACCGTCGTGGCGGCCATTCACGATCTGAACCTCGCCGCCATGTACTGCGACCGGCTCTATGCCCTCAAGGATGGCCGCGTCGTCGGCGTGGGCACGCCCGAAGAACTGCTCACCGCCAGCTTCCTCAGGGAGATCTATGAGGTGGACGCGGAGGTCAGCGTCGGAAGCGACGGCCTGCTGCGCGTGTTCTTCCACCGGGGCAATCTGCCCGGAAACAATTAAATTCATCGGAACGCAAAACCCGAGGGGAGCCAAGCCCCTCGGGTTTATCTATGTCAGATGATCTTCCGCGCCTTTTCCACGAATCTTGCCTGCACCTCCGGCAGCGCGCCCAGATCCCGCGCAGGCGCCATACAGCGGCGGATCATTTGCAGGCCTCCACGGGAAAGCTGTGCAGGAACTCGTCGATGAACAGCTCCGCCGCCGGGTTTTCCGCCGGGCGCGCCGCGTAGAGGTATTCGTCGAAGCGGCAGTTGGGGTTGGAGATGGCCACCAGAAAGATGTCCGAGGGCACCAGGGCGTGCACGTAGCGGGGTGCGATCAGCACGCCCTGGCCCAGAGAGACGAGCATCAGCGCGGTGGAGAGGTTCGGCACCGGCATGGCGTTGAGCTTGCGGGCGCAATCCCGCATGGCCAGCTGCCAGTTCTGGGCGTAGGGGCCGAAGAGCTCGTCCGCATAGGGCACGAGCAGCGTCTGTCCGGCCAGCTGGTGCAGGCCGATGGTGGAGTGGGACATCAGCGGATGTCCGCCCGGCAGCACCAGGTAGGTCTCGTGCCTGCGCACGAGCACGGCCCGGCTCCCCTCGGGCAGGTCGAAGTAGTTGCAGGGGGAAATGACGACGTCGTAGCGGTCGAGGGTGTCGCGGGGCATCTTTGCCAGCACCTCGATGCGTAGGTCGATGCCCGGGTACTGCCGCAGGAAGCCCGAGAAGAACGTGCGGATGTGGGACGCATAGGAGATCTCCGTGGAGCAGGCGATGCTGAGCTGGCCCTCCATGGAGAACACGCCCCTGCGAAGCTGGCGCTCCGCACTGCTGCACTGATGGATCGTCTGTTCGGCCTGACCGGCGAGCAGTCGGCCGGCCTCCGTCAGCGCGACGGAATGGGTGTTGCGCAGCAGCAGCTGCACGCCCAGCTCGGCCTCCATGTGCTGAATGTGCTTGGACAGGGTGGACTGGGAGAGGAACAGCGCCTGCGCCGCGCGGCTGAAGCTCAGCGTCCGGGCGAGCACGGAGAATTCGTAGAGGTATTCGGTCTTCACGGCGCAACGCCTCCCTTCATCGCGTCCCTGTGCGACGCCTCGCGAATGAACGCGGCAAAGCCCGCCATGAACTCGCTCACATCGGGATTGGCGCTCTGACGGCAGGATAAGACGCAGGGCGTGGCGGGGTACGGCAGGTCGCGCACGGAGAGTGCGACGGAGTTGGGCGGCAGGTTCGGCGAGGGCGAGGGCATCAGCAGCACGCCCTTGCCGATGGGCACCAGCAGGGCCGTGTAGACCGCGTCGGTTTCGCTGTCGTAGGTGCGGTAGCGGATGCCTGCGGCGGCGAGGTTGGTCAGCTGGAAATTTCTGATGCAGGGCTCCTCGCTGTTGGGCGCGAGAATGAAGCACTCCCCGTCCAGCTCCCGGATGGATACGTTGGTGCGCTGGGCCAGGCGGTGCTCCCGGGGCAGCAGCACGTGGTGGAAGGGTCGGGCGATGTTCAGCCGGGTCAGCCCCTCGGGAACGGCGTCGTCCATCAGCAGCGTGCAGTACAGATCCACCGTGCCGTTCAGCAGGCTCTCCGCCAGCGGCAGACGGCTTCCGTTCACCAGATCGATGCGCACTTCCGGCCACGTCCGGTTGATGCGATCCAGAAACGGCCCCAGGTAGATGGGCAGCGAGGTCTCCACCAGGGCGATGCGCAGGCGGCGGAAGGCGTGGTGCGACGCGGTGGCGACGGCGGCGGCCGTGGCACGGTAGGTCGCCAGGATGCCCCCGGCGCGGCTGAGCAGGATGCGCCCCGCCTCCGTCGGCTCCAGCGCGCCGCCCTCCGAGACGAGCAGCTTTGCGTCCAGACTCTCCTCGAAGGCACGAAGGCGCGCGCCGAGCGTGGAGGGCGCGATCTTCAGCACATCGGCGGCGGCGCTGAGAGAGCCGCGCTCGGCGATCACCACAAACTCCTGCAGGCGATCCAGATTCATGGCTTCACATCCCAAAATCAGAATAAGCATTGCTTCTGTTGATTGAATTATACCCAGGAAATGCGCCGCTTTCAAGGGGATATGCCCCGATTTATCCGAAATATGCGCAATAAAATCGAATAAGCAAATGCGCGCATCCGCTTTACTTTCCAAAAAGCGGATGCTATGCTTTTTACAGGAATCCAATGAAGAACCCGTAAAGAATTCATTGTGAAGCTGAGGAGGAAGGCTATGGCACAGGCAGAGCACTCACATGAGCGGGGCGACGCGCCCGCACCCCGGACGCAGCACCAGCCGCGGATGGCGAAGATCGACGGGATCTCCCGCAAGGCGCTGGACGTGGCGTACGCCCAGGAGAGCCCCAACCAGCGCCTGGACATCTTTCTGCCCGAGGCGGGCGACGGCCCGTTTCCGGCGCTGATCTACACCCACGGCGGCGGCTTTGCCTTCGGCGACAAGCGGGACGATCATCTGGAGCCGCCGCTTCTGGCGCTCGGGCAGGGCATCGCCGTGGTAGCGGTGGAGTACCGGCTCTCCGGGGAGGCGCTCTTCCCGGCGGCGGTGCTGGACGTGCGTCAGGCGGTGCGCTTCGTGAAGGCCCGCGCAGCGGAGTATCGGATCGATCCCGCGCGGCTGATCGCCATCGGCGGCAGCGCAGGCGGCAACCTTGCGGCTATGCTGGGCATGAACGTGCCCAACGGCGCGTTTCCGGGGGAGTGCGCTGCGTCCTGCGACGGCATGCAGCCGGACGTGCTGGCGGCGGTGGATCAGTTCGGCCCCACCGACTTCAAGGCCATGGACGCACAGGCGCGCGCAAACGGCGTGAGCATCGCGGATCACGACCTGCCGGATTCGCCGGAATCGCGCTACCTCGGCATCAGCGTGGCAAAGGCCTCCGCGGCGCTGTGCGACCAGGCCAATCCCCTGACTTACGCGGGGCCGCGCATGGCCCGCATGCTGGTGCAGCACGGCACGGCGGACAAACTGGTGCCCTACCAGCAGAGCGCGGAATTTGTCCGGGGCCTCGAGGAGAAGGGCCTGGGCGACTGGGTGGAGTTCACGACCCTCGCGGGGGCCGTGGTGCTGCCGCCGGTGATCAGCTGCTACGCAAGGCCGGAGAGCATCGACGAGATGCTGCACCACCTGACGGGCAAGATTCTCGATCTGATGGACATTGAGACGGCCGATTTCCGCCGCTGGGAGGGCATGTGAAATGCGCCTTGAATGCGAAGTGCTTGGCCAGTCCATCCGTGCCGAGGCCCTGCGCCTGGACGAGGGCTGGGACGTGTCCGTATTCGGCGGCAGCCGCAGCCACGTGGGCGCGGTGACGCTGGCGGAACCCGACGGCAGCATACAGACTATGCTGCGGCGGGATCATCGGGACGATGCGGTCAGCGTCCGCTGGGCGCAGGCGCTGGCGCAGCGCTGGAATGCGCCGGTGTGCGTGCGCGCGGGGATTCACTACGACAAGATCGGCAGGGCGGAGAGCGACAGGATACTTGAAGCCTGCGAGGCCCTGCTGCAGAGCATGATGGAAAGGAAGGAAGCCCATGATTTCGATGGATATGCCGGTGGTCAACCGGACGGCGGAGCTTGCGGACTGCCGGGACAGGTGGACGTTTGATGCAAAGTACGGCTGCTGGTGCCTGGAGGACGTGCTCTACACCCAGAGGGCCGAGGTGCCAAAGTTTCAGCGGCTCTCGATCTTCGTGCCCGCAGCGTATCTGAACGCGGACGGCACGCCCAACCCCCAGGGCCGGATGGGCCGCTACACAGCGCAGAGCGTGCCGGTGGTGTTTGAAAACAATTCCGCCGGCTACATGCAGATGCCCCACACCTGGCTGGGCGGCCCGCGCTCCTACGCGGAGCAGTACCTGCGCCACGGCCTGATCTACGTGACTTGCGGCTGCCGTGGACGCGAGTCCCGGAACGCGCAGGGCGAGAGCGTGGGCAAGGCCCCGATCACGCTGGTGGACATCAAGACGGCCCTGCGCTTCCTGCGCCACAACCGCGCCGCATTGCCGTGCGACTGGGACAGGGTCATCTCCGTGGGCTGGAGCGCCGGCGGTGCGATGAGCGCGCTGCTGGCGGTGACGGGCGATCACCCCGCCTACGATCCCTACCTGGAGGCGGCGGGCGCGTTTATGGACGAGAGCGACGCGGTGTACGCCGCGCAGATCTACTGCCCGATCATCGATCTGGAGCACGCCGATTTGGCCTACGAGTGGATGTTCCGGGCGGACAAGACCTGCGAGAACTCCCCCGCAGGCCCCGCCGAGACTATGACGCCCTTCAAGGAGGCGCTGTCCAGGGAGCTGTCCGCGCGCTATGTGGACTACGTGAACGGACTGGAGCTGCGCCACCCCGAGACGGGCGAAGTGCTGACGCTGAACCCGGACGGGCGCGGCGGTCCCTTCTACGACTATCTGATGGACTGCCTGAACGACTCCGCCACGGCCTTCCTCGCAGGGCTGGAGCGCGGCGATCAGCTCTCCGTGCAGGACTACCTCAGCGGCAACTACACTTACATGGCCCCTGCGCCAATGCCGGATGCGCCGAAGGAAATGCACCATGCGGGGCCGGGCGCAGCGATGGCAGCGCCGCAGAAGCGCCTGAGCCTGGGCGAGCTGTTCTCGCGCCCGCCGAAGGGGGTGCCCTTCGTCGAGGAAAAGATACCCAAGGTGCGCATGCAGAGTGCGGACAAGCGCGCTTGGCTCCGCTGGGACGGCGAACGCGCGACCATCTCCGATCTGGACAGCTACGTGCTGAACCACCGCCGCAGGATGAAGCCCTGCACCTCCTTCGACAAGCTGACCAACGACAGCGGCGAAAACGAGGAGTTCGGCAGCGCGCAGGCGGATTTCGCCCACTTCAACCCCGTCATCGGGGAGGCCATCGCCGCACTGCGGGGCGATTTCCCGGAGGAAGTGGAGCGCTATGCAGCGGCCTTCGACGTGGGCGCGGACAGGGAGCTTTCCCGTCGCGTGGCGCTGCTGAACCCGCTGAACTTCATTCCGTCCGAAGCGGCGCATCCGGCGAAGCACTACCGCATTCGCGTGGGTGCAAGCGACGCGGACACCTCGCTGAGCGTGTCGATGACGCTGGCGGTGATGCTTCAGAACGCCGGGCATCCGGTGGATTACGCGCTGATGTGGGATCAGCCCCACAGCGAGGCGGACATTCCGGGCGAGGTACTCAAATGGATCGACGGCATCTGCGAGCCGTCGTGATGGATATCGCAGTTCATCTTTCTCGGGAGGGGAGGGAATGCGCTAAAAAACAGGATTGACCCGGAAGGAAATTCCCAGTGAGAGAGGACAAGGAGGAAGAAACCCATGAAAAAACGGATTCTACTGCTTGCGGCGATTCTGATCGTTCAGAGTGCCCTCGCGTGCGTCGGACTCGCCGAGCCCGCGCAGTCTGTGCCGGAGCTTCAAATCGTCAGCGACATCTTCGGCTCCGGCGACACCGGCGGCAAGACGACCATCAAGCACATCCTTGTGACGGCGGCGGGCCCGGGCGACCAGACCATCCGCTACTCCGACCCGGAGACCGGCGAGCGCAAGGACTACCCGGTGTACAACGAGGACGGCACGCTCTTCGAGGTGGAGCAGCCGCCGGTGCAGTACAGCGGCTCTGCGGTGCTGACACTGGTGGGCGAAAATATTGACGATGGCAAGATCGACAGCAGCAGCGCGGTGGTCACGCTGCTTCCGGGCGACGGCTACGACGCGGACGAGTTCATCCTGCGCGCAGACACGCTCAGCGGCGAATGGCAGGATGGCTTCCTGGAGTACGTCCTGCGCGAGGGCGATCTGGCCTTCAACACCGGCGACTACGAATTCATCGACCCGAACAGCGGCCGCGAGTGGAGCATCCTCGGCGGCGACGGCAACGGCTGCTTCGTGTTCAACCTGGGCGTCAGCGGGATTACCTACGATGGTCAGCCCGTAAACGACGCGACCTTCCAGGTGAAGGTCTACATCTGGGGCCGCACCGGCACCGACGTTGCCCCGGAGATCAGCGACATCGTCCCCGAGGCGCACCTGCCCTCCGGAACACAGGCGGGCGACGAGGTTCAGTGGAGCTGGGTCGGCGACGCGGGCGACTTCCTCGGCGCAGCGGCCATTCCGGTGCTCTGCGACGACAAGCAGGACGACTTCTTCATCACCTGGCCCGCGGGCACCGACGCGTCCGGCCTGACCGCGGACGACATGACCGTGACCCTGTCCACCCAGTACGGTGACAGCTATCAGCTCAAGGCCGATGGCGATCACATCCAGTACGCCGTCTTTGCGGCGGAGAATGAGGCGCAGGTGGCCGTGACCTTCCGCCACGCGGCCTTTGCCCCGGTCTTTACCACCATGACCATCGCGGTGGACGGCGCAGGCCTGTCCGCCACGCAGACCTATGACATTGCCAGCGTGTACGCCTACATGCTCCAGCAGGGCGGCGGCCTGACTGTGGACGGCACCTGCACCGCCTACAGCTACTACGGCTACGACGGCCTGTCCATCGGCAACGCCCAGCAGTCCATCTACACCCTGTCCGTCAACGAGGACGGCAAGCCCTTCTACTATGCGGGGGACGCGGACGGCAACGGCTACCTCTCCGAGGCAGTGGAAAAGACCTCCATCGGCTTCATGGGCGAGGAGCGCGTGACCCTCGCCGCACCGGACGATGCGAAGGTCTTTGACGCGATGGGGCCGGAGGACTGCGACGTGCAGTTCATCGTCAACACCCTCTACGTCAAGACCCGCCTGGACAAGACGGTCACGCTGACCGCCGACGGACGGGAGATCGAATTCAGCAAGGAGTACGCCACCGGCCAGATCGGCAACTGGGACGGCGTGACGCTCCTGCCGGGCTACGTCCGCACGGAGGGATTCTCGCCCAACTAGCAGTGGGCGTGGTCGCCCTACTATGGCTCCGGCTGGTCGCCCGAGCTCGGCGTGATTCCGGATGGCTTCCCCTACGTGGACGGCCCCTTCGGCAGCTACGCTAGGCTCTACGCCCCCGTTGCCAGCGGCCCCGACGCAGGTGGCCCCGGTGCGGGCGGCCCCGGGCACTGATAAACGAACCCTCGGCGGCGGAGTGCGCGCATTCCGCCGCCCGAGAGGGATGGGAGGATTGACATGAAATACAGGGTCGTCATTGCGGACGATGAGGCGAAGATCATCCGCCTGATCGAGGAACTTGGCCAATGGGGGTCGCTCGGCATCGAGATCGTCGACACCTGCACCACCGGCAGCGCCGCGCTGGAGAGCATCCTCCGCCACCGCCCCGACTTCGTGCTCTCGGACATCAAGATGCCGGGGCTGGACGGTCTGGAGCTGATTCAGAAGGTGCGGGATGCGGGCGCAGCGCCGCTGTTCATCCTCATCAGCGGCTACCGGCACTTCAAGTACGCGCGCACGACGGTGTCGCTGGGCGTGATGGACTACCTGCTCAAGCCGGTGGACGAGGCGCAGCTCAACGAGACGCTGGAGCGCGTCTGCAGGCGCATCGACCACCTGCGCGGTCAGCAGGCCGACAGCGAGGAGGCCCGCAGCGTGCGGCGCAGCCGGGAGCGCGAGCAGACGAGCCGACTCTTCTCCGAGGTGATCTTCGGCGATCGCAGGCTGGCGGGGCGGTATCTCATGTCAGAGGAGAGCTGCAATGCGCGCTACGCCACCCGGTTCGCGCCCGGCTGCTACCGCGCGCTGTGTGTCTTTTCGAATCTGAGCGAGATCATGGGCGGCAATTCCTCCATGAGCAGCGACCGCTTCGAGAAGTGCATGACCGAGAGCTTCCCGGACTACATCTCCTACTGCTCCATCAGCACCTACAAGGGCATGATTCTGCTGCTCAACTACGCCCCCGAGCGCAAGCGGGAGCTGCGGCAGGCCATCGATGCGTTCTATTACAGCGTCCGCAACCTGCGGGAGGTGTTCGGCAAGTTCCGCCTGCACATCGGCGTGAGCGCGGTGCACACATCGATTCAGATGGCTAAGCTACTTGAGGTCAGACATGTAACCAAGTTGTATCCCGGAGTCGTGGCCCTTGACGATGTGTCCTTTGACGTGGAGAGGGGAGAGATCCTCGCGCTGATCGGTGAAAACGGCGCGGGAAAATCCACGGTTATCAAGACGATTTCAGGAGCCGTTCAGCCGGAAAAGGGCACGATTGTCATCGATGGAAAGGAATTCAGCAGGCTCACGCCGTCCCTGGCCAAGGAGAACGGCATCGGTGTGGTCTATCAGGAGTTCAACCTGGTTCCGTCGCTGAGCGTGATGGAGAACATCTTTCTCGGGGACAAGGTGGGCAATCGTCGGGGCCTCCCCGATTTCAAGGAGATGAAGCGCCGCTCCGTCGAGATTCTTCAGGATCTGGGCGTGCAGATCGACCCGATGACGCAGGTGCAGATGCTCTCCGCCGCGCAGATGCAGATCGTGGAGATCGCCAAGGCGCTGGTGAAGAACTGCAAGCTGCTGATTATGGACGAGCCCACCGCCTCCATCCCCATGGCGGAGGTGAGCAACCTGTTCCGCATCGTGCGCAGGCTGAAGGAGAAGGGCGTGTCCATCATCTACATCAGCCACCGCCTGGAGGAGCTGTTCGAGCTGTGCGACCGCGTGACCGTGTTCCGCGACGGCAGGTTCGTGGTGACGCGGAACGTGGCGGAGATCACGAAGAAGGATCTGATCCGCTACATGATCGGGCGCGAGCTGACGGAAAAGTTCCCCGAGCGAAACGTGAAGATCGGCGAAACGGTGCTGGAGCTGCGCGACCTGACCGGCAACGGCGACTTCCACATCAACCTTCAGCTCCACAGGGGCGAGATTCTGGGCCTGGCCGGTCTGGTGGGCGCGGGAAGGACGGAGCTTGCCAAGATGATCTGCGGCGACGTGAAGCCCGAGAGCGGCGAGATTCTGGTGCGGAGCAAGAAGATGCGCGCCTCGTCGGTGGCCGACATGGTGGATCACGGCATCGGCCTGATTCCGGAGGACCGCAAGCAGGAGGGCGCGTTTTTGCAGTATAGCATCGAGTGGAACATCCCCGTGATGAGCCTGCGGCAGAACAGCACCTACGGCTTCATGCACTTCAGGGTGCTGGACAAGCTGGTGACTGACTTCACCCGCATGCTGGACATCAAGACGCCCACGGTGAAGCAGCTGGTGCGCAACCTGTCCGGTGGAAACCAGCAGAAGGTGGTCGTGGCGAAGGTTCTGGCCGCGCAGAACGACACCTGATCTTCGACGAGCCGACCCGCGGCATCGACGTGGGCGCGAAGCAGGAGATCTACAAGCTGATGAACCAGCTTGTGGAGGGCGGCAAATCCATCCTGATGATCTCCTCCGAGATGGAGGAGATGCTGGGCATGAGCGACCGGATCATTGTGCTCCACGAGGGCAGGGTGAGCGGCGAAATTCTGAAACAAGACTTCAGCCAGGAGCGCGTGCTTGAACTGGCTTCCGGATTCGTGGAGGGTACATAATATGGCAAAAGTGGTTGATTTTTGCAGAAGAAATCTGGCCTGGGTGCTGCTGATTCTGATCTGCATCGCGTTTACGTTCACCAGTCCGAACTTTCTTTCCGTGACGAACCTGCTCAACATACTCAATCAGAACGCCTACGTCATCATCTCGGCCTACGGCATCGCGCTGATCATGATGTCCGGCGGCCTGGACATGTCCGTCGGCTATCAGATGAGCATCTGCGGCGTGCTCTGCGCCATGATGATCATGCGCCTGAACCTCCCCATCGTGCTGGCCGTGATCATCACCGTGCTCATCAGCGTCGGCTTCGGCATGATCGGCACGCTCTTTGAGCAGCTCTTGCAGCTGCCCCGCATCTTCGTCTCCATCGGCCTGAGCACGGTGTATCAGGGCATCGCCTACGTCATCACCAACGCAAAGACCATCTCGTCGCTGCCGCCGGCCTTCAAGGCCATCGGCCAGGGCACGATCTTCCATCCCAGCCTGACCTACGCCACCATCTTCATGATCGTCGCGGGCGTGTTCATGAGCTTCATCATGGACCGCACCTACTTCGGGCGCTACGTCTTTGCCCTCGGCGGCAACGAGGCGGCCTCCCGGCTGGCCGGCATCAACATCAAGCGCATGAAGTACGCCATCGACGGCATCGCGGGCCTGTTCTGCGGTATCGGCGCGGTGATTCTGACCTCCCGCGTGGGCGCGGCTGCCGCAGGCACCGCTGCCGGCATCGAGATCACCGTGCTGACCGGCGTGCTGGTGGGCGGCGTATCCGTCCGCGGCGGCGAGGGCAAGATCGCCAACTGCGTGGCCGGCGTGCTCATCATGGGCCTGCTGGCCAACGGCATGCAGCTTGCGGGCCTGAACACCTACTACCAGTACGTGGCCAAGGGCGCGATCATGCTGCTGGTCATGTGGTTCGACGCCTTCCAGATCAAGCGCCGCGCCATCGCATCCAACAAGCGCAAGGAGGAGCGCGCCGCCGCATAAGGCTGTGCACTTCCCTGCAAATGCAAAGGGCGCTGTCTCTGACCATCCCGAAGGGGACGATCCGGGGCAGCGCCTTGCGCTTGCATTTGCAGGCCGATGGGGCGGGGCATCCGGAGGCGATCCATGGAGGCGGCCCCATCCACGCCTTTTTTCGGAATTTTCGCGTGGAAACCGGGGGAAAGCGCGCTTTGCGCTTGTGCGGCCGCGGAGAATCTGGTACAATTTTTTCAGAGAGGAGGCGTGATCATGTCCACGACGGAATTTCTGACCCTGAATTCGGAGTTTGACGGCCTGCCGCTGTCGCTGATGCTGGTGCGGCCCGAGGGCGAGGTGCGCGGCCTGGTGCAGCTGGCACACGGCATGTGCGAGCACAAGGAGCGCTACCGGCCCTTCATGGAGTTTCTGGCGGAGCGCGGCTGCCTGTGCGTGATCAACGATCACCGCGGCCACGGCGCATCGGTGCGCAGTACAGAGGATCTGGGCTACTTCTACAAGGACGGCGACGAAGCCCTGGTGCAGGATCTGCATCAGATCACGCTGTGGATGCGCGACCGCTGGCCCGGAAAGAAGCTGGCGCTGTTCGGCCACAGCATGGGCTCGCTGGCGGTGCGCGCCTACGCCGACCGGTATGACAAGGACATCGATGCACTGATCGTCTGCGGCAGCCCCGGGGAGAATGCCGCCGCAGGGGCGGGGCTTGCGCTGATCCGCCTGCTGAGCGTCCTGTTCGGCGAGCGCCATCACAGCTCGCTGGTGCAGAAAATGACCATCGGCGCCTTCGCAAAGCGCTTCCCGGACGCGCAGCATCCCAGCAGCTGGATCTCGGCAAATGTGGACAACGTGATCGCCTACGAGGCCGATCCGCTGTGCACGTTCACCTTCACCCTGAACGGCAACCGCGCGCTGCTGCGGCTGATGCGCAGGGCCTACGGGCTCCGGCCGGAGCGCGGCAATCCCGAGCTTCCGGTGCGCTTCTTCTCCGGCGCGGAGGATCCCTGTGCGCCCGACGAAAAGGGCTTCCGGAACGCGGTGGAGAAGATGAAGCAGGCGGGCTTCAAGGACGTGCAGGGATATCTGTTCCCGGGCCTGCGCCACGAGATTCTCAACGAGACCTGCCGCGAGGAGGTCTTTGCGCGGATCTGGACGGATGCGATCGAACCCAACATCTGAACAAAGCCAAAACGGAAGCGGAGCGGCCCACATGGGCCGCTCCGCCTTGCGCTTTGGGATTTACTTGAACAGCACGAAATAGAGCACCAGCGCTGCGATGGAGAAGGCGCAGGTCACGATGCCCACCACCATGCCGGACAGGGCGTATTCGTCGCCGAACTGGGCGTTCTGCACGATCTCGCTGCGGGCGATGCCGTTCATCGTGAGTCCGATGGAGGAGGCCACCAGCGCCAGAATGCCCACAATCGCGCCCACCGTGGAGTTGAGGATCACGCCGAAGATGCACAGGCAGGCGAACACCGTCAGCAGAAAGGATAGGATGGAGAGCACAAAGCCCGCGAGGGCGAGATAGTTCATTCGGGTATGCATAGAGGGAAACCTCCTTCGAGTCCTGTCTCAAGGATATACGCTTTTGGCCGCTTTGTCCAGCATATATGTGTGAATTCCGCGCTTTGTGCGGAATTTGGCACATTTTTTACCAGTCTGCGCCATCGTCGTCGGTCTCATTCCGGGGCACGGCCAGGGTTTCGCCGCTGCGCAGCAGGCACAGGCGAATCTCGGAGACGGGCGCCCCGGTGATGCGCTCCAGGGCCAGCGCGTAGAGCCGCAGCTGATTGCGGTAGCGCCGCGTCAGCGCCCCGGCGTCGTCGCTGCGATCGGTCTTGTAGTCCAGCAGCACCCAGTTGCCGCCCTCCATGAAGCAGCAGTCGATACTGCCCTGCACCAGGATCTCACCGTCCGGAGCGCCGGCGGCCTCCTCGTCCGTCAGGGCCTCGCGGATGCGCAAGCGCAGGTTGAAGGGCCACTCCCGGTGCACCGCATTGGAGCGCAGCAGCCGTGCGCCGATCTCGCCCGCGAAGAACTGTGCGAGGGACGACGGCCGCACCACCGCGCGCTGTTCGCTGCGGATGCGCCCGCATGCGGTCAGTGCGTCCAGCTGGTTGCGGATCTCGTCCACCAGCGCCCGGCCGGAGCGTTCGCGCAGGGGCGCAAGCTCCAGGCACTGCATGGCGCGGTGGTAGGCCGTGCCGCGCTCCGCACCGGTCATGCGGTCCGGATTTTCGGAAAGGAAGGCCGGGCGCTCCACCAGCTCCTCCGCGGCGTCGGGCGCCTGCAGCTGGCGCACCAGGCCGGTGACCGTCAGCTTCAGCGGCTGATGGGCGGCAGCTTCGTCCGGATACTTCCAGAGGAGCGCCTGCACCAGCGAAGCGTCGGCGGCCGGCTCCGCTGCGACGGCAGGCGGTGCAACGGAGCCGGAATGCCCGGCCTCCGGCGCATAGCTCGTGTGGGCCTCGATGCGGCAGATTTCCCCGCCGTCCTCGTCAAGTGCGGGCAGGATCACGTCGAAGTAGCTGCCCGCCGCGCCGGGCACCCCCTGAAGCGCGCGCCAGCGGGCACGGGCGGAATCGATGCCGCTCACGCTGCCGGTGAGGATCAGATGGTCCTTTGCGCGGGTCAGCAGCACGTAGAGGATGCGCAGCTCCTCGGCGCGGTTCTCCCGCTTCTCGCGCTCGGCGATGGCCAGCTGCGGCAGGGTCTTGCGGCGGGTCTGCAGGTCCGGGTCGCAGTACAGGCAGCCCAGGCCCAGATCCCGATGGGTGGAGAGCGCCTCGCTGCGCGCGCCGCCGCCGTAGCGCCGGTTCATCATTGCGCCGAACACCACGGGGAACTCCAGTCCCTTGCTCTTGTGCACGGTCATCAGCCGCACCACGTCGTCGTTCTCGCCCAGCAGCTGGGCGCCGTCGCCCTCGCCCCGGGCGCGCAGCTTCTCGGTGTGCAGCAGAAAGCGGGTCAGCGAGCCGGACACGGTCTGATCGAAGGCGGCGGCGTTGGCGATCAGCCGGTTCAGATTCGCCTGGCGCTGGGGGCCGCCCGGCAGCGCGCCGGCGCAGTCGTACACGCCGCTCTCCTCCAGGATCGTGCGCAGCAGCACGCCCAGGTCCGTGCACAGCGCGCGCAGCTGCCATGTCTCCAGGAGATCGAAGAAGGCCTTCAGCCGCCGGGCGAGTTCGTCCGAACCCTCCGCACAGGCCCGCGCGGCGTCCACGAAGGGCACGTCGGGATGGGCGATGCGGATCTGCGCCAGATCGTCGGCGGTCAGGCCCACCGCTGGGGAGCGCAGCACGCCGATGAGCTCCACGTCGCTGCGCCGGTTCGCCACCAGCTTCAAAAGCGACAGCGCCAGCGAAATCTCCACCGATTCGTAGAAGTCCTCCGCGCCGTCGGCAAAGGCGGGGATGCCCTGCTGGGTGAGCACCGCCGCCATGCGGCCCAGCACGCCCCGCTTGGCCCTCGTGAGCACGGCGAAGTCCCGGTAGCGCAGGTTCGGATTTTCGCGCATCAGAGAACGGATGCGGCCTGCGATGAACAGCGCCTCGCGCTCGCAGGTCTTCATTTCAAGGATTTCCTCGCTGGCCTCATCGCTGTCGGGGGCCTGCAGCAGGTGAATCTCCACCTCGCCGCCGGTGAGCGCCTGATTGCCGTGGTTCAGCCGCGCGTTTGCGTCGTAGATGATCTCGCTGTCGCCGCCCTGCATGGCGCGCTCGAACACCCGGTTGACGAAGTCCAGAATCGCCGGGCGGGAGCGGAAGTTCATCGTCAGCGGCAGCAGCGCGCCGCCCTCACCCCGGCCGTAGGACGCGTACTTTTCGAGGAACAGCCGCGGCTCGGCCTGGCGGAAGCGGTAGATGGACTGCTTCACGTCGCCTACCATGAACAGGTTGTCCCCGCGGGCGATGCGCGAGATCAGCGCCTCCTGCACGTCGGAGGTGTCCTGGTACTCGTCCACGAAGATGAAATCGAAGCTCTCCCGCAGGGCGCGGGCGGTGTCGTCGTCCCTGAGCGCGCGCAGCGTGCGGTGCTCCAGGTCGGCGTAGCTCAGCGCAGACAGCTCGGCCTTGCGGGCCTCGTAACCCTCCCGGGCGCGCAGGGCGATCCGTCCCAGGCGCGCAAGCTGCGGCTCCAGCTTCTGCGCGTCGGCGAGGGCCGTATGCAGGTTCAGCGCGCGCAGCGCGGTGCGGTCGATGGCGGCCTTTGCGTCGCTGCGCAGCTTCTTGACCTCCTCGTCCACCGGCCCGCAACCCTTCTTGCGCCCCGCAGCGGCCTGCCTGAAACCCGCCAGCGCGCGCTGAAGTTCATCACAGGTATCAATTTCGCGCAGCTGCATGAGCGCCTGAAGATCCTTCTCCAGCGCCCCGGCGTAGTTTTCGTTGCAGCCGGGATGCTCGAGGGCCAGCCGGGTCATCACCAGCGCGCGATCGATGTCCGCCCGGGCGGAGTGCAGCATCTCGTCGATCCAGCGCCGCCGCATGGTCTCGTCCGGCGCGCAGGCGCCCTCCAGCCAGGCTTCCGGATCCGGGCGCTCGTCCAGGCATCTCAGCAGGATCTCCGCCATGGCGCGCACGCCCTTGGGGCCCCGTGCGTAGTCCAGCAGGAGCAGCTGCTCGTCGGGATCGGCGTAGGCTTCCTCGATGGCTTCGTCCAGCGCCTCGTCCAGCAGGCGCCGCGCCTCGGCTTCATCGAGCACGCGAAAGGCGGGATCCACCCCGGCGCTCTCGAAGTGGGTGCGCAGAAATTCCGCGCAGAAGCCGTGCAGCGTGGTGATGCAGGCGCGCTCCATCAGCAGCTGCTGGCTGCGGCAGAGGGCGTCCCCGGCGGCGGCGCGCCTGCCCAGCTCCTGGGTCAGCTTGGCGCGCATGTCCGAGGAGGCCGCCCGGGTGAAGGTGACGATCAGCATGCGGTCGATCCGGGTGGCGCCGGAGACGATCAGCTCCAGCACGCGCTCCACCAGCACGGTGGTCTTGCCGGAGCCCGCCGCCGCGCTGAGCAGGATGTTTGTGCCGCGCGCATCGATGGCGCGCCTCTGTTCTTCCGTGAAGTGCATGCCGATTCCTCCGAAAACATCTGTGTCTGCATCCATGGTATCACAGCCGGTGCAAACCCGCAAGTCAAAATGAACGCCGGCTTGCTGTGATTTCCGGCGAAAAAACCGCCCCGCAGGACGCGGAGCGGTTTGCAGGATTCTTCCTTATTCGGCGATGCCGAAGTTGGAATAGAAGTATTCGACGTTGGCTTCCTCGACCCATGCGGCCACCTGATTTTCATAGGTGGACTGGATCTTGTCGCTCAGGGCCAGCTCCTCCACGGAATCGTGGATCTCCTCCAGGGCGACGGCGCCGGGGGTGATGTCGCTCATGTAGTAGATGATGTGGATGCCGTAGCTGCCGTACACGGGCTCACTGATCTGGCCGACCTCGGCGATGGACATGGCGCCCTCGGTGAAGGCCGGATCCCAGGTGTCGGAGTCGGCGGACACGGCGTAGCCGATGGTAGCGGTGGGCTCGGTGGTCATGCCCGGATCTTCGTTATACTTCTCGATCAGCTCGTCAAAGGAGGTGCCGTCGTTGAAAGCGGCGATCACTTCCTCCGCGGTGGGCATCAGCTGGGCGTACAGGGCCTCCAGCTCGGTGGCGCAGGCGGCGATGTCGGCGTTGATCTCCTCCAGGGTGCGCGGAGCTTCGGTTTCATCAGACTCGACTTCGGTTTCATCAGACTCGACTTCGGTGTCGGTGGACTCGGCTTCGGCGTCGGTGGACTCGGCTTCGGCGTCGGTGGACTCGGCCTCAGCGGCGTCCCCGGTCTCCTCTGCGGGGGCCTCGAGGGCCTCCTTTTCCTCGTTCAGGCTGTCCAGCTGGCTCTGCAGATCGTCGTAGAGCTGGGACTGCTCGTCGTTGAACTTAATCAGCACGTGCTTCACCGCGCGGTAGCCCTCCGGATTCCATGCGATGGCCACGCCGGCGTTGCGGTCGGAGTTGTAGGTGCGGTCGGTGGTGTAGCTCTCCTGGTTCTCGGCCAGCAGGGTTTCGTACTCGGCCTGGATGTCCTCCTCGGTGACGGCGACATCCTTGGTGACGTAATCGTGCACGGCCTCGTTGATGGCGTCGCTGACCAGGGATTCCACATAGTCCTCGCGGCTGAAGCCGGTGCTGGTCCAGTAGTCCTCGGCCTCGGTGCGCATCTCATCGGTGATCTCCTCGGCGTCGGCGTAGTAGTAGCCGAGGTAGTAGTCGATGTAGCTCTCCATCATTTCATCGGCGGACGCCTCGAACTCGGCAAGGGTGGCCTCGTCGAACTGATCCAGGCCCAGCTCCTTCGCCTTGGCCTTGAGCACGCCGTCCTCCACGGCGCTGTCCAGCAGGTCGCGCTTCACGGTCTCCTCCATGCCGTAGGCGGCCAGATCCATGCCGTAGGAGGCGTACTGCGCGCTGACGGAATCATAGGCCGCCTGCACGTCGTCCAGCCACACGATGCCGTCCTCGCCGTAGGTGGCGACGATCTGGGCAGCGTAGTAGGGATAGTAGGCCTCCACCAGCGCTTCCAGCTCGGCGATGCGCGCGTCGGCGTCGGTGGATTCGGTGGGTTCGGATTCGATCTCCGCAGCGGTCTCAACCGCCTCGGCGGCGGACTGCAGATCGGCGATCGTGGCGTTGGCCTCGTCCAGCTGCGCCTGCAGATCGGCGACGGTGGCGTTGGCCGCATCCAGCTGCGCCTGCACATCCTTGCTGCTGCTGCAGCCGGTCACGGCCACTGCCAGCATCAGCACCAGGCAGACGCACAGAATTTTCTTCAGAGTCATGGCTTGAGTCCCTCCATATTGTGCGCATCAGATGCGCAAGATTCCGAATGTGATTATAGCACAGCTTTGTTGGAATCTCAACTTTCCGAACCGGAGTTTTGAGGGAAAGTCGGAATGTTTAAAAAACGTTCATAATTCCCGCGAAGCAGGTTCCGGCCGTTTGTGCGGGTGAATCGCGGAGGTAACTGCGCAGGCGCAAAAAAAGCGGCGGACGTTCACGAAAACGTCCGCCGGGGAAGGGAAGGAAGGGGTGTGGATGCATCAGAAGCCGAGATCCTCGTTGATGAGCACGACCTCCATCTCTCTCATGCCCATGGCCCGCCACAGCACCACCAGACCCTTGCAGATGCGGTCCGGGGAATTGCAGTCGTAGCAGCGGTCGGCCTTGACCGCGCAGGGCGTCCTGCGCCGGAGCCGCTGGGCATTTTTTGGGAGCCGCAACATTGCGCGCCCGCCAGATTGCCGCGTCCAGCGTGGGAGCGATCTTGTTCCTTCCGAGAATGAAGTAGACCTTTTGATGGCCAAAGAGCGTCGAGGCCACGCGATTGCCGTTTCCGTCGATGTTCACCAGCTCGCCGGTCTCCGCCAGGGCGTTGGCGCTGGTGAGATACACGTCGGTGTCCCGCAGCTCCGCGCTGAGCATGGCTTCGAATTCCGCGCCGGTCTTTCCAGTGTGCGTAAAGAGCCGGTTGTGCTCCGCGAGGGAATCGATCAGACCCAGCTGCTGAAGCGTCGCGGAGCCGCCGCAGCCGATGCGCCGGCCGTCCAGCACAGAGTTCAGATAGGCCGCAGCCTCCCGGCCGGTTTCGAAGCAGGAGACGGCGTAGCCGTTGCGCTGCAGGGCGGATGTTACCGTATCAAAATTCATATGTTTCTCCCCGATCTTCGTGCAACGCGATCTCCGCAATCAGCGCTGCACGCGGCCGGAGCCATCGCCGCCGGCGAGCTTTTCCACCTCGGCCACGGTGACGCGGTTGAAGTCGCCCTCGATGGAGTGCTTCAGAGCCGAAGCTGCGACCGCGAAATCGATGATCTCCTGGGAGCTCTTGCCCTGCATTGCCGCATAGATCAGGCCTGCGCCGAAGCTGTCGCCGCCGCCGACGCGGTCCACGATGTGCACGCTGTATTCCTTCGAGAAGTAGAAGTCCTCGCCGTCATAGAGCATGCCCGCCCAGTTGTTGTCGTTTGCCGAAATGGAGGTGCGCAGGGTGATGGCGACCTTCTCAAAGTGGAACTGCTCCCGCAGCTGCCGGGCAACCGACTTGTAGCCGTTGCGATCCAGCTTGCCGCCGTAGATGTCGGTGTTCTCGGCCTCGATGCCGAAAACGTCCTTGGCGTCCTCCTCGTTGGAGATGCACACGTCCACGTACTGGCACAGGCGGGTCATGGCCGCGCGGGCCTCCGCACGGGTCCACAGCTTGCCGCGATAGTTCAGATCACAGGAGATCTTCACGCCGCGCTTCTTTGCCGCCTTGCAGGCCTGCTCGCAGATTTCCACCAGGTTTGCGCCAAGCGCCGGCGTGATGCCCGTGAAGTGGAACCACTGCGCGCCTTCGAAGATGGCGTCCCAGTCGAAATCCTCCGGCTGCGCCTGCTGAATGGCGGAATACTTGCGGTCGTAGATGCACACGCTGCCGCGCTGGGAGGCGCCCTTTTCCAGATAGTAGATGCCGACGCGCTCGCCGCCGCGGACAATCCTGGAGACGTCCACGCCGAAGTAGCGCAGGGAATTCACTGCAGCCTCGCCGATGGCATGCGTGGGGAGCTTGGTGACATAGCCCACATCCATGCCGAAGTTTGCCAGCGACACGGCCACATTCGCCTCGCCGCCGCCAAAGGTTGCCTGCATCTGATCGTCCTGGAAGAAGCGATAATAGCCGTTCGGCGCAAGGCGAAGCATGATTTCGCCAAATGTGATTACCTTTGCCATAGAACTCTCACCTGCCCTTTACTTTCCCGCGATGGAATGGGCTTCCATGGCGAGCGCTGTAATCTTTTCAAAATTGCCCTCGGAGATGTCGCTCTTGCTGCAGACCCAGCTGCCGCCCACCGCCTGAATGAAGGGCGCGGCGCTGTATTCGGCCAGGTTCTGCGCATTCACGCCGCCAGTGGGGATGAACTTGATTCCGCCGAAGGGTGCGGACAGCGCCTTCATGGCCTTCAGGCCGCCGTATACATTCGCCGGGAAGAACTTGACCACCCGAATGCCCAGCTCCATGGCCGCCATGATCTCCGTGGGCGTTACGCAGCCGGGCGTTACGCAGATCCCGCGCTCCACGCACCAGGACACGACTTCCCTGGAGAAGCCGGGGGATACGATGAAGGATGCGCCTGCATCCACGGCGGTCCGGCACTGCTCCGGGGTAATGACGGTGCCTGCGCCCACCAGCATATCCGGGCATTCCCTGCTGACCGCGGCGATTGCATCCGCAGCGGCAGCTGTGCGGAACGTGATTTCCATTACGTCGATTCCGCCCGCAAGCAGAGCTTTGGCCGTGGGGACCGCGTCCTTTGCGTCCTCAATGACGACCACCGGCACGATGCCGGATCGGGAGAATCTCTCCAAAATATTCATGTTGAAATCTCCTTAAACAAGAGGTTCGAAAGTGGATCTTCCGAACCTCTTGGACGCTTGTGTCTGTATGGAGACCGACTTTATTCAAACGTATAGCCCGTCAGCCCGTCAAACGGCTTCTTGGCGATGTCCTTGCCGGCATTCTCCAGTTCCTCGGTCCAATCCAGATACTGGAAGTCCTTCGCCTTGGGGCTGGTGTGGAACCACTCCATGAAGTCCTGCATCATATCCGTGGGCCACCAGGTCTGGTCGACCTGCGCCGTGGAGTACTTGCCTTCCTCGATCTTTTCAAAGCCGTAGGCGTCGCGGATGTGCGATTTCTCGGCCAGGCAGGCGATGTGCTCGGCGAGGTGCGCCGGAATGAAGGTGACGCCGTTCGGCGTGCCGAGGACGACGTCGCCCGGCATGCAGATGGCATGGCCGATGCGGCAGGGCACGTTCATGCCCGTCATCATGACGTCGCCGATGGGGGTGGGATGGATGCCGCGATAGTAGCACTGATACTCCTCAATGCTCTCGATCTGCTCGTAATCGCGGATGCCGCCCCAGATGACCGCGCCGCCGTTCTTGGTGCGCGTCTTGATCGCGGTGGAAAGATTGCCGCCGACGAAGGTGCCGTACAGGATCTGATCGCACATGTCGACCACGAGGATGTCGTTTTCAACCAGGGTATCGATGACCCACTGGTTGAAGAAGCCCTTGCGGCCCTCCTGCTTGCGGCCGTACTCCAGCATGGTCATGTGAACGTCGGGTCTGGAGGGAACCATAACCGCCGTCACGGCGCGTCCGATCATGCGCCTCTCCGGGTGCAGGATCCGCAGATCGCCCTCGAACTGCAGCTTGTAGTTCAGGCGCGCCATGGGGATCCAGGCCTCCTCGAGGGTGATGTTGGAGAGCCTGCGCAGCAAATCGTCGCTCACGCGCGGCCGTCCGTCCGGGAAACGCTCGCCCTTCCATTCGGAAGTCAGCTCGATGATGAGATCTCTGTCGTTGAATTTCATAATAGCCTCCGCTCAGTAACGCGATATTGCGAAATTAAGACCAGATACGATCGTGGCACGGGTCATCGTTGAACAGATCGGTGGGCTCCCACATGCCGGGCACCTCGGGGTGCACCAGCTTCGCCAGCACCTCGTCGTCCAGACCTTCGATGCCCAGGCCGGGCAGATCCGGAACCTTGATGAAGCCGTCCTGCACCAGCGGATGCGGTAGCTGGCCGGTGTAGATGTCGTTCCAGACGGGGACGTCCACGCTGTGATACTCCAGCGCCAGGAAGTTCTCGCAGGCTGCGGCGGTGTGCACGGCGGCCATGCAGGCGATCGGGGACTCGGCCATGTGCATCGCCATGGAGACGCCGTAGTCCGCTGCCAGGTCGCTGATCTTCTTGGTCTCCAGGATGCCGCCGGCGGTCAGGATGTCGGGATGGATGATGTCCACGCCGCCCTCGCGCAGCAGCGGCAGGAAGCCTTCCTTCAGGTAGATGTCCTCGCCGGTGGCGATCGGCACGGTGGTGGATGCGCGCAGGATCTTGTACTGATCGGTGTACTGCCAGGGGATCAGATCCTCCGCCCAGGCGATGTTGTACTTCTCGATGCGGCGGCACAGCTTGATGCAGTTCTTCAGACCGATGTGGCCGAAGTGGTCGATGGCGATCGGGACCTCATAGCCGACGGTCTCGCGCACCTCGCGCACGTAGTTCTCCAGCACATCGAAGCCCTTCTCCGTCACGTTGATGCCGGTCAGCGGATGGGGGATGTTGTCGTAGTCGTACAGGCGGTTCTTCCAGAAGCGGATCTGGTTGACGTCGCAGGACTTTCTCGCTTCGGCGAGCTTGTCGTGCAGGCGCTGGCCCTCCTCAACAAAGCCCAGCGGTGCGGACAGGGTGCCCTCATATTCGCGGAGAATGTCGATGCCCAGGTCCATCTTCAGGAAGGTGAAGCCCTTCTCCATGCGGGCCTTGAGCGCCTGACCCATCGCGTAGCCGGTGTTGCGGCCCTCGGTTTCGATGTCCGTGTCGCAGTACATGCGCACGTTGTCGCGGAACTTGCCGCCCAGCAGGCGATAGACCGGCTGGCCAGTGACCTTGCCCAGGATGTCCCACAGGGCGACTTCAACGGCGCAGACGCCGCCGCCCTGACGGGCGGGACCGCCGAACTGCTTGATTCTGCGGAAGATCTTGTCGACGTTGCAGGGGTTCTCGCCCAGCAGGATCGACTTGAGCTGCAGCGCATACTTCTTGCTGCCGATATCGCGCACCTCGCCGAAGCCGACGATGCCCTGGTTGGTGTAAACCTTCATCAGGATGCAGTGCATCGGGATGGCGCCGACATCAAGAAAACGGACATCCGTGATCTTGAGATCCGAAGGATTGGAATGCCTTCAGCAAAGGTTCCGTGTTTGCATTCTGCTTCTGCTCCTGAGGCATATTAACCCTCCTTTGAATATTTGTGGCATGCGACAAAGTGATCGTCGTCCACCTGTACCATCTCCGGCACAGCCTGCTTGCACTGCTGCGTGCAGTGCTGGCAGCGCGGATTGAAGCTGCATCCCGTGGGCAGATCGGACGGATTTGCAACCAGGCCCGGAATGACGTTGAGACGCTCCTTCTTGTCGGTGAGGGACGGCAGCGCGTCCAGCAGGCCCACCGTGTAGGGATGGCAGGGGTTCGTGAACACCTTCTTGACCGAGCCGGTTTCGATGATGCGTCCGGCGTACATGACCGCCACGCGCTCGCACAGCTCGGAGATGATGCCCAGGTTGTGGGTGATCATCAGCAGCGAGGAGGAGAACTCCAGCTGCAGCTTCTTCATCAGCTCGAGGATCTGGGCCTGCACGGTCACATCCAGCGCCGTAGTGGGCTCGTCCGCGATCAGCAGCTCCGGATCGCAGGCCAGTGCCGCTGCGATGCCGGCGCGCTGGCGCATGCCGCCGCTGAACTGCACCGGGTAATCCTTGGTGCGGCTTCCGTCGATGCCGACCAGGCGCAACAGCTCGGCCGCCTTCTCCATGGCCTGCTTCGGGTTCATGTTCTTGTGCTTGCGCAGAACCATGGCGATCTGCTCGCCCACCGTGAACAGGGGGTTCAGGGAGGTCAGCGGGTTCTGGAAGATCATGGCGATGCGGTCGCCGCGAATGGAGAGCAGCTCCTTCTCCGACATGGAGAAGACCGACTTGCCGTCGAAGATGATGTCGCCGCCCGTGTGCTTGCCGACGCGATCCGGCAGCAGATTCAGAATGCTCAGCGCGGTGGTGGTCTTGCCGGCGCCGGCTTCGCCCACCAGGCCGAGGGACTCGCCCTTGCGCAGCGTGAGGTTCACGCCGTTGAGCGCGTACGCGTGGGTGCGCTCCGTAACGTACTCGACCCGAAGGTCCTTGATTTCAAGCATATTTTCTCTGGTTTCCATATGCGCCTCCGTGATCAAAGGGTCTTGGGATCCAGCACGTCCCGCAGGCCGTCGCCCAGGCAGTTAAAGGCGATTGCCGTAATCAGCAGTGCGATGCCGGGCGCAACCATCAGCCAGGGACTGGTCTGCAGATACAGGCGGCCGTCGGCGATCATGTTGCCCCAGGACGGGGTCGGCGGCTGAATGCCGAGGTTCAGGTAGCTGAGGCCGGATTCAACGAGCACGACCGAACCGATGCTCTGGCTGGCCAGAACGATCAGCGGCGTGGTGACGTTGGGCAGGATCTGCTTAAAGAGGATGTGCGCGTGGGATGCGCCGAAGGCGGTGGACGCCTTGATGTACTCCTGACCGCGTATGACGCGCACGTTGTTGCGTATGACGCGGCAGAACTGCATCCAGTCCGTCAGCGTCAGAACAATGACCAGGTTGCGTATGTTCGCGCCCATGACCGCGATGATGGCCAGCGCCACGATCAGGCTCGGCAGGGACAGGAAGATGTCGCAGGTGCGCATGATGATGCTGTCAACGGCCTTCCTGGACGTGTAGCCAGCGATCAGACCCAGCACCGTGCCGATGATGACGCGCAGCGCCGTCACGACGAAGGTGATCAGCAGCGAGTAGCGTCCGCCCACCAGGATGCGGGTGAACACGTCGCGGCCCATGGCGTCCGTTCCGAACAGGTGGCCCTTGAGGCCCTGACCCCAGTCGGGTCCGACCAGACGCTCTGCGAGCGAGGATTTTTCGGGGTCAAACTGAACGTACAGGGGCGCAAGGAAGGTGACCAGCAGCAGAAGAACTGTCAGAATGACACCGACCACAAAGAACTTGTTTTTCCGCATTCTGCGGAAGAGCAACTTTTTATCCATGCGTTTCCCCCCTTAGTTCAGCGTGATGCGCGGGTCGATCATGGCGTTGATGACGTCGACGATCAGATTGACCGTGGCGACGAGAACCGCAGAGATCATCAGGCCCGATTGTACCAGCGGATAGTCTCGTGTGGAAACCGCCTGGGAGAGCATCTGACCGACGCCCGGCCATACGAAGATCGTCACGACGATGATCGTACCTGCCAGCATGCCGCCCAGCTTCAGGCCCAGAAGGGTGATGACCGGGGCCATGGCGTTCTTCAGCGCGTACTTCCACTGCACCTCGGCGCGGCTGATGCCGCGGGCGCGGGTCGCGGTGATGTAGTCCTGGCTGAGCACGTCGATCATCTCGGAACGGCACATACGCGTGGTTGCCGCGATGTGCTGCATGCCCATTGCGACCACAGGCAGAATGACGTATTTGATGCCCGATCCATTGCCCATTGCCGGCAGCCAGTTCAGCTTAACGCTGAAGATGTAGATCAGGAATACGCACAGCCACACCGGAGCGAGCGACTGACCGATCATTGCAACGCCCATTGCGGAGAAATCGGTGAAGCTGCCGCGCTTTGCGCCGGCCACGACGCCGAGCGGTATGCTGAAGATGATGACCAGCAGAATTGTGGAGAATGCGAGCCTTGCAGATACCAGTACGCGCGGGAAGATGATTTCTGCACAGGGGAGCTTGTACTGGATAGAAGTGCCCAGGTCACCCTTGAAGATGTTCTTGACGTAGATCAGGAACTGCTCCGGGTAGGACTTGTTCAATCCGAGCGTCTCCTGGATGGCTTCCACGGTTTCCTCCGATGCGTTATCACCGGCCATGACTCTGGCCGGATCGCCGGGCGCGAGTCGGACGACCACGAAAGCAAACAGCACAACAAAAAAGAGAACTATGACGGTCTGGCCAAGTCTCTTGAGTATGAAGCGAAACATGGATTCCCTCCTCCGTTTTTGATGCCGAATCAGGGTATACAAAACGCGCGCTCACATGCGCGAAGCGCGCGCCATGCCGTCGTTTTCACGGAAACGATCTGTTCATGCCCGCATGCCGGGAATCGGCATGCGGGCAGACAGGGTTACCGGCCTCAGGCCAGGGAAGGATCGTAGTCGATGAACTCGAAGAGGAAGGTGCCGCTCTGGAAGTAGTTGGCGCCGGTCATGCCCTTGTACTGACCGATGGTCTGGGCCTGCTGGGTGAGGCCAACCTGCGGGGCATACTCCTCACGGATGATGTTGTTGATCTGACGGAGCAGCTCGGTGCGGGCTTCGGTGTCCATCTCGATGTTGGACTGCGCAACCAGGGCGTTCAGCTCCTCGTTGACGTAGTTGGAGCAGTGGTAGTCGTTCAGCACGCGCTGGGTCAGCACGCTGCCCGGATCGGAGGCCTGATACTGAACGTTGACCATGAACACATCGTAGTTGCCGGAGGTGCGCATCTCGAGCAGGGTGGTGGATTCGACAACTTCCATGGTGATGTTGAAGCCGACTTCCTTCTCCATCTCGGCGATGACGGTCAGCACTTCGCTGGACTGGGGCGTGCCGGTGTTGGAGCTGATGACGATGGGCTCGCCGTTGTAGCTGGAGTTGGCCAGCAGCTCAGCGGCCTGCTCGGGATCGTACTCGTAGGGAGCCTGGTTCTCGTCGTAGCCGTAGACGCCCTTGACGATGTAGCCGTTGGCGACGCTGCCGCGGCCCAGGATGTAGTCAACGATGGACTGGCGGTCGATGGCCATGGAGAAGGCCTTGCGGACGTTGATGTCGTTGAACACGGAGTCCTCGGCGCACTGGAAGCCCAGGTACAGGACGGTGGTCAGGTCGTTGGAGAGCAGCTCGATGTCATCGTGGCCGGCAAACAGGGCCAGATTCTCGGTTGCATAACCGGTGGTGCGGGCATAGAGGTCGATGTCGCCGGAGAGCAGGGCGGAGATGCCGGTGGACTCTTCGGTGATGTAGCGCAGATAGACCTCGTCGAAGTAGCTGTCGAAGGATTCCTTGTTCCAGTACTCTTCGTTCTTGATGTAGTGGGCATACTCGCCGTCGATCCACTCCTGGAAGATCCAGGGACCGGTGCCGTACATCAGCTGCTTGTTGATGTAGTCCTCGCCGTACTCGTTCCAGGCGCTGTCCTCCATGATGTAGGTCTGGTCCAGGGAGAAGAGCAGGGTCGGAAGCGGATTCTTCAGAAAGATCTTGAAGGTGTGCTCGTCAACCACTTCGTAATGATCCAGCTCGAGCCAGTACTGGGTGGCAACGTTGAGCAGCTCCGCGTTGTCGATGAGGCGCTGGAAGGTGCAGGCCACGTCGTTCGCGTCGAAGATTTCGCCGTTGTGGAACTTCACGCCCTCGCGCAGATAGAAGGTCCACTCGGTGCCGTCCTCGCTGGACTCCCAGGAGGTGGCCAGCATCGGCTCGTAGGAATAGGTGCCGTCCTCGTTCTCAACGCCGCACACCAGGCGCTCCATGCACATATTCACCGTGCAGGTGGTGCCCATGTTGGAAAGAACATGGAAGTCGATGCCGGTTGCATTCTCAGACATGGCGATGTTCGCAACTCTGGATTTCTCCTCTGCGAACGCGCCGGTCGCGAACACGCCGGCGATCAACATGAGGGTGAGGAAAACAGACAGGATTCTTTTCATAGGTACATCTCCTTTTCCATATTTCATCACTTTGGCTCCGTTGCGCAAAGTGGTGAGGGACACAGGTTTTTGCTGCGGCGCGACGTGCCTGTCTTTAAAAATGGAACGAATTCTATTTTCAATTTTGTACAATAAAATACATTCTACTATGAATTCTGACCTGTAGAATACATTCGAAAAAAAGATCTGTACACCGCCTTCATTGATGTTCCACAACGCGGAATGAGTTCCACAATGTGATTCAGTTGCATTATATAGCCTGCATAATTCTTAATCAATTCGCCAAATATACAAATATATAGCGAAAAAAATTAGCGCATATATCAAATAAATGTAAATATGACAAAAAGAAGATGGCGAAAGTCGGCCGGATGATGTTTTCTTTACATACAAACATCTTGAACTATTGAACAATCATGGTAAAATATAGATGTGCATTTATGGAGGTTTTAAAATGATTCAATCTGTTGAGCGTGCGTTTTCCATCATTGAAATTCTGTCTGATGATCCGCTGCCTCAGCCGCTGAGTACGATCTCTGCAAAAAGTGAACTTGCCCCGGCGACGACCCATCGTTTTCTGGATACGCTTTGTCAACTCGGCTACGTCAAGAACGACAGCAACGGACGGTATTCGCTGACCTTGAAGCTGTTCAACATCGCCGGCGGTGCGATTAAACAAAACAGCCTCGTATCCATCGCGCAGGGGTATCTGACGCAGCTGAGCGAAAAGGTGCATGAGACAGTTCATCTCATGCTCCGGGACGGAAATGAAGTGGTATACGTCTTCAAATCGGTTCAGGTCATCGGCGCAATCCAGATGGCGTCGCACATCGGAACCCGGTTCCCCATGTACTGCACGGCGGGCGGAAAGGCCATCCTGTCCACCCTGCCCGCGAGCGAGGTGCTCTCCGTATTCAACAGCAGCAATGTGCGCCGCCTCACGGAAAAGACGATCACATCGCCGGAGGAGCTGCTCAGGCAGATGGACGAGGTGCGCAAAAACGGTTACGCGCTGGATCACGAGGAGAACGAGGACGGCATCATCTGCATCGGAATGCCGCTGGGCATCGATCCGACGAGCGTGCGCTACGCCTTCAGCGTGTCCTCGCTGGCGACGCGCTTCACGCCGGACCGGATTGCCGAGGTCGTCGTGGAGATGCGCCGGACGAAGCAGCTCATTGAAAATGAGCTGGCAAACATCTGACCGAAGCGCGCGCATTGCGGGAAGGCGATGTGCGGAGCGCATACGGCGGATTGGATGCACGGCTGCGGCGTGCGCATGTGCGGACGCGGCGCGGCCGCCTTCCGCTGTGCGGGATGAAGGAGAGAACGAAAAGGCCCCCTGTCGAGCGAAGGAGTTTCGCTTGCAGGAGGCCTATTTTCATCCCTGCGCCGGCATCAGCCGCGGTAGATGGTGCAGTGGAGCGTATCTCCGGAGACGCGGGTGGAGATGGTCAGCGGCTGGGAACCGGTGTTGCGGAAGGAGAAATCTGTGCCGTTTGCGTAGTCGGTGAGGATGGCGTCGTTGGAGCTGGCCACGTAATCCTGGTTGTAGCGGCTGCCGTAGGTGGACTTTTCCACCACCGCCACGCAGTCCAGATGCTTCACGGCCAGCCACAGCGCACTGGCCACCTGGGCCACGCCGCCGCCGGTGACCTTTGCGCCCCGACCGTTCACCGCCGATTTGTAGCCATAGCGCTCGCTGCGTGGCCCCACGGTGTCGTTGAAGGAGAACAGATCGCCGGGGGAGAGCACGGTATCGTTGATGCTGTCGGCGGCCAGGGATACGTTGTTGCGCAGGTTTTCATCGTCCGACAGGCGAATGGATGCGCTGGCGACGATCTCCAGGCGGGACTGCAGCGGTGCGGAGGGAAGCCACTCCAGGAAGTCGTCAGCGTCCTCGTCCTTGTTTACGACGGGCTCCAGCGTGATGGCGCAGTAGAGATAATTCTCCGTGGTCCACATTTCGATGCGCATGTCGTCGTCGTAATTGATGAAAGAGAAGTCCGATCCGGAGGAGTAGTCCACCATGATGGCGTCGCTGCCGCTGGAGACGTAGTTGTCGGTGAACTTGCTGCCGTAGGTCTTGCGGCTCAGGTATTCCACGTCCGCGTCCAGCTGCTGAAGCGCCAGATACAGCGTGGTGGCGCACTGGGCCACGCCGCCGCCGGTGACGCGGGCACCCCGTCCATTGGCCGCGCGCTGATAGCCGTAGGCTGCGGTGCGGGGGCCGACGATGTCGTTGAAGGAGAAGGTCGCGCCCTGGGGCACGGTGATGCCGTTCAGGCTGCTGGCCGCGAGTTCAATGTTGTTCAGCTTTGCATAGGACGAGCCCTCCAGCGTCGTGCGCGCGCTGGCGCTCATCTCTTCGCGCTCCGCAGATGCGAGACCGGCGGGGCACAGGCACAGCAACAATGCGAGGATTGCCGCAATACAACGCTTCATGTTCGTCACTCCCATCCAATTGGTCTCTGTACATCTTTGACGCCGGAAGCGCGGATTTGGTTCCGGGGTGCGCCGGTGGGGCCTCAGGCGCTCAGGTAGATCTCATCGTAGGCACCGCTCTGCTCCACCTTCAGCCGGCTCAGGCGCGCCAGCTCCAGCACAGCCAGGAACATGGTGATGACCTCCTCGCGGCTGTAATCCTGGGCAAAGAGCTCCTCGAAGCGGCAGCTGCCACTCTTCAGCCTGCGGGAGATGCGGACCATGCAGCCGGCCACGGTGAAGCTGTCCCGGCGGATCTCACGGCTGGCCATGTTTTCGCTGCGCTCGGCGGCCTCGGCGCGCGCCAGAACTTTGCGGAAGGCCTTGGCCAGCTTCTCCAGTGTAAGTCCCGTGATTTCGATGTTCGGCGGCGGCAGCGGATATTCCTCCGGCAGCTTGGTCAGAAGCGCGCGCGCCTCCTCCTCCAGCTGGTGCATCCGGGCGGAGATCTCCTTGAACTGCTTGTATTCGGTCAGCTGACGGATCAGCTCCTCCTCCGGGGACAGCGCGCCCTCCTCCTCGGGCTTGGGCGGCTTGGGCAGCATGGCGCGGGACTTGATCTCCAATAGCGTCGCTGCCATCTGCAGAAATTCGCTGGCGGAGTCCATGTCCAGCTCGTCCACCAGCTTCATCGATTCCAGATACTGCTCGGTGATTTCGCTGACAAAGATGTCCTGGATGTCCAGCTTGGCGCTGGAGATCAGCGTCAGCAGCAGATCCAGCGGGCCGTCGAACTGCTTGAGCGATACGATGTATGGCATGTTGCTCCCCCGCTTACAGGATTCCCACGGCGCCCAGCAGGGCGTACATCGCTCCGCCCAGGCCGTTCATCAGGGCGTCCTCCACAAAGCCGATGATGTTGCTGACCACGGGCGTGAAGAACACCAGCACCAGCAGCGCGCCGTAGGCGATGCGCGTGACGTTGGGCGATGCGAACAGCGACTTTTTGATCACCAGGTCGTTGAGCACGTGATAGCCGTCCAGCGGCGGCACCGGCAGCAGGTTGAAGATCGCCAGCGCGATGTTCACCAGCACAAAATAGGAGAGCATCTCGTAGGCGTAGCCCGCCAGCCGGCCGAAGGTCGGCGTGATCAGCAGGTCCATCACGTAGGGCGCCAGCGTGAACAGCTCCTTGATGCGATAGATGCCGTAGTAGTCACCGCCGGACACCAGCACGCGCTGGCCCATATAGTTGGAAACAAACAGATCGCCCGTTCCCGCCGTGATGCTGTCGAAGTGGGGCAGGCTGTGGATCGTCGCGCCCAGAATGCCGCACATTACAAGGAAGCTGACGATGAACAGGCACAGGTTCATGGTGACGCCGGCGATGGACACCTTCAGATCGTCCCGGCGGTAGTTGCGGTAGTTGCGGGGGTTCACCGGCACCGGCTTGGCCCAGCCGAAGCCCATGAGCATCATCATGATCGTGCCGATGGGATCCAGATGTTTGGCGGGGTTCAGGGTCAGCCGGCCCAGCATGCGGGCGGTGGGATCGCCGCAGCGGTTGGCCACCCACGCGTGGGCGAATTCGTGGGCCGAGAGGGCCATGATGCGCCCCGGCATGGAGAGCAGCAGGAAGATCAGCATCTCCCTGGGATTTTGAATGAAGGACGTGATATAGCTGAACAAGGCATTGCTCCTATGCTGAATTTCGGGCTGTTGCGCCCGATGCAAATACATACCCTTTCTATTATATCCGTTCTTGATGAATTTCGCAAGCCCCGGCGCGGCGGCGCGGATCTCCAAAGGGGGATAGAAAAAGAAGGAAAAAAGAAGAATTTGGAAAACAATCATTCTGCCCTTAACAAGGTAACATAAATATGATATAATTTCCTGCGTATATGATGTGGAATGCGTACACATAAGAATTAGCAAAAGAGGTTGAGCCATGGTCTTTTCGAGCCTGACATTTCTGCTCTATTTTCTGCCGATTGTACTGATCCTTTACTTCGTCCGCAGGGACATTCGCTGGCGCAACGGTGTGCTGCTGGTGGCGTCTCTGTTCTTCTATGCCTGGGGCGAGCCGATCTGGATCGTGGCCATGGTCGCATCCACGGCGGTGAACTACTACTGCGCCCGCCGTATGGTCCGGGTCAAGGGCAAGCGCGCGCGCAGGAAGTGGATGATTCTGGGCGTGGGCGTGTCGGGCATCCTGCTGTTCATCTTCAAGTACGCCTCCTTCGTCATCAATTCCGTGCTGGGAATCGTCAGCCCGTCGCTGAAGGTGCCCGTGCTGGAGCTGCCCATCGGCATCTCCTTCTACACCTTCCAGGTGATCACCTACACGGTGGACGTGTACCGCAAGAAGGAGCGCCCGCAGAAGTACTTCACCCGGCTGCTGCTCTACGTCAGCTGCTTCCCGCAGCTGATCGCCGGCCCCATCGTGCAGTACGGCGACATCGCCGGCCAGATCGGACAGCGCCAGAGCACGCCGGAGGGCTTCTCCTCGGGCATGCAGCGCTTCGTGATCGGCCTGGGCAAGAAGGTCGTCTTTGCCAACATCTGCGGCTCGGCGCTCGCGTCCATGCCCCTGGCGGGCGGCGGCGCGCAGCTCTCGGTGCTGGGCGCATGGTACGCGGCCTTCCTGTACACCCTGCAGATCTACTTTGACTTCTCCGGCTATTCGGACATGGCCATCGGCCTGGGGCGCATTCTGGGCTTCACCTACAAGGAGAACTTCAACTATCCCTACGCCAGCACCTCGGTGCGCGAATTCTGGCGGCGCTGGCACATCTCCCTGGGCAGCTTCTTCCGGGATTACGTCTACATCCCGCTGGGCGGCAACCGCAGGGGTTTGGGGCGCACGGTGTTCAACACCCTGGTGGTGTGGACGCTCACCGGATTCTGGCACGGCGCGAATTGGACCTTCCTGGTCTGGGGCTTCTACTACGGCGCGCTGCTGACCATCGACCTGCTGGGCGGCAAGAAGGTGATCGCCGTGCTGCCCAGGGCGGTCAACTGGATCCTCACCATGGCGCTGGTCATCATCAGCTGGGTGATCTTCTACTACGGCAGCCTCGGCCAGGCCTTTGAGCACATCGGCGCGATGTTCGGCATCGGCAGCTGCGGCCTGATCGACGCCGCGTCGCTCACGATCATCAAGACCTACTCCATCTTCCCGCTGATCGCTTTCATCGCAAGCCTGCCGGTGGCCCAGTGGGTGCAGGGCGCGATGCAGCGCTTCGGCCTGCGCGAGCGCGGCATGGAGCGCGCCAAGGTGGCGTGGCTCAGCGTCTGCCTGGTGCTCAGCGTGCTGTTCCTGGTGGGCCAGACCTACAATCCCTTCATCTACTTCCAGTTCTGATTCTTCGGAGGCGCTATGAAACACAAACTTTCATTTACGGTGGCGGTCTGGTGGGTGCTGGCCTGCGCCATCGGCGGAGTCTTTCTGATGTGCACCTCCGACAAGGAGGGCCACATCTCCGAGGCGGAAAACCGCATGCTCCAGGGCTTCCCCAAGCTCACGGCGACGACCCTGTTCAACGATGAATTCACCACGCAGTTCGACGCCTTCCTGTCGGACAACTTCTTCGCCCGCGACGACGTGGTGTCCTTCACCAACGGCCTGCTGGACGGCTTCTCCGTGCTCTCCGCAGACGATGTGATGGCGCAGAAGACGGCGGAGATGGAGAGCGAGCTGGAGACCGCCAACCTGAAGGTGGAGGGCGCAGGCGAGGAGGACGCTGCGGCCGACGCGGCAGCTGCGGTGCCCGGTGTGATGCAGGTGAGCGCTGCGCCGGCGGGCGATGCCTCCACGGAGGAAGCGGACGACGCCGGTGAGGAGGGCGAGATCATCGCCTACAACGGCGAGATTCCCATCACCGACGAGCACAGCTATCTGTACTACGAAAAGACGGACGGCACGCTTTTGCGCAATTACACCTACGACAGGGACAAGATTTCCACCTACGCCGACACCCTGCGCATCATGCAGGGCTATCTGCCCGCAGACGGCGTGATCTGCTTTACGCAGGTGCCGCTGGCCTCCATGGCCAACCGCTGGGTGTACCAGCAGGACGAGTTCTGCGGCTGGGGCAGCAGCGTGGAGATGATGCTGGAGGACTGCCTGCAGGGAACCGAGCGCATCTACGTGTTCAGCACCTACGACATCCTCGAGCCCTACATCACGGGCGATACCCCCATGTTCTACCACACCGATCATCACTGGACGGCCGAGGGCGCGTACATCGTGTGCGCGGAGATGATGAAGAAGCTGGGCATGCCGGTCATTCCCTACGAGGAGTACGACTACAAGGCCATCATCTCCGAGGACACGGCAAACGGCAACTACCACGACACCTTCAACGTGCTCTATCCGCTGCTGCCGACCAACAGCCTGGTGATGAGCGATACGGATCAGTTCACCGAGATCAGCCTGATGAACTACAACTCGACGACCTACCGCAGCTTCATGAACAACACCCGCCTGCCCTGGCGCAAGATCATTACCGGCGCAAACACCGGGAGACGGGCGCTGGTGCTGTGCGACTCCTTCGGCAACGCCTTCACGCCCTACCTGCTGCCCTACTATGAGGAGGTGCACATGGCCGACTTCCGCAATGGCAGTTACAGCAAGAGCGCGGTGGGCGGCTCCATCGGCCAGATGATCCAGAAGTACGGGATCGACGATGTGTACATCGTCACCTCCACCGCCAACGGCCTGCGCAAGGACAACTCCATCGTCTATCTGCGCGAATACTTGCAGTGAGGGGGCAGCGCCATATGAACGATCAGAATCGTCGGGATCCGAGAAACAATTCCGCATACCGCAGCGGCGCGCGCCCGGGCGAGACGTCCCGCAGCGGCGCCGCCGGTGGCAATCGCAGCTACGCGAACGGGAGCAGCGCGCCCCGGGGGAGCTACGGCGCCAGTGGGAACCGCAGCTACGCGAACGGGAGCAGCGCGCCCCGAGGGAGCTACGGCGCCAGCGGGAACCGCAGCTACGCGGGCGGGAACAGCGCGCCCCGGGGGAGCTACGGCACCAGCGGAAATCGCGGCTACGCGGGCGGGAACAGCGCGCCCCGGGGGAGCTACGGCACCAGCGGGAACCGCAGCTACGCGGGCGGGAACAGTGCGCCCCGGGGAAGCTACGGCGCCAGCGGAAATCGCGGCTACGCGGGCGGGAACAGTGCGCCCCGGGGAAGCTACGGCGCCAGCGGGAATCGCGGCTACTCGAGCGGGAACAGTGCGCCCCGGAGCGCGCAGCCCCGTCGGGACTATGATCCCTACGGCGAGGGCGCGCAGCGCCGCAGCAGCGCCCGACCGGCGCGCGGGGCGGCCCCGCAGCGTCGCGCACCCCGCAAGCGCGGGGACAACATCTTCCTCAGGATCCTCAAGGGCATCGGCCTGGTGTTCTTTGCCCTGTTTGCGGGCGTCGGCAAGCTGCTGTCCGCGCTGAACCACAAGCTGGATGTGTTCCGCAAGAGCGAGACCTCGGCGGTCATCGTCAATGCCATTGTGGGCGGCGTGATTGTGATTGCGGCGCTGTGCGTATTGATGCTCTGCAAGCCGGGAATCGACAGCGCCCGGGCCCGCTCCAGCGCCTCCGCCGGCAACGTGGAGAAGGCCGTCAAGCTGGTCAACGCCCTGGAGGCGGACGGCTACGATGCGCAGAAGCTGGAGGATACCCGCGCGGCGGTGGTGAAGGGCTTTATCAAGTCCGGCAAATACACCGAAGCGGACGCCATGCTCGCGGAGATGGCGGAGGGCGCGACCCGCAGCGAGCTGCAGCAGCGCAACAACTATGCCCATGCGGCCGCACTGTACGAGGAGGGCGACTACACCCAGGCGGCCCAGCTGTTCTATCAGCTGGACAGCTATGAGGACAGCACGCTGCGCTACGCCGACTGCCGCTGCGCCCTGGCGGTGCAGGCCTGGCAGGCGGGCAACGAATCCTCGGCCCACAGCCTGCTGCTGGACGTGCCGGACGCGGTGGAGCGCGTGACGAAGGCGGCATACCGGGTGGCCGGAAGCGACGAGGAGGCGCGGACCATCCTCTCCGCGGATATCTTCAGCGAGGCCAGCCTCAATGAACTGGAGCAGACCATGGAGGAGCTCAGTGCGGCGCGCAGCGATCTGCCCGAGGGAAGAATTGCCGCGGGCAAGCGGCACACCCTGGCGGTGACCGGCTCGGGCACGGCGCTGGCCACGGGCGACAACAGCTACGGCCAGTGCAACGTATCCGGCTGGAGCGGGATCCGGCAGGTGGCTGCGGGCGCGTATCACAGCGTGGGCCTGCGCTCGGACGGCACCGTGGTGGCCACGGGCGACAACTCCCAGAACCAGTGCGACGTCACGACCTGGACGGACATCGTGGCCATCGCAGCCGCGTCCTACGATACCATCGGCCTCAAGAGCGACGGCAGCGTGGTGGCCTGCGGCATGCACAGCTCCCTGGTGTCCGGCTGGCACGATGTGACCTTCGTCGCCGGCGGCTCCTATTCCCTGGGCTGCCTGTACGACAAGGGCGCGATGCTCTCCAGCCACAAGGGCGCGCAGATGGATCTGGGCGTGGTGCTCTACGATCTGTCGATCTGCGGCCAGGTGTCCGTGGGCGTGCTCTACGACGGCACCGTGGTCTCGAGCTACGAGGGCGCGCCGGCCTGGGAGGGCATGGTGACGGTTACGGCCTGCGAATCCGGCATCCTGGGCGTGGACGTGGACGGTCAGGTGCGCAGCTTCTTCTACCGCGCGGGCGATGGCGTGGACATCAGCGTGCCCGGCAAGGCGGTGGAGGTGGAGAGCGGCGGCACCCACCACGTGGTGCTGACCGAGGACGGCCGCGTGTACGCCTTCGGCAACAACGATTACGGCCAGTGCGCGGTCTCCGGTTGGCAGCTGTAAACAAAAATACTGGGGCGGCGGTTCCATCAATGGAACCGCCGCCCCTTGCTGTGGAGTTCATTCCTCCGCTTCCTCCTCGTCGGAGAGGACGGGCGCGTCGGGGTTGTACCAGCGCCTGCGGTAGGCGCTGGGGGTGATGCCCTCGTACCGCTTGAACAGCGTGATGAAGTGGCCGATGTTGTTGAAGCCCACGTCCATGACGATCTGGTTGATGGGCGTGGAGGTGCTGCGCAGCAGCTGCTTGGCGTGGGTCAGGCGGGTGTGGATCAGGTATTCGTTGGGCGAAAGTCCGATGCAGCGCTTGAACAGCTTCTGCAGGTAGAACTTGTTGATGGAGATGGCGTGGGAGAGATCGTCCAGTGTGACGCGCTCGGCGTAGTGCAGGTTGATGTAGCTGCGGGCGTCGATCACGTAGGTGGGCAGGCGGTTGGCGCTGTGCATGCCGGCCGCGTGGATGCAGTGGGACATCAGCTGGGTCAGCATGGCCGAGGCCTGCACGTCGTCCTGCAGCGTGTTGCCGCCCTCCAGATACAGCTTGAGCAGCGTGTCCAGCGTGCTGCGGATGGCCATGTCCGAGCTGGGACGCACCACCACGCGGCCCTCGTTCTGCGCCAGGAACAGCTTGTAGTAGGCCTCGCAGGGCGCGCCGTAGAAGTGCACCCACAGAATGTGCCAGTTGCCCTTTGCGGGCGAGGTGCGGTAGTACTGGGGCTTGGTGCAGTCGATCCAGAACAGGTGGCCCGGGCGAATGACGTAGCTCTGACCGTCGTAATCCAGCGTGCCTTCACCGCTGACGCACATCTTGATCAGGTAGGAGGGCAGGTTTTCACGGGTGGTGTAGTAGTCCGGGCCGCAGTAGAAATCCCCCAGCTCCTGCACATAGGCGATGGAGGAGCGCACAGCCTGGGAGGCCGTCACCGTGATCCACAGGGACTCGTCCGTCAGATCCAGGTTGAAGCTCAGTTTCACACCCGCCATGGCTGATTTCTCTCCTTCTTTTGCAATCGTTCACGGGAAGATAAAATGCCAAGATTCCGTAATTATGCACCAACACTTGGCAATGACAACATGCTTTTAACGATTTATACTATTATATATCAAATTATGCGAACATTCAAGTGCGGAATATTTGAATGAATCGAAGGGAATGTGGAGAACACCGGCATTGAACTGTGGAATCCGGAGGCCAACATTGTGAACATATTGGGCGCGGATTCTGGAATGTTGACATCGATGCGGCCGCGCCCTTCGTCGAACCTCGTGGGAAAACGCAGGAAGCGGAGGTAATACCATGTCAGAGTACATACTCGAGCTCAATGACATTACGAAGATCTTCCCCGGCGTGAAGGCACTGGACAAGGTGCGCTTCAATCTGAAGCCGGGCGAGATCCACGCGCTGGTGGGCGAAAACGGCGCGGGCAAATCCACCTTCATCAAGACCCTGACGGGCGTGCATCAGCCGGACGGCGGCGAGATCATCCTGGAGGGCAAGAAGGTGGTCATGAGCGATCCCATCGTCGCCCAGAAGTACGGCATCGCGGCCATCTACCAGCACGCCGCGTCCTACCCCGACCTGTCCGTGGCGGAGAACATCTTCATCGGCCACGAGTTCAAGTGCGGCCCGTTCATCAACTGGAACAAGGCCAACAGGGAGGCAAAGAAGCTGTTGGATTCCGTGGGCGCGGACTTCAGCCCGACGGTCTCCGTGGGCTCCCTGTCGGTTGCCCAGCAGCAGCTGGTCGAGATCGCCAAGGCACTGTCTATGAACGCGAAGATTCTGATCATGGACGAGCCCACCGCCGCGCTGTCCCGCCGCGAGAGCGAGGATCTGTACGCCATCTCCCGCAAGCTGCGCGACCAGGGCACCGCCATCATCCTGATCTCCCACCGCTTTGAGGACATCTACGGCCTTGCAGACCGCGTGACCGTGTTCCGCGACGCCCAGTACATCGGCACCTGGGACATGCCCGTGGAGGAGCACATCCTGGTGCACCACATGGTGGGCCGCGAGATCACCCAGCTCTTCCCCAAGAAGAAGACCGAGATCGGCGGGGAGCTTTTGAAGATCGACAAGCTCAGCCGCACGGGCTACTTCAGGGACGTGAGCCTGAACGTGCACGCCGGCGAGATCGTGGGCCTGACCGGCCTGGTTGGCGCGGGCCGCACCGAGGTCATGGAGGCCGTGTTCGGCATCACCAAGCCCGACAGCGGCGAGGTGTACTTTGGCGGCGAGAAGATCACCGGCATCAAGCCCATCGAGGCCATGAAGAAGGGCATCGGCCTGCTGCCCGAGGACCGGCAGAAGCAGGCGCTGCTTTTGTCCTGGTCCATCAACTACAACATCTCCCTCTCCGTTCTGGAGAAGTGCATCTACGGCATTTTCCTGAACAAGAACAAGGAATATACCTTCTCCGACGATCTGAAGAAGCTGCTGGCCGTGAAGGCCCCCGACAGCAACACCCACACCGGCGCGCTCTCCGGCGGCAACCAGCAGAAGGTGGTTGTGGCCAAGCAGCTGGCGGCGGATCCCAAGCTCATCATCCTCGACGAGCCCACCAAGGGCGTGGACGTGGGTTCCAAGGCCCAGATCTATGAGATCATGAGCGATCTGGCATCCCAGGGCATGGGCATCCTGATGATCTCCTCCGAGATGCCCGAGGTCATGAACATGTCCGACCGCATCTACGTGATGAGCGAGGGCAAGGTCTCCGCCGAGTTCCAGGCGGAGGGCCTGACCCAGGACACCATCCTCAAGGCAGCGATGCCCAAGAGCAAGGAATGACCGAAGGGAGCAGAAGAAATGCAGACAAAGAAAGAGCGCAAGCCCCTGTACGCGCTGCTGATTGAGCACCGCGAAATCCCGCTGTTGGCGGTGCTGGTGCTGCTTCTGGTGGCGATCAGCATCCGCGTTCCGGGCTACATCCCCAAGTCCTACATGAACGTTCTGAAGAACGGTTCCATCAACATGGTCATGTCCTGCGGCATGCTGTGCGTGCTGCTGGTGGGCTCCATCGACATCTCCATCACCGCCATCCTGGCCTTCGTGGGCTGCGTGGCCGGCAAGCTGATGGGCATGGGCGCGATTGAATCCACCTTCCTGATGTTCGCGCTGGGCATCGGCATCGGCGCACTCATCGGCGCGGTCAACGGCGTGCTGATGAGCTACGGCCGGGTCATCGCCATCATCGTGACCCTGTCCACCAGCTACATCGTGCGCGCGCTGATCCCCATGCAGTGGCTGATGGGCATGAACAAGATCAACCCCACCGACCTGACCCCCTCTTTTGCCAGCTTCCTGACCGGCAACAGCTTCCTGGGCCTTCCGCTGCTGGTGTGGATGGCCATTGCGGTGACGGTGCTCACCGGCGTGTTCCTCAAGTACACCCGCACCGGCCGCAACCTCTACGCCGTCGGCTCCAACGCCGAGGCGGCCCAGATGCGCGGCGTGCCGATCAACCGCATCAAGGTGCTGGCCCACGTGATCTGCGGCGCGACCGCGGGCCTTGCGGGCGTCATGTGGCTGAGCTTCTACAACGCGGTGGAAAAGGGCACCGCGAACGGCAACGAGATGTTCACCATCGCGGCCTGCGTGCTGGGCGGCGTGAGCGTCACCGGCGGCTACGGCAAGATCACCGGCGTGGTGATCGGCGCGGTGATGATCGCCCTGATCGACAACGCCATCCCGATGCTGGGCATCGGCAATTCGATGATCACTGAATTTGTGAAGGGTATCCTGCTGCTGTTCGCAATCCTGCTGAACGTCATTCTCCAGCGCATCGCCAACAAGCAGGACCTGGCAAGGAGGAACATCTGATGAAAAAAGTTAAATCCTTCTTCAAGAGCTGGGAGTTCTTCCTGATTTGCCTGATGGCCCTGGTCTGCATCGTCTTTAATATGAAGGACTCCGCGAATCTGGCGGCGGGCCTGGCCAAGAAGGACGTGTTCAACTTCGCCAACATCATCAAGTCCCTGCGCCCTTACATGCTCTACTCCTTCATGACGCTGGGCATGATGCTGATCCTGGCGCTGGGCGACATGGACATCTCCGTGGGCGCAATCGCCACGCTGAGCGTGGTGGTGCTGGCGGTGCTCTACCGCGCGCTCACCGTCGGCGGCATGGGCAACGGCCTGGCCTTCGCGCTGTCCATCGCGGCCTGCCTGCTGGTGGGCGTGCTCTGCGGCGCGATCAACGGCATTCTGGTCACGCGCTTCAAGGAGCTCTTCCCCATGATTATTACGCTGGCCACCCAGCTGTTCTTCCGCGGCTTCAGCTACCTGCTGATCGGCGGCGAGACCATCACCTTCAAGGATGACACCTTCGGCATGCTGAAGAACCTGAACAGCATGATTGATTGCGGCTCCTTCAAGCTCCCGGTGATGATTCCCATCTTCCTGGTCTGCGCAGCCATCTTCTTCGTGGTGCTGCACCTGATGCCCACCGGACGCCGCATTTTCGCCATCGGCACCAACGCCACGGCGGCGCGCTTCTCGGGCATCCGGGTGGACCGCATCAAGGTGGGCTGCTACATCGTGGCGGGCCTGATGAGCGCCGTGACCGGCCTGTTCTTCGTGGGCGCAACGTCCTCCTCCGTCAAGGCGGACATCATGGACGGCTACCACATGTACGCCATCGCCGCAGCCGTGCTCGGCGGCTTCTCCACCGACGGCGGCAAGGGCAGCGTCATCGGCGCGGTCATCTCCCTGTTCATCTTCGGCATCGTGAAGATCGGCCTGGGCACGCTGTTCGGCTTCGCGGACAGCTCGGTCAACCTCTCCGTCGGCGTGATCCTGATTTTGTCGGTGCTGCTGCCCAACATTCTGCAGGATGTGAAGAACGCAAACCGCGTGCGCAAGCAGCGCGCGGAGACCGCGGCCCACTGATCGCCGCATTGAACTCAGTCCAAGTTTTGCCTGAGGGCAAAAAAATATTTTAAGGAGGATACTCTCATGAAGAAAATCCTTGCAATCGTCCTCGCAGCACTGATCGTGCTCACCCTGTCCTCTGCCTTTGCAGAGGCAAAGCCCGGCGACGGCCTGTACATCGGCGTCGTTTACAAGCAGTCCGGTAACGCCTACTTCCAGGCTTCCGTTGAAGGCGTGCAGAAGGCTGCCGACGAGCTCGGCTTCACCTTCGAGCATGACGGCCCCGACGATGGTTCCAGCGACGGCGCCATCCGCATCATCGAGAACTTCATCTCCAAGGGCGTGGATGCTCTGGTCATCTCCGCGAACGACCCCGACGCTCTGGTTGACGTGTGCACCCAGGCCATGGAAGAGGGCATCAAGGTTGTGTCCTACGACGCTGAGGTTGCCTATCCCGGCCGCGATCTGGACGTGCAGCCCTCCTCTGCCAAGAACATCGGCCTGACCCTGCTCGAGTCCATCGCCAAGTCCGTGAACTACGAGGGCCAGATCGGCGTCGTGTCCGCAATGGCCACCGCTCCGAACCAGAACCTGTGGATCTCCTACATCGAGGAGGAGCTGGAAGCCAACGAGGCCTATGCCAACATCGAGTACGTCGGCGTTGTGTACGGCGATGACGAGTATCAGAAGTCCTTCGACGAGACCCAGGCTCTGCTGAACCAGTATCCTGACCTCAAGGGCCTGATCGTTCCCACCACCGTTGGCGCTCCCGCCGTCTCCAAGTGCATCCAGGACGCCGGCCGCGACGTTAAGGTCACCGGTCTGACCCTGGCCTCCGACATGAAGACCTTCATCGAGGCTGGCATCTGCGACGAGACCTTCCTGTGGAACCCCATCGACCTGGGCTACGTCGCCTCCTATGCGGCAGTTGCTCTGGTCAACGGCGACATCACCGGCGCTGCCGGCGACAACGTTGTGGCTGGTGACTATGACCTGACCGTCGAAGCCAAGGACGATGCAGGCGCCACCATCCTGTACCTGAACAAGCTGAATGTGTTCAACACCGAGACCGTTGACGCCTGGATCGACATCCTGTAATCTTCGGCATCGATTGAAGTCTGCGCACTGATTGCGCAAAGCGGCCCCGCCCAATCGGGCGGGGCCGCAGTCTGTTCAGTTGTACCGATGCTTGAAGCGACCGGGAGTTGCTGCACGCAGCATCAGCGCTCGCACGTAAGATCCAGCCAGGCGCACTCCTCTGCAGTCAGCGGATATTCGCAGGCGGCGATGTTCAGCTTCTGATTCTCCACGTTGGTGGAGCCGGACAGCGCGAACACGTCCAGATCTTTGTGGCTGAAGATCCAGGCCATGGCGATCTGCGCAACCGGCACGCCCTTCTCCTTCGCCAGGATCTCGCAGCGGCGCAGGCGCTCGAAGTTCTCCGGGCAGCAGTAGCCCTTCACGCCGGCCTCGTCCAGCAGCTCGGCGGCGCGCTCGGGATGGGCGCTGTCCAGCCGGCCGGAGAAGAAGCCCCGGGCCAGCGGGGAGTAGGCGAACACCGGGATGTGGTTCTCGGCATAGAAGCGGCGGGCGGCCCTGCCGTTGGGGCCGGAGATGGTCACGCAGCCGCCGCCCCAGGGATCGTTCACCTGATCCGCCAGGCCGAAGTTGGGGCTGACCACGCTGAAGGGTTGCAAATTGTGCTTCAGGGCGTAGTCGTTGGCCTCCTGAAAGCGCTCGAGGGTCCAGTTGGACGCGCCGATGGCGCCGATCTTGCCCTCGTCGTACAGGCGGTTCAGCACGTCCACGATGGGCCCGACGGGCACGCTGGGATCGTCACGGTGCAGCAGGTACATGTCCAGATGATCCGTCTTGAGCTTGGCCAGGGTGTTGTGGCAGTCGTGCAGGATGTCGAAGTCGGTGACGCGCTTGCGCCAGCGGTTGTGGTGCGCGCCCTTGGCGAGGATCACCACCTTGTCCCGCAGGCCCCGGGCCTCCATCCACTCGCCCAGTGGCTCCTCGCCGTAGTGATCGGCGCAGTCGAAGCAGTTCACGCCCAGGGCGTACATGGAGTCCAGCAGCTCGAAGGCGGTCTGCAGGCGCTGGTCGAAGTCCGGCGCGCTTTCATAGACCGAGCGGAAGGCGGCGAACATCTTCGGCGTCGCCGTGCCGAACACGATGCGGGATACGGGCTTGTCCACATGGGGTACGGAACCGTAAATCATCCTTCGTCCTCCCTCTCTCAGGCAGCTGCGCCGGTCTTTTTGGCCTGCTTTGCGGCCTCGGCTTCGCGCTTCTGCTGCTCCTTGCGGGCCTTGCGCGCGTCGCGGGTGCCGATCCAGCCGATCAGCATCAGCACCATGGAAATGATGTACACGATGGCGATGGGCAGCGTCAGCGCCTCGCTGCGCAGCACCACCAGCTCCACCAGATACAGGATCGATCCAAGAATCATCAGCAACTGGCCGATATTGAAAATCTTTTCAGCGTTTTTCATGGACATTTCCTCACTTTGGGCGTTTTTCACCGGCACGGGCCGGTTACATAATAAGTAACACATGTATTATAGCACAATCAACGGTGGCTTTCCATAGGAAAGCCGGCACTTTTTGATGGCGGTACAGAAGAAGGGAGAACAAATATGAGCAACGCGGCACTGGCATTCTTCGGCGCGGTGATTCCGCTGGCGGGCACCACGCTGGGTTCGGCGATGGTCTTTCTGATGAAGGGGGAGATGCAGCCCCGGCTGCAAAAGGCGCTGCTGGGCTTTGCATCCGGCGTGATGATTGCGGCGTCGGTGTGGTCGCTGCTGATTCCGTCCATCGAGATGGCGGAGGCGGCCGGCGGCGTGGCCTGGCTGCCCGCGGCGCTGGGCTTTCTGGCGGGCATCGGCTTCCTGCTGCTGCTGGACACGCTGATTCCCCACATGCACATGGATTCCGACTGCCCCGAGGGCTGCCACTGCGGCCTGGGCAAGTCCAAGATGCTGGTGCTGGCCGTGGCGCTGCACAACCTGCCGGAGGGCATGGCGGTGGGCGTGGTGCTGGCGGGTATGCTCTCCGGCAGCGCGCTGATCTCCACGGCGGGCGCGTTCGCCCTGGCCGTGGGCATTGCGATTCAGAACTTCCCCGAGGGCGCCATCATCTCCATGCCGCTGATGAGCACGGGCCTGAGCCGCAGGCGCGCCTTTGCCTACGGCTTCCTCTCCGGCGTGGTGGAGCCGGTGGGCGCGATCCTGACGATCCTGCTCACCTCGCTGATCCAGCCCGCGCTGCCCGCCATCCTGGCCTTCGCGGCGGGCGCGATGATCTACGTGGTGGTGGAGGAGCTGATCCCCGAGTCCCAGGCGGGCGCGCACTCCAACATCGGAACCATCGGCGCGGCGCTGGGCTTTGCGCTGATGATGGTGCTGGATGTGGCGCTGGGCTGATTGAGGGCGATCGGCGAACCCGTTGGAAACCGGCTGAGGAAGAGAATTGAAGGGCCCGCCGCACATACGTGCGGCGGGCCCTTGTGCGTCCGTCGGAGTCCGGGAATCAGTCCTCGAATTCCCGCTTCAGCGCCTCCATCATGACCTCGCGCGGCGCCTTGACGCCGGTCCAGATCTCAAAGTTCAGCGCGGCCTGGTTCACCAGCATGCCCAGACCCGTGATCACCTGCGCGCCCTGGGCCTCGGCCTTCTTAAGGAACAGCGGCATGGCGGGGTTGAACACCACGTCGCACACCGGCATGCCGGGGCGGATCTGATCGTAGCGCACGTCCGGGAACTGGTCCACGTTGGGCGCCAGACCCACGCAGGTGGCGTTGATCAGGATGTCCGCATCCGCGGGAATCTCCGCCGTGCCCTGCCAGGGATGGAATTCGGCTGCGGCCGCGGTGTTCTTGCGGATGGCCTCCACCAGCTCCTCGCCGCGTTCCCGGTTGCGGTTGATGATGTGCAGCTTCTTCGCACCGGCCAGCGCGCACTCCACGCCGATGGCCTTGGCCGCGCCGCCCGCGCCCAGGATGGCCACCACCTTGCCCGCGAGGGAAATGCCGGCGTCCGTCAGTGAGCGCACAAAGCCCTTGCCGTCGGTGTTCTCGCCGAACAGCTTGCCGTCGCGCACGGCGACGGTGTTCACCGCGCCCACGATGCGCGCGGCCTCGCTCAGCTCATCCAGATACTCCAGTACCGCTACCTTGTGGGGCATGGTCAGGTTGATGCCCTGCATGTTCATGGCGCGCATGCCCTTCATGGCGTCCGCCAGCTTCTCCACCGGCACGCGGCAGGTGAGGTAGCGCCAGTTCAGTCCGGTGGCGGCAAAGCCCGCCTCCTCAACCACGCCCGTGGGATTTCCGTCCACGGGATCGCCGAATACGCCGACCAGCTCGGCGCGATAGTTCTTCTCAGCCATATCCATATCCTTCCTTTCGCTTGGCCCGACAGACGTTTTTCAACGGAACGGTGGGCGGACGCCTGTTTTTGTGACTATTATAACAAACACCATGCGCCAGCGTCAACCGTGAAATCGCCCCCTCGCAGCCGATCTCGATCCCCAAAAAGGGGCCGGACCGGCTCCGACTTTGATCGGCACCGGCCCGGTTTTGAGGGATGGAAGGGATTTATAGGGATCCAGAGGGATGGAACTGTGGGCGCTTCGCCCGGATCAGGTGTTGAGCACGCGGCGGCCCCAGCTGAACACGCGGTTGTAATAGCCGCTGGAGAGGTTGCTGACGATGACCTTGCCCGCGCCGGAGGAAGCGTGGATGAACATGTTGCTGCCCAGATAGATGCCGGTGTGGTCGCACAGGTCGCCGTCGGACACGGTGTTGAAGAACACCAGATCGCCGCGGCGCAGGCTGGAGATGCTGGAGATCTTCGTGCGCGCCTCATTGTAGCCCTCGGCATAGGCGGTGCGCTTCAGCGTCACGCCGATCTGCTTGAAGCAGTACTGGGTCAGGCCCGAGCAGTCAAAGGTGGCGGTGCCGGTGGCGCCGAACACGTACTTCTTGCCCAGCTGGTTCTGGGCCACGTAGATCACGTACTCCAGCTTCTGTGCGTTGGACATGCCGCTGTTGTACGAGCTGGTGGAGGAGGCCAGGCCGGCGGGCATGCCGCTGACGCTGGTGGAGCCTCCGATGGAGCTGGTCTGGTAGTCCGCGGGCTTGCTGCCGCTGGGCAGGCTCGGCGCGGAGGTGGAGTACAGCGCGCGCAGGGTCTTGCTGTCGGCCACGCCCGTGGCGCTGCCGCCGGCGGCGGTCTGGAACAGCTTCACGGCGGCGGTAGTCTTGGAGCCGTAGTCGCCGTCCACGCTGGAGCTCTGGGACAGATAGCCCAGCGCCAGCAGGCGGTTCTGCAGGCGGGTCACGTTCTCGCCGGTGCTGCCGGTGGTGAGATTGGCGCTCAGCAGGGGAGAGGCCGGGGCGTTGCCGGAGTAGAGCACGCGCTGGGTGGCCACATCGGCGATGCCGGTTTGCTCCATGCCGCAGGCGGCCTGCAGGCGCTTGAGCGCGTTGACGGTGTTGGCGGAGAAGTTGCTTGCGGGCACGCTGTCCAGATAGCCCAGGGCCAGCAGCGCGCTCTCCAGGGTCTTGACGGCGTCGCCGCCATCCTCATTCTTCAGCTCGGCGTAGCTGTCGGGGCTGAGATCCTGCCGCAGCACGTAGGCGGTCTTGCCGCTGATCTTCACCTGCACCCATTTGGAATCGTAGCCGTAGAAGTCGAAGGTGTCGCCCATGGACAGGCTGATGCTGGACGCGGAGGTGGACTTGGATGCGTAGGCCTTTGCACTCGCGGTGATCACGGTGCAGCTGCCCATGGCGCCGGTGGCGCTGCCGGTATTGCCGGTGTTGCTGCCGTTGTTGAGATCGCTGGTCTTGGTGACGGCGCTCGCGGCGCAGTAGCCGTAGTTGCCGTTGAGTTCGATGTAGGCCCAGCTGCCGGAGGTCTTGAGCAGGTTGACCTCCGCGCCCTGCTTCAGGGTGCCCAGCTTCTTGGAGGAGGTGCTGGCGCTCTGGTACACGGTCACGCTGGCGGCGGTGACGGTTGCGGGAACCGCCGCGCCGGGATCAAAGGGATTTTCTTCGGCACCTTCGTCCGGCGTCTGCGTCGAGGAGACCTTGCGCAGGCCCTTGAGCGCGCAGAAGCCGTACTTGCCGTTCAGGCCGATGTAGGCCCAGTCGGCGTTGTAGGCGTAGACGGTGACCTTCTGGCCGGCCTTGAGGGTGCCCAGCTTCCTGGAGGAGGTGCTGGCGCTGGCGTACACGGGCAGGGTCGCGCTGGAAACCTCGGCGTCCACGGTCTCGATGGTCACGCTGCTGCCGCCGCTGATGGCGGTGGAGCCGGAGCCCTCCAGATTGCCGGTGCTGCCGGTGACGTCGCCGTCGGGAACGAAGGGATCGGAGCCGTCCTCCGTGCTGCCGGCGGTGGAGGTCTGGAGGTAGCCCAGATAGGTGTAGCCCACGTTGCCGTCCTTCTCAATCATCGCCCAGTCGCCGGAGGTGGCGAGTATGTAAACCTGTGTGCCCTTCTTCAGGGCAAGATTGCGGCTGGAGGTGTCCGGTTCCTCGTACACGCGGCTGGCAGTCTGCACGGTTGCGGCGGTGGCGAAGTCCTTCACCGCCACCAGGGCGCTCAATTCGGTGTAGAGCGTGTAGCCGCTGTAGCGGATCCTGGCCACGTCGCCCTTGATGCCGGTGACGGTGACCACGTCGTAGCGCTCCAGATCGCCCACCTTGCGGGTGAAGGATGCGTCCGCATATGCGGCCACGTCGTCCGTCACCGCTGCAGAGTAGCTCTCTGCCAGTGCGGGCGCACTGGGCAGCAGCATCAGCAGCATCAGCAGAAGCGCCGTGATCCTCTTGAATTTGCAGCTCTTGTGATTCATATGGTTTCCCTCGCTATACGCCGTATTCATGCGCCCGAAAGGCGCGGCCTCTGCGAAAGGACAGAGTCCTCCCGCGACATAGGAATAAATATTCGCTGCAATCCACAAAAAACCTGCAAAATGAAATGTAAAAGTAGTTTGGTTGAATTATGACTGTAATATGTCTGTAATAATATGCAACAACTTTGGCGCAAAAATGGGCTGCAACGCGGCGGAAAAGGCGCGTCACAGCCCGATGTACGGTCAAATATTAAGAAATTATGCGACAGGATGGTCGATGGTGACCACGGCGAAGTAATCGCCCTCGATGGCGCGCACCAGGGAGGAGATCTTCTCCTGCACCTGCGCGTCGCTCATGGAGAACTCGTAGGGCACCACCGCGTCGAAGATCACGTTGGTGTGGGTGGGGCCGGGCACCATGCGGAAGTCGTGGATGGAGATCTCCGGGCTGATGGCCTCGTGGATGCGCTCCTTCACGAGATTGCGCGTGGCGGAGATCAGGGCGTCGTCGGTGCTGATGGGGTCCATGTGGATCACGGCGCTGCAGTTCAGCTCGTCCTGCAGGTCGCGCTCGATGGTGTCGATCACGTCGTGCAGGGCCATGATGTCGCCGCTGGAGGGAACCTCGGCGTGCAGGGAGATCATCACGCGGCCCGCGCCGTAGTCGTGCACGGCCAGGTCGTGGATGCCCACCACGTCGGGGTAGCGGTTGACGATGTCGGCGATGCGCTGCACGAACTCCGGGTCGGGAGCCTGGCCCAGCAGGGGATCGATGGTGTCCTTCGCGGCGTTGAAGCCCGCCCAGAGGATGACCAGCGACACGATGGCGCCGGCCCAGCCGTCGATGTTCACGCCGGTGAAGCGGGCGATCAGGGTGGCGGCCAGCACCATGGTGGTGGCACAGACGTCGGAGAGGCTGTCGGTGGCGGTGGCCAGCACCGCAGCGGAATTGATGCGCCTGCCCACCGAGCGGTTGTACAGCGACATGTAGAGCTTGACCAGGATCGAGCCGGTCAGGATGCAGATGGACAGAATGCTGAAGTCCACGCTCTCGGGGTGGAAGATCTTGGAAACGGAGGTTTTGGCCAGGTCGAAGCCCATCATCAGGATTACGAAGGACACCACCAGGCCCGCGATGCACTCAAAGCGGCCGTGACCGTAGGGATGGTCGCGGTCCGGCTTCTTGGAGGCGAGCTTGAAGCCCAGCAGGGTGATGATGGACGAGCCCGCGTCGGAGAGGTTGTTGAAGGCGTCGGCGACGATGGCGATGGAGCCGGTGAGCGTGCCCGCCAGGTACTTGGCGGCGAAGAGCAGCACGTTCAGGAAGATGCCCACCGCGCCGCAGAGCACGCCGTAGGCGCGGCGCACGCCGGGATCAGAGGTCTCCGTGTGGTTCTTGATGAAGATGCGGGACAGGATGGAAATCATGGAAATGCAAACCTTCCTTCAAAGCGGCGGTTGCCGCGGTATGATTTATTCAATGCGCATGGGCCTGGGCATGTGCGCGGCGTGCCCTGCGGCGCAGCTGCAGATGCCAGCACAGCGGAATCAGGTACAAAAAGCAGGCGAAGGGCAGCGAGCGAACATCGCAGCCCAGCATGCCCAGCGGCACGCTGCAGGCGATGCACCAGGGCACCAGTCCGGAGATCGTGACCACGGAGTTTTCGATGTCCAGCATCAGGTCGATGCGGCCCTGTTCGCTGTCCGGGTAGTTGCCGCCCATGCACTGGCGGCACATGATGATGCCGATGGTCTGGTTGCAGAATACGCAGGCCATGGCGATGCTGGTGAGCACCATGGCGGGGAAGCGGCCGATGCGCGCGCAGAGCCGCTTCAGCGCACCCTCGACGCTGGAGAGCATCCTTGTGCCCTCGAAGATGCCGGAGCAGCCGCTGGATAAAAGCAGGATGCACACGATCTCCAGCATGGAGCGCACGCCGCCGCCGGAGAGGATGGCGGTGAGCTCCGGATCCGCGGGCGCGTAGCCCATGAGCGTCATGCGCAGCGCGTCGACGATGGGACTGCCCTGCAATACCAGCGTCAGAACCAGCGAGACGGCGATGTTGATCGCCATCACGTACTTGATCTTCATGCCCGCGAAGGCCAGCACCAGCAATAGACAAGTGGGCAGCAGGCACCAGGGGGAGAGACGGAATTCGCCGGCAAAGCGCTCCAGCAGCGCGCTGTCCACCGTGCCCGGGCGGTTCCATGCGGACAGCACCGCGTAGATCACGATGCACAGCCCCAGCGGCAGCAGGGCGGATTTCATCATGCGCTTGAAATTCTGGCTCGCATCGGTGCCGGTCTCGTTGGCCACCAGGCTCGCGCTGGATGCGGCGGGGGAGCCGCGGTCGCCGAAGTAGAGCCCGGAAAGGATCGCGCCGCCGGCGATCACAGTGGAAACGCCGCTGGCCCGGACGATGGTCATCAGGATCACGCCGATGGTGGCCGCCACGCCGAAGCTGGTGCCCAGGGCGTAGGCCATCACGGCGGACAGCAGAAACGCCGCCAGAATGAACAGCTGCGGCGGAATCAGCCGCACGCCGTAGTAGGTGAAGAAGGCGATGGTGCCGCACTGCCGCCACAGCGAGGTCAGACAGCCGATCAGCAGCATGATGATCACCACCACGCGGGAGGCCCACATGCCCCTGCCCACCATGTTGCACACCGCCCGGAGAGAAAAGCCCCGGCGCAGCGCCAGCGCGCCAAAGGCGAGCAGGCCCACGATCAGAGGCAGGATCATGGTGATTCCGCAGCTGAGGCAGAGCACCATTGCCGCCAGGAAGAGTGCGAAACACAGAAGCAGTTCCATTTTTATCCTCCGTACAAGACAGGTTTAGGCACCATTATAGGTTCTGAAACCGCGCAATGCAAGAAGCGCTGTGTTATCTTTTTCCATGGGCACGGACGGGCGCGCTGTGTACCCCGAGGCAACAGGAGCGCCCCATCCTTTCTGCGATGGGGCGCTCCTGTTGCAAGGATGCCGGATGCGTCGGTTCAGCGCGTTTCCTCCGGAGAGAGGAAGTGGTTGAGCACGGCGCGGCGGGTGACGATGCCGATGAAGATGCCGCGGTCGTCCACGATGGGGATGAAGTTCTGTTCCATCGTGCGGCACAGCAGCTGCTCGATGGGAATGCCGATGTGGCAGGGCGGGTTGCGGTCCCGGTCGTGCAGCACGTCCTGCAGGCAGCGGGTTTCGGCGGCGTGGGCTTCGGTCAGGTACAGGTGTTCGCCGTCGGTGCGGACGAGGGAATTGAGAAAGTCGCCCTCCCGCACGGTGCTGACGTACCTGCCCTCCCGGTCGATCACCGGGACGGAGCTGTAACCGTGGCGCTGCATGATATCCAGCGCCTGGGGCAGCGGCGTGTCGCAGTAGAGAAAGCTGACCTCGGATTTGGGCTTTAAAAAGAATGCTACGTTCATTTGTATGTTCCTCCGCCACCATTATAACCGAATCCCGCGGCGCATGCAAGGGGAGGGAGAGCCGACCCGGAAATGTTGCGCAAAAACCATGCCGGTGGACAAAAAAGGCCCCGCAAACCGCTTGCGGGGCGCTTGATGCATCAGTTGTAGATGAAGGTGTAGAGTTCGCGCTGGTTGGTGGTCCAGTCCACGTCGTAGAACATGGCCTCCTCGTTGCGCACCTCCAGGGTGTAGCTGTTGTTCACCGGCACGCGGAAGGTGTCGATGTTGCCCAGATCGCCCTCCAGCACCTTCACGGCGATGCTCATGATCGTGTCGAAGTCCAGGTTGGTGGTGACCTGGTTGATCATGCTCACGGCCAGGGCTGTCAGCTCGGGCAGGCTCTTGGTCTTGAGCTTCTCAGCGAGGGCGGTGAGCACCTTGCGCTGGCGTTCGGCGCGGGAGAAGTCGCTGTCGATGGAGCGCACGCGGGCGTAGGCCAGGGTCTGGTGGCCGTTGAGGTGGGTGTTGGGGCCGTAGGTGGTCATCAGGTCGTTCTCAACGGTGGGCGCAGCCTCGCCGATCTTCTTGGCGATCTTGTACTGCTCGTAGAGCTTGTTGTTGATCTCGTTCATCTCGGCCTCGGAGATGTCCACGTCGATGCCGCCCAGGGCCTCGGCGATCTTCTGGAAGCCGAAGAAGTTGACCATGGCGTAGTACTGGATGTTCATGCCGAAGCACTCGTTCACGGTCTTCATGGCGAACTCCGGGCCGCCGAAGTAGTTGGCGGCGTTGATGCGGTAGGTGCCGTTGTGCTCGCCCAGGTCGTCGTACTTCACGGCGGTGTCGCGCATGATGGAGGTGAGCTTGACCTCCTTGGTGCTCTGGTTGATGGAGCAGATGATCATGGTATCGGTGCGGGAGCTCTCGCTCAGCGTGCGCTCGTCCGAGCCCATCAGCAGGATGTTCAGCCATTCCTCCGGCAGGGTGGTGTTGATGGACAGGTCGTCCACCTGCACGCGCTGATCCTCCGGCAGGGGATCCAGAGCCGCATCCTCGTCGCCCAGCAGCGCGGACAGGGAGGAGTTCTGGCCGGAGCTCGCGGTCGCGACATACGTGTCGCTCTGGGAGGTCGCCGTGGGATCCGCCTGCGCCGCGTTGGGTTCGGCGGAGGAGATGGTGGCGTTGGTCAGGACGCCGGTCTGGGGCGCGGGTGTGGGCGTGGCGATGGGCTGCGCGCCGCCCTCCTTGCCGCCGAGGCTGGTGAACAGGACGATGAGAAGGATCACCACCGCCAGCAGAATTGCGGCAAAGACGAACAGGCGCGGCTGCGCGCGGCGCCTGCGGCGGCGCGGGGGCTGGCCGCCCGAACGGGAACGGTTGCCAGCGGGCCTGCGCGGCGGCTGCGCACTGCTGCGCGCGCGTGCAGGTTCGCGGCGGATTCCTTCTTCATATTCATATTCCCGGCGGGGAGCACGGGAGGATCTGTTGTAATCAGGCAAGTGCAAACTCCCCTTCCATATTCTCATATAATACACTATTATATCGTGTTTTTTCAGGCGTTTCAACCATATAGCTGTGACAGGCACAGGGAAAAACGGACATTCTTGTAAAGAATTGTGGGGAAAGTTTTGGTCTTGCCGTGCATGAACGGGGGAAGCGGCTCACTGAAAGCGGCGCTCCAGCTCCTCGAATTTCTCGTGGGTGATCAGCGCATCGGCCTGGGTGCCGCGCAGGCGCACGATGTGGGTCCAGCGGCCGTAGGGCAGGATGGAGTCGATCTGCTCCAGGTTGATGATGTAGCTGCGGTGGGCGCGGAAGAACATTTCCGGCGGCAGGCGCTGCTCGATCTCCCCGAGGGGATCGGTGGTCAGCAGCGTGCTGCCGTCCCGAAGCAGGATGGCGGTGGCGCGCTCCTCGCGCTGCACCATCAGGATGTCCTCGGGATCCACCAGCCGCACGCCCTCCTTGTGCTTGATCATCATGCGGCGCACCGCGTCGGAGCGCGCCGGAAGCGCTGCGCTCACGGCCCGGCGCTGCTCGCTCAGGCGCTCCCGGGCCAGGCGCAGGGTGTTCAGCGCCCGCTCCAGCGTGAAGGGTTTCACCAGATAGTCGAAGGCGTAGAGCTCGAAGGCGTTCTTCATGTACTCCTCGTGGGCGGTGGCGAAGATGATGATGGTCTTGGGCTTGCGGTCCTGGATGGCCTTGCCGCACTCGATGCCATTCATGCCGGGCATCTCCACGTCCATCAGCACCACGTCCGGGTGTTCGCGGTCGAAGAGCTCGATCAGCTCCGCACCGTCGGCGGCCTCGCCCGCCAGCTCGTAGCCCTCGGCGCGCTCCACCAGCTTGCGCATCACCAGCCGCATGCTGGGGTCGTCGTCGCCGATCAGTATGCGAATGTTTTCCATGTACGCTTCCTCCGATGAATTGAAAATGGGGCTGCTGCGCCGGGCAGCGGCCCCGTGGATTTGTCAGCCGAACCTGCGCGGACGCAGGGCTACGGGTTTGTCCAGGATTTCCTTCATCACCACGGCATTGCGCAGGGCCTGCAGATTGGCCGCGCGCAGCGCCTGCAGCGCCTCCTGCTCGATCTGCGCCTGGGCCTCGGCCTGGGCCGCGCGCTGGCGGTGCATGCTGTGCTCCGCGACGGTCTCGCCCTCGACGCCCTGGTTCGGATCCATCCGGATGGAACCGGTGCCCGGTGCGGACGGGGTCGCCGGGATGGGCGCTGCCGCTGCCTTTACGGGCTGTGCGGCCGGCTTCGCCTGGGCTTTCACCGGCTTGGCAGGCGCGGTGGGAACCGCTGCCGCAGGCTTTGCCTTCGCCTTGGGCCTGGCGGGGATGCCCTCGGCCTTCAGATAGGCGTCCCACTCCTCCCGGGAGTAGGGGATCTTTTCGGCCTGTTCCTGTCTGCGGGCAGCCTCCGCAGCCTTCTTCTTGTTGGACTTGCTGATGCGCGCGATCACGCCGATGACGATCAGCAGCACGATCAATCCGTCCATGCGGATCGCCTCCTTTCAGGCAAACGCTGTGCGATCATCACTTCTTGTGGGGATCAGCGGGCTTGGAGATCTCGCCCTTGCCGGCGATGGCGTCGCGCATGTTGGTATCGGAGATCACGTTCTGCATCTGATAGTAGTCCATCACGCCCAGCTTGCCGTTGCGCAGCGCTTCGGCCATGGCCTTCGGCACCTCGGCCTCGGCCTCGACCACCTTGGCGCGCATCTCCTGCACGGCGGCGATCATTTCCTGCTCCTGGGCGACTGCCATTGCGCGGCGCTCCTCTGCCTTCGCCTGGGCGATGCGACGGTCGGCCTCGGCCTGATCCATCTGCAGCTGTGCGCCCACGTTGCGGCCGACGTCCACGTCGGCGATGTCGATGGACAGAATCTCGTAGGCGGTGCCGGCGTCCAGGCCCTTGTTCAGCACGGTGCGGCTGATCAGGTCCGGGTTCTCCAGCACGGCCTTGTGGCTCTCGGAGGAGCCGACGGTGGTGACGATGCCCTCGCCGACGCGGGCGATGATGGTCTCCTCGCCGGCGCCGCCCACCAGGCGGGCGATGTTGGCGCGCACGGTGACGCGGGCCTTGGCGCGCAGCTCGATGCCGTCCTTGGCGATGGCGGCTACCACGGGGGTCTCGATGACCTTCGGGTTGACGGACATCTTCACGGCCTCCAGCACGTTGCGGCCGGCCAGGTCGATGGCCTTGCTCTGCTCAAACTCCAGCGGGATCTGCGCGCTCTGGGCGGCGATCAGGGCGTCCACCACGCGGTCCACGTTGCCGCCGGCCAGGTGCAGGGTCTCCAGATCGTTCATCGAAACCTTGATGCCGGCCTTGGTGGCCTTGATCATCGAGGGCACGATGCGGCGGGGATTCACCCGGCGGAACTTCATGCCCACCAGGTTGAACAGGCTGATCTTCACGCCCGACATCCGCGCCGAGAACCAGGTTCCGATGGGGAACAGGGTAAAGACCAGGATCAAAAGAATAAAGATGACGACGGCGAGCACGAAGAACAGAATCGTATCCATGTACATTGCATTCATTCCCTTCTGAATTTACATAATCTGCAGGAGATGCCGGCCTCAGCCGGCCTGCGATTCTTGAATCTGTGAGACCACGATGCGCTTTCCCTCCACGCGATCCACGCGCACGGCGGCGCCCTGCTCGATGAAGTCGCAGTCGGAGACGACGTTCAGCCGCACGCCGTCAAACTCCGCGATGCCCGCGGGCCGCAACGTGGAGCGGGCCGTGCCGGTGCGGCCGATGAAGTAGGTCAGGTCGTTGGTCTCCGGCGTATCCGCGTGGGTGGCCACGTCGTTGAGCACCAGCCGGGATTTGGAGATCCTGCCCCGGGCGACGGAGTGCATGCAGATGGCCAGCGCCACGCACAGAAGCGCCACGTAGATCACCACGATCACCAGCGCCTGCAGCGCCGCGGGCTGCAGCACGATCAGGCCGAGCACGGCAAGCACGGTGCCCAGCGTGCCCGGCACGCCGAAGCCCGGAATGCACATCTCCACAACCAGCAGCACGTAGCCCACCGCCATGGCGATCAGTCCCACCGGATGGTTGAGAAACAGACTGCCCAAGCAAATTCCCCCTTTCTTCTGCATTCAGTATAGCACGCCCGGCGGCAAAAAGGAAAGGGGTTTTGGTCGAAAGCATCATTTTGCCGCCCGAAATGTCAGCGTTTCTCCGGCGCGCGGCCGGGGTATCTATATTCTGACATCCCTTGCGGCCGGGTTTCGCAATCAAAATTCAACAAAACGTGCTTGCAGCACCCGGCGCGGCAGGGTATAGTAAACTTGGATTCTTGTTTGAAGGAAGGTTTGTACATGTCAGAAGCGCTGCTGCGGGTGGAGGGGCTGGAAAAGTCCTTCGAGGGATCGAAGATCCTGCGCAGCCTCAGCTTTGATGTGCAGCCGGGGGAGTTCGTCACGCTGCTGGGCCCGTCGGGCTGCGGCAAGACCACCACGCTGCGCATCATCGCGGGCCTGCTGGAGCCGGACGCCGGGCGCGTGTATCTCTCGGGCCGGGACATCACCGACGCGCCGCCGGAGAAGCGCAACGTCAACACCGTCTTTCAGAATTATGCCCTGTTTCCCCACATGAATGTGGAAAAGAACATCTCCTATGGACTGCGCGTGCGCGGCATGAAGCGTGCCGAGTGGCGGCCGAAGGTTGCGGAGATGCTGCGCCTGGTGCAGCTGGAGGGCTGCGAAAAGCGCATGCCGTCCCAGCTCTCCGGCGGACAGTGCCAGCGCGTGGCCATCGCCCGCACGCTGATCCTCCGGCCGGAGCTGCTGCTGCTGGACGAGCCCCTGGGCGCGCTGGATCTGAAGCTGCGTCGGCAGATGCAGGTGGAGCTGAAGGACATTCAGAAGCGCCTGGGCATCGCCTTCGTCTACATCACCCACGATCAGGAGGAGGCCCTGAACATGTCCGACCGCATCGCCGTGATGCGTGGCGGCCGCTTTGAGCAGATGGGCACTCCCGAGCAGATCTACGATCACCCCGCCACCCGCTTCGCCGCGGAGTTCATCGGACAGACGAACCTGTTGGAGTGCAGGGTGGAGGCGGTCAATGCGGACGGCATGGTGCTCTCCTACGCCGGGCAGCGCATCCCCGCGCGAAAGGCGGAGTTCGACGCGAAGTCGGGCGACCGGGTCTGCCTGAGCTTGCGCACGGAGCGGCTGAGCTTCGGTCCGGAGCCGGGCGACGGCTGTGCGCTGGAGGGCGTGCTGACCGACCGCCGCTACGCCGGCGGCAGCATGCGCGCCACCATTCGCCTGACGGACGGCCACGAGATTCTGGCCATGTGCACCTCGGCGGAGCGCGCCCGGGGCGAGGTGGGTCAGCGGGTCTATCTGAAGTGGGATCCAGCGGAGGCCCCGGTGGTGTGCGCGGAGGAGGCGGAGCCGTGATGCGCGGGGCTGCGAATCGCAAAAAGAACCACGCTGGCTGGCTGGCCGCGCCGATGCTGATCTGGTCGGCGATCTTCGTGGGCGCGGCGATCCTCTACATCATCGCGCTGAGCTTTCTGAAGCGCAATCCCGATGGCGATGGCGTGGTGCTTGCGTTCACGCTGGAAAACTATGCAAAGCTCATGCAGCCGGGCTACGCAAAGGTATTTGTGCGCACGCTGAAGCTGGCCGTGGAGACCACGCTGCTGTGCGTGCTGATCGGCTATCCCTTCGGGCTGCTGATGGCCCGGGCGAAGGGTCGGGCGCGCACGCTGCTGCTTCTGCTGGTGATCGTGCCCTTCTGGACGAACGCGCTGGTGCGCATCTACGGCTGGCGTATCCTGCTGATGGGCACGGGCGTGGTGAACAAGCTGCTGACGGCGATGGGGCTCATCGACAAGCCGCTGAAGCTGATCAACACCCACGGCGCGGTGGTGCTGGGCATGGTGTACGGGCTGATTCCGTTCATGATCCTCTCCACCTACTCCAGCGCGGAGAAGCTGGATCGCGGCCTGACTGACGCCGGGCGCGACCTGGGCGCGAAGCCCTGGCGGGTATTTCTCACGGTGGAGCTGCCGCTGACGCTGCCGGGGCTGATGTCGGGCGGCGTGCTGGTGTTTGTGCCGAGCCTTGCGCTGTTCTTCATCAGCGACCTGCTGGGCGGCCCCGATGACGTGCTGGTGGGCAACCTGATCAACGATCAGCTGCTCAGGAGCCGGGATTGGCCCTTCGCCGCGGCGCTGGCCGTGGTGCTGCTGGTGGTCACGGCCATCGTGATGCTGATCTACCGCAGGGCCGGGGGCAAGTCCTCGGACATGACGCTGATGTGAGGGGGTTGCGCGCATGAAGAAAAAGAATTTCGGCGCGAAGCTGTACCTCGCGCTGGTGCTGGTTCTGATGTACCTGCCGGTGCTGGTGGTCATCGTCTACTCCTTCAATTCCAACGCAAGCCGCCAGCCGATCCCCTTCACGGGCTTCTCGCTGCGCAACTACGCGGCGCTGTTTCAGGATACCCGGGGCCTTGTGGAATCGCTCAAGACCAGCCTGATCCTTGCGCTGCTGAGCGTGAGCGCGTCGGTGGTGCTGGGCACGCTGGGCGCGGTGGGCATGCTGCGCAAAAAGTTCCGCCTGGGGGGACTGATGGAGACGGTCACGGTGCTGCCGGTGATGATCCCGGAGATCATCCTGGCGGTGGCGTTCATGGCGCTGTTCTCGGCGGCGGGGCTGCGCTTCGGCCTGGGCACGCTGGTGCTGGCCCACGTCACCTTCTGCACGCCCTACATCTACCTGCTGGTGAAGGGCAGACTGGCGGGCATGGATCTCAATCTCGAGGCCGCCGCCCGGGACCTGGGTGCGGGGCCTGCGAAGGCCTTTCTCAGCGTCACGCTGCCGCTGATCCTGCCGGGGGTGCTCTCCGGCGCGATGCTGGCCTTCGCCATGAGCCTGGACGATTTCGTCATCAGCTTCTTCGTAACCGGATCGAACGTCACGCCGCTGCCGCTGCGGATCTATTCCTCGGTGAAGTCCGGCGTTTCGCTGCAGGTGAACGCACTGTGCACGCTGATGCTGCTGTTTGTGTTTGCCGTCGCCGGGATTGCGCTTCTGCGCCCCGGCAGAAAGAATAAGGAGGTATCCCAATGAAAAAACTGTGTGTGCTGCTCGCATTGGCCCTGAGCCTTGCTGCTGTGTTGCCCTGCGCCCTGGCCGAGGAGGAGAAGGTGCTCAACATCTTCACCTGGGAGGGCTACTTTGACGAGGAATCCCTCGCCCAGTTCCAGCAGGAGACCGGCATCAAGGTCAACTACTCCGTGTTCGCCAGCAACGAGGAGATGCTGCTCAAGCTGCGCGGCGGCAATGCGGGCGACTACGACCTGATCCTCGCCAGCGATTACGCCATCAGCGACCTGCGCAAGACGGGCGATCTGCTTCCGCTGGACAAGGCGCTGCTCACCAACTGGGACAACCTGAACCCTGTCTATCTGGATCAGTACTTCGATCCGGAGAACGTCTACTCCGTGCCCTACACCGCCGGCACCCCGCTGATCGTCTACGATCCCGACCAGGTGGAGGGCGAGATCACCAGCTTTGCCGACCTGTGGGACGAGCAGTTCGCCGACGGCCTGTGGATCCTGGACGACGCCCGCGTGGTGATCGGCGAGACGCTGAAGATGCTGGGCTACTCCTACAACACCACCGACGAGGCCCAGCTCAGCGAGGCCTACGAGAAGCTCTGCGCCCTCAAGCCCAACGTGCGCGTGCTGAACTACGACTTCGACTACTACATCGCCACCGGCGAGGTGAAGGCCGCCTACGTGTTCACCTGCTACGCCACCTTCAACTGCCTGGAGAACCCGAACCTCAAGTGCGTGTTCCCGGAGGAGGGCGTCGGCTTCGGCATCGACGGCATCGCCATTCCCGCGGACGCGCAGCACCCGCAGAATGCCCACGAATTCATCAACTTCTACCTGCGTGACGACATCGCCGCCCACGTGGCCATGTGGCAGGGCTATCTCAACCCCAACGCCGCCGCCGACGCGCTGATCGATCCCGACTTCGCCGCCATGGACTGCTTCCAGATTCCCGAGGATCTGCTGGCCACCAAGGAGTACGTGGAGGATCTGGGCGAGGACGAGAGCGCCTATCAGGACGTGTGGACCAACTTCAAGCTGTACTGATCAGATTGTGAAAGAGGAACCTTCGGGTTCCTCTTTTGTTGAAATTCCCCGGCGGATATGCTATACTGACGGTTAAACGGCGGATACAGGGAAAATGCCGCAGGCGGGAGGCGATACGATGGAAGTGAAGGATTTTCGCAGGTCTGCGCGGGAGGCCGTGCGGGGCAAGTGGAAGCTCGCGCTGCCGCTGTTCCTGCTGGCGGCGCTGCTGCTGCAAAAGTTTGGCGTGGCCCAGCTGCGTGCGGCGCTTGCGCCCCATGTGACGCTGGATCCCCAGCTGGATGTGCAGGAAATATCGCTCATGCCCACATGGGTGAGCGCGGTGCTGCTGGCCCTGGAGCTGGTGCTGGGCGTCGCGGCGGGCTGGATTCGGATTGGAATGTACGGCGTATCCATCGAGCTGCTGGAGGGCCGCACGCCGACGCTGCGCACACTGTTTCCGGGGAAGCGTCTGGGCGCGGGCCTGCTGATGGGCGTGCTGCTGACGGCGGTGAACCGGGGAACGACGCTGCTGGCGCAGCTGATGCAGCGTATGGAGGGGTTCCCCGGCGTATTCCTGCTGATCATCGCTGCACTGGCGGTGGCTGGCCTCGTTGTCTGGATTCTGATCCGGCTGGATATGACGTACTACCTGCTGGCGCGCCGTCCCGGGATGCGCCTGACCGCCGCACTGGGCGAGAGCTTCCGCAGGATGCGGGGCAACGTTTCGCGCGCAATCCGGCTGACGCTCTCCCTGATGGGCTGGTGCCTGCTCAGCGTGGTGGCGCAGAATCTGCTGCCGCGGGCTGCGGCGCTGCTGCCGGGAATCGCGCGGGTCGCCGCGCAGCTGGTGATTGCGGTCGCGCTGAATGCGCCGCTGCAGGTGTATATTCTCACATCCTTTGCCGCCCTCTACCGCTGGGTGGAGGCCGCTGGCGGAGACGACTGACGTGGGGCGCTTCCGGGCGAGCCCACAGGCAGAATGGAGGGAAACCATGTTTGCATCGGATTATCGTGAAAAGGCCCGCGAGGCGCTGCGGGGCAAGTGGAAGAGGATGGCGCTGTTGATGCTGCTGGCGGGGCTGCTGGGCGCGACCGGCGGAGTATCCATCGACACCTCGGGCTTCAAAGTCAGCTTCGACGGCGCACAGCAGAAGGAAATGCTATACGTGCTGGCGGCGCTGTCCGTCATTCTGGGCGCATATCAACTGCTGATCGGCGCCTGGACGCGCGTGGGACTCTATTCCATGTACAACCGGGTGCTGGACGGCGATGCACCCCGCGCGGGCATGCTGTTTCCGCAGGGCATATTCTGGAAGTGCGTGGGCATGAACCTGCTGCGCTCGCTCTATGTGTTCCTCTGGTCGCTGCTGCTGGTGGTGCCGGGCATTCTGGCCGCGTACAGTTACAGCATGGCGGACTACCTGCTCAGCCGCAACCCGGAGATGGGCGTGAGCGAGGTGCTGCGGGAGAGCAAGCGGCTGATGTACGGCCGCAGGTGGCGGTTCTTCTGCCTGGAGATGAGCTTCATCGGATGGGTGCTGCTGTGCATGGTGCCGATGTCCATACTGACGGCCGGCTTGATGTTCGCCTTCATGGGCGCCGGCAGCGCCATGAGCACCGGCGGCGCGATCGCGTGGCTGCTGCTGGTTTCGGTAATCAGCATCGTCTTCACGGTATTCGTGGATGTGTACAGCTTCATGGCCGGCGTGGTCTTTTTCCGCGATGCGGAGCGCCCGCAGGAATGGCAGCAGCAGGCGCAGCAGGGCTGGAACGAAAATGAAGCCGCCAACGACTTCGAAGCGGGGGACTTCGACGACGATGCGCCCGCGGAGGATCCCGACCGCCGCGTGACGGCGCTCACCGCCGACGAGACCGTGGCGAAGGATGTGTTCATGCAGCACGGCTGCAGCCGCAGGCGCATGCGCGACGAGGGCGTGCTGGAGGACTACGAGGCGCTCCATGTGGATCCCTCCTTTGAGCTGCGCTGGCTGCGGGAGTATGCCAACGCGCTGATGCTGCGCTTCAGCCGGGAGCCGGAGGTGCTGGACGAGATTCTGGAGCTGGCGGCGGAGTATGCCATGGACGATCTGCTGACCCGCGCGCTGGAGCGCATCGATCGCCACATCCGGCAGCAGTCGCTGCCCGACGGGGAGATCCTGAACATGGCCGGCCGGGTGCTGGCGCTGGTGGTGTCCGGAACCTTCGACGAGCACCCGGAGTACATCCAGCGCCGCAAGGAGCAGGTATCCGACATGGCCGACCGCCTGGAGCGCCGCCTGGAGGAGCATCCGGGCGACGGCGAATGGCGGCGCGGCCTGGAGCTGGTGCGAAGAATGTGCGCCTAGCGCCGGAGATGGAATTGCGGGCGGCTGCCGGGGAGGGGATCCCTCCTTCCGGCGGCCGCTTTTGTGCGGAAGCGGCCGTTGCGCGCTGCACGGCGGACAGGAGGGCATGCGAAATCTTTCGCACGCTTTGCCTTGCAAGTACGCCGGATTTGCATTATAATGGGCCGGAAAAGCAAAACCAGAGGTGGGAATCTACATGAAACACGTCTATCGTCTGTCCATCATTCTGGGCATCTCCTTTCTGGGAGAGCTGCTGAACCGATGGATTCCGCTGCCGATTCCGGCGAGCATCTACGGCCTGGTGCTGATGCTGGCGGGCCTGATCAGCGGCATCATCCCCCTGGAGTCGGTGCGGGGCACCGGCCGCTTCCTGATCGAGATCATGCCGGTGATGTTCATCCCCGCCGGGGTGGGCCTGATGGCCAGCTGGGATGTGCTGCGGCCCATGGTGGTTCCGGTGGCGGTGATCATGGTGGTCTCCACCTTCGTGGTGATGGCGGCCTCGGGCCTGGCCACCCAGGCGATGATCCGCCGGGAGCGCCGGAAGGGGGCGGAGAAATGAACAGCATCGTTGCGGATTCCGCATTCTTCGGCGTGCTGATCAGCCTGCTGGCCTACTTCCTGGGGGACCGGCTGCGGCGGCGCTTCAGGCTGGCGCTGTTCAACCCGCTCTTGATCGCCATCGCGCTGACCATCGCTGCGCTGCGGCTGCTGAACGTGCAGTACGAGAGCTATGCCGCCGGGGCGAAGTACCTCAGCTGGCTTCTGACGCCGGCCACGGTGTGCCTGGCCATTCCGCTGTACGAGCAGCTGACGTTGCTCAAATCCAACTGGCGGGCGATCCTCACGGGCATCCTGGCGGGCGTGCTGGCGAGTTTGACGTGCGTGCTGGCGCTCTCGGCGCTGTTCGGCCTGGATCACGCCCAGTATGTGACGCTGCTGCCCAAGTCCATCACCACGGCCATCGGCATGGGCGTGGTGGAGGAGCTGGGCGGCTATCCCTCCATCGCCGCGGCGGTGATCATCGTCACCGGTGTGCTGGGGAACATGTTCGCAGAGGGCTTTCTGAAGCTGCTGCGCATTCGGGAGAGCGTCGCCCGGGGCGTGGCCATCGGCACCGCCTCCCACGCCATCGGCACCACGCGGGCCATGGAGATGGGCGACACCGAGGGCGCCATGAGCAGCCTGTCCATTGCCGTGGCGGGGCTGATCACCGTGGCCTTCGTGCAGGTCTTTGCACAGTTCCTGTAATAAAATGCATGCGAAAACCAGCCGCATATACGGCTGGTTTTCGCATGCAGATATGAGGTTTTACGGCTTCGCGATCACCGTGGTGAAGTAGGAGTAGCCGTCAGTGGGGATCTCCTCAAGCGGCCCCGTCCAGGCGCTGTCCATGCCCAGGTTGCGCGCGGCGTAGGCCTCGCGGCCATTGAGGGCGGCCTTCAGCGCGTCGAGATTTTTGCCGCTCTTCATGAGCACCACATTGCCCTCGGGGATCGACACTTCGGGATCGAAGCTGTCCACCACGGTAAGTTTCTCGCCCTGTTCGCACAGCGGCACGTCCATGGCAGCGGCGGCGGCGCACATGGCGGGGATGCCGGGCACCACCGTGCAGGGGTGCAGGGGAGCAATTCTCCTGAGCAGGTAGCTGCTCGAAGCATAGATGCCCGGGTCGCCCAGCACCGGATAGGCCACGGTGGGGTAGGTTTTGAGATACGCAAGCAGCGACTCCGCGGCGCGGTCGTGGGCGGCTGCCCAGTCGTCGCGCATGCCGCGCATGGGCATCTCCAGGCGGCACAGGGGCTTGTCCTGAATCAGATCGCCCACGATCTGCATCACGGCGCTGTTGCCGCTGCCGGAATCCGGCAGGGCGATGGCGTCCGCCTCGCGCAGGATGCGCGCGGCCTTTCGGGTGATCAGCTCCGGGTCGCCGGGGCCGATGCCAACAAACACAAGCATGGCTTGTACCTTCCTTTCAAATCAACTGTTCCAGCAGCTCGCAGAGCGCGCGCTCGTCATCGATGGCCACGTCTGCGGCGCGCAGCACCTCCTGTGAGGGCGCGCGGCTCCCGGCAAAGGCGATGGCGAGGTCAGCTGCACGCAGCAGGGGAATGTCGTTGCTGCCGTCGCCGATGGCCACGAGGGGCCTGGGCAGCTCCATGGCGGCGCGGCCCTTGTCCAGCGCGTCGGCCACGCCCAGCAGGCGATCGCCGTCGGTCTCCGCGCGGGAGCACAGGCAGCGGCCGGCCATGCCCAGCGATGCGATCAGCTCCTCGATCCATGCGTCCAGATTGCCGGTCAGGATGCGGCAGCGCGGGGCGTTGCGGCGGAGAAAGGCCGCGATGTCCTCATGCAGCGGCGCCGCCGCCACAATCTCCCGGGCGCGGCCGAGGGGGATGCTTCGCAGCAGCTCCACCCGCGCGGCAAAGTCTGCGGCAAAATCGCCACCGCGCTCCATGCAGGCCTGCGTGCGCGCGGCCATTTCGTTTTCCAGCCCCACCTCCCGGGCCAGCAGCGGCAATAGCTCGCAGCGGGTCACGGTGGAGTCCAGGTCGAAGGCGAACAGGGGCTTCCTGCCCGCCAGTGCGTCAATTTTTGTTTTCATGTTGCATGGTAAAGATGTACACTGGGTTCTGTGCGGTCATCAGGCGGTAGCGGCCGAGCACGCGGGGCTTCGATACGGAGACCTCCGCGATGTCGCAGATTTCAAAGGACTTGCTCAGCTCCGTCAGCTCCGCCACCGTCTCCAGCGTCACCGCCGTGGCCACGATGCGCACGTCGGGGTTCTTTGCGAGCAGGCAGTCGATGATGTTCCGCAGCTTACCCGTGCTGCCGCCAATGAAGGCGTGGGTGGGCGCGGGCAGGCTCTCCAGCGCATCCGGCGCGGCCCCGGCGACCAACTCCAGGTTGGTCAAGCCGAACTTCTCCGCGTTGTGCCGGCTGAGAGATAGCGCCTTCTCCTTCATTTCAATGGCGTACACGCGGCCCTGCGTCGCCTGAAGCGCGCACTCCACGGACACCGAGCCGCTGCCGGAGCCCACGTCGTAGACGACCGAGCCGCGGGTCAATTGCAGCTTGCTCAGGGAGATGCTGCGCACCTCGGACTTGGTCATGGGGGTCTCGTCCCGGTCGAAGGCCTCGTCGGGCAGGCCGTGGGTCACGACAAACGCGTCGCTGTGGTCATTCTCCACAAGAACCACGCTCAGGGAATCGAAGCTCTCATTCAGCAGCTCCTGCGCCGTGCCGGAGACGATGCGCTCGTCGTCGTAGCCCAGGCGCTGGCCCACGTGCACGGTGCAGGTGCCAAGTCCTGCGTCGCACAGCCGCGCGATGGCCTGGTGCGCGCCGTCGCTGCCGCCCACCAGGGCGAACACCGCCGGATTCCGGCGCACCTCGCCCACGAAGTCGCAGTCCCGGCCGTGCAGGCTCAGTGCCCGCACGTCCTGCCAGGGCCGCTGGAGCCTTGCGCAGAAGTACTGCAAACTGCCGATGCCGGGCAGAACCTCCACGTCCATGTCGGTGAGCTCCGCGACCAGACCCCGCGCGCCGCTGTAAAAGCCGGTGTCGCCGGAGAGCAGCACGGCGTAGCGCCGCCCCGGATCGCTGCGGATGAAGCGGGCGACGTCCCGGGCCAGAACCGCCGTGTGACAGCGCTTGCCTGCGGTCTCCACGCTCTCCAGCATGCGCTGCGCGCCGATCAGAGCGTCGGCCTCGCGGATGGCGCGCTCCAGACCCAGCGTGCGGGTCTCGGAATTGCCCATGCCCAGGCCCGCCAGCACCACGCGCTTGCGGGGCGGGGTCAGGTTCAGCATGTGCTCCAGATGGGACAGCATCTCCTCGGGGGAGAGGCCCTCGACCTGTGCCGGCCGTCCGATGACCACCACCTGCGCGCCTGCCCGCTTCGCCGCAGCGATCTTCGCGCCGTAGCCGCCTGCGCCGCCGGTGTCCTTCGTAACCATGTACCGGGCGTTCACCGCGCGCAGCATGGCGCAGTTCAGCGCCTCGTCGAAGGGGCCCTGCATGGCGATGATGTGATCCGGGGCGACGCCGCAGTCCGCGCAGGTCTGTAGCGACGCCTGCATCGGCAGCACCCGTGCGTAGATGCGCGCGCGCAGATCGGGATCCGCACAGAACTGGGGCAGCTGCTTGCTGCCGGTGGTCAGCAGGATGTTGCCTTCGGTGGATCGCAGATAATCGACGCAGGCGGCAACGTCCGGCACGAACGCGCCGTCCTGATCGGACATGCTGCTGCCGCGCAGCAGCCGCAGGTAGGTCGCGCCCACTTCCCGGCAGGCGGCGGCGATGTTCTGCGTCACCACGTCCGCATAGGGATGGGTCGCGTCCACCACCGCGTCGAAGGCTTCATTGCGCAGCAGGGCGGTCATTTCCTCCATGTTCATGCGACCGGCAAGGATGCGCACGTCGCTGCGCTGCCCCAGTAGCACCTCGCCGTACTCGGTGGCCACGCAGGCGGTGATCGCCGCGCCCCGGCCCGTGAGCGCCTCGATCAGTTCCCGGCCCTCCGAGGTGCCCGCAAATACGCAGATCTTACACATCGCGGTATCCCCTCGGTGTGACCATCCTGCCGCCGATGATCTTCGTCTGGCGGTTGCCGATGAACACCGTGGTGAACATGTCCGCCGGATAGTCCGCAAGCTCTTTAAGGGTCATGACCTGCATGCTCTCGCCCTCGCGGCCGATGTTGCGCACGACGCCGCAGACGGTCTCCGGGGAGGCGTGGCGCAGCACGATCTGGCAGGCCTGGCGCAGGTAATCCGCCCGGCGGTGGCTAGCGGGGTTGTAGATCGCCATGCACAGGTCGGCCTCGGCGGCGCATTCCAGGCGCTTCTCGATCTTGTCCCAGGGGGTGAGCAGGTCGGACAGGCTGATGACGGCGAAGTCGTGGGTCAGGGGCGCGCCCAGCACCGCGCCACCCGACAGCGCAGCGGTCACGCCGGGGATGACCTCGATCTCCACGTCCTTGCCCTCAGAAAGCTCGTAGATCAGTCCGGCCATGCCGTAAACACCCGCGTGCATGGGGGTGACCAGGTATTCCTTGTCGGGCAGAAGGGGCTTCACCAGCTCCACATAGACCCCGTAGCCCGCGATTACGTCGCATTTCTCCAGCGCACGCATAGCGCGCACGGTCATCTGATCCGCTGCGCCGGGGCCGATGCCCACAACATACAGTTTATTCAAAGCAAGCACTCCATTTCTCCTGTGCAACGGCGACGGTCACGCCGTCCAGACAGGTCTTGTTGACGATGCGGGTCGCACCCTCGCCCGCAGCGCGCATGGCGGCGCGCTCGCAGACGTTGTCCACGCCCACGGTGTTCTGTACAAAGTTCGATGGGGTAAAGCTGCCCGGAAGCGAACGCAGCTCCTCCGCAGAGTAAAAATTGACGGGCAGGCCCATGGATTTACAGTATTCGATCAGCCCGGCCTCGTCGCGCTTTACGTCGATGGAGGCCACGGACTTCAGCGCACGGGGCGACAGGTTCGCCTCCTCCAGCACGGCCTGCACCGCGCGGCGGATGTTCTCCGCCGGGGTGTTGCGCTTGCAGCCCACGCCCAGGTGCAGGATGCGGGGGATGAGCGCAAGCGTCTTGTCGAAGGGCGCGATGTTCCGGCAGGAGATCGACAGGCCGCAGGGTCCGCCTTCGCCCGGATAGAGTCCGCCGGACAGCGCGCCTTCGATGGGGAAATCCGAATACAGCGGAAGGTCGCGCTTGAGAATCTCCACGGCGAAGTCCTTCGCCGCCTTCATGGAGGAAATGATCAGGCCGTTGCGCGCAGCCCACTCGTCCGCCGCAAAGCGCCGGCTCAGATCGGTGGCGGTGGTGATGACCGGTATGCCCCCGATGTCTGCGGCGATGCGCCGGGTCAGCGCGTTTGCGCCGCCGATGTGCCCGGACAGCAGGGAGATGGCCTGACGGCCCAGCTCGTCCACCACGATCACTGCCGGGTCGGTGGTCTTGCTGCGCACGAAGGGCGCGATGGCCCGCACGGCGATGCCGCAGGCGCCCACAAAGATCAGCGCGTCCACGCTGGAAAACAGCGCCTCCACGACGGAGCGCTCGCCGCCCCGGGGCCGGTGCAGGGAGACCTTCCAGGCCCCTTGCAGCGCAGACTGAATCCGCTCAGCGGTGGCCGCACCCCGATCCGTGAAGTACAGGATGGCGGCGCGCTTCACTTCTCGGCCTCCCGGAATTCGGTGGTGAAGCCGGGATCGTAGAGCTTCGAGCGCTCGTAATGATCGCCCAGGAAGCCGCCCACCAGGATCAGCGCGGTCTTGGTGATGTTGTTTGCGCGGGCGGTCTCGGCCAGCTCGCACAGGCGGCAGCGGAACTGCTTCTCCTCCGGCCAGCTGGCCTTGTAGACGATGGCCGCCGGGGTTTCCGGGGCATAGCCGCCCGCCATCAGCTCCGCCTGCAGGCCCTCCAGCAGACCTGTGCTCAAAAACAGCACCATGGTGGAGCCGTGGCTTGCCAGCGCGCGGATCTTCTCCCGCTCCGGAACCGGCGTGCGGCCTTCCATGCGGGTGATGATCACGGTCTGGGTCACGTCCGGCAGGGTGTACTCCGCCTTCAGGCTGGCCGCAGCGCCGCAGAAGGCGCTCACGCCGGGGCACACGTCGTATTCGATGCCTAGCTTCTCCAGCTCGTCGAACTGCTCGCGCACCGCGCCGTAGATGCTTGAATCGCCGGTGTGCAGCCGCACGGTGGTCTTGCCCGCCGCCTCGGCCGCACGGATGAGGTCGATCACCTGCTCCAGGGTCAGCCTTGCGCTGTCGTGAATTTCGCACTCCGGCTTGCAGTATTTGAGCAGCTCGGGGTTGACCAGCGAACCGGCGTAGATGACCACATCGGCCTCGCCCAGCAGCTTCGCGCCGCGCACGGTGATCAGATCGGCTGCGCCGCAGCCGGCGCCGACAAAGTGTACCATAGTTTATTCCTCCCGCTGAATCAGTTGGTAGAGCACTGCGTTGACGATGGCCGCGGCCACGTTGCTGCCGCCCTTGCGGCCCCGGGCCACGATGTAGTTCTGCGCGGTGCGCATCACTTCCTCCTTGGCCTCGACGACGTTCACAAAGCCCACCGGCACGCCGATGATCATCTCCGGCTTCAGCTTCTCCGCGCGCATCAGGTCGCAGATGGAGAACAGCGCCGTGGGGGCGTTGCCGATGGCGAAGATCAGCGGCTTGTTCAGCCGCGCGGCCTTCTCCATGGACACCAGCGAGCGCGTCACGCCGCGCTCCTTGGCTTCACGGGCAACGTCCTCGTCGCCGATGAAGCAGCGCGCCTGCCCGCCGAATTGGGCCAGCAGTTTTTTGTTGATGCCCGACTGGGCCATGGTGGTGTCGGTGATCACGTCGCAGCCCGCGCGGATGGCGTCCATCATGCGCAGCACGGCGTGCTCCGAGAAGGCCAGGCTGTCGTAGTAATCGAAGTCCGCCGTGGTGTGAATCACGCGCTTGACCACGAGCTCGAATTCGGGGTCGATCTTCCGCTGGCCCAGCTCCTCCGTGATGATTTCAAAGCTCCTTCTTTCAATTTCCATCGGCTTCATGCCGCATCTTCCTTTCCAGACATTTTTGTATGAAGCGCTGCGCGCAGCGCGGATTGCTGTGCAAATACAGGTGGGGATAGCCCGCGTAGAGGGTGTCACTCGTCCAGCCGCAGCGCCACGTGCGGCCCGATTCCTTGCGCGCACTCAGGCTGTCGCCCGGATGGTCCGCGTCCCAGTAGTGAAATTCGTGGCCGCGAACGGAATCTCCTGCCGCAAACAGCAGGCTCTCCGTCTCAGCCGTCACGGTGGCGTAGCCGAAGCGCGACAGCTTCTTCGTGTCCCGGCAGCACGCGGGGATCGCGCCCACCATAGGGAAGTCGCCGATGCGCTCCGTCAGGTACATGAAGCCGCCGCACTCCGCGATGGTGGGCAGTCCATCTTCCACTGCCGCGCGGATGCTCTCCCGCATGGACACGTTTTCACTCAATTGACGTGTATACAGCTCCGGATAGCCGCCGCCCAGAATCAGGCCGTCGCAGGCCGGGAGCACAGCGTCCGTCAGCGGACTGAACTCGATCAGCTCCGCGCCCAATTCCTCCAGCAGCTCCAGATTGTCCCGGTAGTAGAAGCAGAAGGCCTTGTCCCGCGCCACGGCGATGCGCACGCGGCCGAGGGGGGAGAAGCGCTTGTCCGAAACCTCCAGTGGGGGCTGGGCGCGCATCAGCTCGATCAGGCCGTCCAGATCGATGCTCTCCTCTGCATGCGCTGCAAGGATTTGCAGCTTCTCGTGCAGGTTCGTAACCTCCTGGGCGGTGACCAGCCCCAGATGGCGGCTCTCCAGCGCGCACTCCGGGCAGGCGGGCAGGTAGCCGAACACGGGAACGCTGCACTCGCGCTCGATGGCCTTTTTCAACCCCGGATAGCTCATCGCTGTGGCGCGGTTGAGAATCACGCCCGCGATGTTGCTCGGACTGCGCAGGCTCTGGTAGCCCTTCACCACCGCCGCTGCGGACAGCGCCATGCCCCGCACGTTCACCACCAGCACCGCCGGGGCCTCCAGCGTGCGGGCCACGTCCCAGGCGGAGGCGCGGGGGTCGTCCATGGACAGGCCGTCGTAGTAGCCCATCACGCCCTCGATGACGTTGAGCTCGGCGGCGTGCCGGACGAAGAGCGTGCGCGCGGCATCCTCGCCCGCAAAGAACAGGTCGATGTTGGCGCTGGGCGCGCCGATGACCTCGCTGTGGAACATGGGGTCGATGTAGTCCGGGCCGCACTTGAAGGAGGCGACCGCGCAGCCGCGGTTCTTCAGCGCCTGCAGGATGGCGCAGACCAGCGTGGTCTTGCCGCAGCCGCTGCCGGTTCCGGCGATCAGCAGCCGGGGAAGGCTCCTAAGCATCCTCCCACCGCCCGCAGGGCACGTCCTCGCCCCGAATGATTTTGTATACCGCGTCCATGTCCAGGTTCTGGCGCACGATGGTGGCCATGCGGTCGAATTCCCGGTCGCGGAACTGCGTAATCGTCAGCACGTCGCCGGTGTTCGCGTCCAGCCCCTTCTCTGCGCGCAGGTGGTTGACCACCGCCCGCCAGAACGCGCCGGTGTCGAAGATGCCGTGGAGATAGCTGCCCAGCACGTTGCCCTGGGCGTTGGTCACGCCGTCCGGCTCCGCGCGTCCGTTCAGGTAGAGGAAGGGCACGCAGCCGGGGCCGAAGGTATTTTCGCCGGAGTGAATCTCGTAGCCGTCCAGCATCAGGCCGTCGTGGTCATGCAGCCAGCCGGATTCGCACTTGATTGCGCCGTGGGCCTGCACCGTGCGCTTTTCGGCGTTGAAGGTCACGTCAAAGTTCAGCAAGCCCAGACCCGCCATCTCCGGGATGCGGGACTCGGTGTGCAGGGGGTCGCGCAGCGTCTCGCCCAGCATCTGGTAGCCGCCGCAGATGCCGATCACCATGCCGCCGTTTCGCGCGTGGCGCACGATCTCGTCGGCCAGACCCCGCTGCTTCAGCCAGTTCAGATCCTCAATGGTGTTCTTCGTGCCCGGCAGCAGGATGATGTCCGCATCCTTCAATTCCGACGGGCGGCTGGCGTAGTGCACGCACACGTCCGGTTCCCCCGCCAGCAGGCTGAAATCGGTAAAATTCGAGATGTGGGGCAGCTGCACGATGGCCGCGCGAATCTGTCCCTGACCTGCGCTGCGCTGGAAGCGCTCGGTGACGCTGTCCTCGTCCTCGATGTCCACGTCCATCCACGGGATCACGCCGATCACCGGGATGTGCAAAAGCTCCTCCAGCATGCGAAGTCCGGGTTCAAGGATCTTCACGTCGCCCCGGAACTTGTTGATCACGATGCCCTTGATGCGGGCCTGCTCGTCCGCGTCCAGGAGCTTCACCGTGCCGTACAGCGAGGCGAACACGCCGCCGGGGTTGATGTCGCCGATCAGAATCACCGGCGCGTCGGCGGACTTCGCCATGGACATGTTGACGATGTCGCCCTCCTTCAGGTTGATCTCGGCGGGACTGCCCGCGCCCTCGATCACCACCACGTCCACGCTGTCCTCTAGCGCGTCGTAGGTCTCCTTCACCATCTCCCGCAGCCGGGGCTTGAAGCCGTCGTACTCCATGGCGGACATGGTGCCAATGGGCTTGCCGTTCACGATCACCTGGCTGCGCCGATCTGACGTGGGCTTGAGCAGCACCGGGTTCATGCGCACCGAGGGTTCCACGCCCGCGGCCTCCGCCTGGGTGACCTGCGCGCGGCCCATCTCCAGCCCCTCCGATGTGGCGAAGGAGTTCAGCGCCATGTTCTGCGCCTTGAAGGGCGCGACCCGCAGGCCGTCCTGCTTCAGAATCCGCAGCACCGCCGCGCACAGCATGGACTTGCCCACCGACGAGCCCGTCCCCTGGAACATCAGAGATTTTCCGCGCATACCATCGCCTCCCGCAATGCCTGTAAAAGTCGTTCGTTGGATTGCTCGTCCTTCACCGCCAGCCGCAGATGCCGGCCGTCGTCGAGTCCGTCAAAGTTCATGCATTCCCGCACGAGGATGTGCTTCTCCTTCAGATACTTCACCAGCGGCGCTACGGGCATGCCGAAGTCCGCCAGCAGGAATGCCGCCTCCGAGGGATAGACGTAAACGCCCAGCCCGGTGAGTCCCGCACGGAGCTGCTCCCGTCGGCGGGCGTTGGTTTCGCCGTCCGCGAGAATGTCCTCCCGGTGCTCCGGCAGCGCGCAGGCCACGCTCTCCGCAAAGCAGCTCAGCTCCCAGGTGATCTGCCGCCCGGAGAGTTGGTTGATGACCTCCGGCTGTCCGCAGAGATAGCCCAGCCGCACGCCCGGAATGCCCAGAATCTTGGTCATCGATCCGGTGACCAGCAGCCGCGGATGATAGGCGATCAGATCGACCACCGAATGCTGCGGGCAGTACTCGATGAACGCCTCGTCCACCACCAGATGGCCGTTCACGGCCTCCACCTCACCCAGCAGCTTTTCCACCTGATCCCGGGAGAAGGCCGCGCCCACCGGGTTCAGCGGATTGCACAGATAGACCAGCGCGCCCTCGAACAATGCGTCCTTCAGTTGCGCGGCAGGGTCGCCGATCTCGTGCCTTGCGCGCAGCAGACTTGCCTTTTTGACGCGCAGACCGTGGCGCACGCAAAGCATCTCGTACTCGCCGAAGCAGGGCGTGGCCAGCAGCGCACCGGAGGCGGGTAATTGCGCCGTGAGGTCGATGGCGGAGATGCCGCCCGCCGTGGGCAGCACCTGCGTATCTTCCAAGCCCAGATATTCGGCCAGCGCCTGTCTCGCGCGGCGCATCGTCGGGTCGGGGTAGTAGCGGATGTTCGCCATGCCCGCCGTCAGCGCGTCCCGCACCCACCGTGGCGCGCCCTCCGGGCGCAGGTTGGCGGAATAATCCAGCCAGTCCGAGGGCGCGCCGCCCTGCCAGACGTTTCCACCGTGGTTCATTGATCTTCCTCCACGCATCTGCCCAGCACGCTTCCGCGCCCGTCCACGAGTACGATTTCAATCTGAATTTCGCCCCGCACCCGCAGGCTGCAGTAGCGCTGCGCGGCCTGGGCCAGGCAGTTCCACACGCCGTCGTAGCCCGCCGCATGGATCAGCTCCATGGCCGCGTCGGTGGTCACGGAGGCGTACACCTCCTCCATCAGTGGAACCGGCGCGCCCATCAGCGCCAATTGGGTCACGATGGCCTCGCGGCGCGCATCTCCCGTGTGGCTGTGGGTCTGCATCAGCCCCGCCGCCACCTTGGCCAGCTTTCCCGGATGCCCGCCGATCAGGATCCGTTTGATCCCCAGCTCCAGCGCCGAATCCAGCATGAAGCCCAGGTAGTTGCTCACCTGCACGATGCACATTTCCGGGTACAGCGCATGCATCGCTTCCTCGCCCTGATTGCCGAAGGTGAAGATCAGATGGTCGCGGCCCTGGAGCGCGCGCATCTTCAGCTCGGCGTACAGCGAATCCTTCAGCGCCTCCTCACTCATGGGGCGCACCACGCCGCTGGTGCCCAGCACGGACAGCCCGCCCACGATGCCCAGGCGCGGATTGAAGGTCTTTTTTGCGATCTCCCGACCGCCGGGGATGGAGATCGTGACCAGCGCAGCACGGCTGCCGTACACGCTGCGAACGGCCTGCACGATCATCTTCCGGGGCACCGGATTGATGGCCGCCTGACCCCTGGGAATCTTCAGCCCGTCCTGGGTGATCGTGCCCACGCCCTCTCCGGCGCAGAATTCGATTTCGCCGTCATGGGACAGAAGCTCCACATGCGCGACGATCTCCATGCCCTTCGTGATGTCGGGGTCGTCGCCGCTGTCCTTGATCACCCCGCAGCTTCCGTCGGGGTGTGGGAGAATCTCCGGCACGTACTCCCGGCCCTCGGGCACGGTGATGCGCACCTGATTGGGGCAGGCTCCGTCCCTCTGCCACAGGCAGCAGGCCAGGGCTGCCGCGGCGGCGCAGCTCCCGGTGGTGAAGCCCTCGCGCAGCTTCTTCACAGGATCACCCCCAACAGCAGCGCCGCGATCAGCGCCAGCAGGCACGCAGTCGCGTACAGCAGGCGGTTCGTGCGCAGAATGTCCTTTGCCACCACCGGGCGGTCGTCGTCGCCGATGGTGGGCTTTTCCACGCGCTTGCCGAAGTAGGTGTGGGTGCCGCCCAGCTGCACGTGCAGCGCCCCCGCCGCGGCGGCCTCGCTCCAGGCGCAGTTGGGGCTGAGATGGTTGGCATGGTCCCGCTTCATGACGCGCAGGGCGTTCCTCCCGTCCAGACCGCACAGCGGCGCGACCAGGCACATCGTAAGGCCCGTCAGACGCGCGGGGATGTAGTTGAGAATATCGTCCAGCTTCGCACTCGACCAGCCGATGTCCCGGTACTTTTCGTCCAGATAGCCCACCATGGAGTCCAGCGTGCTGGCGGCCTTGAAGCCCATGGCCAGCACCGGCCCGCCGAGGATCAGGTACAGCATCGGCGCGATCACGCCGTCGGTGGTGTTCTCGGCCACAGTCTCCACGGTGGCACGGATGATCTCGTCCTCGTCGAGCTCGTTTGTGTCGCGGCCGACGATGCGCCCGACCTGCTTTTTTGCCCGCTCCAGGGACAGCTCCAGCGCGTGGGCCACGCCCCGGCCCTCCTTGGCCAGGCACTTTGCCGAGATGCACGTCCAGGAGATTAGACTCATGCCGATGACCAGCGCAATTTCATCGATCAGATACAGCACAAACAGCACGGCCGCGGTCGCGGCCATGCTGAGAAGCACCGTGGAGACGGTGAGCCAGACTGCGCTGCGGCGCAGGTTCCGGCTCCGCATGCGCAGCTTCTTTTCCCGGGAGGAGATGAAGTTGCCGATCCAGATCACCGGATGGGGCCAGCCCTCCGGGTCGCCGATGCACAGATCCAGCAGAAGGCCGATCAGCATTGCGGCGATGTTCCACTTGAAGAACGTCATGCTTCGATTTCCCTCTTCAGCTTGTTTTGTGCCCGCGCTGCGCGCAGGATTCCCTCCATACGCCGGTTGCAGGGGCCGATTTCAACGCCCGCGTCGATCACGGTATCGCACTTATGCACCAGCTCCATTGCGCGGTTGAAGGCCGCGTCGCCGATCTCATGGAAGGGCTGCTCCGTCACGACCTCGCTTGCCAGCAGCCGCGCAAGGCGGTAGTCCAGGTCGTTGGTGTAGAGGACGCCCGCGCAGAAGGGCAGGTTCCGCTTCTGGAGCGCCCGGTAGACCGGGATGCCCGTGCCGCAGGCGGAGAGCACCAGAATCCTTGGCTCGCCCATGGGCCGGGGCAGCTCGATGCTGCCGAAGCAGGGATCGAAGAAGCCCTGATCGATGTCGTAGAGCGCGCGGATGTTGCCCTCGTCAAAGACCTGCTCCGGGGTTCCGTAGGTGTCGATGGTCTCGCCCTTGACACAGAGGATCTTGTCGGACACCTTCTGGGCCAGGTCGATCTCGTGCAGCGACATGATGACCGTGATGCCCTTCTCCTTGGCCATGCCCCGCAGGATGCTCAGCAGTTCCAGCTTGTGGCGGATGTCCAGAAAGGAGGTCGGCTCGTCCAGTATGATGATCTCCGGCTCCTGACAGATGGCGCGGGCAAGCAGGATGCGCTGGCGCTGGCCGTCGCTGATGGCGTTGAAGTCGCGGTCGGAGAGCTCCAGCGCATGCACGGCCTCCATGGCAGAATCGACCTTGGCCTCGTCCTCGGCGGTCAGGATGCCCAGACGGCCTGTGTAGGGATAGCGCCCGGTGGCAACGATGTCCCGGCAGGTCATCAGCTCCGGCTTCATGCGCTCGGTGAGCACCACGGCCATGCGGGTGGCCAGCTCCTTTAATGATAAGCGCTTGAGCTCCGCGCTGTCGATGACCACGGTTCCGGCGATGGTCTTGAGCTGCCGGGTGATGCTCTTCAGGATGGTGGATTTGCCCGCGCCGTTGGGGCCGATGAGGGTGACGATCTCGCCCTTTTCCACGTCGATGGTGATGTCGCGGATCAGGGTCTGGCCGTCGTAGCCCACGGCGAGGTTTTTTGTCTGAAAGTAATATGCAGCCACGGTTTACTTCTCCTTTTGGCGGCGCAGCATCATGCCGATGACCACCGGCGCGCCGAAGATGGAGGTCACGGTGCTGATGTTGAGCTCCGTGGGGGCGAACACCGTGCGGGCGATGAGGTCGCAGGCCATGCAGAACACCGCGCCGCCCAGGAAGGTGGCCGGGATGACCACCAGCGGCCGGGAGGTGTTCAGGCTGCGCTTCACCAGATGGGGCGCGGCGATGCCCAGGAAGGAGATGGGCCCGGCGAGGGCGGTGACGCAGGCGGAGAGGATGCTGGAGAGCACGATCAGCGCCACGCGGAACAGCTTGATGTTCACGCCCATGCTCTGGGCGTAGGCCTCGCCCAGCTGGTAGGCCCCGATGGGCTTGGACAGCAGAAACACCAGCGCGGAGGTGATTCCCACGATGATCACGGCGGTGACCACGCCGTCCCAGCTCATGCCGGAGAAGCTGCCCAGCGACCAGCCGTGGAGGTTTACGATGTCGCTGTCCTCGGCGAAGGTGATGATGAAGTCGGTGACGGCGGAGCAGATGTAGCCGATCATGATGCCCGCCACCAGCAGCACTGCCATGTGCTTGAGCCGCCGGGACAGAAGCAGGATGAAGCCCACCGACAGGAGAGACCCGATGAAGGCGGCGACGATCAGCGTCCAGGAGGACACGCGGTTGAAGTGGTCCAGGAAGTAGATCATCGTCAGCGCCACCACCATCTTCGCGCCCGAGGAGATGCCCAGCACGAAGGGGCCTGCGATGGGGTTGGCGAAGAAGGTCTGCAGCAGGAAGCCCGACAGGCTCAGCGCGCCGCCCAGCAGCGCCGCCATCAGGATGCGCGGCAGGCGAATCTTCCAGATGATGCTCAGCTGCGTGGGATCACCGCTGCGCTTAAACAGGATGCGCGCGATCTCCCCGATGGGAATCGGCACGCTGCCGACGTTGATGTTGAGCACGATGATCGCGCAGAAGGCAATCGCCAGCACCAGGAACACGAGGGTGTAGCGCGTGCGCCGTCGAAGGTTTACGTTGTTCTGTGTCTGCATGGAGCGTCTCCCGTCAGTCAAGCTTGTAGATGAAGTTCATGCCTTCCTCCTCGCCGGTCAGCATGTGGTGGATGTCGGTGATCAGGCTGCCCACGATGTCGGTGGCCTGATAGAGGTACTTGCCGGTGCACCAGACGTTGCCCTCTTTGACCGCCTTAAAGTCGGCGAAGAGATTGCTCTTGGCCAGCAGCGCGTCCACATTGGGCAGGGGATTGTCGATGGCGGCGTTGTAGATCAGGTAGTCGGCGTTCACGGCGGCGGCGTAGAACTGCTCCAGCGTCATGCTCACGGTGGAGCGGTTGCTCTCCGGGTCAGAGAGGTCCTGGAAGATGTAGCGTCCGCCCGCGATCTCGATCATGCTGGCGATGTAGTCCCAGGAGGCCCGCACGTTCACAGTGCCGTCGGAGCTGATGTAGAAGAAGGCCACGGTCTTTTCCGTGTTCTCAAAGTCCTTCAGCTCCTCGATGATGGCGGCCTGGGTGGCGAAGAATTCCTCAGCCTGCTCTTCCTTGTCCACCAGCACGCTGTAGAGCTTGATCCACTCGGTGCGGCCCAGCGGGTGATTCTCATAGCTGGAGCGGTCGATGAACACCGGGATGCCCAGCAGCTCGATCATCTCCTGCACCTTGGGGCTGTGCTGGATCATCGTGGATTCGATGGCCAGGTCGCAGCCCTCGTTGATCATCAATTCGTAGTCCGGCTCGCTGTACTTGCCGGAGAAGAGCATATCGCCATTCTCGATGGCGGCAACGGCGTTGTCGATGTACCAGCCCGACGCGGCGGTGCCCACCAGGCGGATGGAGGAAAGTGCATCCAAACGGTCGAACAGCGCCATGGCGGAGGTCGCCGCCAGATAGATCTTGTCCAGGGGCTGCTGCAGCACGCGGATGCCCGCGTCCAAGCCCTCCGGCACCGGCATGCCCTCGGGCACGACCAGGTACTGTGCGCTGTCCTTCACGTCGATCAGCGCGTAGCCGCCCTCATAGTAGTCCACGGAGAAGCCCGTGGCGTAGATCAGGTTCATGCGGGATTCCCACATCAGGCCCGGAAGCTCCAGCGCGTCCGCGGCGGGCTCCGCGAAGGCGGGCAGTGCGCAGAGCAACAGCATCAGGCACAGCACAAAACTCAAAAAATGTTTCACCATTTTATTATACTCCTCCTTTCAGCAGGGGGCAAGGCGCGTATGTAAAATCCCGATTACAGCTGAAGCGGTCACGGAATGCGCGTCCCACCGCAGCAATTCGGACATCCCCCAGAGGAAAATCCCGCTTGGAAAGCTGCGGCAGATATATACCATACCTGCCGCAGACGGGATACCTATGGAATTTGTGTTCAGGCGGCTTCCGCGTCCAGTGCGGCGACGGCGGCCGCATAGGCGGCATTCGCCGCGTCCTCGCAGCCCAGCAGCGCGCCGTAGATCCTGATCCACTCCAGGCGGCCCAGCTCGGTCTCCTCGGCAGCGGAGCGGTCCACGAAGGCGGGGATGCCCAGCAGCTCCAGGCGGCCGGCCACCTCCGCGGCGGCGGCGCGATCCTCCTCGGCGACGGTCTCCGCATCGGAGAAGGCCTCGGGCAGAATGGCCAGGTCGCAGCCGTTCATCAGCAGCGCGGTGTAGTCGGGGGCGTTCCAGGCACCGGCGAAGCTGAGCTGCTCCGATGCCATGCGGTTCAGCGCCAGGCCCTCGCAGCCGCTGAGCTTCACGGGATCGGCCTCAGCGTCAATCTCAATGCCGTCGATCAGCGCCATGGCGCTCTCGGTGGCCACATAGGCGGCCTGCACGGGCAGTTGGATCAGCGTCGCGTCCTCCTCCAGGCCGGTGGGAACCTCCGCGCCCTCGGGGATCAGCAGGTAGCGGCCCGCGTCGGCGACCTCAATCACGGTGAAGCCGCCCTCATAGCGGTAGATGGAGAACAGCTCCGCGTTTTCGATGGTCTCGGTGGCTTCATAGGTCAGGCCCACGATCTCCGGTGCATCCGTGTCGGCAGCAGCGCTGCTGCTCTCCGCGGCCTTGAGGTAGATGTAGATGGTGTACTCCACCTCATGATCCTGGCTCATGGCGGTGGTCATGCCGATGATGCGGTTGTTGGCGTTGAGCTTCACCGGAATCTCGAAGGTGGAGCTGTTGCCGCTGTGGGAGCCGTAGTACTTGTTGCCGTTGGCCTTAACGTAGCTGTAATTGGGGCTGTCAAAAACCAGCGTGGCCTTGGCCTTGCCGCCGGAGACCGTCACCTTGGGGCAGGTGATCTTCACCTTGCCGGTGCCGCCGGAGAAGGAGAACTTGTCCGGGGTGTAGGTGCCGTCGGCCAGGGTGGTGGAGCTGTCCACCCTGCTGGTGGAGCCGCTGAGATCGGCCTCGGGGGTCGCGGTGGGTTTGGGCGTGGGGGTCGGCGTGGGAACCGGCGTGGCGGTGGGCTCGGAGGGCTCAATCTTCTCCATGCCCTCGGACCTGAAGGTGAGGGTGCGGTCGTACCAGGTGTCCTTGCTGACGGAGTGTGCCGCGATGTTGATGGGCGCATCCAGCTTCTCCACCGGGAAGGTGAAGGTGT
>SFET01000002.1 GCA_004557125.1 Clostridiales bacterium | reverse complement strand
GAAGGCGGGCACCGTGACGATCACGGCCAAGACCTACAACGGCGTAAAGGCCACCTGCAAGGTGACGGTCTGCGCTGCGCCGAAGTCCGTCAGCTTCAAGAACAAGTCATTGACCATCGGCTGCGGCGAATCCGTGGAGACGGCCATCGTGTACAGCCCGGCCACCGCGTACAGCGTGTGCACCTATACCTCCGGCGATCCCAGCGTTGCTACCGTGGATCCTGTCACGGGTGTGATCACGGGCGTGAAGGCGGGCACCGTGGCGATTACAGCAAAGCCTCAGAAGGGCACGGCGGGCGTGTGCACTGTGGTGGTCTGCCCGGCGCCGACCTCCGTTTCCCTGTCGCAGAGTAGCTATGAAATTGCGCAGGGAATGAGCATGACGCTGGTTCCGATCCTCTCGCCCGGCTCTGCAGGACACTGCAGCTTCGAAAGCTCCGATCCGTCTGTGGTGTCGGTGGACGCCAACGGCGTGCTGAAGGGCGTTAAGGCGGGCACGGCGACGGTGAAGGTGACGACCTACAACGGCTTCCCGATCAGTTGCAACGTGACCGTGACCCCTGCTCCGGCGAGCCTGCGCTACGATTTCACCAAGATCACCATGCTCAAGGGTGATTCGATCCAGATTCCGGAGCCCACGGCCTACGATGTCAATGGCAATGTGTGCCCCAGCACCTATACGTACAGCTCCTCCAGCACCCGTTATGCGACGGTCAGCGGCAGCAGCGTGAAGGGCGTCAAGACGGGCACGATCACCATCACGGCCAAGTCCTACAATGGAAAGACCGCGAGCTTCAAGCTCACCATCGCCAGCAGCATCTCCGGCCTGACGCTGGTTCCCAGCGCTGCAGAGCTCTACACCAACGGCGGCGATTATGTGGAACAGCTGCAGCTGCAGGTCGGCATTGCCAGCGGCACTGTTGCGACGCTGATCTACACGTCCTCCGATCCGAGCATTGCCAGCGTGACCCAGGACGGCCTGGTGACGCCGCTGGCACCGGGAACGGTGACCATCACGGCCAAGGCCATCAGTGGTGCGAGCACATCGGCGACCATCACCGTCAAGCGCCTGAGCACCAGCATTAAACTGGATGCGGAATCCATCGAGTTGGGCGAAGGGGAGAGCTATCAGCTGCATCCCGCACTGGATGCGGACAGCACTGCGATCCTCACGTACACGACCACCGACGAGAGCGTGGTCTCCGTGGATGAAAACGGCCTGATGAAGGCTGTCGGCAAGGGCAAGGCAATCGTAGCTGTCACCATGCAGGACGGCACGAGCGCCAGCATGGCCGTAAATGTGTTGCCTGGCCCCACGGGTATCCGCATGAATCTGGCGGGCTTCTGCCTGGCAGTGGGCGAGAGCATTCAGCTCAATCCCGAGCTCACCGGTGTGGAGGGCTTCTATAAGAAGCTCAGCTTCAGTTCCTCCAATGCGGCAGTCGTTGCGGTTGACGAGAACGGAACCGTCATGGCGGTTGCCGAGGGCGAGGCCATCATCACGGCACGCACCTGCAACGGTCTGACGGACAGCTGCCTGGTGCGCGTGGCAGCCACGGCAGAAGGCGCGCAAGTGACCTTCGAGAAGGACCACTATGGCATCATCTGCGGCGATACCGGCAAGCTGCCGGTCATGCTCAACAAGGCGGCCATTGAACGCGGCTACACCGTGCAGAGCAGCAATGAGAGCATCCTCACGGTAAACGGCCTGAATGTGACTGCAAATGCGGTCAACACCGGCGATGTGACCGTGACGCTGACGGTGAATCCCGTTGAGGGCGAGGAGGAAGCTGAAGCGATTCAGGCGAGCTGCATTGTGAAGGTTCAGTCCATTGCGAACATTGCGATGCCCGCCGAAGTCAAGCTGTATACGAACTCCGAGCTGAAGCTGGAGTATACGCTGCTGCCGGAGAACCTCATCGGCTCTTACAGCTTTGCGCCGGAGGATCCGACGCTGATCTCCTTTGATCCGGAGACCGGCATGATCACCTCCAACAGCAAGACCGGCACCACGCGGATCGTATTCCAAAGCATCAACTATTCGGCCGAATGCAGCGTGACGGTGGAGAGCAATCCGAAGTATCGCGCGCTGGTCATCGGTTCCTACAACAACAGCGGCGCCAGCAATGATCTGCCCTTTGCCAGCAACAACCTGAACAACATGTACAGCACGCTGTCCAAGGCGCAGATCGGCGATGAAACGTACAGCATCACCGGTGCGTTCAGCAACCCCAGCAAGAGCAAGGTGCAGAGCCTGATCACCGGCACCTTCAAGGATGCAAAGCAGGATGACGTATCCCTGATCTACATCATGTCGCACGGATACTATCAGTCCACTTCCAACGGCTACTACGGCTACTATTTCTCCCTCGCGCCGAATTACAGCAAGGCGGATTCCAGCACCTATGTGACGGCGGGCGAGCTGATGAGCTGGATTTCGGGCATTCAGGGCAATGTGATTCTGGTGCTCGACAGCTGCAAGAGTGGCGGTTTCATCACGGACTGCTCCGGCGGCATCGCGTCCAAGGGCAATATGTCCGTACTGACGGCGCAGAGCTTTGACAAGAATGCCAGCTACTATCAGGGAAGCAGCACGGCGACCACCGTCGAGTTCCTGACCTATGCATTCTGCCGGGGCCTGGGCGTGGACCAGATGACCGGAACCATGGCCGCGATGAATGCGGACAGCAACGGCGATGGCCAGATCACAGTCCAGGAAGCATTTGCCTATGCGCGCTCCGACTGTCAGATCCAGATCGGCCTCAAGCGCTCTACCTTCAAGCCGACTTCCTCTCTCTCGGCGTGGATGGCGGCGACCAAGTGCATCAAGGTGCCTGGCATCTACACGCAGGCTGCCTTTGACGCCTGGAGTCAGACGCCACAGATCATGATGGCTTCCAACGCATCGGATCTGGTGTTCTACGCAAGGTAGTTGGGCTTCTTTCGGCAGGGGAGCGTCCGCAAATTTGCGGGCGCTCCCTTTCTGTGGGCACTGTTGTAGAATTGAGATAAAGAAATAATTTATGTGTAGAATTCGGAGATAAGCGGCAGCAACTTGAAATGAATTGTTCATAAATACTACATATTGCGATGGAAACATATTAATTTCCACAATATGTGGGTGTTAGCCTTGCTTTTTACCACCATTTATGGTAAAATCAGTTTCGGTCGTAAATCGGCAGGAAACCAAAAATGACAGATGTAGGGGAGAAACCATAAACCATGAAGATCATCAAGCGCAACGGATCGGAGACCGTATTTGATATCAGCAAGATCATTGCAGCAATCGAGAAGGCGAACATCACCGTGAAGGAGGAGGAGCGCCTGAATCAGCCGCAGATTCTGCACATCGCAAGTACGGTGGAGGAGAAGTGTAAGGAGATGCATCGCGCTCCCGCCGTTGAAGAGATTCAGGAGATGGTGGAGTCCCTCATCATGGAGTGCGGCGCCTACGAGGTCGCGAAGCGCTACATCCGCTATCGCTATACCCGCAATCTGGTGCGCCGTGCCAACACCACGGACAACCAGATTCTCACGCTGATCGAGTGCAACAACGAGGAAGCGAAGCAGGAGAACGCCAACAAGAACCCCACGGTGAACAGCGTGCAGCGCGACTACATGGCGGGCGAGGTCAGCAAGGACATCACCCGGCGCATGCTGCTGCCCGAGGAGATCGTGAAGGCGCACGAGGAGGGCATCATCCACTTCCACGACATGGATTACTATGCCCAGCACATGCACAACTGCGATCTGGTGAACCTGGAGGACATGCTGCAGAACGGCACCGTCATCAGCGGCACCATGATCATCAAGCCCCACAGCTTCTCCACCGCCTGCAACATCGCCACACAGATCATTGCACAGGTGGCCTCCAACCAGTACGGCGGCCAGAGCATCTCGCTGGCACACCTTGCGCCCTTCGTGCAGGTCTCCCGTGAAAAGATTCGCCGGGACGTGGTGGACGAGCTGAAGAGCGCGGGCGCGACCCTGGACGAGCAGATCGTCAGCGGCATCGTGGAAAAGCGTCTGCGCGAGGAGGTCCGCAAGGGCGTGCAGACGATCCAGTATCAGGTGCTCACGCTGATGACCACCAACGGTCAGGCCCCCTTCGTGACCGTGTTCATGTACCTGAACGAGGCCAAGAGCGTGCAGGAGAAGCGCGACCTGGCCATGATCATCGAGGAGACCCTGCTGCAGCGCTATCAGGGCGTGCAGAATGAGGTGGGCGTGTGGGTCACGCCGGCCTTCCCGAAGCTGATCTACGTGCTGGAGGAGGACAACATCACCGAGGATTCCCGCTACTGGTACCTGACCGAACTGGCGGCCAAGTGCACCGCCAAGCGCCTGGTGCCGGACTACATCTCCGAAAAGAAGATGAAGGAGCTCAAGGAGGGCAACTGCTTCCCGGTGATGGGCTGCCGCAGCGCGCTGAATCCCTGGAAGGACGAGCACGGCAACTACAAGTTCTACGGCCGCTTCAATCAGGGCGTTGTGACCATCAACCTGGTGGACGTGGCGCTCAGCTCCGGCGGCAGCATCGAAAAGTTCTGGAAGGTGTTCGACGAGCGCTTGGATCTGTGCTATCGCGCGCTGATGTGCCGCCACAACCGCCTCAAGGGCACGCTGTCCGACGCCGCACCGATTCTCTGGCAGGACGGCGCCATCGCGCGCCTGGACAAGGGTGAGAAGATCGACAAGCTGCTCTACGGCGGCTATTCCTCCATCTCGCTGGGCTACGCGGGCCTGTGCGAGTGCGTGCGCTACATGACGGGCAAGTCCCACACCGATCCCTCGGCCACGCCCTTTGCGCTGGAGATCATGCAGCACATGAACGACGCTTGTGCCGAGTGGCGCGCGGAGACGAACATTGCCTTCAGCCTGTACGGCACACCGCTGGAGTCCACCACCTATCGCTTCGCCAAGTGCCTTCAGAAGCGCTTCGGCATCATTCCCGGGGTGACGGACAAGGCCTACATCACCAACAGCTACCACGTGCACGTTACCGAGGAGATCGACGCCTTCGAGAAGCTGCGCTTCGAATCCCAGTTCCAGGCCCTCTCCACCGGCGGTGCAATCAGCTACGTGGAGGTGCCCAACATGCAGCACAACATCCCTGCGGTGCTGGACATCATCAAGTTCATCTATGACAACATCATGTACGCCGAGCTGAACACCAAGAGCGACTACTGCCAGGTCTGCGGCTTCGACGGCGAGATCGAGATTCAAGAGGATGAGGACGGCAAGCTGGTGTGGGTCTGCCCGAAGTGCGGCAACCGCGATCAGAGCAAGATGAACGTGGCCCGGCGCACCTGCGGCTACATCGGCACCCAGTTCTGGAACCAGGGCCGCACCCAGGAGATCAAGGAGCGCGTGCTGCACTTGTGAGCGGAGGCGAGGAATTTGCACTACGGCAACATCAAGAAGCTGGACATCGCGGACGGCGACGGTGTGCGCGTCACACTGTTCGTATCGGGCTGCAGAAACCGCTGTGAGCACTGTTTCCAGCCGGAGACCTGGAGCTTTGACTACGGCAAGCCTTTCACGGAGGAGACCGTACAGGAGCTTCTGGAGGCGCTTCAGCCCTCCTATGTGGACGGACTTACGCTGCTGGGTGGCGAACCCTTCGAGCCGGAGAACCAGCGAGAGCTGGTGAAGCTGCTGCGCCGGGTGCGCGAGGCCTTCCCGAAGAAGAACGTCTGGAGCTACAGCGGCTACACGCTGGAGCAGATCTGCGGCGACGGACATCCCCATTGTGAGGTCACGGAGGAAATGCTCTCCATGATCGACGTGTTGGTGGATGGACGCTTCGTGGAGGCGCTCAAGGACGTCTCGCTGAAGTTCCGCGGCTCGTCGAATCAGCGGATCATCGACCTAAAACAGACCAAAGTCGAAAATAAGATCGTGCTGTACTGCGAATAACCGACCAAAGTCTGGTGAAATACCAAAAGGCCCCACAGTTTTCCCGGGAAAACTGTGGGGCTTATCGTTGCACAAAAGCACCCGCAGGCGGGACACCTGCGGGCGAGATGGGAGGATCAGACGCCGTGCTTGACGCGGTCGGCCTCCTCGCTGCGCTTGGCGTTGTTGAAGCGGTCCAGCGTGCCGACCAGATAGCCGGTGATGCGGCGGATGCGCTCGAAGGGCACGTCGCCCTCCTCGCGGCCGCAGTTCGGGCAGGTGTCGCCGATGATGCCGTTGTAGCCGCACACCGGATCGCGGTCGATGGGATGGTTGATGGAGCCGTAGCCGATGCCGGCCTCCTTCATGGCGCGCACGATCTTCTCAAAGACCTCGATGTTCTGGCTCGGGTCGCCGTCCAGCTCAACATAGGAGATGTGCCCGGCGTTGGTCAGCTCGTGGTAGGGAGCCTCGATGCGGATCTTGTCGATGGCGCTGATGTTGTGGTACACCGGCACATGGAAGCTATTGGTGTAGTACTCGCGGTCGGTCACGCCCTCGATGACGCCGTACTTCTTGCGGTCAATCTTCACAAAGCGACCGGACAGGCCCTCGGCGGGGGTGGCCAGCAGGGTTACGTTCATGCCCAGCTTCGCGGACGCATCGTCGCAGCGCTGGCGTATGTGGCCGATGATCTCCAGGCCCAGGTTCTGGGCCTTATCGCTCTCGCCGTGGTGCTCGCCGATGAGCGCCTTCAGGCACTCGGCCAGGCCGATGAAGCCCACCGACAGGGTGCCGTGCTTGAGCACCTCGCGCACCTCGTCGTTCCAGCCCAGCTTCTCGGAGTCGATCCACACGCCCTGGCCCATCAGGAAGGGGTAGTTGCGCACACACTTGCGGGCCTGAATCTCGAAGCGATCCAGCAGTTGGTCGATCACCAACGTCACCATCTGATCCAGCAGGTCGAAGAACACGTCCAGGTTGTGGTTGGACTTGATGGCCAGCCGGGGCAGGTTGATAGAGGTGAAGCTCAGGTTTCCGCGGCCATTGGAGATCTCCTTCTCCGGATCGTAGATGTTGGCCATCACGCGGGTGCGGCAGCCCATGTAGGCGATCTCGGTCTCGGGGTGGCCGGGCTTGTAGTACTTGAGATTGAACGGCGCATCCTGGAAGGAGAAGTTCGGGAACAGGCGCTTGGCCGAGGTCACGCAGGCCAGCTTGAACAGGTCGTAGTTCGGGTCGCCGGGGTTGTAGTTCACGCCCTCCTTCACACGGAAGATCTGGATGGGGAAGATGGGCGTCTCGCCGTTGCCCAGACCGGCCTGGGTGCACTCCAGCAGGTTGCGGATGGCCAGGCGCGCCTCCGGCGAGGTGTCCATGCCATAGTTGATGGAGGAGAAGGGCACCTGTGCGCCTGCACGGGAGTTCATGGTATTCAGATTGTGAATCAGGGCCTCCATGGCCTGATAGGTGTCACGGTCGGTCTCCTGCTCCGCCTTCCTCTGGGCGAAGGATTGAAGGCGCTCGATCTCCGCCGCATCGACGCCCAGAGCAGCCAGCTTCGCGGCCTCGGCGGCCTTGTAGCCTTCGTCGGGCACCAGCGTGGGAACCAGATCAGAGTCGGTTTCAATTTCCGCCATCAGTCCGCGCACGGCGGCGTCTGCATCGTCGCGGCCGTCCAGCAGCTCCAGCGCGCGCACCAGATTGTCCCGATACTTCTTCCGGAAGGTCAGGCGCACGCCGTCGGCCATGGCGTAGTCGAAATTGACGATGCTCTGACCGCCGTGCTGATCGTTCTGATTCGCCTGAATGGCGATGCAGGCCAGCGCCGCGTAGGAGCGGATGTCCTTGGGCGAGCGCAGATGGCCGTGGCCGGTGGAGAAGCCATCCCGGAACAGCTGGATCAGGTCGATCTGGCAGCAGGTGGTGGTCAGGGTTAAAAAGTCCATGTCGTGCACGTGGATGTCGCCGCAGCGGTGCGCCTCGGCGTGCTCCGGCTTCATCATGAACATCAGGTTGAACTGCTTTGCGCCCTCGGAGCCGTACTTCAACATCGCGCCCATGGCCGTGTCGCCGTTGATGTTGGCATTTTCGCGCTTGATGTCGGATTCGATGGCGGACTTGTTGGTGATGTCGTCGTAGATGCGCATCAGGCGGGTGTTCATCTCGCGGATGCGGCTGCGCTCGGCCCGGTAGAGGATGTAGCTCTTTGCGGTGCGCACGAAGCCGTGCTCGATGAGCACACTCTCCACCATGTCCTGCACTTCCTCCACGCTGGGAACGCCAATGCTCTCGCTGCGATCCAGGTTGCGGATCACCTCGCGGGTCATCTCCTCCGCGGCCTCCAGGGTCTTTGCGCTGTGGCTGGCCTCAAAGGCCTTCATGATCGCGTTTGTGATTTTATCGGGGTCAAAGGGGACGGTGCGGCCATCCCGCTTGCGAATGGTATCCAGCATGTCGATTTCCTCCCTCTGAGACACATTATATTGTATGGAAAAATGAATGTCAATACAACATGTTGTGTTTTAACTCATGTTGACTGTTTTTAAGAAGCTGCACACAGTTTTGTAATACTTGCGCAGCTTGCGAATAATTCGGACAAACAAAAATCATTATACCGATGCATTGTGACAAAATCAAGGCGTGAAGCGTCAAAAAGCTGCCTGATTTAAAATGGACTTTGGTAGGTTGTGACAGAATTGCTGTTTTGGAGGCGGATGCAATGATCGAAATTTGAGCGGGTTTCTTGTACAAACGGACGCTTGAGAGCTGCGTCGGTTTATGCTACAATAGAGATGTAAGGGGGCGTGAAGATGAATTACGGAACGGCGCGCATACTGCAGAAGAACGAGGCGGCGCTGCGCACGGTGGCATCCTCCGCGCGCATCTCCACCCAGCAGGGCACGGCCCTGGAGATCTATGAAAAGAGCGGGGATCGCGAGAAGGATCTGAAGCTGGTGAACAAGGTGCTCGCTTCCGGCCACAAGTCCGTGATCGAGCATCAGACGCTGTCCGTCGCCTTCGACAATGTGTCGGTGCTGGTGGAGCAGTTCGTGATCGAGTTCCGCCTGGCATCCTTCACGGTGAAGTCCCGCCGGTATGTGGACTTCTCCGATGCAGGCTACGTGGTGCCGGAGGGCATGAATCCGGAGGTGGAGACGCTCTATCGCGGGCGCACTGAGGCGCTGTTTGCCCTCTACGAGCAGCTTTTGCAGCTGGAGATCCCCAAGGAGGACGCGCGCTTTGTGCTGCCCTACGGCTTCCGCAGCAACTTCTTTGCGACGATGAACGCCCGCGAGCTGATGCACATGGTGATCGCCATGCTGAAGGGGCAGGGAAGCGCCTTCCCGGAGCTGCGCGCGCTGGGGCTCCAGTTGAAGGAGCAGTTCGATGAAATGTATCCCAGCGTGCTGGATGCGGAGCTGAAGCATGCGCCGGAATGCCTGGAAGAGGTCGAGGCTGGACCGATTCTGGCGGGAAGTGCGAGGGAGCCGGAGGTGCGCATCATCAGCGCACCGGCCAATCCGGTGGAAGTGCTGGGCACCGCGATGCGCTTCGGACGCAGGTTCAGCGGCTTCGATGCGGAAAATATGCGCAGGCTGCTGCTGGACGCGCGCCCCAGAGAATTGGAGGTGCTGAGCTACAGCTTCCGCATCGACAATGTGTCTCTTGCCTGCGTGACCCACTTCACGCGCCACCGCATGCTTTCTCTGATGCTGCGCCACGAGCTGAGCGCGTTGGAGGAGGGCAATTACGTGCTGCCGGAGCGCATCAGTGCAAATCCGGAAGCGCTGCGGCTGTACTGCAGCGCGTTTGAGGCCCAGACGGTGGCGGCTGCGCGCGCACAGAAGCTGGGCGCAGACGAAAGCCAGCTGTCCTACTTCGCCATGGCAGGGCACACGACATCGATTCTGATCACGATGAACGCCCGGGAGCTGCTGCACTTTGCCAAGCTGCGCTGCTGTGCCCGCGCCCAGTGGGAGATTCGCGGCATTGCCCGGGCGATGATCGAGCTGCTGAACGAGACGGATGCGCAGCCGATCTTCTGCGCCTACGGCCCGACCTGTGCGGTCACGGGGCGTTGCCCGGAGGGAAAGATGAGCTGCGGCCATCCCGTGCGCATCGAAAACGGTACCTGGAGCCGAAAATAATCCCAAAATCGAAATGCCGACCGAAGTCTGTGATTATCACAAAACATACTTCGGTCGGTATTTGTATAACAAACCATAGTCTGTGGAAAACTAGAAGCCATCCTCAAAGTCCGTGTCGTCCGCGAGGCTGTCCACGGCGCTGCGGATGTCGTCCCAGCCGAAACCGCGGCGGGCGAGGGCCTGGGAGAGCTTGGCGCGGCCCTCCCTGGGCGGCAGGCTCTCGTACTTGCGCCAGAGCTTTGCGGCGGCTTCGCGGCATGCGGCGGCCTGCTGCGCCTCGTCGAAGCCTTCCATTGCAGCCTCCACATCCTCCTCGGAGAGCAGCTTTGCGCGGAGCTTTCTGCGGACGGCATATGCGCCCACGCTGCGACCCATCTGGGTCTGGGCAATGCGCTCGGCGTAGCGGCGGTCATCGATGAGCCGGTTCTCCACCAGGCGCGCCACGGTCGCCTCCGCAACGGGGGCCACGTAGCCTTTCTGCATCAGCTTCCGGCAGAGGTTGCCGCTGGTCTGCGCGGCTTGATCGAGCATGGTCAGCGCGGCCTCGTAGCAGTCGGCACTCTGGATTGCGGCCATGCGGTCGGTGTATTCCTCGGGATCCAGCTCCTGTCCAAGCTCCAGCGGCAGCTTCCCAAAGTGCTTTTTGCGCACTTTTTGCCACTGCATGCCGTCCAGCGAGAGGGTGATGATCCCCTTGAATTCCCTGATTTCTGTTACAATTGCCATAAATTTCCCCCAAAAGGCGCGGTTTTCCCGATTATTATACCGCAATTTCTTGACGAACGCCAGTCTTTTGTGCTATTATATAGCGTAAGTGTTTACTGGGAGGGATAGTCCATGTCAGGACATAACAAATGGTCTACCATCAAGAATAAAAAGGCCAAGACGGATGCTGCAAAGGGCAAGATCTTTACCAAGATCGGCCGCGAAATCGTGATCGCCGTAAAGACCGGCGGCAGCGCGGATCCCAATCTGAACAGCAAGCTGAAGGACGTCATCGCAAAGGCGAAGGCCGCCAACATGCCCAACGACAACATTCAGCGCTCCATCAAGAAGGCCGCCGGCGAGGGCGACAGCGCAAACTACAAGGAGATCACCTACGAGGGATACGCTCCCTGCGGCGTCGCCGTGATCGTCGAGATCGTTACCGATAACCTGAATCGCACCGCAAGCGAAATCCGCCACATCTTCGACAAGTGTGGCGGCTCCCTGGGCGCGAGCGGCTGCGTCTCCTGGAAGTTCGAGCGCAAGGGCGTCATTGAGATTGACAACTCCAAGGGCATGGACGAGGACGAGCTGACCATGCTGGCCCTGGACTGCGGCGCGGACGACGTGGAAGTGGGCGAGGGTGCAGCCATCATCTACACCGACCCCAACGACTTCTCCAGCGTGCGCGACAAGCTGGAGGAGCACCACCACCGAGCTGCCGGACGAGGAGTCCGTGGCCAAGGTGCAGAAGCTGATCGACTGGCTGGAGGATTACGACGATACCCAGGCCGTCTATCACGATGCGGAGCTTCCCGAGGAGGAAGAGGAGGAGTAATTCCTTCAGATGCATAAAGAACGACCCCTGCTGCGGCAGGGGCCGTTTCTATATAAAGAGATCACGCTTCCGTTTGGATGGAAGCGCGATTTGTAAATCAGGCCTTGCGAACCTTGGGGCCCTTGGGGGTGTCCTCGATGATGTAGCCCTTCTCCAGTACCTCTGCGCGGATGCGGTCGGCCTCGGCGAAGTTCTTGGCCTTCTTGGCGGCGGTGCGGGCCTCGACGAGGGCCTTGACGTCCTCGGGCGTGGCGTCGTACTCCTTGGAGAGCAGGCCCAGCACGTCGGTCATGACGGTGAAGCGCTTCAGGCCCTCCTCCAGCACGGCCTTGCAGGGAGCCTTTGCGTCGGTGAACTGGGTGTTCATGTCGCGCACGGCCTCAAACAGCACGCCCAGCGCGTCCGCAGTGTTCAGATCGTCGCACATTGCGTCGTCGAAGCGGTCGATGTACTGCTGCATGCGGTCGAGGAAGGCCTTTTCGTCCTCGTTCATCTCGCGCTCCGGCGCGGATTCCAGCAGGAAGATGGCGTTGTTGCGGGCGGTGTACATGCGCTCCAGGCTGCTGCTGGCCGCCATGATCAGGTCGCGGGAGAAGTTGATGGGGCTGCGGTACTGGGCGGAGAGCAGGAACAGGCGCACGGCCTCCAGGTCGTACTCCTTGGCGATGTCGCGCACGGTGAAGAAGTTGCCCGCGGACTTGGACATCTTCTTGTTGTCCACGTTGATGTGGCCGTTGTGCATCCAGTACTTGGCGAAGGGCTTGCCGGTCGCGCCCTCGGACTGGGCGATCTCATTCTCATGGTGGGGGAAGATCAGATCCACGCCGCCGCAGTGAATGTCGAAGGTCTCGCCCAGGTACTTCATGCTCATGGCGGAGCACTCGATGTGCCAGCCGGGACGGCCCATGCCCCAGGGGCTCTTCCACGCGGGCTCGCCGGGCTTCTGGCCCTTCCACAGGGCAAAGTCCATGGGATGGCGCTTGATGTCGCCGACCTCGATGCGCGCGCCGGACTCCAGATCGTCCAGATCCTGGCCGATCAGTTTGCCGTAGTTGCTGCGATAGGCCTGGGTGTCGAAGTACACGTCGCCGTTGTCCACGGCGTAGGCCAGACCCTTGGCCTCCAGCTTCTTGATCAGGCCGATGATCTCGCCGATGTGCTTGGTGGCGCGGGGATGCACGTCCGCGGGCTTCACGCCCAGCGCGGCGGCGTCCTTGAAGTACTCCTCGATGTACTTCTCCGCGATGGCCTCGACGGTGGTGTTCTCCTCGTTGGCGCGGCGGATCATCTTGTCGTCGATGTCGGTGAAGTTCTGCACGAATTTCACATCGTAGCCCAGGTGCACCAGGAAGCGGCGCAGGGTGTCGAAGATGACGAAGGGGCGGGCGTTGCCGATGTGGAAGAAGTTGTAAACCGTCGGGCCGCAGGCGTAGATGCCCACCTTGCCCTCGTGCACGGGCACAAGGGGCTCCTTCTTGCGGCTCAGCGTGTTGAATACGTACATGGTTTTCATATCTGCTTTCCCTCCTGAAATCAAAAGCGGCCGCGCCCCAAACAGAGGCGTGGCCGCGGTTCCACTCTGCAAAATACTCTCGCTCGGCGCTATCGGGCCGATCCCGTCCTCCATTGCAGAGACGGACGCTCTCTTGGACGCTGTGAAGCCTACTATTCCCAATCTCAGCACTCTGATTTTATCACACCAGGTTTTGCTTGTCAAGCAGGGAAGTGTCCCCATTGAGCAGCATCCTGCGCAGATGATCGTGAATTTTTCCGTTGGACGCGATGATGTTGCCGCACACCAGCGGATCCTCGCCGTCGCGCCAGCCGGTGATCTCGCCGCCGGCTTCGCGCAGGATTACCACGCCCGCGCCGATGTCGTAGATGTGCAGGTTCAGCTCGAAGAAGCCCTCGCAGCGCCCCATGGCCACGCAGCACAGGTCGTAGGCGGCGGAGCCGCTGCGGCGCAGGTCGCTGTAGCTGCGGGTGACGTCCTTCAGACGGTCCATCACGTATTCGTTCGCCCAGGGATCGCGGTGGCAGAAGGACATGTGCAGGAAGGAATTGCGCGGCACGGCTTCGTCGGAGACGCGGATGGGATTTCCATTGTAGGTCGCGCCCTCGCCCTTCACGCCGATCCACATCTCGTCCGTGGGCGGGCAGTACACGCAGCCCACCACCAGCTCGCCGTGCAGCTCGTAGGCGATGGAGATGGTGTAGAGCAGCTCGCCCTTGAAGAAGTTGGAAGTGCCGTCGATGGGATCGACGATCCAGCGGCCGTCCGCAGTTACGTTGCCGCCCTCCTCCTCGCCAAAGAAGCCGTCCTCCGGGCACGCGCCCAGCAGGATGGAGCGGATCAGCTCCTCGCTTTTGACGTCCATCTCGGTCACAAAGTCGTTCTCCGCCTTGTGGTGTGCGGGGGTGTGGGGGTGGTTGCGCAGCATTTCGCCGGAGGTGCGCGCCGCCTTCTCGGCAAGCAGCGCCTTTTCACGCAGGGTCATACGGTTCATCTCCAAATCTTATTGTTGGCAGGAAAGCATTCCTATGATATAATACATGTGGGAATTTATTGAAAACCGTCAGGTTTCCAATGCCTGTAAATGATTATAGCATACTCTGCATGGAAAGGATGTTTATTTTTGATGAAACTGGTATCCTGGAACGTAAACGGCCTGCGCGCGGTGATCGGCAAGGACTTCTATGAAAGCGTGAAGGCGCTGAATCCGGACGTGCTGTGCCTGCAGGAGATCAAGATGCAGAAGGGGCAGTGCTCGGTGGACCTGCCCGGCTACGAGCAGTACTTCAACTGCGCCGACAAAAAGGGCTACTCCGGTACGGCGGTGTTCAGCCGCGTGCCCGTGCAGGGCGTGACCTACGGCATCGGCATCGACGAGCACGACCACGAGGGCCGGGTCATCACATGCGACATGGGCGATTTCTATCTGGTGTGCTGCTATACGCCCAACTCCCAGGACGGCCTGAAGAGATTGGACTACCGCATGCAGTGGGAGGACGACTTCCGGGCGTATCTGAAGAAGCTCAATGAGGTCAAGCCCGTGCTGCTGTGCGGCGATCTGAACGTGGCCCATGAGGAGATCGACCTCAAGAACCCCAAGACCAACCGCATGAATCCGGGCTTCACCGATCAGGAGCGCGGCAAGATGACCGAGCTGCTGGATGCGGGCTTTGCGGACTCCTTCCGCAGGCTGCATCCGGAGGAAGTGAAGTACAGCTGGTGGAGCTATCGCATGAAGGCCCGCGAGCGGAACGCGGGGTGGCGCATCGACTACTTCATCGTGTCCGAGAGCGCCATGCAGTACGTGCGCGGCGCGGAAATTCACAATGAGATCTTCGGCAGCGACCACTGCCCGGTGTCGCTGGAATTGGATGTGCAGGACGGGGAAAACTGACAATTCGAACACAAAAACGGGGAATCCGGCGGAGAATTCTTGAAAAAGTCCCCCGATCTGCGTAGAATAATGGCAAGGTGAGGAAAATGAAGAAGAAAACCATCAAATCGGCAATCCCGATCTACGGCGCGGCGGCGGTGTGGCTGCTGCTGGGCCTGATCTGTCCGCGGATGCTGCTGAAGGCCTGGTTCCTGCTGGTGGCGGCGGCGCTGTCGGCAGCGGCGTATTTCGGCCTCTCGCGGGTGTTCAAGGGCCGGGAGGTGGAGGTGCGCGAGGCCGCGCGCTCCGGAGACAGGGAGATCGACGAAATGATCGAGGAGGGACGGCGGCAGCTGGACAGCCTCAGAGCGGCCAACGACGCGATTCCCGATCCGGGTATCAGCCGCAGTCTGGACCGCATGGTGCGCGCGGGCGAGGAGATCTTCAAGGTTCTCGAGCGAGAGACCAATCAGGCCCAGGCGGTGCGCCGCTTCATGAACTACTACCTGCCCACGGCGGACAAGCTGATGACCTCCTATCGGCTGATGATGGAGACCGACAGCTCGGGCGAGAACATCGCCCACGCCATGAAGTCGGTGGAGAACAGCCTGGAGATGATCGCCACGGCCTTCGAGCGGCAGCTGGACAACCTCTACAAGGACAAATCTCTGGACATCGACACGGACATCCAGGTGCTGGAGACCATGATGGCCAGCGACGGACTGACCGGCGGCAGATTCCAACAGCAACAGCAGAGCGCTGCACGCAGCGGCGACTGATATCTACAAAACAGGAGGAAATAGGAAATGTCTGATGAAATCAAGCTCACCCTGAATCCCACCGTCGCGGCACCCGCGGCGGACACCGCAGTCGCCGCCGCCGAGGACGCAATCGCCGAAGCGGAGACCATCGTCAAGCAGGTGGAGGCCGACACCGCAAACGTGCAGCAGTTCTCCGAGGAGGAGCAGAAGATGATCGACGAGTTTGCCAAGCAGATCGACGTCACCGACTCCAACCTCGTGTTCTCCTACGGCGCCGCCGCCCAGCAGAACATCTCTCAGTTCTCCGATGCGGCGCTCAAGAACGTCAAGACCAAGGATCTGGACGAAATCGGCGACGCCATCGCCGACCTGGTGACCGAGCTGCGCGGCTTCAATGCCGATGAGGAGGAATCCAAGGGCTTCCTCGGCTTCTTCAAGAAGCAGCGCGACAATGCCGCCACCCTCAAGGCCAAGTACGACGAGACCGAGGTCAACGTCAACAAGATCGTCGAGGCCCTGGAGAGCCACCAGATTCAGCTGCTCAAGGACATCGCCATGCTGGACCGGCTCTACGATCAGAACCTGACCTACTTCAAGGAACTGTCCATGTACATCGCCGCCGGAAAGAAGCGTCTGGAGGACTTCCGTGCGAATGAAATGAAGGCTGCCTATGACAAGGCCAACGCTTCCGGACTCCCGGAGGACGCCCAGGCCGCCAAGGATCTCTCCGACAAGGCCGACCGCTTCGAGAAGAAGCTCTACGATCTGGAGCTGACCCGCAACATTTCCATCCAGATGGCGCCACAGATCCGCATGATCCAGTCCAGCAACCAACTGATGGCGGAGAAGATCCAGACCTCCATCGTCAATACCATCCCGCTCTGGAAGAGCCAGATGGTGATGGCGCTGGGCATCGCCCACACCCAGAAGGCCATGGAGGCCCAGAGGTCCGTGACCGACCTCACCAACGAGCTGCTCCGAAAGAACGCCGAGAAGCTGCACATGGCTTCTGTGGAGAGTGCGAAGGAGGCCGAGCGCGGCATCATCGACATCGAGACCCTGAAGCACACCAACAAGATGCTCATCGACACCATGGACGAGGTGCTGAGCATTCAGCAGTCCGGCAGGGAGAAGCGCCGCAATGCGGAGCAGGAGCTGGCCTCCATCGAAAACGAGCTGCGCCAGAAGATGCTGGAGATCCGCAAGTGAGTGCGATTGTCGGCTGAAGGAGGATTTTGAACATGCGTTTCAATGAAAACCGGCCGCTGGCCTGGGCGGTGCTCGCGGCGTGCGCGCTGGGCAGCGTGTTCGGCCTGGGCGGGAACAGCCTGGCCCGGGAGCGCGACCGGGTGGAGGATTACTTCTACGACGGCGCGGAGACGGCCTCCACCACGCGCAGCAGCATGGACGCCTACCTGGACCGTGCCGCAGAGTGCGCGCAGGTGATGGCCAGCGAGGCGCAGCTGCACCTGGGCGCGGACAATGCAAACGCGCAGAAGATGCTGGATGCGCTGGAGAGCTTCAGCGGCGATGATCTGGACGCGCGCTATGCGGCCTATCAGACGCTGCAGGGCCTGTCCGACCAGCTCTACAACGAAATGTATGCGGCCCCGCTGAGCGACGCCGACCGCAGGAGCTTCAAGCAGGCCTACGACGATTTCTGGGGCAGCGATAAGTATGTGCGCATCGATCCCTACCGCAGCATGGCCGCAGAGTTCGACGACAGCCTGGACGGCTTCCCGGCATCCCTTGCGGCGGGACTGTGGGGCGTGGACGAGCTCAGCAGCTTCGGCGCGTGATGGGAGGCGTCCGGCGCAGCTTCGCCATTCAATGCAGCTTGTCTGGCAATGGATTGGGAATCTGACGAGCTTTCGGGTGCCAAGCGCCCGGATCAACTGGAGGAAAAATATGAAGAGAATTCTGGCCTGCGCGGCGGCGCTGGTGCTGCTTGCGCTGACCCTGTGCCCGGCGTATGCTGCCACGAAGGTCGTGGAGCCGGGCGAGGACTTCTACTACCTCGACACGGCGGATGTGCTCAGCCGGGAGACCGAGGGCGAGATCTACTTTTGCAACCAGCTGCTCTACGAGCAGTGCGGCGCAGAGATCGTGGTCGCGGCTCTGGACAGCATCGGCGGCGCGGACATCTATGAGTACGCCGTGGAGATGGGCAATGGCTGGGCCATCGGCTCGGCAGAGCGGAACAACGGCTTTCTGCTGCTGATGGCCATCGAGGAAAATGAGTACTACGCCATCACCGGCAGCGGCCTGCAGGGCATCTTCCCGGCCAGCGTGCTCAAGGAGATGCTCGAAGAGAACCTGATGGATGGCTTCTATGCGAAGAACTACGATGCGGCCGTGCGCAGCTTCTTCGAGGCGGTATTTGCGAAGATTGCGGATTACTACAATCTGGATCTGAGCGTCAAGGACGGCGTGGCGGCCTATAACGCCTACGTTGCGGACAATTCCGCGGCGGACAGCTTTAGCGGCGGCGCGGGAGATGTGCGTCCGGCGGGCAATGACCGCTACTACGAGGAGGAGCGCGGATTCTTTGCCTGGATCGGCGATCTGTTCGGAACGCTGATCACCATCGTCGTAATTGTCCTCCTGTTCTCGATGATCTTCGGCGGACGCCGCAGGCGCGGCGGGGGAGGTTTCTTCTTCTTCCCGATCTTTGGCCCCGGCCCGCATCATCACCATCCCCACCATGGCCCCGGCCCAGGCTCCCGTCCGGGCCCCGGACCCAACCGCAGACCGCCCAGGAGCGGAGGCGGCGGCTTTGGCGGAGGTTTCGGAGGCGGCGGCTTCGGCGGTGGTTTCGGAGGCGGCGGCTTTGGCGGAGGTCGTGGCGGCGGAGGCGGCGGCTTCGGTGGCGGCGCCGGTAGCGGACGTCACTGACCTCTTTGCCGGAGATGCAACAGAAGGAGCTGCGCGTGCGGCTCCTTTTGTTATGCAGGTGATATTTGTTGTAATATTTGCGGAAATTTGTAGGATTTGGAGACAATGTGTGGTATAATAGAAGAAGGACGAAAGCTGTAAACCAGCCAGAGTATAAATACTAGGAGGAATACGGATATGTTGAACAAAGCAGTGCGCATGCATGCCGCAAACGATCTTCGCCTGGACACCTTTGAGATGCCCGCAATCAAGGATGACGAGATTCTGGTGAAGATCATCTCCGACTCCATCTGCATGTCCAGCTACAAGGCCACCATCCAGGGCTCCGCACACAAGCGCGTGCCCGAGGACATCGCTGAGCATCCGGCGATCATCGGCCATGAGTTCTGCGGCGTGATCGAAGAGGTCGGCGCGAAGTGGGCCGACAAGTACAAGAAGGGCGAGAAGTTCAGCATTCAGCCCGCCATCGACTATCGCGGCACCATGATGACCCCCGGCTACGCCTTCGAGTTCTGCGGCGGCGATGCCCAGTACGCCATCCTGATGAACGAGGTCATGGAGCACAACTGCCTGCTCGAGTACAAGGCGGACGCTTACTTCTATGGCTCCCTGTCCGAGCCGCTGAGCTGCATCGTCGGTACCTATCATGCGATGTACCACACCAAGCCCGGCTCCTATGTCCATGAGATGGGCATCAAGGAGGGCGGCAATCTGGCCATCCTGGCTGGCGCTGGCCCGATGGGCATGGGCGCCATCGACTACGCCATCCACTGCGACCGCAAGCCCGGCCTGCTGGTCGTCACCGACATCGACCAGGCCCGCCTGGATCGCGCTGCCTCCATCTACACCGTCGAGGACGCTGCGGCCAACGGCGTGAAGCTGGTCTATGCCAACACCCGCGAGAACGCTGTTGAGACCCTGATGGAGCTCTCCGGCGGCAAGGGCTACGATGATGTGCTGGTGTTCGCACCCGTTCCCGCCGTCATCGAGCAGGGCGACGCCATCCTGGCCTTCGACGGCTGCCTGAACTTCTTCGCAGGCCCGACCAATCCGAAGCTCTCCGCGAACTTCAACTTCTATGAGGTGCACTACGGCGCCCACCACATCGTCGGCACCTCCGGCGGCAACACTGCAGACATGATCGAGTCCCTCGAGATGATCGCGGCCGGCAAGCTGCATCCCGAAGGAATGATCACCCACGTCGGCGGCCTGGATGCAGTCATCGAGACCACGAAGAACCTGCCCAAGATCCCCGGCGGCAAGAAGCTGATCTACCCCAACATCTCCATGGAGCTGACCGCCATCGACGATTTCGCCAAGAAGGGCGAGACCGATCCGATGTTCAAGGAGCTGGCCGAGATCTGCGCCCGCCACAACATGCTGTGGAGCGCGGAAGCGGAGAAGTATCTGCTGGCCAACGCCAAGGCAATCTGATTTCTCACAACATAATGAGCGCCGTCGCACGTACTGTGCGGCGGCGTTGCTTACAAGTACAGGTGAAAAGGTGAAACATCCATGAGGATCTATAAGAACACAGTGGTCCGGTTTTCCAGGATCGAGCGCTGGTTTCTGATCTTCTTCCTGGCTTGCTTTGCGCTGAACTTCGGTGGAATGGCTGCACATTGCCTGCACATTGGCGAGATCGGGACTGCTCTCCTGCTGATGATGATCTTCGTCCTCTTCGTGCTGGCTCTGCTCGTTTTGCCGCGGTTTCTGCCTTATCTGGGCATCGACGAGGATCGGATCGTCGTATTCTTCTCAAGGCGGCGCAGGCGCGAAATTCCCTGTGGAGACATCGCCTGGATTTCGGCGAGCCGGTGGTGCCGGATGCCGAGCATACGCATCTGCCTACGGGATTCCGGGGAAGAATTTGAAATTCCCTATCAAAAAATTGTGATGGACGAATTGGTTCGCCTGTCCGGAATCTGGGGCTGGAAAGTATTGTAAGCTGTACGCAGATTTCCTGCGGATTGCGCGGAATCGTGTTTCGCGCGGCAGAAAAGGAACCTCCCGAAGCCATGTGGCTGTGCTGCGGGAGGTTCCTTTATATTATAGGAATTCGCTAGTCCTGGTCCATCTCCACCACGGCCGAGGTGGAGGGGTTGTATTCGGAATTCCACTTGACGTAGCTGGAGGATGCGTATTCGCCCTGCACCTGACTCCAGCTGGTGCAGCCGTAGCCGGTGATGGTCTGGCCATCCTCGGAGAGAAGCATCAGCGTCTCTACGCCGCCGGAGCTGGGCTCGGACACGGGCACGGCCACCTTCCATATGCTGCCGGTCCAGTAAGCGACGGCATATTTGGTCTGTGGAGACGAGCCGGTCAGGCCGCTGAAGCTGCCCTGGGCGAAATTCTGCCACTCGTCCGCGCTGGGAGAGACGCCGGAAAAGGGCACGGATGTGACGATCTTATCGTATGCGCCGGACGCCAGGCAGGAGAGCGTGCCCTTGGCGTACTTGAACAGGCTCTCCGACAGGGAGGGTACCTCGGCGCTGGCACAGACGGTCAGCAGCAGGATCGCGATGATCGCGCAGCAAAGCATCTTTTTCATAAGCAATACCTCCGGATGGACTGCAGCTTAGACGCAGCAAACCTTCATTTGGTTGCATTTTTTGCCTGATAAATTTTCAAAAGCAGCGCATTCAGCGCGGCGCGCTCCTGGACGCGACCGGATTTGATGGCATATTCCGTGTCCACGCAGGCCAGATACAGCTCCTTCAGCAAGTTCGCCCGCACGGGGCCAATCTGCTTTTTGATGTGCCAAGCGCGGCCGGATTTGATTCCAAGCGCCCGCTCCACCTCCGCCGTGTTGCCGCTCTCCTCCAGCGCGCACTTCATGTGGGCGTCGATGCGCAGCTGATTGCCGATCAGGCTGATGATGCGCACGGCGCTTGGTTCGTTCATCAACACCGAATTGACCACCTGCGTGGCCTCCGCGAGCCGACCTGCGAGCAGGTGATCCAGGATCATGAACACGCTGTACTCCGGCGAGGGCGTGACCACCGCCCGCACGGCCGGTACATCGATCTCCGGCGCGTCACCCACGTAGGCCGCCAGCTTCTGCAGCTCGCCCAATAGCCGGGTCAGATCCTGCCCGGCCATCAGCGTCATTTCATTGACAGCGTCCGCAGAGATGCGCTTGCCCATGGGCTTGAGCTGCTGCGCGCACCACTTGGCAAGCGTCGCGCCGCTGAGATAGTCGAACTCCACGTAGCCGTCCAGCTTCTTCAGCGCGGCTGCCAGCTTCTTCCGGCCGTCCAGCTCCGCCATCATGTAGAAAACCAGAATGCAGCTCTCCGGCGGATCCTTGAGCCACTCCAGCATCCGCACTGTATCGCCGTCCGTTTTCTCCTCTGCAGCCTCCGGATTCTTTGCCTTTCGACTCTTTGACGCCATCAGCGGCGGCCAGTCCCGCACCACGACGATGCGTCTCTCGCACATCACCGGCAGCGTCTCCGCACAATCGATGATCTCCTGCGCACCGACACCCTCCAGCGTGACGTCGTTGAGCGCTTCGAGGCCGGCGGGCAGTACGGCGCAGCGCAGCGCTGCCAGGGCCTCCCGCTTGTTGTGCTCCTCGGGGCCCGTGAACAGATAGACGTTCTGGTATTGTCCGGCCTTCACCGATTTGTAAAAGTCATTCCAGGTCATCAACAACCTCCAAAGGTCGCATTGTGCGCAGACGAATGCTGCCGTCTGCGTGCAGTTGGCAGGTAACGGCGCCGCTCATGTCCGTGCGCAGGATTCGGCAGCCAGCTGCGCGCAGCAGCTTCAGCGTCTCCTCTGCCGGGTGGCCGTAGTTGTTTTCACCCACCGGGAGGATGGCAACGGACGGTGTGAGCTCGGCGAGCAGCTGTACACTCACGGATTGCGCCGCGCCGTGGTGGCCCACCTTGAGAAGATCACAGTCACACGACAGCCCGGCTACGGTCGATGCGGATGCATCGCCGGTGAACAGTGCGGAACAGCTGCCGTAATCCAGTCGTAGGATCAATGAGTTTTCATTCGCCGAAGCGGGCGAAAATCCTGCTTCGGGCGACAAAACCTGCAGGGTACTTTCCTTTGAAAGCCGGATCTCCGCTCCTGCGCAAATGGTGATCAGCTCCGATCCCTGGGAAACGGCGGCATCGAGGATCTCCGGGATGCCCTCGTCGGTCTCCAGCGCATCCCAGTTGGACGAGATGTAAATGCGCTTCGGCGTGCAGACCTCCAGCACGGCCTGAAGTCCGGCGACGTGGTCTGTGTGCGGATGTGAGAGAAACACCGCCTCGATTTCGTAATTCATGGCGCTGATGTAGTCCGCCGCCGGAGAGTAGGCATCGCCGGCGTCCACCAGATAGACCTTGCCTCCGGTGCGAATCACGGCGCAATCCGCCTGACCTGCATCCAGAACGACCACGCTGCAGCCCAGGGTGGTGAGATGGGCGCAGCCGTTGGAGATCAGCGTCGCGAGGAGGATCGTGAGCGGCAGATACTTTCGCATGCGCGACGGCAGGCTGGACAGCTCGGAGGAGAGCAGGCACACAACGGCGCACAGGAACACGAGCCAGGCGGGAAAGCGGGCGATGCGCAGTGTCGACAGGGGCAGATTGCCGAAGAAGCGCACGCAGGCAGTGAGCAGGGTGTACAGGCCGTCCGAGAGGCGCGCCATCGGTACCAGGCCGGTCAGTGTTCCAAGAATCGCAGTGCCGTATGCAAACATGGCCAGGGGCACAGCGATGAGATTGACCGCGATGGAGAACAGCGGCTGCGCCCCGAAGGCGTGCACCACTGCCGGCAGGATGGCCAGCTGTGCCGCCAGGCTGGTGAGGATCATATTGAGGATCCAGCGCAGGGGACGGTGCAGCAGCAATGCGGACACACCGTGGCCGGGCTTGCGACGCAGATAGGCTTCGCAGCGGGTGAGGCGGCGCAGTGGCGCGGTCAGCAGCACGATGCCTGCGGAAGCGCCATAGGAGAGGACAAAGCCCACATCCAGAATGGCGATGGGTCGGATCAGCAGGTAGAGAAGCGCAGCCGCAGCCAGATTTGTAGGTGCGTCGGCGTGACGGCCCAGGATGGGCGCGGCGGAGAAGATGGCAAACATCAGGATCGCGCGTGTCAGCGATGCGGTGAAGCCGATCAGTCCCGCGTACATCAGCAGCAATGCCAGCACAATGCAGAAGCTCCTGCGCCGGTTCATCAGGCGACGCAAAAGCAGTGTGAGCGCTCCGGCGAGAATGCTGATGTGCATGCCCGAAATGGCCAGCAGGTGCGCCGCGCCGGAGTCGCTGTAACTCTTGCGCTCCTCGGCGCTCAGGTCGCTGCGGTCGCCGATGAGGAAGGCCCGGGCAATGGCGGCGTTCCTTGGAAACAGGCGGTCGATGCGCGCGCCGATGGCCTCCCGCAGCAGCTTCTGCCGGTCGGAGAGATTACAGGGTGCGGGGCTGAACCGAAAGTCCTCGATCTTTGCGGTGGCGTATCCGCGCAGGCCATGGAGGCGCAGGTATGCGTCGAAATCAAACTGCCCGGGATTGGTGGCGGGATCGCCCGGTCGGATGGTGGCTGTGCAGGCAATTTCCTGACCGATCGCCGGTGCCAGCAGCGCAGGATCATTCTCCAGATCGCTGCGCAGATACAGACGCAGCTTTCCGGGCACGTCGGTGCCGTCGATGGTGAGGTCCTCGAGCACGCAAATGCAGCGCTGGTCCGCCTCACGCCACTCGGGAATCTCGCAGATGCGCCCGGATAGGCTTGCACCCTTCAGTTCGGGAAGAGGTTCGAGTGCCTGCCACTGCAGATCAAAGCGCAGCGCGCCCAGGGGCAGCATGGCCAGGACCAGCAGCGCCGGAAGGATGCGTTTCTTGCGCAGCAATGCGCACAGCACGGCCAACAGAACGATTGCGCAACACAAAATCGCCCGTGGCAGCGATGCCGTGCGGGCGAGTATGCAGCCCATGAGGAAGGAGAGCGCAGCCGCAAACAGCGGCCTTGCGCGCAGCAGGCGCGTGAAGAGATCGCGTTGGGACAGCGGCGGATCAGATTGCGTACTGCGCGCCGATTTCTGCAAGCTCGGCATGTTCAAATTCCGTGCGGGCCTCTGCGGCCAGCTGGGTGGGATCGTACTTCGGGTTGAGGTGGGTCAGCAGCAGGCGCTTTGCACCCGCACTTCGGGCGAGGCGGCCGCAGCCGGCGGCGGACAGGTGGGGCGCAGCCATCTTCCAGTCGTCCGAGCTCAGACCGGCGTCGGCCAGCAGCAGATCGGCGCCCGCAGCGAAGGCATCCAGTCCCTCCACCTCGTTGGTGTCTCCGGTGTAAACGAAGCATGTGCTGTCGCACTCGATGCGCATGGCGCGGCTCTCCACCGGATGGCGGCCGGGGAAGAACTGAACGCTGAGCGCGCCGATCCGCCCGTCCTCCATCGGATGCAGCCCGTAGGCCGACACGTCCAGCAACGCGCGCACCGGCGCAGGCGTCAGCGGCGCATACACCGGCAGCGGGTTGGTGCGGGGATGAAACTGAAGCGCGTACTGCATGGGCAGCATGTCGCTCATGTGGTCGAAGTGCAGGTGGCTGAGGATCACCGCGTCGAGCTTCTCCCAGGGGAGCGCACGGGAGAGGTTCGCCAGCACGCCGGTTCCGCAGTCGATGAGCACGTTCGTATCACCGCTGTCGCTGGAGAGCAGATAGCCAGAGCAGGCGCCGCCGGCGCAGGGATAGGGACCGCTGTTGCCGAGGATGGTGAGTTTCAAGGGTGATACACCTCCCTATGGGAATTCATATTGAAAATATTATAACACATTGGGCCGCTTGGATTCAACCGCGAATGCATGCGCCGAAGCGGACGATCATAATATGAATGGGGAGAGTGATGGAATGAATTATTTTGGTGCGTATCATGCGGATATCCGTTCGCGCGCTCTGGACAGCTGCGACGCGCCCAGGATCAGCAAGGGGCAGATGACCGTCGCGGGCTATGAGACGGCGTCCAATGAACGGGCTATGGCGCTGGTCTACGGGCGCATGCGCAACCGGCGCGCGCTGGCGAAGCGGCTGGAGTGCACGCCCTACGCCTCCCAGGCCGCGCTGGCGCTGCGGGCCTACGAAATATGGGGCGAGGACTTTCCGCGGCACATCGAGGGACCATGCGTGTGCTGCGTCGCGGATGTGAAGCGGGATGTGCTGCTGCTGAGTCGGGATCGCATGGGGGAGTGCAGCCTGTTCTACGCATGCCGCGAAGGCGCGCTGATGTTTGCGGATCATCCGGATACGATTCTCAAGGCGGCGTTCGTGGAGCCGGTGCTGGATCGCGGCGGTCTGTGCGAGCTCATCGGCCTGGGCCCGGCGCGCACGCCCGGCCGGACGCCGCTTCGGAACATCCGAAGCCTGGAGCCCGGAAGCGTGTTGATCTGCAACAACGAGGGAATCCACACACGGCGCTACTTCGAACTGCGGGTCCGGGAACACAGGGAGGATCCCCTCGCCACCGTGTGGAATGTGCGGGAGCTGCTGGAGCAGGCCATCAATGAGGTCGTGCCGCTGCATCCGGCCTGTATGCTTTCCGGCGGCGTGGATTCCACGGCGCTCACGGCGCTGCTGTGCGCCCGCATTGGCAGGGTGGAGAGCTTCTCGGTGGATTATGCGGAGAATGCGGCCGACTTCGTGCCCAACGCCTTCCGGCCGGAGATGGATGCGCCCTACATCCGACTGGCGGCGCGGGTATTCGGCACCCGGCATCACAACGTGGTGCTGGATCAGGAGGCCCTGGCGGAGGGATTGGATCAGGCAGTGCGGCTGCGCGGCTTTCCCGGCATGGGAGACGTGGACAGCTCGCTGATGCTGTTTGCAAAGGAGATTCTGCGCTGCGCCGGCACGGTGGTCTCCGGAGAGTGCGGCGATGAGGTGTTCGGCGGCTATCCCTGGTTCCGGGGTGAGGTGTGCCTGCCCGAGGACAGCTTTCCCTGGTCGGGTTCCATCGAGCTGCGGGAGCACGTGCTGCGGCCGGATATCCGGAAGAAGCTCGGCCTGCGCGGCTATGTGCGCGATGTGCTGCACAATGCGCTGGACAGTTACGATGTGGGCGGCGTACCCGAGGGACAGGAGCGGAATCTGTTCCTGCTGCAGCGGCTATGCTTCGACTTCTTTATGCCGAATCTGCAGGAGCGGGCCGTAAAGATGTGCGAGGGGCAGGGCCTCACGGTGCTGACGCCGCTGTGTGACGATCGCCTGGTGCAGTACGTTTACAGCGTGCCCTGGAATCTCAAGCGCATGGGCGGCGTGGATAAGGGACTCTATCGGGAGGCCGTGCGGGACCTGCTGCCGGAAAAACTGCGAATGCGCAGGAAGAGCCCCTATCCCAAGACCTGCAGCGCGGCCTATGCCGATGCAATACGGAGCCGCGTGCGCGCCATGTGCGCCGATGTACACGCACCCATCTGGAGCTTCGCCGACAGGGATTTTGTCGAGAAGCTGGCCGCATCCGCGTTGAATCCCGCGGACACGCCCTGGTTTGGACAGTTGATGGCCGGGCCGCAGATGCTGGCCTACCTCTTGCAGATCGACAGCTGGATGCGCCGACGGAACATCGCCGTCGAACTGGACTGAAGGGATGAAAGGGCGCCCGACTTGCTTTTGCAGGTCGGGCGCCCTTGTTCAGTTCACCAAAGCTGTCTCGCCGGTATTGGTCCCGGCGGATTCGCTTTCGAAAATAACGAGTCCCGGATCAGGGAGCAGAGCGGTGCGCAGGTAGATGCTGCCGACCAGGCTGTCGATGCTCTTTCCTTCCACCAGGAAGCGCACCGCATGGATGTCCTCCAGATCTGTCAGGCTGTTGATCATGGCATAGATCAGGCTGCGCTCGCCGCGGGGATCCAGCGTCTGGCAATGGCTGTAGAAGCTGCCGGAGAGGTTGACCACCGCGATGTCGCCCGTGACCTCCACGCCCAGGATATCCTCGGACGCGATGTCCTCCGGAAAGGCGCCCGCCAGTGCTCCGGTGGTGCCCAGGCGGATCAGCTCGCACAGCAGCTGTCTGGGAGATCGGGAGGCTGCGCGGGACATGGCGCATTCCACGCGCTTCAGTCCGCCGCCATCAACGGGAAAATAAAGCTCGGCTGAGCTTCCGATGCGGGCGGAGAAATCGCTTCTGCGCATCAGGCCCTTCTCGAAGTGCAGCATGCCGCTGCCGAGTGCGCATTCCGTCACCGGCTCGCCCTCGATGCAGATCCGAACCGCGTCCAGTTCCGGCAGGAAGGAGCACAGCGTGAGCACGATGGAACCGTAGAACTGCCAGGTTTCCACCCCGGCAAAGGCGAGGTAGTTGGGCAGCATTTCGCTGAAGTATACGTCGATGACCCGCTCGCCGGCCTCGCTGATCCACGATTGCGGTGTGCCGGAGAGCAGCTCCTGATTGCCGGGAATGGCGCTGAAGCAGCAAGCGCGCTGCTGCGGACCGGCCTTCAGGGCGTCCAGTGCGGCCGAGGCGTAGTCGTCGCTGGAAAAGCTGAGAGTACGCACCTCCGGCAGAAGATAGCTTCCGTCGGAGGAGGGAAAATAGAGCGCCACGCTGCGCGAGATGCCCGAGGTCTGCTCCGACAGAAAGCGGCTCTCCTCCGCCTGGAGCTGGGCGTAGAGGGCGGAGACGTCGCTCACTGGCTCGACAAACGTGCCGAGGGGCAGCGCACAGACCGCCTCGCTGCGGCCGCCGGTGAGGATGTTGACCGCATCGATGCCGTCGAGCTCCAGCAGGGTGTTTGCAATGGAGACGCACAGCAGCAGCACGTCCTGGTCGCTCTGGCGCGCACCGGCATCCAGGGTGAGGTTGACGGTGGCGATGCCGCAGCTCAACTCCAGATCGATCAGCGGATCGGATGAGAATACCGACCGCAGCGCGCCTGTGCCGGAGAGGGTTTTGAGCAGCTCCTGAAGCGTCGCCTCTGCTGCCGTCTGTTCGATTTCCACCTCGATGGTGCGGGTGACGCTGGTCAGATCCAGACCGCTGCCCGCGGCGTAGCAAAGGGTGACGTCCAGACTGTAAGCCGCGCGGGCGTCGCCCAGAATCTGACGCTCCTCGAAGGGCTCCGGCTCCGGAAGCGCGACGCGGGCGTCCTCGGTGGCAACCTGTGCGCCACCGGTGCATGCGGACAGGGTCAGCAGACAGATAAGCAGGATCGCCGTCAGACGTCTCAGAGCCGGCTTCATCGGTTTCATCTCCCTTCGCGGCGCATTCAAAGCGCGGGTATTTGCGCGAGAAATCTCCATGGAATACATCTTGTAGCGCATTACGGATTCTGCTGCAGCGGCAGCTCGATCTCGAAGGTCGTGCCCTTGCCCTCCGCGCTGCTTGCACGGATGTCGCCGCCGTGCATCTGTACGATCTGTTTGACGATGGACAGGCCCAGGCCGGTTCCGCCGGTGGCGCGGGAGCGGGCCTTGTCCACGCGGTAGAAGCGGTCGAAGATGTGGGGGAGATCCTCCGCCGGAATGCCGATGCCGGTGTCCGAAATGCGAATGACGGCGCGCTTGCCGCTGCGCGTGAGCGTGGTCTCCACCTCGCCGCCCCGGGGCGTGTACTTGATGGCGTTGTCGATGACGTTGTAGATCACCTGTTGCAGCTTCAGGCTGTCGCCGCTGATGCTGATTTCCTCCTTCATCGAAAGGTTGATCTCGATGCCGTTCTCACGGGCGAGGGGCAGCAAGCGCTTGACCTGCTCCTCCAGAAGCGTATTCAGGCGCATCTCGGCCAGGTTGAGCTTCATGCCGCCGCTGTCCATGTTCACCAGCGTGAGCAGATCCGATACGATGCGGTTCAGACGGTCGATCTCTGCGTTGACGTCGCCGAGGAAGTCCTTGACCATCGCCGGATCCATGGGATCCTGATACAGCAGGGTTTCGATGAGGATCTTGATGGTGCTCAGCGGGGTCTTGAGCTCGTGGGAGGCGTTGGAGACGAACTGGCTGCGGGTCTTGTCCAGGGCCTCGATCTTCTCGGACATGGAGTTGAAGGCCCGGGCCAGCTCAGAAAACTCGTTCCTTCCGCGCACGTTCACCCGGGCGGAGAGATCGCCGCCGGTCATCTTGCGGATGCCCTCGCTCAATTCGCCGATGGGTCGGGTGAAGATGCGCATGACGAACAGGCTCAGGATCAGCACAAGCGCCGCCACAACGATCAGCCAGGAGAGAATCTTCCACTGGATGCTGTGCAGATTCTCGTAGATCTCCTGCACGGTGGCGATGTACACCAGCGCGCCCACCGCCTGATCGCCGTGGTGGATCGCGTGGGCATAGAGGCCGTTCATGGAGCTGACGTTTTCGTAGAAGGACAGTGCGGAGCGCAGCCAGAAGTTGTTGCCGCTCACACCGGTATCGTAGAAGCCGTAGTCGCTCTCGGCGCCGGCGAGCACGTTGGCGACCTCCTGATTGTAAAAGCGGGTACCGCTGAGCTGGGACAGGGTGTCGGCCTGCACCACGCCGAATGCGTCCACAACAAGAACGCGCCCGGCATTTTCCTCCGCAGCGCCGCGCACGAGAGCATAGAGTGTGTCCATATCGAGCGAAACCAGAGATTCGCCGATCTGCTCAGAAAGCGTCTCGGCGATTCTCTGGTCGTCGCGTATGCGCTGGTTGAAGAAGTACTCGCCCACGAGCTGAATCAGGGATACCGCCACGGCGGAGAACGCCACGACGATGATCAGCAGGTAGGAGAGCACGATCTTCCAGCGTATGGAATGGAAGTTCTTTTTAATCCTTGTCAGTAAAATAGTAGCCAACTCCCCACTTGGTGAAGATGTACTCCGGCTGGCTGGGTACGCGCTCAATCTTTTCGCGCAGGCGGCGAATGTGCACGTCTACGGTGCGCAGATCGCCCAGGTAGTCGTACTTCCAGATGGTCTCCAGCAGGTTTTCACGGCTGAAGACCTTGCCGCGGTTGGTGGCGAAGAGCTGCAGAAGATCAAACTCCTTGGCGGTGAGGTTGACCTCCTTGCCGCCGACGGTGACGCTGCGGTTGTTCAGGTTCAGGTGCGGCGGAAGATGGTCTTGATGCGGGCCTTGACCTCCAGGATGTTGAAGGGCTTGGTCATGTAGTCGTCCGCGCCGTACTCCAGGCCGAGGATCTTGTCCATGTCGTCGCCCTTGGCGGTCAGCATGATGATCGGCACGTTGCTGCGCTCGCGGATGCGCTGGCAGACCTCCAGACCCTCGATCTTCGGCAGCATTACATCCAGCAGCACCAGATCGTACTGCCCGGCGAAGAATTTGTTGACAGCCTCCTCGCCGTCCTGGGCGGAGTCCGTCTCGTAGCCGTCCGATTCCAGAGAATATTTCAAACCTTTTACAATCAAAGGCTCATCGTCAACGATCAAGATTTTTTTTGCCACTTTGCGACCTCCAGATTGCAGTTTCTCCAAAAAAGCATTATGTAAACATTACAGCTTCATGATTTCGTCAACATTATTATACACGAGAGCAACCGATATTTCAAGGGCGCTCTTGTAAATGTTAGAATTTTCCGGCACGTCGTTATGCTTTCGCAACAATCGGGCATCGGGAACTGATTCCGGTGGAAATGCGGCGGCGATGGATTTCTATTGTTAGGTTTTCCTGGCGGTGCTGTACAAAAAATCGACGTGATGCTATAATAGAAACGTGTAATGTGGAACTACGGGCGCCTTCGCCGCGTCAAAATGGCAGAATTGCCCAAAAGATATGGAGGAAACGCACCTATGCATCGCAAATTGTCTGCGCTGCTGACCCTGTTTTTGATTCTCGCCGTCGCAATCTCCGCGCCGGCGTTTGCGCGCACGCCTGAGGATTATGATGCTGCAGTGCCGTCCCAGCTGTCGGCGGACATGCTCTATTCCCAGGCCGCCATACTGATGGACGCGGATTCCGGCGACGTGCTCTTTGGAAAGAACGAGCGCGACCGCATGAACCCCGCCAGCACCACGAAGATCATGACGCTGCTGTTGGGCATAGAGAGCGGCATTCCCCTGACACAGGAGATCGCCATCCCCCAGGCGGCGGCGGACGTCCCCGGCGACAGTTCGCTGATTCCGGTGTACCCCGGCGAGACGATGACCTTCGGCGATCTGCTGCTGGGCTTCATGCTCTCCTCCGGAAACGACGGCGCCAATGCCGTGGCCGTGCTGGTTTCGGGCACGGTGGACAATTTCGTGGCGCTGATGAACCAGCGGGCCGCGCAGATCGGCTGCACGGACACCCACTTCGCCAATGCCCACGGCTACACCAACGAGAATCATTACACCACGGCCTACGATCTGGCGCTGATCACCAGAACCGCCATGCAGAACGAGACCTTCCGACAGATCGTGAACAACTATCAGGGCACGATCACCGTCAAGGAGCGCGGCGAACTGAAGCTGGTGTCCAAGTACGAGATCATGAAGCCGACTTCGAAGTTTTATTACGAGGGCTGCATCGGTGTCAAGACCGGCACCACCAGCGCTGCGGGCGAATGCTTCGTCGGTGCGGCGGAGAAGGATGGCGCAACGCTGATCTCCGTGGCGCTGAAGTCGGAAAAGACCGAAGAAGAGGAATACCGCTGGATCGATACCACGCGCCTCTTTGACTACGGCTGGACCTGTTACGATACTTACACCCTGGATCAGATGTTCGAGGCCGCAAAGAGCCAGATCGTCAATGTGGTCGTCTCCAATGCGAGCAACGATGATCCCTATGGTGGCCGCTTGGATCTGGAGATCGCACAGATCAGCGATTCCAGCTACCTGCGCATGGTGGAGCGCAACAGCGCCACCGCGCTGAACGACGCCATCGCCGACTTCTGCAGCAAGGCCAGCGTGCAGCTCACCCGCGAATCCCTGACCGCGCCCATCTCCAAGGGCGAGATCATCGGCGACTTCCAATATCTCGATGCCTCCACCGGCAACATCGTGACGGCGAAAGTGGTGGCGGGCTGTGACGTTGCAGAGCAAATCAATCCGCCCACGCTGCTGGATTACTTCCCCTTCCTGCGGATCTTCAGCAACAAGATCTTCCTGGCGCTGCTGGCCGTACTGGCGCTGCTGATCGTACTGATCATCATCCTTGCGGCGAGCCGCAGGGCTGCAAAGCAGCGCAGGCGACGCGCGATCTATGAGCGCCGCCGCCAGGAGTACCTGCGCCGCCAGCAGATGGGCGCAGCACAGCCCCGTCGCAGGGATCCTTACGACGAACCCGTGCGCAGAACGCGCAGCACAAGCGGCTCCGCCGGGCGCAGTCGCACGTCGGGCGGCGGATGGACCCCGTCCAACCGCAGCGGAAGCTCCGTCGGTCGCGACCGCCGCAGGCCGCGCTGAGCGCAGAAGTGAAAAACTTCCCCGGTAAACAGAAATAGCGGTATAAATCCCTCCAATTTTTCCCAAGCTGGAAGAAGAGGAGGGATTTTATATGAAGAAATTGCGGAAAGCAGCAGCTGTGCTGAAGCGCCGCGTGGGAAGTGCAGTGTGGCGAACTTTGGAGAATACCGGCAGAATCGTGCGCAAGGGCCTGTGCAGCATGGGACAAGTGCTGCGTAGCTTGGCGATTCTGTTGCGCAAAAATGCGGGGCGCATCGCTTATTACGGCTTAGTGATTGTGGCACTGTGCGCAATCGCGAGGGCGGCGGAGATCTATCGCGGCGAAGCGGATGCACCAGAGCAGGTGGTACTGCCGGCGGCGGACGTGTTGCTGTCGGAGGCGGAGGATCCGGAGGAACCGGTGCTGGAGCTGCCCGACGATTGGCATCTGGTGCGCGGCTTTTCGGAAGTCCCGCAGTGGCAGGCTGCGCGGGGATTGTGGGAGGCACACCCGGCGGTGGACTACGTCTGCGAGGGCGGTGTCACAAGGAGTTTGTGCGACGGCGTCGTGTGCACGGTGGGCGAGAGCGGCGCATACGGCGGCTTCGTGGAGGTGAAGCGCGAGGATGGCATGCTGCTGCGCTACGCATCCATCGCCCCGGCGGAGGAAATCGAGGCAGGGATGCAGGTAAGTGCCGGGGAGCTCCTCGGAAATGCGGACGCGAGCATGGCCGGCGAAGCGGAGCAGGGCGCGCACCTGCACCTGGAGCTGTATGTGGACGGCGAAGCGGCAAACCCCACACAATATGTCTCGGAAAGCACCGCGGCGGATTGACGGATTCTGTTTCTATCTGTATAATGGAGGATGAAATTCCGCGCGGGAACAGAGAAACGGAGGAGAACCCATGGCCAGACTTTGGGCGAAAATCATCGTGAAGCACCGCATCAGCAGGCAGGCCACGCAACCTTGCAGACCGGAGGAGGTGGAGGAGGCCCTGATCGAGTTGTGTCGCGAGTTTGACATCCCCTGTCCGATCTGGCTGCGCAAGCACGAGCACGAATTCGAGGAGTTCCGGCACACGGCCTTTCTGCCGGAGCACTTCATGGAGGAGGTGCCCTTTCAGAAGCTGGAGATCGAATACCTGGAGGACGACGGCAAGACCCGCCGCAGCAACGATCCCCGCAATTACTTCGACGGCGTCTGAACCGACGGGTTAAAAAACGGGTGTGTTCGCACAATTCGTTGACGAAGAATGGAAATTGTGCTATAATCACGACTAGGCAATATGGACTTTGCCGATGATGAAGAGGAGTAGTCCTTGCGCATCCCAAGAGAGAGCGGCTCACGGGCTGAGAGGCCGCTTGGAAGGGCGAAGGGCGAAGGTCGCTTCGGAGGCGGCGCGGTGAACGGATTAGCCGCGCGGGGTGCGCCCCTGAACGCGCAGAGAGACCCGGATTTTCGGGTGAATAAGGTGGTACCGCGGAACAGACCCGCCCTTTGGGTTTGTTTCGCGTTTCATTTTTGGAAGGGAGGTGGTCGGCCTTGAAGCACAGTGGAATCAATCTCGTCGCGCTGCTGCTGGTGCTGGTGTGCGTCTTTGCGCTGCTGGGACTGCCGGGAAGCGGCGAACTCGGCTTTGATGGCAGTCGGATCAATCCGGTGGGGCTTGTGGTTCTGTTGGCCGGGTTGGTCGCGGAGTTCTGTGCCGGGCCCATCGCCCGCAAGCTGCGTCCCGATGCGCCGGACGCTGCGCGCAACGCAGTCAAGCTCATCGCCCTGGCCGTCTGCGCCGTCGGCGCGCTGCTGGTCATGCTCTGAGGAACCATATTTCGCACAACATCCTCGCAGGTGAATGCGCCTGCGATGCTGGGAGAACATCAGGAGGATATTTATGGAAAAGCAGGAATTCACGATGGAGAAGGTCTATCAGCCCCAACAGATTGAAAACCGCATCTATGAGAAGTGGGAGAGCTCCGGCGCATTCAAGCCCGTGGAGAACCCCGACAAGAAGCCCTTCACCATCGTCATGCCCCCGCCGAACATCACCGGCCAGCTGCACGTGGGCCACGCCCTGGACGAGATGCCACAGGACGTGCTGATCCGCTACCACCGCATGAAGGGCGATCCCACGCTGTGGGTGCCCGGAACTGACCACGCCGCCATCGCCACCGAGGTGAAGGTGGTCAACGCCCTGGCCGAGGAGGGCCTGACCAAGCAGGATGTGGGCCGCGAAAAGTTCCTCGAGCGCACCTGGGAGTGGAAGAAGGAGTACGGCGGACGCATCGTCAAACAGCTGCGCAAGCTGGGCGTGTCCTGCGACTGGGACCGCGAGCGCTTCACCATGGACGACGGCCTGTCCCGCGCTGTGCGCGAGACCTTCGTGCGCCTGTATGAGAAGGGCCTGATCTATCAGGGCTGGCGCATGATCAACTGGTGCCCCTGCTGCAAGACCTCCATCTCCGACGCAGAGGTGGAGTACGAGGAGCAGAAGGGTTCCTTCTGGCACCTGCTGTACCCGGTGAAGGAGACCGGCGAGATGCTGGAGCTGGCAACCACCCGCCCCGAGACCATGCTGGGCGACACCGCCGTGGCCATCAACGCCGAGGACGAGAGGTATGCCCATCTGCACGGCTGCCACGTCATCCTGCCGCTGATCAACAAGGAGATTCCGATCGTCTGCGACGAGCACGCCGACATGACCAAGGGCACCGGCGTGGTGAAGATCACCCCCGCCCACGATCCCAACGACTACGAGGTGGGCAAGCGCCACAACCTGCCCATGGTGCGCGTGTTCACCTACGACGGCCACATGACCGGCGCCAAGGAGGCCGCGGAGAACGCCGAGTGGATCGCCAGCGGCCGCGCAACCGCCGATGAGCCGGTGGTGCTGGACTGCGGCAAGTACGCCGGCATGACCACCATGGAGGCCCGGAAGGCCATCGTCGCCGATCTGGAGGCCGCGGGCCTGCTCAAGAAGGTGGAGCCGTTGACCCACGAGGTGGGCACCTGCTACCGCTGCCACCACACCATCGAGCCCATGGTTTCCAAGCAATGGTTCGTGAAGATGGAGCCCCTGGCCAAGCCCGCCGTGAAGGTGGTCAAGGACGGCGAGCTGCGCTTCGTGCCCGAGCGCTTTGAAAAGACCTATTTGAACTGGATGGAGAACACCCGCGACTGGTGCATCTCCCGCCAGCTGTGGTGGGGCCATCGCATCCCGGCCTTCTACTGCGACGACTGCGGCGAGATGACCGTCTCCCGCGAGGACATCACCGTCTGTCCGAAGTGCGGCAAGCCCGTGCGCCAGGACGAGGACGTGCTGGACACCTGGTTCTCCTCCGCACTTTGGCCCTTCTCCACGCTGGGCTGGCCGGAGGAGACGGAGGACTTCAAGACCTTCTATCCCAACAGCGTGCTGTCCTGCGGCTACGACATCATCTTCTTCTGGCTGGCGCGCATGGTGTTCTCCGGCATCGAGCAGACCGGCAAGTGCCCCTTCAGCGTGGCGCTGATGCACGGCCTGGTGCGCGACGCGCAGGGCCGCAAGATGTCCAAGTCCCTGGGCAACGGCATCGATCCCATCGAGGTCATCGACCAGTACGGCGCGGACGCGCTGCGCTTCTCGCTGGTGATGGGCGTGGCCCCCGGTGCGGACGTGCGCCTGTCCAATGAGAAGATCGAGACCTACCGCAACTTCTGCAACAAGATCTGGAACGCCAGCCGCTTCGTGCTGATGAACCTGGACGGCTTCACCCCCGAGGGCGTGCCCACCGCCGAGAAGCTCTCTCTGTCGGACAAGTGGATCCTCACAAAGTATCAGGACACGGTGCGCACCATCACCGACAATCTGGAGAACTTCGATCTGGGCCTGGCCGCCACGAAGCTCTACGACTTCGTCTGGTCCGACTTCTGCGACTGGTACATCGAGAGCGCCAAGCAGGGCCTCTATGCCGAGGACGGCGAGGTGAAGAAGACCACCCAGGAGGTGCTGCTGCACGTGCTCACCGGCATGATCAAGCTGCTGCATCCCTACATTCCCTTCATCACCGAGGAGCTGTACAGCTACCTGCCGGGCGTGGAGGGCATGCTGATCACTTCCTCCTGGCCGGAGTGCGACCCCGCGCTGGACTTCCCTGCCGAGGCCGCCGCCTTCGAGGGCGTGAAGGACGTGATCGTGACCATCCGCAACCTGCGCGCCGAGATGAACGTGGCCCCCGCAAAGCGCGCCACGCTGATCCTGAAGCCCCACGAGGGCTGGAGGGATGCGCTGGCCTCCGCAGAGGGCTACTTCAAGCGCCTGGCAGGCGCCAGCAACGTGGAATTCATCGACGCGGGTACGACCAATCCCGAAAAGAGTGCATCCGCCGTCACCGCGCCCTGCGAGCTGTTCATCCCGCTGGGTGAGCTGGTGGACGTGGAGAAGGAGCTTGCACGCCTGGAGAAGGACCTCAAGAACGTGGAGGGTGAGATCGCCCGCGCCAACGGCAAGCTGAACAACGCCGGCTTCGTCGCCAAGGCCCCCGCCGAGCTGGTGGAGCGCGAGAAGGAGAAGCTGGCCACCAACCAGGGCCTGCTGGAGAAGCTCAGGGCCCGCATCGCCGAGATGGAAGCTCTGTGCTGATTCGCGCCCGATTCCATGAAGTGCACCCCGGTTCCGTCGCTGGAACCGGGGTTTTGCTTTCGTTGATTGCGGATTTGATGCGCGTATGTCGGACGAGCCACTCAGCTCTCCTCGACGGCATCCTCCATCAGAATCCCATGAACTTTGCGGATTGCGTCGCAGTACGTGTCATTAGGCACGATTATTTCCATGTGATCCTGCATATGAATGATATGAAACGGATGTAATTCCGCTGCAATCCTTCGCTGCTGCGTCTCCCGTGCGCCGAAGATGCGCACAGCTGCCACCTCCACGCCGCCATCGAAGGGCACGGCATGCAGAAGGGGGCAGCGATCCGGCGCATCGGGCGCTGCGGTACAGTACAGCTTGCACTGCCCGGTGACACAGGGGACGGGTTCCGTGCAGCGCTCGCTGATGCGCGTGCCCAGTGCATCGGGAGCGGAGGTGTTCTTCAGCAGGGCGTCCACGCCCGTGCCTTCCAGCGGCCTGAGCGCATCCGGGTGCAGCACCTGCGCGCCTGCACGGGCCAGCTGCTCCATCTGGTGCAGGCTCACGCAGCGGTTGCGCCGGGCATCGGGCACGAGGTTGGGATCCGCCGTGTACAGGCCGTCCACATCGGTCCAGTTCTCGTAGAGATCCGCATGCAACGCCGAGGCGATCAGCGCACCGCTGACGTCGGAACCTCCGCGGCTGAAGGTGCGGATGCATCCGCCGGGCAGGCTCCCGTAGAAGCCGGGGATCACCGCGCGATCGAGGGACGAAAGCCTTTCCTTGATGCTTCGGCAGGTCGCGGGGAGGTCAATCGCGCCGCTTTCATGAAAGAAAAACAGCTCCGCTGCGTCCACGAAGGGCAGGTCGAAGGCGGCGGCAAAGAGCCTGGCGCAGAGGTATTCGCCCCGGCTGGCGGCATAGTCTCTTGAGGTGCGGAAGCAGCGTCGGATCCGGGAAAACTCCGACTCGAGATCGAATTCCGGCGCGCATTGATCCCGTATGGATGCATAGCGCAGGTAAATGCGGGTAAAGATGAACTGTGCAGTGTCATCGTCCGCATCCCAGGCCCGGTACAGCAGATCCGTGACCTTGTCATCGCCGGGAAAGCGCTTTCCGGGCGCGGAGAGCACGATGTATCTTCGGTCGGGATCGCTGTGGAGGATGCGGCTGACCTGGGCAAAGCGATCTCCGTCGCAGACGGAGCTTCCGCCGAATTTACATACCTTGATGGACATGACAATCCCTCCGAATCTGGCTGGTATACGTTCATGCTGCATCCTATGCCGTAGAAAAAAATGGGTTCGGAGGGAATTGCAGGCATGGAGTCGAAAAATTTTCACGATTGGAAGGAATTCGGGCCGGCCGCGTTGTAATTATATACAAGCGTCTCTGTGATATGGATTTCGACCATCACATATGGGACGCTTCTTGCCGAAAATTGTTGTTAATTGTCGGCGCTATGCAGGAAAAGAGGTTTGCCCGGCGAATTAGTAACGTTGCGTCGCGCGGAAGGATCGGGGGAGTAGATGGCAAGGTTTTCAGATGCATTTCTGGACGAGCTGCGTTCGCGGGTCAGTCTGGAGGAAATCGTGTCGGAATACGTTCCTCTGAAGCAGAAGGGCCGGCGCTTTTGGGGATGCTGTCCGTTTCACAATGAAAAGACGCCCTCGTTTTCTGTGGATTCCGAATCGCAGCTGTATTACTGCTTCGGATGCCACAAGGGCGGTACTGTGATCAACTTTGTGATGGAACTGGAACGGATGGATTTCCAGGAGGCCGTGAAGTACCTGGCGGAGCGCGCACACATGGAACTGCCGGAGGCGGGTCCGAGGGAAAAATCGACGTTCAACAGCGCGCAGGAGCGAGAGCGCATTTACGAAGCAAACGTAATTGCCGCCCGCTATTTTCATTCTATGCTCTGGACGGACGAGGGCTCGGAGGCGCTCAGTTACCTCTACAAGCGCGGACTCAACGATTCCGACATTCGCCGCTTCGGTCTCGGCGCATCGCCGCGGGGCCGGGATGGTCTGATCCGCCACTTGCAGGAGCAGGGCTTCGAGGCGCCGCTTCTGAAGAAGGCGGGGCTTGCGGTGGAGCGGGACGGGCGCTTTGCGGACATGTTTCGCGGCAGGGTCATCTTTCCGATTATCAACGCCCAGGGGAAGGTTCTGGGCTTCGGCGGGCGCGCCATGGGCGATGCTCAGCCGAAGTACCTCAACACGCCGGATACGCCCGTGTTCAACAAGCGGCAGGGCCTGTATGCCCTGAATTTTGCAAAAAAAGAGCGGGATGTCGGGCACATGGTGCTGGTTGAGGGCTACATGGACACGGTTTCCCTGCGCAAGTACGGCGTGCGCGGCGTGGTGGCCACGCTGGGCACGGCGCTGACCCAGGAGCAGGCGCGGCTGATCAAGCGCTACGTTCCCGAGGTCTGGATCAGCTACGACGGCGATTCTGCCGGTCAGAAGGCGGCCCTGCGCGCGCTGGAGATCTTCGACGAGATCGATGGTCTCACGGCGCGGGTGATCGACTATCCCGGCGGGCAGGATCCCGATGACTTCGTGCGCGCACAGGGCCTTGCGGGCTTTGAGCGCCTGAAGCGCTACGACGCGGCGGAGTATCGCATGCTGCGCGCGGCGGACGATCTGGATCTGACCAACCAGGACGGCATGACCCAGTACGCGCTGCGCTGCTGTGAGATCCTGAAGAAGGTCAAGAACCCGGTGGAGATGGAGAACCATCTGCGCCGGCTGGTTCAGCAGACCGGCTACGACCGCGAGATTCTGCTCAGGCAGATCGGCATATCCCAGGCGAGCGCGCCAAAGACCTACGAGCGCCGTCCTCGCCCGGCGAAGGCGGAGCGTGCCGACGATGTCTGTCTTGCGGAGCGCGTGCTGCTGACGCTGCTTTCGGAGGGCGCAATTCCCCCTGAGACGGTGCGCGAGGAGGACTTCTCCACGGATGTCCATCGCAGGGCGGCAAAGTGGCTGCTGGAAGGAAAGCAGGCGGCTGCATTCGTCGAGACCATTGAAGATGCGGAAGAGCGCAGCGCGGCGATGCAGTCGCTGAATTACGCGCCGCTGCCGCCGGATCACGAGGGTCGGATGAACCTGGCGCAGACGAGCCTGCGCACCATCCGTCAGAGCCGCCTCCGGGCGCGCATGGCGGAGATTGAAAATGAGATCAAAACCGCAGATCCTGCCCGCAAGGCGGAACTGTATACACAAATGCAAGCCATTATGGAGGCTTTGGAGGACTGACCCGGTCGAAAGGAGTGGCCCATTTTGAACAAGACGGCAGCAAACGTTGAGACGATGAAGGCGCGCATCAGCGAGTTGATCGAGACCGGAAAAGCCAAGGGTGTGCTCACCTACAAGGAAATCGTGGAAATGCTGGGCGACATTGAGCTGGACAGCGAACAGTTTGACCGCATTCTCGATACGCTCAGCGGTTTGAATATCGAGGTCATCAAGGACGAGGCCATCCCGGAGGCCGAGCTCAACGCAGAATCGGAGCCGGAGGAAATTGATATCTCCGTGCCGGAGGGAATCTCCATTGACGATCCCGTGCGCATGTACCTCAAGGAGATCGGCAAGGTGCCGCTTCTGACGGCGGACGAGGAGATCGAGCTGGCCCAGCGCATGGAGCAGGGCGACGAGGAGGCCAAAAAGCGCCTCTGCGAGGCCAATCTGCGACTGGTCGTCTCCATTGCGAAGCGCTACGTGGGCCGCGGCATGCTGTTCCTGGATCTGATTCAGGAGGGCAACCTGGGCCTGATCAAGGCCGTGGAGAAGTTCGATTACCGCAAGGGCTACAAGTTTTCTACCTACGCCACCTGGTGGATTCGCCAGGCCATCACCCGCGCCATCGCGGACCAGGCCCGCACCATTCGCATTCCCGTGCACATGGTGGAGACCATCAACAAGCTGATTCGCGTCTCCCGTCAGCTTCTGCAGGAGTACGGCCGCGAGCCGCTGCCCGAGGAGATCGCTGCGGAGATGGGCATTCCGGAGGACAAGGTGCGGGAGATCATCAAGATCGCCCAGGAGCCGGTGTCCCTGGAGACGCCCATCGGCGAGGAGGAGGACAGCCATCTGGGCGACTTCATCCCCGATGACGATGCACCCGCACCGGCGGAGGCCGCTGCCTTCACGCTGCTCAAGGAGCAGCTGATGAGCGTGCTGTCCACGCTTACGCCCCGGGAGGAAATGGTGCTCAAGCTGCGCTTCGGTCTGGAGGACGGCCGCGCGCGCACGCTGGAGGAGGTCGGCAAGGAGTTCAAGGTCACCCGCGAGCGCATCCGCCAGATCGAGGCCAAGGCACTGCGCAAGCTGCGCCATCCCAGCCGCTCCCGCAAGCTGAAGGATTCCATCGACTGATGCTGTGCAATCAACGAATTTCCCTCGATCCGCGCCTGAGCCGGATCGCGGAAATGGTCGGCAGCTGCGATTGCTGCGCCGACATCGGCAGCGACCACGGCAGGCTCGGCGCATATCTTTTGCAGAGCGGCCAGTGCCGCCGCGTGGTGCTGACGGATATCTCCGGGGCGTCCCTCTCGAAGGCGCGAAAGCTGATCGCGCTGATGGATCTGGAGGGGCGCGCCGGTTTTTGTGTGGGCGACGGCGCCCTGGCGATTGATTGTCCGGTGGACGCTGCGGTCATAGCGGGCATGGGTGGCGAGACCATCGCGCACATCGTCCGGCACAGCGAAGGCAGGCTCGACGGTGTACAGCTGATCCTCCAGCCGAACGTTGCGCTCCGCCAACTGCGCCTGGAACTGAATGCCTGTGGTTGGCGGATCGTGGACGAAGATCTGGTGCGCGACGGGCGCAGGATCTATCCCATTCTCGCCGCAGAACAGGGAGTGCAGACGCTCAGCGAATTGCAGGCGGAGGTCGGTCCGGTGCTTCTGGAGCGCCGGCCGCCGCTGCTTGCCGATTATACCGCGTTCCGCCTGCGGGTGGCACGCAAGGCGCTTTCGGGCGCGCAGCAGGGCGGCGATGCGCAGAGCATCGATGCGCTGCAAAGGGAGATCGCCATATGGGAGGAAGTGGAAGCATGTCTGTGACCATCGCCGACATCTATCGCAGGATCGACGAATTTGCCCCCTTCGAGCTCCAGGAGGACTGGGACAATGCCGGGCTTCTTGCCGGCAGCATGAAACAGCCGGTGGAGGGCATTCTATGCGCGCTGGATCTGAACGGGGGCGTGCTCCGCGAGGCGATTGATAAGCGAGTGCAGCTGATCGTGACCCACCATCCGATCCTGTTTCGCGGGCGTAAGAACCTGCGGGAGGACGATGGGGAAGGTCGGCTGCTCTGTGGCCTCGTGCGCAGCGGCATCGGCCTGATCGCAGCCCATACCAACTTTGACAACGCCCGCCCCGGGGTGAACGACGCCTTGGCGGCGGCGCTGGGACTGACGGATGTGCAGGCGTGGGAGAACGGCATGCGCACGGGCGCGTCACCGGTGACCACGCTGGGAGAATTGCGGCAACGCGCGGCAGCTGTTCTGGGCGGTCCTGTGCGCTGCTACGGCGAGGAGGATCGCGCCGTCAGGCGAGTGGCTGTGCTCGGAGGTGCGGGCGGAGACTTTGCGCATCAGGCGCTGCGCTGCGGTGCGGATGTGTACCTCACCGGCGAGATCGCCCATCACAAGGCCTGGGACGCCTATTCGGAGGGACTGTGCGTTCTGGAGGCGGGACACGCGGCAACGGAGCTTCCCGCAATTAAGATTCTGGCGGATGCTTTACAAATCGGCCCGGATGGTGTAAAATGGAATGTACGAGTGCATGTGAGTGAAGCGGAGATGTTCCGGTAGAATTGGAGGATGAATTATGCAGTTGGAAAAATTGTGGCAGTTCATGCAGGTGGATATGGAAGCCGACAAGTTCGAGGCAAAGATTCGCCAGTCTGAAAAGCGCCAGAAGCTGCTCAAGCAGCGCAATTTTCTGATGGATCAGCAGAACAACATGAAGAAGCTGGAGAGCGACGTTGCGGCCATGTCGGATCGACTGGAGGCCGTGCGCGACGACGCGGAGCGCCTTCAGAAGGTTCTGACCAGCCTGATGGAAGAGCTCGAGAGCAATCCTCCCACGTCCGAAGAGGAAGCCAACGCGCGCATGGAACCCGTGCAGAAGCTGATGGACAACCTGACCCGCTATGAGCAGGAATTGAGCAAGATGCGCAAGGACGCCGAGGTCAAGGATCGCCAGCAGCGCGAGATTCGCGTCCGTGCCGCCAAGACCAAGCAGGAGTTTGATCAGCTCAAGCAGGAGTACGACGTGGAGTTCAAGCAGGATACGACCACGCTGAAGGAGATGCGTGCGCGCACCGAACAGGAGTCCCGGAAGATTGATCCGCAGATGCTGGAGAAGTATCGCACCATCAAGCAGCACTGCACGCCGCCCATGGCGAAGCTGATCGACGGCCAGTGCAGCGGTTGCTTCATGTCGCTGCCCAGCGCCACGCTGCTGGCCATCAAGGAGGAGGGCAAGCTGGTCACCTGCGACAACTGCGGCCGCATCCTCTACGCCGCGGAATAAAACCTGATATGAATTGCGAGGGCGCCAGACGATCGCAGGCCTTCGGGTCTGAGGAAAGTCCGAGCACCGCAGGGCAGGATGCCGGTTAACTGCCGGTGGAGGCGACTCCAAGGAAAGTGCAACAGAGATATACCGCGAATTCCCGCAAGGGAACGCAAGGGTGGAAAGGCGAGGTAAGAGCTCACCAGCGGCATGGCGACTTGTCCGCTCTGTAAACCCCATCCGGTGCAAGATTGATAGGAAAGCACATGTGGCGGCCCGTCACGCTTTCGGGTAATCGCTTGAGTCCCATGGCAACCTGGGGCCTAGACAGATGATCGTCCAATACAGAACTCGGCTTACAGACGCCGCTCGCAATTTTCATATAAAACGAGGGAGCCTTTGCAAAGGCTCCCTCGTTTTTCATGGATTGGATGTGACCGACAGCGCCCGTCATACATTGAGGCCCATTTCATAGGCCTGCTTCAGCGCGGCATGTCCCTCGATTTCGCCGGGTTTGTTGACTCCTCCGGCAAACACGCTGCCTGCGAGCGTCACGCCCTCGAAGCACTCGATCCAGCCCTCCAGGCCGTGCAGCGCGCGCTCGGGTACGCTGTCAGGCTCGTCTGCTGCAGAGGTCAGAAGGTAGATCTCCCGGAAGGCATAATCCGCGGCATACAGGGAATTCGCCCGGTCCAGCAGCGTCTTCATCTGACCGCTCATTTCGTAGTAATAGTTGGGCGTTGCAAAGGCGATGACCTCCGCATTGCGCATCCGCTCCGCGATTTCCACAGCATCGTCCGAAATGACGCATTTTCCGGTTTGAATGCAGGAGAGACAGCCTTTGCAAAAGGCGAGAGACTTTCCCTTCAGCGAAATCTTCTCGATGACATTGCCGGCGTCTCCTGCGCCCGCGAGGAAGGCGTCTGCGAGGACCTCGGAGTTGCTGTGGGCGCGCAGGCTCGTGCTGATGAGGAGAACTTTTTTGGACATTGCAATTCCTCCCTGTATCTTGGTCTTTGCCCTTGAAAAAGCGTCCCCGTCGGATGCGGGGACGCAGAGATGCGAGGGAGAGGATCAGGCATTCAGGCTGTCCTCATCCGGCGTTACGGAATCGCGCATGTGGCGAATCGCCGGTTCGAAGACATTGTAATCCTCATAGGCGCACTGGAAGTGGAAGCAGAACACGTACTTGTCAAAGTAGGTCATGGCAACATAGCCCTTGATCTCCTGCTCGCCATCGTAGGCCAGATAGGTGGTGGCGTAGGAGCGCTTGCCGCCCATGAAATTCGTGCTGGTGTCCAGCTCGGTATCCACCTCGAAGGTGGATTCATCGTACTGGTCCATCAACGTCTCCATGAAGGAGACCATCTGCTCCTGAAGACGGGTTTCGTTTCCGGAATGGGAGATTCTTTTCATGGTCACGCAGACGCGCGCCGGATAGACCGTGCCGTTTTCCAGAGGCTGTACAAAGCACACCGAATACTTGCCGGGGATGTTCTGCCAGCCCTGGGGATAGCTGAAGCGGAAGCCGAGCCCGGTGCCGACGACCTCCGTATAGCCGCTGATGGCGGTGTTGGGCTGGGGTGTGGCGGTGGAAAAGGGCTGCGGATCGGATGCGGCTGCGGCACTGTCGCTCGTTGGTTCGGGCGTAAGCGTTGCCTCCGCAACGGCAGAAACGTCCGCAGCTGTGTCTGCAGGCACATCGAGGGCGACGTCCTGGGCAATGGGCTCGTCCTGCACGACGGGCTCCATCTCTCCGGCGCCGTCATCGGAGGCCGTCTCTGCGTCGGAATCCTCCACCGAGGCAATGGCCTGGGCCAGCCCGCTTCCAATGACGGCTGTGGTCTCCGGCGCGAAGCTGCCTTCCTGCTGTGCGTCTGTATCCGTGGCATCCTTCTTGCCGCAGGCGCTGAGCGAAAGGATCATGAGCGCGCACAGCAGCAAACATAAGAACTTTTTCAAGCTGTATCCCTCCGGTATCATCGCTGGGTATCGCCGTGGGCGGCGATCTGTTCGTTGAGCAGATCGATATCGCCGCAGCCGTGGCTGATCATCAGATCGCCGCTGTGCCAGTGTGCGCGCAGATAGGCTTCGGTATCGTCGAAGCTGGGCGTCAGCACGGCGTCGACTCCGCGCGCACGCAGCGGCTCGATGAGCATTGCGGAGTTGATGTCGCCGGGATCGGTCTCTCGCGCTGCACAGATATCGGTGACCAGCACGTGATCCGCAAGATCGAAGGTCTCCAGGAACTGATCAAACAGGGTGCGGGTGCGGGAGTAGGTGTGGGGCTGGAACACGGACCACAGCTCGCAATGGGGCTGTAGCTTGGCGATCTTCAGCGCATTCTTGATCTCGGCGGGGTTGTGGCCGTAGTCGGTGTAGCACTTCACGCCATCCGTCACGCTGGTGCACTCGAAGCGGCGGTGCGCACCGATGAAGCTGGACAGCGCTTCCGCCACCTTCTCCAGATCCAGGCCGCGGATGCGGCACACGCCGATCACCGCCAGCGCGTCCAGCATGTTGGCCTCGCAGGAGACGCCGACGTGGAAGCGGCCGAGATGCTCGCCGTGGAGCAGCGCGTCAAAGGTGGCACGACCGAGATCATCGTAGACCACGTTGGCAGCCATCAGATCGTTGTCCTCGCCCAGGCCATAGGTCAGGTGGTTGCAGGCGCTCTGAAGGCACACCCTGCGCGCGCGGGGATCATCGCCCCAGGCCACGCACCAGCCGTCCTCCGGCAGCAGATCCGCAAACTTGCGGAAGGCGGATTCGATGTGGTCGATGTCGCGGTAGTAGTCCAGGTGATCCTCGTCGATGTTGGTGATGATGGCCACGGTGGGCTGGAAATGCAGAAAGCTCTCACGGAACTCACAGGCCTCACAGATGAAGTCGTTGCCATCGCCCGGACGGGTGCTGCCGCCAATGAAGTCCAGCTCGCCGCCGATGTGAATCGTGGGATCTGCGCCGGCGGAGAGGAAGCACTGGGCCAGCATCGAGGTGGTGGTGGTCTTTCCGTGGGTGCCGCTGACGCCGACGGCAAAGCGGTTGCCTGCCATCAGCTGGCCGATCAGGTCGCAGCGCTCAATCTGGGGAATCCCCAGGCGCGCAGCCTCCGAACGTTCGACATTTTCGGGAGAGATCGCCGCGGAATAGACGATCACGTCCGCTCCGTGCACATTCTGCGCCGCGTGGCCGATATGTACGTCGATGCCCTTCTCCTGAAGATGGTCGGTCTTGTGGGAGCGGGTCTTGTCCGAGCCGCTGACGATGTAACCTTCCTGCTGAAGCAGCCCGGCCAGACCGGACATGGAGCTGCCTCCGATGCCGATAAAGTGGACGCGCCGCCCCTGGAAATCGCGAATATTCTCAACCATATTGCAAACATCTCCGGATATTCTCTGTGAAGTACGCATGCACGGTCAGAACGGCATACGCCATCAGTTTCTATTATATCGGAATTTGAAGCTGACTTCAAGCAGAATGACAGAATTGCGCTGCTTTTCACGTTAAAAATTCGTATGAAGGCGGAATTCTGCCCGAATGACGCAGAAATCTAACATTTCCGAATTATAATCATTCAGACGATCTTAATTATTCGGAAACGGGAGAGGAACTGCATGGATAAGATTAAGCGCAACGAGCGTCTCGGTGCGATGACGCGCATTTTGACGGACACGCCCAACCGCATACACACGCTGGGTGAGTTTTGCGAGATGTTTGGCGCCGCAAAGTCCACCATCAGTGAGGACATTGACCTGGTCAGCTCCTCCTTCCGCCAGTTTGATCTCGGCCTGATCGAGACTGTGGCCGGTGCGGCGGGCGGCGTGCGCTATCGCGCAATGCCCAGTCCGGAGCGCTGCCGTCGCGTGCTCGGCGCGCTGGCAAAGCGCCTGCAGGAGCCCGGAAGGATGCTGCCCGGCGGCTTCCTCTATACCTCGGACGTGACTGCGGAGTCGGCCACCGCTCAGTCCCTGGGAGAGATCCTTGCGATGCAGTATTACGACAAGTCGCCGGATTTCGTGCTCACCATGGAGACCAAGGGCATTCCCATCGCGCTGATGACCGCGCGCATGCTGGACGTGCCGCTGGTGATTGCCCGCCGCGACAGCCGCGCCTACGAAGGCTCCGCTGTGAAGATCAACTATATCGCCGGCGGCGGAAACGAGCGCATCGAGACCATGGCGCTGGCACGCCGCGCCGTCAATCCCGGGCAGCGCGCGCTGATCGTGGACGACTTCATGAAGGGCGGCGGAACCCTGCAGGGCATGGTGGACATGATGCGGGAATTCCAGGCGGAGGTCGTGGGCGTCTGCGTGATGATCGCCACTGCCACGCCCCAGGAAAAGCGCGTGAAGGGTGCAAATTCCCTGCTGATCCTCGAGGGCTTCGATCGCGAAACCGGCTGTGCGATCGTTCGACCCTCAGTACAATACCGCTGAGTGTAGAAAAACACGGATCCGAATTCAATAGAATGTAGCAATGAGGGGCAATGGCAAGGATGGATAGACCGTTGCCTCTCTATTAAATTAAAACAATTAACTAAGACGAATTGTGCAGAAAATGATCCGGGTGTATTGAATTTATTGTTGATCCAATTTAGAAACGTGTTAAATATTGGATTTGTCAAGATTGCGTCTTGACTTTTTGGGGGAAATTGTTTAATATGATATGTAGCAGTATTCATTCACTTAATTAATTTACAGATACATAAGAAAAGAACGATTAGGGAGTGTAAACGATTGATTCGTAGAGCACAGGGCGACGGAAGTCGCCATAGCGCCGGCATGCCATATATGACGCAGGAGCTGGCTTCGATTCTTGCCGATATCGAGCATGAAACGAACGATGCGACACTGGCGCAAAGCATTTATTTCAGTCCGACGGCACTCACGCATGTCAAGCGGCTGATCGAGATGGGCGGAACCATCATCACGGATACGACCCTGGTCGCCAATGGAATTGATATCAATCTCATGGGCAATAAGGGCGCAAAGATTGCTTGTTTTATCGATGAACCCCAGGTGATCTCTTTGGCGGAGCAAAGGCGCATTACCCGCGCGGAGATCGCCGTTGATTACGGTCTTGCCCTAAGCGGACCGAAGCTGATGGTGGTGGGCAGCGCGCCTGCGGCCATCAACCGCATGATTCGCCGGCGGCAGCACGAGCCAATGAGCGATGTATGCGTGCTCGCAGCCTCCACGGGCTTCGCCAGCGTGGTGCAGCTCAAGGAGCGTTTGATGGACAGCGACCTGACTTCCATCGTGGTGCGCGGCAAAAAGGGCGGCATTCCGGTGACGATCGCGATTGTAAATGCGATCCTCCGGGAGATTGCCAAACCGGCCAACAAAGCAAAATGAGACAAATAGAGCGAAGCGGGAATTCCGGCGCATGGCCAGTGGAATTCCCGCTTCGTTCATATTTTTATAGAAGAAAGATTTCGCAGCGGGGCGTTCAGCGCTGGGTCTATTCCTCCGGGAGTACGGATGCGGTGCGGGGGAAGCTGCAGCTGAAGCAGGTGCATTCATGGTCGCTCTCCAGGCGCATCTCGCCGCCATACTTCTCCAGCAGCCCGGCCACGATGCTCAGTCCGTTGCCGCGGCCGGCAGCCTTGGTGGTGAAGCCAGGCTGGAAGATCTCCCTGCGCTGCGCTGCCGGGATCTCCGGACCATTATTGGAAACCTGCAGCGTCCAGCTGCGGATGTCCTCGCCGATGCACACGCGCACCTGCGGCGTCCGGTCCTTCGCTTCGAGCACTGCGTCGATTGCGTTGTCCACCAGGTTGCCCAGAATGCGGCACATCTCCCAGCCGGGAACCTGAATCGGGTCCCAGGTGGACTGAATGTCCGTTTCAAAGGCGATGCCGCGCTCGGCGCAGTCGGCGGCCTTGGCGGAGAGCAGCGCGTTCACCGCGGGAACGGAGGTGCGAATGAAGCTGCCCACGGACTGCACATCCTCATAGATGCGCTGCACATACTCCTGCACGTCGTCATAGGCGGCCATCTCCGTGAGACTGTATACCACCTGGAGGTGATTCTTGAAGTCGTGGCGCTGGGCGCGAAGCGTGCGGTTCAGATCCTCCAGCTGCCGGTAGGCCTCCTCCAGCATGCGCCGCTGATCCTCCACCTTGCGGGTGATGAAGGCGTCGCGGATGTCCACGACGGCACCCCAGATTACCAGCGCTGCGGTGAAGGCCACCAGCGCGATCTCTGCGCTCTCCGGAATGGTGAAATCCCGGTTGTAGATGGCGTAGAGCAGAATGGCGAGCGCACAGGCGATCTGCAGGGCGTTGACAAAGATGGCAAAGCTGGTGATCTTGTTCAGGTTGGGCTTGTGCGGATTGGGACGGTGCATGCGCGTTCCTCCTCGGTGAGAAACATGGTCGTGAAAAGCGGAGCGCCCTTGCGACGCTCCGCTTTGAATGGAAATGCAAGTGCCGTGGTGCTTCGCGGGATCAATCCAGCTGAGAGGTGCAGTGCGGGCAGCGCGTCGCATCGTCCGCAATGGCGCTCTTGCAGTAGGGGCACAGGCGCTGGGGCTTCGGGGCTTCCTCCACCTTGGGACGGCGCAGCTTGTTGACAAACTTCACAAATGCAAACACGCAGATGGCGATCAGGAAGAAGTTGATGACCGCCTGAATGAAGTTGCCCAGTGCGATGGTGGGCGCCTCGACGCCTTCGCCCAGCGGGATGGCCAGAGCAGTGAAGTCCACGCTGCCGGTGATCTTTGCGATCAGCGGCGTAAAGAGATCATTGACGATGCTGGTGACGATGCCGGTGAAGGCAGAACCAATGACAACACCGACGGCCATGTCGATCACATTGCCCTTGAACGCGAATTCCTTGAACTCTTTGATGATTTTGCCCATGTAGATCACACCCTTCATAATGTAGCGCTTGTATTATAACACAGGGAGATTTGAAAAGTCTATACGGAATTCAGGAAAATCGCGTCGTACTGAGAACACAGGGGGAAATGGAGAAGCGGGGTAGGAGAAAAACGGCAGCCCGCATCCCGAAGGATTCAGGCTGCCGGCCGGCCGACTGTTCTATTTCAAACCGGGATGCACCCGGAAGGCGCCGGTTACCCCAGCTGCTGCTTGAGCTGCGCGGACTTTTGCTTGATCTCGTCCACGTCCGCCTGCGGCGCAGCCTTTGTGGGGTACCAGCCGAGTTGACTCATCTTGTCAAAGATGGTGTACTGATTGTTGAAGCAGCCGTTCAGATTGTCGCACAATACCTGTCGAAGCTCGGGACAGGCTGCTTCAGGAATGAAGGTGGAGTATCCGTCGATCAGGTATTTTTCCTGCGCGAGCAGATCCTCCATGCGATCCTGATCCGTCAGGGTACAGGTCGCCGTCGCTTGGTTGTTCATTCGGTTTCCTCCTTCTCCTTGGGCGTCTTCAGGCGTGGCTGTTGAGATAGTTGAACAGGCGGTCAAAGCGCTGGCGGTGATCGCCGGCAAGCTGGTTCGCGACGGCCTGCAGCTGCGGATCGCTGAAGTTTGCAGCGTAGAATTCGGCCTTTCGGCATGCAACGAATTCGTGCTGCATCTGGTCGCCCAGGATGGTCAGGCTTTTGGTTTGAAGCATGGAATTCTGATTTTGCATCAATCTCACTCCCCGTCGGTCGGTCGCGCTTAGCATGGGCTGCGTTCGAAAAAGCTATTCCTGGCGTTTTTTTCAAGGACAGGTCACACATAACCGACCGAAGTCGGATGAGCGACGGCGTGCAGAGATTCAAACCGACCGAAGTCTCAAATGAATTCAGGATGGAGTCGACGCAGGCAATTTCTGCCAATATGGGCAAAAATGTTGCGCGATCTGCGTCTTTTTTTACGCAATTATTCGCATTTGCTTGACAGTTATGATGATTTGCGCTAGAATAATAGAGTACAAAATGTGTGTTTGGTGGAGGGGATGTGCACGATTCCCGGACGCACATTTTACAGAGACGGACTGTTTTCATCCGCAGTGCGGTTTGAAAGCCCTCGTGAAGTGTTTTTTGTGGTTATACGGAGGCGTTTGCCCCTGGAATAACAAAACAACAAGGAGGAATCCATTATGAAGAAAATCCTGGTAGTTCTCTTGGCGCTGGTTCTGGCGTTCTCCGCAGTCGCGGCGCTCGCAGAAGCAAAGTCCGAATACAACATCGGCGTTCTGGTCTGGAAGTTCAACGACACCTACAATTCTGCCGTGCGTCTGGCCATGCAGAATGCTGCTGCTGAGATCGGCGAGGAACTGGGCGTGACCATCAACATGAACATGGTTGATGCCAACGACGTCATGGCCACTCAGATCGAGCAGGCTCCCACCATCTTCGCGCAGAACGACTTCGTCATCATCAACCTGGCGGACGTTTCTGCCGGCGAGTCCCTGACCGCCATTGCGGCAGACTATCCGGACACCCCCTACCTGTTCTACAACAAGCAGCCCTCTGAGGAGACCGTTGATGCCGTGCTGGAAGGCACCATCTTCATCGGCACCCTGGCCCGTCAGGCCGGCGACATGCAGGGCGAGATCCTGTCCGACCTGTATGCTGCTGATGCTTCCATCGACCGCAATGGCGACGGCGTGCTGCAGTATGTCGTGTTCATGGGCGAGCCCGCCAACGACGAGGCGCAGGCCCGCTCCAAGTACTGCGTTGAGACCGCCGAGGCTTGCGGCCTGAAGGTCGAGCCCGTGGTCGACACCATCGTTGCCAACTGGGATACCGCTCAGGCGCAGGAAGCCATGAACGCCACCTGGGCTGCCCACAGCTCTGAGATCGAGGTCGTGTTCTGCAACAACGACGACATGGCCATCGGCGTTATCGCTGCTCTGAACGAGAACGGCTACAACACCGGCATCGACGGCGATCCCTCCATCGTGGTCATCGGTGTTGACGCGACCGACTCCGCGCTCGAGTCCATCAAGAACGGCGGCATGACTGCTACCGTCAAGCAGGATGCCGACGCCATGGGCTATGCCAACGTGAAGGTTGCCATGAACATGCTGCTGGGCAATGACTGGCTGGATGGTCTGGATTACGAGTATTCCGACGATACCTTCACCTGCATCCGTATCCCCTATGCGAAGATCACCGAGGTCGAATAATCTCAGTCTTTGCTACGGTTGGATGTAAACAAATGAGCCTTTAACCGGGTCCCAGAACGGGAAGAGGTGCAAGTCCACCTCTTCCCGTTTCATTCAAAAGCGGCCGGACGGGCGCGACCTGGCCGGCATGCATGAATCGGCAACCCGGCGGATTTTCAGATGAGAACCTGGCTTCGGACAAGCGAAACGTGATGGGTCTCCACCTTAGGAAAAGTGCGGTGATTGAGTAATGGAACAAGTCAAGTATCTGCTTGAGATGACGGACATCGAAAAGCAGTTTCCGGGCGTCAAGGCGCTTGACAAGGCGCAGCTGAAGCTGCGGCCCGGCACGGTGCATTCGCTGATGGGTGAAAACGGCGCCGGCAAGTCAACGCTGATGAAATGCCTGTTCGGAATCTACAAGAAGGATGGCGGCAGCATTAAGATCGAGGGCGAGGAGGTTGCCTATTCCGATCCGAAGAACGCGCTGGACCACGGCGTTGCGATGGTGCACCAGGAACTGAATCAGGTTCTGCGCCGCAACGTCATGGAAAACGTGTGGCTGGGCCGCATCCCCCTCAAGCGTGGCCTCGTTGACACCAAGAAGATGTACGACGAGACCATGCAGGTCTTTGAAGAGCTGGAAATCAACGTCAACCCCAAGGAAATCATCGGCAACCTCTCCGTCTCCCAGAGGCAGATGGTGGAAATTGCCAAGGCGGTTTCCTATAACGCAAAGATCCTGGTTCTGGATGAGCCCACCTCCTCTCTGACGGAGAACGAGGTCGAGCATCTGTTCCGGATCATCGAAAAGCTGACCGCCAAGGGCGTCGGCATCATTTACATCTCCCACAAGATGGACGAGATTCTGCGTATCTCCGATGAAGTAACCATCATGCGCGATGGCCAGTGGGTCGCAACCCGCCCGGCCAAGGAGCTGACCACCGACGAGATCATTCGCCTGATGGTCAACCGCGACATGACCCAGCGCTTCCCGGAGAAGCACAACGTGCCCGGCGAAGTGATGCTGGAAGTGGAGAATCTCTCCGGCAAGTATGAGCCCACCTTCCACGACGTCAGCTTCACCCTGCGCAAGGGCGAGGTATTGGGCGTTGCCGGCCTGGTTGGCTCCCGCCGCTCCGAGCTGTTGAACACGATCTTCGGCTACTATACCAAGGAGAGCGGAACGATCAAGCTCAACGGCAAGGTCGTTGACAACAAGACGCCCAATGTTGCCACCAAGAATGGTTTTGCGCTTCTGACGGAGGAACGCCGTGCAACCGGCCTGTTCCCGATGATGAACATCACCTTCAATTCCGCCATTGCAAACATTCGCGCATACGGCAAGCTCCTGCTCAGCACCCGCAAGATGAGCAAGGATTCCAAGTGGGTCATCGACAGTATGCACGTAAAGACGCCCTCCCAGCGCGCGCTGATCCGCAACCTCTCCGGCGGCAACCAGCAGAAGGTCATCATCGGCCGCTGGCTTCTGACGGAGCCGGACGTGCTGCTGCTGGACGAGCCGACGCGCGGCATCGACGTCGGCGCCAAGTTTGAGATCTATCAGCTGATCCTCAAACTGGCGGAAGAGGGAAAGGGCATCATCATGGTCAGCTCCGAGATGCCCGAGCTCATCGGCATCTGCGACCGCATCGCCGTCATGTCCAACGGACATCTGGCGGGCATCGTGGAGCGCGATAAGGACTTTGGCGGTGTGCAGGGCGAACAGGAAACCATCCTGGCACTCGCTGCAAAATACGTTTAATTGAGGTGTGGAACAATGCAAAAAGCAGCGAAGAAGAAAATGAAGGCGAGCGAGTTCCTTCTGAACTATGCTCTGTACATCATTCTGATCACCATTTTGGTCGTCGTGTGCATCATCGACCCGTCCTTCCTGTCGATGCAGAACATTCTGGCCATTCTGAAGCAGGCCTCCACCAAGGGCATCCTGGCCCTGGGCGTCGCCGGCCTGATCGTCCTTGCCGGTACCGACCTTTCCATCGGTCGCGTCGTCGGCCTGTCCGCGGCCGTCACCGCTTCCCTGGTGCAGTCGGTTACCTACTCTGCCCGCTACTTCCCGCAGATGACCAAGCAGCTCCCGCTGATCGTGCCGCTGCTGGCCGCCATCGCTGTGGCCGTGATCTTCACATTGATCAACGGCTTCGGCGTCGCCTATCTGAAGATGCACGCTTTCATCATCACCCTGGGCACCCAGCTGATTGCCTACGGCTGCAACTGCCTGTTCATCGAGGCGCAGCCCTCCGGTTCTGCACAGGCGTTGTCCACCTTTGAATCCAACTTCAAGAACAAGGCCGCAGGTTCCATCAATGTCTTCGGCCTGAAGATTCCGCTGGTGGTCATCTACTTCCTGATCATTGCCTGCATCATGTGGGTGATCTGGAACAGAACCCGCCTGGGCAAGAACATGTTCGCCGTCGGCGGCAACATGGAAGCGGCCGCAGTTTCCGGCGTCAACGTTCCCCGCACCATCATGCTGGTGTTCCTGATGGCAGGTATCCTCTACGGTATCGCTTCCTTCCTGGAGGCTGCCCGCATCCTGTCCGTCGGCTCCAACACCGGTCTGAACTATGAGACCGACGCCATTTCCGCAGCGGTTATCGGCGGCGTATCCTTCTCCGGCGGCGTCGGCACCATTCAGGGCGTTGTCATCGGCGCGATCATCCTGCAGGCGATCAACTACTGCATGCTGTTCCTGGGCATCAACCCCTACCTGCAGTACATTGTCCGCGGTCTGATCATCATCCTGGCTGTCGCCATCGACGTGCGCAAGTACATCGCGAAGAAGTAATATGGCGCTGTTCCGCGACGGACTGGACAATTCCGCCAGGCGCGCCCGCGCTGAGATGGAACAGGCGGAGAAGCATGGCGCCCGTGATTACAAGTCGCAGAAAAACCTTGAGGCGCAGCTGCTGGAGGAGACGGGCGATGAGAAATTTGCCCATACCTACCGCAACCGCGGCCGCCTCTACGACAAGATCAAGGTTTCCCTGCGCACGATGGACATCATCATCGGCGTCATTGCGGCACTGCTGGTCGTTGCCATCATTGTCGGAATTGCACTTGGTTGACCCAAAGGATCCCGCTTCGGCGGGGTCCTTTTCTTTATACTCTGGATCTTTCATTAAATCTTGCGACAATTTGAATCACAGGAATTGACAAGGCGCACGCTGCACATTATAATATGAAATCGGAATTGAATTTCAAAATCGATTTAGGAGAGACAATCCATGCGGAATCTCAGAACATTCGCTTGCATTATACTGATCATCGCGCTGACTGCCTGTGTTCCCGCCTTTGCTGCGGAGGGAAAGTGCAGCATCGTCTGCACCAGCTTTCCCTGCTATGATGCTGCGCGCGCCGTGGTGGGAGATCGAGCGGAAATTCAGCTTCTGATCAAGCCCGGCGCGGAGGTGCACTCCTTTGAACCCACGCCGTCGGACATTCTGTCGATGGCGGATTGCGACCTGTTCGTGTATGTGGGCGGCGAGAGTGACGCATGGGTCACGGACATCCTCAGCTCCTTCGGCGGCGACGCGCCCCGAACCCTGCGCTTTTTCGACTGCGTGGAGGGCATCGAGGCGGAGCACGACCACGGCGCGGAGGCTGAGCATCACGACGAGGTCGAATACGACGAGCACATCTGGACCTCTCCGAAGAACGCCTGCACCATGGTGAATGCGATGGCGAACGCACTGTGTGAAATCGATCCGGCGAACGCGGCACTCTATCGCGACAATGCACAGAACTATGTGTCAGAGATCGCGGCGCTGGACGCGCAGATACGCGAAGTTGTGGAGTCTGGCACGCGTCGAGTGCTGGTCTTTGCGGATCGCTTCCCGCTGCTGTACTTTGCGAGGGAGTACGGCCTTGAATGGTATGCGGCGTTTCCTTCCTGCTCCTCGGAGAGCGAGCCCAGCGCAAAGACCATCGCCGCGCTGATCGACCGGGTGATCTCCGATGAGATACCGGTGATCTATGTGCTGGAGCTGAGCAACGGACGGACGGCGCAGACCATCTCCGCCGAGACGGGCGCGCAGGTGCGCACATTCTACTCCATGCAGAATGTGGCGGAGAGCGATTTCGCCGCAGGCGAGACGTACATCACGCTGATGCAGCGCAATATCGAGGCGCTGAAGGAAGGGTTGAACTGATGCGCGGCGAATACAATACCCGCCAGAAGCGGGAGATGCTGGCATTTCTGAAGCAGCACGACCTGGAGCACTACTCCGTGGACGAGCTGGTCTTTGAGATGGAGGAGCAGGGCGAAAAGATCGGCCGTACGACGGTGTACCGCTTTCTGGAGCAGATGGCGGAGCAGGGGACGGTGCGTAAGTACCAGAGCGCCCAGGGCGTGACCCAGTACCAGCACATCGCCGACAGTTCGGCCTGTGATGCCCACTTTCACATGATGTGCAAGTCCTGCGGCAAGCTCTACCACGTCAACTGCGATCTGATGGATTCGCTGGCGCTTCACATCCGCACAGAGCACAATTTCCAGCTGGATCCCCGGGAGACCATATTGGTGGGCATCTGTGCCCGCTGCGCATCGCAACAGGAAGGAGAAAGGGAACGTGGCACTGATTACGCTTCGGGATGTGACCATCGCCTTTGAGGGCGTCCCCGCCGTGGAGCACGTCAGCTTTCAGATTGACCGCGGCGACTATCTTGTGGTCATCGGAGAAAACGGTTCCGGCAAGTCCACGCTGATGCGGGCCATGCTGGGCCTGTTGCATCCCTGTGGCGGCGCAGTGCGCTATGGCGACGGGCTGAAGCGCAATCAGATCGGCTACCTGCCCCAGCAGACGGCGGTGCAGCGGGATTTTCCTGCCTCCGTGGAGGAGGTTGTGCTCTCGGGCTGCATCAATCAGCTGGGCAGACGCTTCTTTTACGGCCGGGAGCTGCAAAAGAAGGCCCGGGAGAAGATGGCACTGCTGGATATTGAAAACCTTGCGGATAAGTCCTACCGCACGCTGTCCGGCGGTCAGCAGCAGCGGGTGCTGCTGGCGCGCGCGCTGTGCGCAACCGACGCCCTGCTGATTCTGGATGAACCGGTGACGGGCCTGGATCCGGGTGCGACGCAGGAATTCTATGCGCTGATCCGCCGGCTCAACAGCGAGCACGGCGTCAGCATCGTAATGGTGTCCCACGATCTTCACGGATCCATGGCGGACGCCAACAAGGTGCTGGTGGTGGATCGCGGCGTCAGCTTCTGCGGCTCCATCGCGGAGTACCGGAAGTGGCATCGCCTGGAAGCGGAGGTGGAGTGATGGGCAGATTTCTGGAAGGCCTGCTCGCGCCGGGCGCGAAGGGACATCGCGGCGAGCGGGCGGCAACGGCGACGCTGGCGGCGCTGATCGTGCTCGTCGTGCTGCTGGCTGCATTCAACTTCAATGCGCTGGCCGCAGCGGTTCAGGAAGCGGGGCTCTATCTGCAGTACCGTTTCATCCAGCGCGCGCTGATCGTCGGCGTGCTGGTATCGCTGTGCGCGGCGCTGCTGGGCGTGACGCTGGTGCTCAAGCGCTACTCCATGATCGGCGACGGCCTGTCCCACGTGGGCTTCGGCGCGCTGTCCATCGCGGCATCGCTGGGCTTCGTTACTGCGCAGTCGCTGCCGTCCTTTCTCCCGCAGGGCCTGCACGAGGGCATTGCCGGGCTGTGCGGTGCAATCTCCGCTTCTCCGCTGCCGTTTACGCTGGTGGTGGTCATCGCGCTGGCCTTTTTGATCCTGCGGCTCAACGAGGGCAGCAGCATCCGGGGCGACGCCGCCATCGCACTTTTGTCCACCGGAGCGCTGGCGGTGGGCGTGCTGGTCACGTCCCTCACCAGCGGCATGAACGTGGATGTGATGAACTACATGTTCGGCAGCATCCTGGCCATGAGCTCGGCAGACGTAATCCTCTCGGTCAGCCTGTCGGCGGTGGTGCTGGTGCTATTCGCGCTGTTCTGCAACCGCATCTTCGCAGTGACCTTCGACGAGCCCTTCGCCCGGGCCACGGGTACGCCTGCGGGGCTTTACAACATGCTCATCGCCATCCTCACGGCGGTGACCATCGTCATCGGCATGCGCATGATGGGCACCATGCTGATCTCCAGCCTGATCATCTTCCCGGCGCTGACCTCCATGCGGGTGTTTTCCCGCTTCCGCCACGTGCTGATTTCCTCGGCGGTGATCTCCGTGGTGTGCTTCGTCATCGGCATCATGCTCTCCTGCCTGTATTCGATTCCGGCGGGCGCGGGCATCGTGCTGGTCAACCTGTGCGCATTTATGATCTTCAGCCTGGTGGGCAGGATCCGCAGCTGAAAGATTTAACGCAAAATCTCCTTGCAGCAGCAGGGGTAGTGTGCTATAATAACCCAGTAAGCAGAAGCGTCCACTTCTCACCGTGCGTGAACAATGCATCGGTTCTCATGGAAAATATCCCGGTATGGGTGTTTGAAGAGTGGCGCTGCGCGCTGCTCTTTTTCATTACCTGAACTTTTATGGGAGGTGCATCCGTATTAACGATCTCATGATTAACGAGGAGATCCGCGACCGCGAAGTGCGCGTTGTAGATCAGAACGGCGAACAGCTGGGCGTCATGCCCATCCGGCAGGCCCTGAATTTGGCGGATGAGCAGCAGCTCGATCTGGTGAAGATCGCCCCGCAGGCGAAGCCGCCGGTTTGCAAGCTCATGGATTATGGCAAGTATCGCTTCGAGCAGTCCAAACGTGAGCGTGAAATCCGCAAGAATCAGAAGGTCATTGAGGTTAAAGAGGTGCGCCTTTCCGCAACCATCGAGGATCATGACGTGGACGTCCGCGTGAAGAACGCCATCAAGTTCCTGCAGGATGGAAACAAGGTAAAGGTAACGATTCGCTTCCGCGGTCGCCAGATCACGCATTCCGAGATCGGCCGCGAGGTCATGCGCGATTTTGCAGAGCGAATCAAGGACTATGGAACGATTGACAAACAGCCGATGATCGAAGGCCGCAATATGTCGATGTTCATTGCCCCCAAGGATGCGAATTAACGCATAGCCACAGATGAGAGGAGGAAACCCCTATGCCCAAGCAGAAAACCCATAAGGGCGCAGCGAAGCGCTTCAACCTGACCAAGTCTGGCAAGGTGAAGCATGCGCAGGCCTTTAAGCGTCACATTCTGACCAAGAAGCCCACCAAGCGCACCCGTAACCTGCGCAAGGCCGCCTATCTGACCAAGACCGAAGGCGCGACCATGAAGAAACTGATCCCGTACAAGTAAGGAGGCGAATCAAGAATGGCAAGAGTTAAGCGTGCAGTCAATGCACAGAAGAAAAAGCGTAAGGTAATGAAGCTCGCCAAGGGTTACTTTGGCGCGAAGAGCAAGCAGTATCGTGCAGCCAGCGAACAGGTTCGCCGTTCCCTGCGCTATGCATACATCGGCCGCAAGCAGAAGAAGCGCGACTTCCGTCGCCTGTGGATCGCCCGCATCAACGCGGCGGCCCGCCTGAACGGCCTGTCCTATTCCAGGATGATCAACGGCCTGAAGGTCGCCGGCGTGGACATCAACCGCAAGGTTCTCTCCGAGCTGGCTATCTCCGATCCCGCCGCTTTCGCCGCTCTGGCGGAGAAGGCCAAGGAAGCCACCAAGTAATTTGTGCAGAACCGCTCCGTATGGGGCGGTTTTGTTTTGTCCTGAAAATAGGTACCTCGCAGCTGCAGCGGATAATAAAAGGCAAATTGCGGTATTTTTTGACCCGGAATTTACATGATATTCCCAAACGAAACAGGAAATTGCTTGACGGTTTGCACAAATCGTCCTATAATTCGATTGTGTTGAGGACATTTACCGTCAATCTACACAGAAAGGCAAGTGGAATTAATATGTATCTGGATCACCGCATTACACTGAAAATTGCCCGCATTCTGGATATGATCGATCTTTCCGCCCTGCTGCTGGATGCCAACGGAAATGTAATATTGCCGGAGGGCGATCAGCGCGTGTTCAATCTCCCGGAGCCGATGCGCACAAATCCCACGATGCCGCTGATCTACGGCGGCGTCACGCTGATCGGCACCTCTGAGGATCAGCCCATTTATATCTGTTTGCAGGGAGACAGCGAAGAAATCAAAAAATGTGCTGTGCTCTGTGCCGAGCTGATCAATCTGATCCTGCGCGAGGACATGAGCCACACCAGCTGCGAACAGTCGCTGCGGCTGATGCTGCGCGGGGAAATTGAGAGCGCCGAGTTCGAAGCGCTGGCCGCCGAGCACAACATTCCGGTGGAAAAGAAGCGCTGCGTGCTCTACTTCTACTTCGTGGACATCGAAGCGGAAGCGGCCATGCAGATCCTCAACGACAGCAAGGGCGACGAGGGCGACCTGCTGGCGGAGGTTGGCCGGCACTCCCTGGCCATGCTCAAGGGCGTGGACGAGGAGGTCAACTTCGCCGAGCTGGAGGAATATGCCAAGGCCATCGAGATGAGCTTCCTCACCGAGAACGGCACGGCGGTGTACGTCGGCATCTCCAATCCGCGCGACGACCTGGTCAGCATCCCGGAGGCCTACGAGGAGGCCCGCAGCGCCATCAACGTCGGTCGCGTGTATCACAGCAACCGCAACGTGTTCGTCTATCGCAATCTGCTGCTGGAGCGCTTCCTCAGCGACGTGCCCACCGACATGTGCAGCAGCTACAATTCCATGATCTTCAACCGCAAGACGGCGCGGCTGTTCAACGACGAGATGGTGCACACCATCGAGGCCTTCTTTGACAACAGCCTGAACCTGTCGGAGACGGCGCGCAAGCTGTACATCCACCGCAACACGCTGGTGTACCGACTGGAGAAGGTACAGCGTGCGATCGGCCTGGATCTGCGCAACTTCGACGACGCGGTCACCTTCAAAATGATGATGCTGCTGGGAAAGAATACCAACGCACGGAAGAACCGGCTGTAATGGGCCGGTGCCGGGCAACATAGAATCGATGCGACGGCTCGTCAGGCCGTCGCATTTTGCAATTGTGCGTGCGCAGCGCCGGATTTTGAACGGGAGGTATGCATGAAAAGGAGAAATGCGCTTTGGATGGCGCTGACATGGGTGTTGGTGATCGCCTGCACTGCCGGCGCGACGACCGTGCTGTTGCTCTCCGGACGGGTCGGCGGGGCAGGGGAGATCCTCGCGCGCTATGCCCGGCTGGAGGCGATTCGAAGGGAACTGAGCGAGAATTACTATCAGGAGGTGGACGAGGATGCGCTGATGGAGGGCGCGATCCGCGGCATGATGGACGCGCTTGAGGATCCCTACACCTTCTACTATACGCCGGACGAGATGCAGCGGCACGATGCGCAGAGCGAAGGAACCTACTGCGGCGTCGGGTTGCTGGTGCAGAACAATGATGACGGAGAGATTGAAATCATCCGCGTTTATGAGGGAGGCCCGGCCGACGTGGCGGGTGCCCAGGCGGGCGATCGGATCGTTGCGGTGGATGGAGTCGCAGTCAGCGGCGTGAGCGTGCAGAGCCTGAGCGAGGCAGTGGATCGCATGCGGGGCGACGAGGGAACGGCGGTGGAGGTGCGCGTGCGCCGTGAGAGCGCGCTGCTCGACCTTACGCTTGTCTGCGGTGATGTGCACATTTCGAACGTCAATTGCGCCATGCTGGAGGGAAACATCGGTTACATCGAAATCTGCCAGTTCAGCGGCGACGATGTGGAGGGCTTCCGCGCGTCCATGGAGCAGCTGCAGGATGCACAGGTGCGCGGCCTGATCGTGGATCTGCGCAACAATCCCGGCGGACTTTTGAACGATGTGGTGGAGATTGCGGATCTGCTGCTGCCCGAGGGCGTGGTGGTCTACACGGAAGACCGCGCGGGCAATCGCGTGGAATTCAGCTCGGATGCGGAGCATTGGGATGTGCCGCTTGTGGTGCTGATCAACGATATGTCGGCCAGCGCCTCGGAGATCCTCGCCGCCGCTGTGCAGGACTTCGACCGTGGCGCGCTGGTGGGCACGCGCAGCTTCGGCAAGGGAATCGTGCAGTCACTGCTGACCTTTGAGGACGACGGCGCGGGCATGCAGTACACCTGCGCCACCTACTATACGCCCTCTGGTCGCTGCATTCACGCAACGGGCGTGACGCCGGATTATATCGTGGAGGCGGAGGAGGAATACGATAACATCAGCGGCGTTCCGGATCCGGAGGGTGATGTGCAGCTGAAATTCGCACTGGAGCTGCTGACGCGCGATTTGTGACGATCCCGCATCTTCCATTTTTTCGCAGAAGCGCGCATAAACGCGCAGCCGCCCGGGCATGTTAAACCCGCCGGAAACGGTAAAACGAAGAATGAGGTGAGTTGATATGACCCATAAGCAGGCAAACAGCGCCATTCGCTGCCGCGTTGACAGCTGCGAATACCATTGCGACGACCAGCAGTGCTGCTCCCTGTCCAGCATTCAGGTGGAACCCTGTACAAACTGCCACAGCGGCAAGGCCTGCGACGAGAGCATGTGCGCAAGCTACAAGTGCAAGTGACGCATCCATCGATGCGGATCGGGGCGCCCTTCCAAAGAAGGGCGCCCCGATTTTGCGGTTTGGTACTGAGAAAACCTGGGAAGGTAGGGTTACTCGTCGGCGCTGCGCATGCGGTAGCCCACGCCGATCTCCGTGAAGATGTAGATCGGCTCGTTGGGATTGGGTTCGATCTTCCTGCGAATGGAGGCCATGTGCACGCGCAGAATCTTGTTGTCTCGGTTGGCGGACGGCCCCCAAAGCTCGCGCAGCATGGCGCGGTAGGTGATCACCTGTCCGGCGTGCTTGCCCAGCAGGGCAACGATGCGGAATTCGTTGGGGGTGAGGTTGGTGTCCTCGCCCGCAAGGTAGACCCGGTGCTTGTGGTAGTCGATCTTCAGATCGCCCACCTCGAACACGCCGTTCAAAGCGATGCCTTCGTCCCGGGAGGTGGTGCGGGTATGACGGATCGCCGCGCGGATGCGTGCCAGCAGCTCAATCTTGCCGAAGGGCTTGGTGAGATAGTCGTCCGCACCCAGATCCAGGGCGTTGGCCTTGTCCAGTTCCATCGTTCGCGCGGAGATGACGATGATGGGCGTGCTGGTCCAGGCGCGCACGCTGCGGATGATCTCGTTGCCATCCATGTCCGGTAGTCCCAGATCCAGCAGAATGCAGTCCGGACAGTGGGAGGAGATCATCTCTATGGCCTCTTTGCCAGTGGTGCACAGAATCACGCTGTAATCCTCCGTCGCCAGCGTGTGCTTGAGAAACTTGTAGATGCCGGGATCATCTTCGACGATCAGGATCTTGCTTCGCAGCTCATTGGCCATGTGCATCCTCCTCATCCGGCAGCCAGAAGCTGACGCCTGCGCCGCCGCCTTTTTTATTGTATGCGCAAATTTCCCCGCCGTGGGCGCGTATGATTGCGCGGCAAGCGGAAAGACCGATGCCCATGTTCCGCCGGCCATCCGGCTGCTGGGTATCCTTCGCTGAGGTCTGCCCGTCAAAGGCATGGGACAGCATCAGCGGTGGGAAGCCGAGTCCATCATCCTCAACGCTCAACGTGATGCGCCCGGGTTCCCGGGCGATGCGAACAAAGATATGCGTGGTGGTTTTGCCGTGCATCATCGCGTTTTCCAGCAGATTCGTGAGCACCTGTTCGATCAGCGTGGCGTCCATTCCCGTCATCAGGATCTCGTCAGGCTTCTCCACCCGGATGGGCACGTCTCCGTAGTTTTTTCGGAATTTTCCGATGGCGCTGCTCAGGACCTCCTCGACGACCTCGTCCTCCTTCGTCAGGGCGACGCCCTCGCCGCTGACCCGCGTAACGGAGAGGATGTTCTCCGTCATGCGCACCAGCCAGCGCGCATCCTTGTTGATCTCCCGCGCCAGATCCATCCGGTCGCTTGCAGAGAGGTCCTCCTCCTCCATCAGCACGGAGCTTGCGCCCAGAATGGAGGTCAGCGGCGTGCGCAGGTCGTGGGAGACCGAGCGCAAAAGATCTGCGCGCATCTTTTCACGCTCCATCTCAAAGCGCACCTGTTCCTGCTTCTTGATCTGCGTGGTCAGCGTGCTGACAATCACGGAGACCAGCAGCATGCATGCGAAGGTGAGAGGATAACCGGAGATGGACAGGTTGAATTCCAGGAAGGGGTAGGTAAAGAGGTAGTTGACGCAGACGACGCTGACGGCGGAGGCGATGATGCCGCAAACATAGCCGGTGGTGAAGCGGGCGATCAGCGCAACGGCCAGAATGAACAGCGTAGGTGCAAAGGGATTGCTGTCGTCGTGCAATTGTGAGAGCAGCCAAGCCAGTGCAACGGCAAGGCCGAGAAAGCCCACCGACACCAGCAGATCCCGAAATACCCGTCTCCATACGCCGTTTTTCATCTGCATACGCTCCATAAATACCGTAAAGATTTGATAACTTATTATAACACAGATTTGCGCCGGCTTTCCGGATTCTATGCACAAAAGGGGATTTCTTTCCGGAAAATTAGCAAGTCTTTGTTGTACAATAACTGTGATTCGGGTTTTTCTGCGGCGCAAAAATGGCGGGGAAAACTCGAAGGAATCATACAGTGCTGCTGCGGAGAAAATGTCAATCCGCACCGGTAAACAAAGGAAAATGGAGGGAAAAACTATGGCGTGGTACATCGTATTGTGCGTAATCGTGCTCGCAATCGCCTACATTTTCTTCAACTACTTCCGCATTCGCAGGATGCAGGAAGGCACGAAGGAAATGATTGAAATGGCGGGCATCATTCGCAGCGGCGCATCGACCTTTCTCAAGACGGAATACAAGACCATTGCGGTGGTTGTGATTCTCGTCGGTCTGGTGTTTACGCTCTTTGTGGAAAAGACCAGCGGCGTCACCTTCCTGCTGGGCGCGTGCATGAGCAGCTGCGTCTGCATCCTGGGCATGCGCAGCGCAACTTACGCGAATGTGCGCACCGCCAACCGGGCCCGCGAGACCCTGTCCATCGGCGAGACCGTGAAGGTTGCCCTGTGCGGCGGCAGCATCAGCGGTCTGAGCGTGCAGGCCTTCGGCATGCTGGGCCTGATCCTGGTGCTGATCGTCTGGCGCGGCGTCGATATCGACGCCATCGGCAGCGGCCTGATCGCAAATCTGGAGTGCAATCCCTCCATCATGCGCATCTCTACATATTCCCTGGGTTGCTCACTGGTGGCCATGTTCAACCGCGTTGCGGGCGGCAACTACACCAAGGCGGCGGACATCTCCTCCGACATCCTGGCGAAGCTCCGCCACGACATGCCCGAGGATGACAGCCGCGTGCCCAACGTGGTTGCGGACTTCATCGGCGACAACGTAAACGACATCGCCGGCAACTGCTCCGACCTGCTGGAGAGCTTCGTGGCCACCATGGCCGCTGCCATCATGATCGCCGTGACCATCTTCAACGGCGCGGTCTCCGGCGGAAACGCTGCCATCACCGAATCCACCTTCAATGCGACCTGCATCTTCCCGATCGTGCTGGCGGGCGGCGGCCTGCTGGGCTGCCTGCTGGGCCTGGGCTACGCCTCCGTGCGCAAGATGAGCGACAATCCCTCCCGAGAGCTGAATCTGGCCACCTGGATCTCCGCGGGCCTGACCATCATCATCGGCTTCTTCGCGGCTCTGATCGTGTTTAAGAATGTTCCGCTCTACGACAGCTTCCGCCTCGGCTGGATCTCTCCATGGATCTCCAGCGTGCTGGGCATCATCAGCGGCATCGCCATCGGCTCCATCACTGAGTACTACACCAGCACCGACTTCAAGCCCACCCGCAGGCTTGCAGAGATCGCCACCGAGGGCGAGGCCTTCGTCATCACCAAGGGCGACGCCATCGGCTCCCGCTCCTGCCTGCTGCCGGTGCTGGTGATCGGCATCGCGCTGTTCCTCTCCGGCAAGCTCTGCGGCACCTACGGCATCGCGCTGTCTTCTCTGGGCATGTTGGCCTTCGTGGGCGCGACCGTGTCCATCGACGCCTTCGGTCCCATCGCGGACAACGCAGGTGGTCTGGCGGAATCCTGCCACCTGCCGGAGAACGTGCGCGTGATCACCGACAAGCTGGACGCGGTGGGCAACACCACCGCCGCCATCGGCAAGGGCTTCGCCATCGGCTCCGCAGCCTTCGCAACCGTGTCCCTGATCGTGGCCTACGTCAGCAACTACACCTCCGTCAATGCGGAGCCGGTGCTGAACATCGCCTCCTTCGTGGTCATCGCAGGCGGCATCATCGGCGGCGCGCTGATCGAGTACTTCTCCGCGCTGCTAACCGACAACACCATCGAATCCGCGCGACTGATGGCGGACGAGGGCGACCGCCAGCTGTCCGTTCCCGGCGTGCTGGAGGGCAGGGTTCGCCCGGACTACAACCGCTGCATCGAGATGGCCGCAAAGCAGGCGCTCAAGAAGATGCTGCTGCCCTCCGTGCTGGCGCTGCTGATTCCCATCGCGGGCGGCTTCCTCTTCGGCGTGGAGTTCGTCGGCGGCCTACTGGTGGGCGCGACCATCGTGGCGATCCCCCGCGCGCTGTTCATGGGCAACTCCGGCGGCGCGTTCGACAACGCCAAGAAGTACATCGAGTCCGGCAGTCTCGAGGGCCACGGCAAGGGTTCCGCGGCGCACAAGGCGGCGGTCACCGGCGACACCGTGGGCGATACCCGCAAGGACGTGGTCGGCGTCGCGCTGGACATCTTCATCAAGACCATGTCCACCGTGGCCAACACCCTGGCGAGCGTGTTCTCCCACTTCACCCTCTTCAAGTAATTCCGGGGGATTTCCCCTTGAATTAAGGTTTTCCACCAAATCTCTTTTAGCAGGCAGGCCGTGCAAAAAGCGCACGGCCTGTTCTTATTGCGAGAATTCCGCAGACATAATGAAGAAAACTGCACAAAATCAGGACATAAATAACTGCGACTTCTGCGAAAAGTGCTTGACAAACCCAAATGTGGGAAATATAATTTGTTAGACAAACTAAAGAAATGGAGCCGACCAGATGGATCCTTTTTTGCAGGCGCTCAATGAAATGCTGACAACCACCTATCGCTCGATCTGCAAGGTGGAGGAAATTATGCTGCGCAAATTGAGCGATGATGCGCTGAGCCTGCACGAGATGCACATGCTCGAGAGCATCGGCAAGCAACGCGAAGGCGCGACCATTACGGATCTCGCGCTGGATCTGGGGATCAAGCCGCCCTCTGCGACGGCCATGGTCAAGCGCCTCGAGCGCAAGGGCTTCATTACTAAGGACCGCTGCAGCGAGGATGGACGCCGCGTGCTCATCCAACTGACCAATGAGGGGCATCGCGCAGAGGTGGCGCACCGCTTCTTTCATCGAAAGATGGTGCGTGCGATTACAAAGGATCTTTCTCAAGCGGAGCGCGAGGCGATCGCCTCGGGCCTGAAGAAGATGAACGCCTTCCTGGAGGAGGGCGTCAACGAATGCATCGATGGAAAGGAAGAATAGCAATGAGAATTCTGGGAACGGGCAGCGCTCTGCCGGCATTCACGCTGGAAAATGAGCGTCTGACGGAATTTCTGGATACGAGCGACGAATGGATCCGTACGCGCACGGGCATCTGTTCGCGGCAGATCATGACGGATGAGACGGTGCTGCAGCTGGGCGTGCAGGCAGCGCAGCACGCGCTGGAGAACGCCGGTCTGACGGCTGGAGATGTGGATTACATCCTGTGCTCCACGGTGCAGGCGGACACGGTCACGCCGTCGCTGGCCTGCCTGCTGCAAAAGGAGATCGGCGCAACTTGCCCCGCAGTGGACATCAACGGCGCGTGCTCCGGCTTCATCTATGCGCTGGACCTGGCGGACGCCTATCTGAAGGCGGGCAAGGCGAAGCACATGCTGGTGGTGTGTGCCGAAAGCATGAGCCGCATTGCCAACTGGACCGACCGCTCCACCTGCGTGCTCTTCGGCGACGGTGCGGGCGCGGTGGTGCTGGACGGCGGCGAGGCCCGCTTCCACGCCAACCTCACCAGCGACGGCAATGCAACGCCCCTCTACTTCAACGTGCACTCGGGCAACAGCCCGTTTACCCAGCACGGCGAGGAGATGCAGGGCCTGTACATGGACGGCCCGGAGATCTACAAGTTCGCCGTGTCCCATTCCTTTGGCGATCTCAAGCGCGTGGCGGAGGATGCAAACGTTGCCATCGATGAGATCGATCACTTCCTGCTGCACCAGGCAAACAAGCGCATTGTGGATGCCGTGCGCACGCGCCTGAAGCAGCCGGAGGAGAAGTTCCCGACAAACGTCGCGGTGCGCGGCAACACCTCCTCCGCCAGCATTCCGATTCTGCTGGACGAGGAGAACCGCAAGGGCCGCTTCCACAAGGGCGACCTGCTGGCCATGAGCGCCTTCGGTGCGGGCTTGACCACCGGCGCCTGTATTCTTGAATGGACCAGGGAATAATTTCCCTTTCCAGATATAAACAAACAAGCTGAGAATTGAGGAGGAACCAATCATGACTTTTGAGACCATCGCTGCCAAGCTGGCGGATTACAAGGGAATCGACGTTGCCACCATCACCATGGACTCCACCTTCGAGGATCTGGCTCTGGACTCTCTGGACGTTGCGGATCTGGTGATGCAGATCGAGGACGAGATGGGCATCAGCATTGAGCTGGATCCCGAGGTCAAGGACATGAAGGCGCTGGTCGCCAAGATTGACGAGGCGAAAGCATGATTCATACCGACATCTGTGATCGGATTGGCATTGAATATCCGATCTTTCAGGGCGGCATGGCATGGGTGAGCGAGCACAAGCTGGCCGCAGCGGTCTCCAATGCGGGCGGTCTGGGCATCATCTCCGCGATGAACGCGCCCGGCGATTACCTGCGCCAGGAGATTCGTGCCTGCCGCGAGCTGACGGACAAGCCCTTCGGCGTGAACGTCATGCTCATGAGTCCCTTTGCGGCGGAGGTCGCGAAGGTGGTGCTCGAGGAGAAGGTTCCGGTGGTCACCACTGGCGCAGGCCTGCCCGGCATTTACATGAAGGAGTGGGTCCCTGCGGGCATCAAGGTGGTTCCTGTGGTTCCCTCCACGGCCATCGCCAAGCGCGTGGCGCGCGAGGGTGCGACGGCGGTTATCGCCGAGGGCTGCGAATCCGGCGGCCACGTGGGCGAGCTGACCACCATGACCCTGGTCCCCCAGGTGGTGGACGCGGTAGACATCCCCGTGCTGGCCGCCGGCGGCATCGCCGACGGACGCGGCGTGGCTGCGGCATTCATGCTGGGCGCGCAGGGCGTGCAGGTGGGCACCCGCTTCCTCGTCGCTGAGGAGTGCCAGGTGCACCCCAACTACAAGCAGAAGATCCTTGCCGCGCGCGACATCGACACCGTCGTCACCGGCAAGCGCCTGGGCCATCCGGTGCGCTGCCTGAAGAACCCCTTCTCCCGCGACATGGGCGCGATGGAGTACGATTCCACGCGCACGAACGAGGAGATCGAGAAGTTCGGCGCGGGTGCGCTGCGCAAGGCCGCCGTCGAGGGCGATATGGAGCGCGGCACCATCATGGCCGGCCAGATCGCCGCAATCGTCAAGAAGGAGCAGCCCGCCGCCGAGATCATCCGCGAGATGTTCGCCGAGGCGGAGAAGCTGCTGTCGGAGGGAACCAAATGGGTTCGGTAGCATTTGTATTTGCAGGCCAGGGCGCGCAGGTTCCGGGCATGGGCAAGGAGCTCTACGAGCAGTCGAAGGCTGCCCGGGAGGTCTTTGACCGTCTGGAGGCCATCCGCCCCGGCACGCTGGAGATGTGCTTCAATGGAAGCGCAGAGGATCTGGCAAGGACCGTCAATACCCAGCCCTGCCTGTTTGCTGTGGACAGCGCCTGCGCTGCCGCAGCTGTGGAGGCCGGCGTGCAGGCGGACTGCTGCGCGGGCTTCTCGCTGGGCGAGGTCGCAGCGGTGGGCTTTGCGGGAGCCATGGCCCTGGAGGACGCCTTCCGCTTCGTGGTTCGCCGTGGCGAGGCCATGCAGGCCTGTGCGGAGAAGGTCAGCGGCGCGATGGGCGCTGTGCTGCGCCTGACGCCGGAGCAGGTGGAGGCAATCTGCCGCGAATTTCCGAATCAGGCCTATCCGGTCAACTACAACTGCCCGGGCCAGACCGTGGTGGCCTGCGCATCGGAAATCTTCGATGCACTGAGCGAGAAGGTCACGGCGGCACGCGGCCGCATGATGCGCCTGAAGGTGGGCGGTGCGTTCCACACGCCCTGGATGGGCGACGCGTCCGCAGAGCTGGCAGAATACCTGAAGGATCGTCCGCTCAACAGAACGGAAATTCCGCTCTACGCCAACCTGAACGCGCAGCCCTACGGCAAAGACGGCGCGGAGCTGCTGACGAAGCAGATCTGCAATCCGGTGCGCTGGCAGCAGACCATCGAAAACATGATCGCCGCGGGCGTGGATACCTTTGTCGAGCTGGGCGCGGGCAAGACCCTCTCGGGCCTGATTCGCAAGACCAGTTCCGATGTGCGCGTGTTCAATGTGGAGAAACCGGAGGACATCGAGAAGCTGAGGGAGGGAATCGTCCATGAAGGGTAAGATCGCGCTGGTAACGGGCGGCTCCCGCGGCATTGGCCGCGCCATCGCATTGAAGCTCGCCGAAGCTGGCTGCGATGTTGCGGTGTTCTATGCGGGCCGCAAGGACGCTGCGGAGGAGACCGTTCAGCAGCTGCAGGGTCTGGGCGTGCGCGCAATCTGCGTGCAGTGCGACGTGTCCGATGAAAACCAGGTTGCCGCGGCCTTCAAGCAGGTCTGCGATGAGCTGGGCCTGCCGGACATCCTGGTCAACAATGCGGGCATCGTGCGCGACGGCCTGGCCATGCGCATGAGCGCCGAGAACTTCCGCGCGGTGCTGGACACGAACCTCACCGGCGCATTCAACATGATCCACGCCTGTCTGCCGGGCTTTCTGCGCCGCAGGTCGGGCCGCATCATCAACATTTCCTCGGTCTCCGGCATGATGGGCAACGCCGGTCAGGCCAACTACGCCTCCAGCAAGGCGGGCCTTATCGGACTGACCAAGACCATCGCCCGGGAGGTTGCTTCCCGCGGCATCACCGTAAACGCCGTCGCGCCGGGCTTCATCGAGACGGACATGACCCGCTCCATGAACGAAGCCGCGCTGAAAGCGGGCGTCGCGCAGGTTCCCATGGGCCGCATGGGCCGCCCTGAGGACGTTGCCAACGCCGTGCGCTTCCTGGCCAGCGACGAGGCGGGCTACATCACCGGCTGCGTCCTCAAGGTGGACGGCGGCATGTATATATAAGAAGCGCGCGCCGCTCCGCTTCGCGCGGAGCCGGCCGCTTCATCAGGAGGTACTATGAACAGAGTTGTCATTACCGGCATGGGCGCGATCTCGCCCATCGGCTGTGATATTGAGTCGGTCTTCGAGAGCCTGAAAAACGGCAGGTGCGGTGTCGGCAAGATTACGCGCTTTGATCCTTCCGACACCAAGATTTCCGTGGCGGCAGAGGTCAAGGAATTTGATCCCGAGAAGCACGGAATCGCCCGCGGCGATGCGCGGCGCATGGATCTCTTCACCCAGTACGCCATGGCGGCGGCCATTCAGGCAGTTGCCGACAGCGGCATCGAGGGCAAGGTGGATCCCGAGCGCCTGGGCGTGTATGTGGGCAGCGGCATCGGCGGCATCAGCACGATCCTCACGGAGTGCGACAAGCTCTTCAAGCGCGGTCCCTCCCGCATTTCGCCGCTGTTCGTGCCGATGATGATTTCCAACATCGCTGCGGGCAACATTGCCATTCGCTTTGGCTGCAAGGGCCCGAGCCTTCCGGTGGTGACGGCCTGCGCCACTTCCACCAACACCATCGGCGAGGCCTATCGCGCGATCCATCACGGCTATGCCGACGCGATCATCGCGGGCGGCAGCGAGGCCTCCATCAATGCGTTGGCGGTGGGCGGCTTCGCCAACTGCAAGGCCCTGACCGAGTCCTCTGATCCCGAGGCGGCATCCCTGCCCTTCGACAAGCGCCGCGGCGGCTTCGTCATGGGCGAGGGCGCGGGCATCGTGGTGCTTGAGGAGTACGAGCACGCGCTTCAGCGCGGCGCGCACATCTACGCCGAACTGGCCGGCTACGGCAACACCTGCGACGCCTTCCACATCACCGCACCGGCATCCGACGGCGAGGGCGGCGCGCGCGCGATCCGTCAGGCCTATGAGGAGATGAACTGCCCCGAGGGTGCGCTGTACATCAACGCCCATGGCACCGGCACGCACCTGAACGACTCCATCGAGACCATGGCCATCAAGAAGGCGCTGGGCGAGGAGAAGGCTCGCGATGCGCTGATCAGCTCGACAAAGTCCATGACCGGCCACATGCTGGGCGCGGCGGGCGCGATTGAGTGCATCGTCTGCGCGCTGAGCCTGTCCAGGGGCGTGATCTTCCCGACAATCCATCTGGAACGGCCGGATCCTGAGTGCGATCTCAACTACGTGCCCAATGCGGCCGTTGAGGTGCAGGCCGAGGCGGCACTGTCGGTTTCCCTTGGCTTTGGCGGACACAACGCCGTCATCGCCCTTCGGAGGTGCGTATGAACATCAAACAGATTCGCGAGCTGGCCCAGATCGTGCACGACAATGGGCTGAGCGCGCTGGAAATCAGCGAAAATGACAACCACATCCGCATCGAGCGCGCCTGCCAGCAGCAGGTTGCGCCCGCGCCTGTGGCTGCGCCGGTTCCGATCATGGAGGCGCCGGAACCCGTAATCCGGGAAGAATCCACCGTGGATTTCAACCGCATGCGGGAGATCAAGAGCCCGATGGTGGGCGTATTCTACGCTTCGCCCTCGCCGGATGCCGCGCCCTTTGTGCAGGTCGGCAGCAAGGTCAAAAAGGGCGATGTGGTGTGCATCATCGAGGCCATGAAGCTGATGAACGAGCTGACCGCCGACATGGACGGCGAGGTCGTAGACGTGTGCGTGAACAACGGCGATGTGGTGGAGTACGGCCAGCCGCTGTTCAAGCTGTGTTAGGAGAGGAATTATGAACCGAGAAGAGATCATGCAGATCCTGCCGCATCGCGACAGCATGCTGCTGCTGGATGAAGCCTGGCTCGGCGAGGACGGCGCAGCCTACGGCAAGTACCATGCCCGGGGCGACGAGTGGTTCTTCGACGGCCACTTCCCGGGAAATCCGGTGATGCCGGGCGTGGTGCAGTGCGAGATCGTCGCGCAGGCGAGCTGTATGCTGTTCCAGGATGCACTCAAGGGCAAGATTGCCTACTATGCCGGAATCGACAAGGTGCGTTTCCGCCGCATGGTGCGTCCGGGCGATACGCTTGAAATGCGCTCGGAGCTGATTCGTCAGAAGCTGAACGTGTACGTCGTGCGCGGCGAGGCGCGCGTGGACGGCGAATTGTGCGTGTCGGGCGAATTTTCCTTCATTCTTACGCAGTAATGCGGCGCGCGCAGGTATGGGCCTGCGGCGCTTGAGCGACAGGAGGCTTCCACTTGTTTCCAAAGATTCTGATAGCCAACCGTGGGGAGATCGCCGTGCGCGTGATCCGCTCCTGCAAGGAGATGGGCATATCCACGGTGGCGGTTTTTTCTGAAGCGGATCGAAACGCGCTGCACGTTTCCCTCGCGGACGAGAGCGTGTGCATCGGCCCCGCGCCCGCATCGGGCAGCTATCTGAACATGCCTGCGGTGCTCTCTGCAGCGATCGTCACCGGAGCGCAGGCCATCCATCCCGGCTACGGTCTGCTGTCGGAGAATGCGCGCTTTGCAGAGCTGTGCGAAAGCTGCAACATCAAGTTCATCGGTCCGACGGCGGAGGTTATTCGCAGAATGGGCGACAAGGACGAGGCACGGCGCACCATGAAGGAGGCCGGCGTGCCCGTGGTTCCGGGCTGCGATCTGGTGGAGAGCATGGATCAGCTGCATTCCGAGGCGGAGCGCATCGGCTATCCGCTGCTGATCAAGGCGCGCTCCGGCGGCGGCGGACGCGGCATTCGTCGCGTGAACCAGACCGACGAACTGGAGAACGCCTATTTGTCGGCCAGAGCGGAGGCACAGAGCGCTTTCGGAGACGGCGAGGTCTACATGGAGAAGCTGCTGCAGGATGTCAAGCACATCGAGGTGCAGCTGTTGTGCGACGCGCATGGGAATGTGGTCACGCTGGGCGAGCGCGAGTGCTCCATGCAGCGCCTGCACCAGAAGCTGATCGAGGAGAGCCCCTCTCCGGCGGTGGATCCCCAACTGCGGGAGAAGATGCTGGACGCTGCGGTGCGCGCTGCAAAGGCGGTGGGCTACGAGGGCGTCGGCACGGTGGAATTCCTGCTCACCCAGGACAAGCAGTTCTATTTTATGGAAATGAACACGCGCCTGCAGGTGGAGCATCCGGTGACGGAGATGGTGACCGGCGTGGATCTGGTCAAGTGGCAGATCCGCGTTGCGGCAGGACTGGAGCTGCCCTTTGCGCAGCGGGACGTCGCACAGCGGGGCCACGCCATCGAATGCCGCATCAATGCGGAGAATCCGGCGGAAAATTTCCGCCCCTGCGCCGGCAAGGTGACGCTTCTGCACGTGCCGGGCGGCCCCATGGTGCGCTTTGATACGGCACTGTATCAGGATTATGTGATTCCGCCCTTCTACGATTCCATGGTGGCCAAGCTGATCGTGCACGCGCCGACGCGGGCCGAAGCGATTCGCAAGATGCAGGCGGCGCTGTGCGAGATGGTCATCGAGGGCGTGGAGCACACCGGTTGGATGCAGTCCGATCTGATTGCGGAACGCGCGTTTCAGCAGGGAACCTATACCACTGAATATCTGGACGGGAGGTAAGCGATGCTCAACAGACGATTGTTCCGGCGGCCCAACATCGAGTTGGAGGACGCGGGTTCAAATGCGCAGAACAAGCCGGAGAGCCCGGAGGAGCTCTATACCTCCTGCCCGAAGTGCAAGAAGATGTGCGCGGCGGCGGATCTTCAGGACAATGCCTGGGTGTGTCCGTCCTGTGGACATCACTTCCGCATGAGTGCCCGCAGGCGCGTCGAGCTGATCGCCGATGCGGGCAGCTTTGAGGAACTGTGGGCGGATCTCACGGGGGAGGACGCGCTCAACTTCGAGGGCTATGCCGCCAAGCTCGCCCAGGCGCGGGAGCAGTCCGGCGAGATCGAGGGCGTGCTCACCGGTATTTGCCGGATCGAGGGCATGCAGACCTGCCTGTTCGCCATGGAGGGCGCCTTCATCATGGGCTCCATGGGCACCGCCGTGGGCGAAAAGATTACCCGCCTGTTCGAGCTCGCGCGTGCGCGTTCGCTGCCGGTGATCGGCTTTTGCGTATCCGGCGGTGCGCGGATGCAGGAGGGTGTGCTGTCGCTGATGCAGATGGCAAAGACCTCGGGCGCAGTCAAGCGACATTCTGACGACGGTGGACTGTACATTTCGGTGCTCACAGATCCCACCACCGGCGGCGTCATGGCGAGCTTTGCCATGGAGGGCGATATCATCATCGCCGAACCGGACGCGCTGATCGGCTTTGCAGGCCCGCGGGTCATCGAGCAGACCATTCGCCAAAAGCTCAAGGAGGGCTTCCAGCGCTCCGAATTTCTTCTGGATAAGGGCTTCGTGGATATGATCTGCGACCGCCGTGAATTGAAGATCAGCCTTGCAGAGCTTCTGCGGCTGCATGGAAGGGAGGCCGGAGCATGAGGGCTTACGAGTGCGTGCAGGCCTCGCGTAGCGCCGGGCGACCCACGGCGAAGGCCTACATCGACGGCATGATTGACAATTTCATCGAGATGCACGGCGACCGGCGCTTCGGCGACGATACCGCCGTCATCAGTGGCATCGGTAGCCTGTCCGGCATGCCCGTGACCGTCATCGGTATCGAAAAGGGTACGGATACCGCTGACAAGCTCAAACACAACTTCGGCTCTGCCAATCCCGAAGGCTACCGCAAGTCGCTGCGCCAGATCAAGCTGGCGGAGAAGTTCCATCGGCCGATCCTCTGCCTGGTGGATACCTCGGGCGCCTACTGCGGCGTCGGTGCCGAGGAGCGCGGTCAGGGCCAGGCCATCGCCGAGAACATGTCGGAGCTGATGACCGTGCGCACGCCTGTTCTGAGCATCGTCATCGGCGAGGGCGGCAGCGGCGGCGCGCTGGCGCTGGCGGTTGCAGACGAGGTGTGGATGCTGGAGGATGCGTACTACTCCGTCATCTCTCCGGAGGGTGCGGCGAGCATCCTCTGGAAGGACGCCAACCGCGCCCGGGAGGCCGCGGAGAGTTTGCATCTCACTGCAAAGGATCTCCATGAATTCGGCGTGATCGAAAGGATCGTTCCGTCCGTTCAGGAGGGCGGCGTGGATATGCAGCGCCTGAAGGATGCAATAGCCGAAACATTCCGGCGCAATCTCGCGCTGGATGCGGACGTCCTGCTGGACAAGCGGTATCAGAAGTTTCGCAAAATAGGGGGTGGATGTGCGTGATTGCCATCGTAACCGACAGTACTGCCTATCTCACCCATGAAGAAGCGGTGGCCCTTGGGGTCGTCGTGGTCCCCATGAGCTACTCCTTTTCGGACAACCAGAGCTTCAATGAGGGCTGCATCGACGCGGATTTCAAGGCGGAGATGGAGGTAGCGGAGCACATCGATTCCGTGCACACCTCCCAGGCGTCGCTGAACGGCTTCATCAATACCTTCAAGCTGCTGAAAAAGGCAGGCTACGAGATTCTCTGTCTCACCATCTCCTCCCGCCTGAGCGGCACCTATGCCAATGCGGTGCTGGCGGCGAAGGAAGTGGGGAAGCAGCACATCGAGATCGTGGACTCCCTGACCACCTGCTCCGGGCTGTACCTGCTGATTCGCGAGGCGCGCATGCGCATCAGTGCGGGTGCGAAGCTCTCGGCGGTGGCAAAGGAGATGCAGAAGCTGCGCGAGCGCGTGCGGATCTGCTTCTCGGTGGACGACATGGCGCCCCTGCGGCGTAGCGGCCGTCTGGGCAACGTGCGCATGTCCGTCTCCACCGTGCTGAACATCAAGCCCATCCTGGAGATGCGCGACGGCGCGGTGGTTTCGGCAGGCCTCGCGCGCGGCCGTCTGGATCAGGCGAACAAGCTGTGCGCCTTCTGCAAGGATGCGAAGGGTCTGCTGGTGGTGGACAACTTCCTCGGCGCGGAAGCTGCGGAGAAGCTGCCGGTGAAGCTCGCCCGAGAGGATCGCGAGATCGAGCGCAGGCGGATCGGTCCGGTGCTCGGCGCGCATCTGGGAAGGGGCTGCGTGGGCGTGGCCTACATTGCAGAGGACCCCGGCAAGGGAAAGAAATGAACAAACGTGCAAAGCGGCTGTGTCGGTCTTTGACCGGCCCGGCCGCTTTTGTCGCATATCGGACTGAAGGTGCGAAACAGAGAAATGCATGTCGGTCGAATTCTGCGCATATGCTGGGATGTTTCTTCGAAGGGAGTGTCGCTATGTGCGGAATTGCTGGCTTGATTGCATTCGATCAGAACAATGAACGCCCGGAAAGGCAGACCATTGCGCGGGAGATGGGGGAGACGCTGAACCACCGCGGCCCGAATGGCAAGGGCCAATGGGCCAACAGCCACGGTGTGCTCGCCCATCGAAGGCTGGCGGTGATGGATCCTGCGCGAGGACATCAGCCCATGGTGCGCAGGCGGGGCCGGCACGAATTCGCCATTGCATACAACGGGGAATTGTACAATGCAAAACACCTGCGCCGGGAGCTTGGATCAAAGGGCTGGGCCTTTGAGACGGACTGCGATACGGAAGTGCTGCTGCTGTCCTACATGGAGTGGGGCGAGGCATGCGTGCACCGCCTGGAGGGCATCTATGCCTTCGTCATCTGGGATGGCATTCGCGAACGCTTCTTCCTGTGTCGGGACCGTTTTGGTGTGAAGCCACTGTTCTACGCGCACGCCTCCGACGGCACACTGCTGTTCGCTTCGGAGATCAAGGCGCTGTTCGACTATCCGGGCTTTCGGCCGAGGGTGGGCGACGACGGATGGCGGGAGGTGTTGGGCATCGGTCCGGCACGCACGGCAGGTTTTGGCGTATTTGCAAACGTTTCGGAGCTGAAACCGGGCCACTGCATGCGCGCAACGCGCAGCGGCGTGCGCAGCTGGCGCTACTGGCAGCTGGAGAGCCGTCCCCATCGGGAGAACTACGAGGACAGCGTGCATCACACGCGCGAACTGCTTACGGGCGCGATCCGGCGACAGCTGGCCAGCGACGTGTCCCTGTGTACCTTCCTGTCGGGTGGTCTGGATTCGAGCATCATCACCGCGGTGGCGGCCCGGGAAATTGCAGCGCAGGGACGGCCATCCCTGGAGACCTACTCCTTCGACTATGCCGACAACGCGCGCTACTTTCATCCGACCGCATTCCAACCGGATGACGACGCACCCTGGGCGATGCGCATGGCGGAGGCATTTCACACCCGGCATCGCATACTGACCTGCCCGATTGCTGCGCTGTGCGACGCTCTGGTGCCTGCGATGGAGGCGAAGGATCTGCCCGGCATGGCGGATGTGGATTCGTCGCTCTGGTGGTTCTGCCGCGAGGTGTCGCAGCATCACGTGGTGGCACTGTCCGGAGAGTGTGCGGACGAGATTTTCGGCGGCTATCCCTGGTTCGTGCGTCCGGAAATGCTGTTCGCGGACGGCTTTCCCTGGAGCATGGATCTCGAAGTGCGCAGGAGCACATGGAACAAGGAGGTCTGGCGCCGACTGGCCGTGGGGGATTACGTGCACAGCCGCTATGCCGCCTCCGTTGCGGAGACGCCGCGGCTGGAGGGGGAAGTGGGGGCGGCAAAGCGCCGACGCGAGGTTACCTGGCTGAACCTAAACTGGTTCATGTCGACGCTGCTGGAGCGCAAGGATCGGATGTCCATGGCCAGTGGGCTGGAGGTGCGCGTCCCCTTCTGCGATCAGCATCTGGTGGAGTACGTCTGGAACATTCCCTGGGAGATGAAGGCACGGGGCGGCGTGCGCAAGCAGCTGCTGCGGGATGCGGCGCGGGACATCCTGCCGGAAGATGTGCGCAGCCGGCCCAAGAGTCCCTATCCCAAGACCCACAATCCTGCATACGAGGCGCTGGTTAAGGTGCGTGTGGAACAGCTGCTGGCGGAGAAAGACGCACCCATACGCGCGATCATTGACGAAGCGGCGCTGCGCGAGAGGCTTTTGCTCTCGGCGGGGGATTGCGGGAAGCATTGGTTCGGGCAGCTGATGGCCGGTCCGCAAATGCTGGCATATCTCGTTCAGATCAATGCCTGGATGAAAAAGTTTGGATTGGAGCCACCGTTTTAGTATGGCTGCCTTGTGTGAAAAATCGAAAAGATTCTTTTAATACTGCAGCAAATATTCGTAAAAATGGAGAAATTTGTCGGAATATGTCGGCAAGTGAGAGAATTCTTTGAAAAATATTCCGGAATGGTATTGACAAATTGTCGCATTGGTACTAGAATATGTCCAGTTCAACCGAAAAAATTGCGTTGAAGGGAAAAGTACGCTGATGCGCATTCCAGAGAGCCGCCGGTCGGTGCGAGGCGGTGTGCAAGTCAGTCAGGAAGATCCTCCCAGAGCAGTTCGCTGAAGGTGCATCGCTGTGTAAGTGGAACCGGCTTGACGCCCCGTTACAGGCGTTTCGCATTCGCGGCAGATCATGCCGCCGATGTGGCTGAGTGGCCGCGAAGAGCGGCAATTGGAGTGGTACCGCAGAAGCCGCGCTTCTGTCTCTGAAAAGTGAGACAGGAGCGTTTTTTTACGCACCTGCACCTCTCTGACGGAGCGGCAAGGGTGCCCGAATCCTCTGCTTCAATCGCCTATGGCGCTGAAAAATACAAGTATTTTCAAGGGGGAAACCAAGATGAAAAAGATGTTTGCTCTGGTTCTGGCACTGGTTCTGTGCCTGAGCGCTTCCGCGATGGCGGAGACTGTGCTGCAGCTGGGCACCACCGTCAACGAGCAGGACTCCTTCCAGGTCTGCGCTGAGAAGTTTGCTGAGCTGGTTGCAGAGCGCACCAACGGCGAATACAAGATCGAGATCTATCCCAACGGCACCCTGGGCGGCGAGAGCGACATGCTGGACAGCATGACCATGGGCATGCTGGACATGGGCATCATCACCTCCGGCCCCTTCGTCAACTTCTCCGAGATGATGGGCGTTCTGGACATGCCCTTCCTGTTCGCCAGCAACGAGGAAGCCTATGCGGTTCTGGACGGCGAGATCGGCAAGGAGCTGCTCGGCACCCTGGAAGAGGTTGGTCTGAAGGGCCTGGCCTACGCTGAGCGCGGCTTCCGCAACGTGACCAACTCCGTGCGCCCCGTGACCTGCGCCGCCGACCTGGAGGGCCTGAAGCTGCGCGTGATGGAGAACGAGGTCTACACCGCCACCTTCAACGCGCTGGGCGTGAACGCCGTTCCCATGGCCTGGGCTGAGGCGCTGACCGCCATGCAGCAGGGCACCATCGAGGGCGAGGAGAACCCCGTCAACGTCATCTACTCCTACGGCCTGTGGGATTACAACCAGAAGTACGTGACCCTGGACCGTCACAGCTATGCCACTGCCATCATCACCATGAGCCTGGACGTGTTCAACGGCCTGGACGAGGCCACCCAGCAGATCTTCCTGGAGTCCGCCCAGGAGGCCGCCGAGTATGAGCGCGCTTGGGTTGCCGAGCAGGAAGCCGGCCAGCTGGCTGAGATCAAGGCGCACGGCGTTGAGGTCGTCGAGGATCCCGACGTGGATTCCTTCCGTGAGGCCGTTCAGGGCGTGTACGACGCCTATCCGCAGTATGCGGACTACGTCGCCCGCATTCAGGCACAGCTCGCTGAATAAGCGCACACCTACGGCGCTCCGGAAACGGAGCGCCGCCACATGACGGCATGGAGGGAACGCTCTCCGTGCAGTCCTTCAACAGCCTGAAAGTGGAGACTTGGGAGATACGAGGGGGTATACTGTTTGAAAGTAAAGGCCTGTCTGGATAAGATCAGCAACGCGCTGGACAAGATCTGCGGCGTGCTGATCGTGATCATGATCGGCGCGATGGTGATTATTACTGCTGCGCAGATCGTATTCCGCACCTGGTTCACGGCGCTGTCCTGGTCCGATGAGGTGACGCGCTATCTGCTGATCTGGTCCACCTTCTTTGGCGCGACCTGCGTCTATCGCCACAGCGGCAACATCTCCATCACCTTCGTGCAGAATGCATTCCCGGAAAAGGTTTCCCGGGTTCTGCGCATCCTGGTGCACGCCATCTGCCTGGTGCTGTTCGCGGTGCTGTTCTATTACGGCTGCATGTACACCGGCAAGCTGACCAAGACGGCCACTGCGCTGCCGATCAAGATGAAGTACGTCTTCGTGTGCATCCCGATCAGCATGATCATCATGATGTACCATGCTTTCGTGATGATGCTGGATGAAATTCTGGCAAAACCCAATGCAGAAAAGGAGGTCAAGGGCTGATGGCTGCAATTCTCTTTATTGTGTTCCTGGTGCTGCTGGTCATCGGCGTACCGGTTGCCTTCTCCATCTGCTCTGCCGCAGCGGTGACGATGTTCGCCGGCTATGGCGGAAGCAAGATGATGATCGTCGTGCAACGCATGTTCCAGAGCTGCGATTCCTTCAGCCTGATCGCAGTGCCGTTCTTCATTCTGGCGGGCGACCTGCTGGCGAAGGGCAAGATTTCCAAGGTTCTGGTGGAGTTCTGCGAATCCTTCCTGGGTATGATCCGCGGCGGCCTGAGCGTGGTCTCGGTGCTGGCGGGCATGTTCTTCGCAGCCATCTCCGGCTCCGGCGCGGCCACCACCGCCGCCGTGGGCGCGACGCTGGTTCCCGAGCTGAAGAAGCGCGGCTATCGCGAGGATTCCGCCGCCGCACTGGTCGCGGCTGCCGGAACCATCGGCGTCGTCATTCCGCCGTCGGTGCCCATGGTGCTCTACGCCGTCATCGCGGAGGAGAGCGTCAACCGCCTGTTCAAGGCCGGCTTTATGCCCGGCATCCTGATGGGCACCATCCTGATCGCAATTGCCCTGTGGCAGGCGTACAGGTGGCACTATCCCAAGGGAGCAAGCTTCTCCATCAAGAACATCGGCAAGACCTTCCTGAAGGCCATTCCGGCGATTCTGATGCCCCTGATCATCCTGGGCGGCATCTTCTCCGGCTACTTCACGCCCTCTGAGGCGGCGGCTGTGGCGGTCGTCTACGCGGTGCTGGTATCGATCCTCGTCTATCGCGATCTCACGCCCAAGGCGCTGTTCCAGATCATGCTGGGTTCCGCCAAGACCAGCGCGGTCATCATGATCATCATCGCCTGCTCCGGCCCCTTCGGCTGGGCGCTGGCCAACTGGAAGATTCCCGAGACCATCTGCTCCGCAGTGCTCGCCATCTCCCAGAACAAGTACATCATCATGATGCTGATCTCCATCATCATCCTGATCGCCGGCGTGTTCATGGAGACCTCCTCGGCCATCATCATCCTCACGCCCGTGTTCCTGCCCCTGGTGCGCGCGCTGGGCGTGTCCACGCTGCACTTCGGCATCCTGTTCGTGGTGGGCATCGCCATCGGCATGATCACCCCGCCTGTGGCCATCAACCTGTTCGTCGCTACCGGCATCACGGGACTGCCCATCGAGAAGATTTCGAAGTCCGTCGTGCCCTACCTGATCGGCCTGATCATCGTGTTCCTGGCCATCGTGTTCGTGCCGCTGATCGTTCCCGGAATCCTGTAAAACATCCAAATGTACTGGAGGTAGCATATTATGAATTCGGATTACATCAAGGCGGGCGTTGAGCGCGCGCCGAACCGTAGCCTGCTCTACGCGCTGGGCTATACCGACGAGGAGATCCGCCGCCCGATCATCGGCGTGGTCAGCTCCTACAACGAGGTTGTTCCGGGCCACATGAACCTGGACAAGATCGCGGATGCGGTCAAGGCCGGTGTACGCGCTGCGGGCGGCACGCCCATCATGTTCCCGGCCATCGCCGTCTGCGACGGCATCGCCATGGGCCACATCGGCATGAAGTACTCCCTGGTGACCCGCGACCTGATCGCGGACTCCACCGAGGCCATGGCCATCGCCCATCAGTTCGACGGCCTGGTGATGATCCCCAACTGCGACAAGAACGTGCCCGGCCTGCTGATGGCCGCCGCGCGCCTGAACATTCCCACCATCTTCGTCTCCGGTGGCCCGATGCTGGCCGGACACCTGAAGGATGGCCGCCGCACCTGCCTGAGCCACATGTTCGAGGCCGTGGGCGCGTACAAGGCCGGTACCCTGGACGAGAAGGGCGTGCTGGACTACGAGGAGAATGCCTGTCCCAGCTGCGGCTCCTGCTCCGGCATGTACACCGCCAATTCCATGAACTGCCTGACCGAGGCCATCGGCATGGCGCTTCCGGGCAACGGCACCATCCCCGCGCCCTACTCCGCCCGCATCCGCCTGGCCAAGAAGGCCGGTATGCAGATCATGGAGCTGGTCAAGCGCAACATCCGTCCCCGCGACATCATGATCCCCGCCGCCTTCCACAACGCCGAGACCGTGGATATGGCGCTGGGCTGCTCCACCAACACCATGCTGCACCTGCCAGCCATCGCCCATGAGGCGGGCGTGGAGATCGATCTGGACATGTCCAACGAAATCTCCGCCCACACCCCGAACCTGTGCCACCTGGCCCCGGCGGGCGACACCTTCATGGAGGATCTGGATCGCGCTGGCGGCGTGCTGGCAGTGATGAAGGAGCTCACCAAGAAGAACCTGCTGGACACCAGCCTGATGACCGTCACCGGCAAGACCATCGAGGAGAACCTGGAGGGCGTTGCCAACCTGAATCCCGAGATCATCCGTCCCGTCGACAATCCCTATTCCGCACAGGGCGGCATCGCGGTGCTCAAGGGCAACCTGGCTGTGGACGGCTGCGTGGTCAAGCAGAGCGCCGTCGCACCCGAGATGATGGTGCACGAGGGCCCCGCCCGCGTGTTCGACTCCGAGGAGGAGGCCATCGCCGCCATCTATGAGAAGAAGATCGTCGCCGGCGACGTGGTGGTCATCCGCTACGAGGGCCCCAAGGGCGGCCCGGGCATGCGCGAGATGCTCAATCCCACCTCCGCCATCTGCGGCATGGGCCTGGGCGAGAGCGTTGCGCTGATCACGGATGGCCGCTTCTCCGGCGCGACCCGCGGTGCATCCATCGGCCACATCAGCCCCGAGGCCGCTGCGGGCGGACTGATTGCGCTGGTTGAGGAGGGCGACCACATTGCCATCGACATCCCCAACTGCAAGATCGAGCTGAAGGTGTCCGACGAGGTGCTCGCCGAGCGCCGCGCAAAGTGGGTCTGCCCGGAGCCGAAGGTAAAGACCGGCTACCTGGCCCGCTATGCAAAGCTCGTATCCTCCGCCGACAAGGGTGCAATCCTTCAGTAACATAACTCATAAGGGGAACCGTTCCGCGCGGACGGTTCCCTTTTCATGTGTGGAATCTGGCATAATCGCGGCGCAGACCGCCATCCTAAGAAAAAAACCTTCGGAGGATGGATATGGAAACCGCAAAGATTGTGCTCGCTTCGCTGCTGTCCTACGCCGCGCTGTTTCTGTCGGCCAAGCTCATCGGCAGGAAGCAGGTCTCCCAGCTGGACTTTCTGGACTACATTACGGGCATCACCATCGGCTCCATCGGCGCGGAGCTGGCCACGGATCTGGAGAACATGTGGAAGCCGCTGGTGGCCATCGCCGTGTACGCGCTGATCACCTGGCTGCTGTCGCTGATGAACCTGCGCTTTTCCCAGATGCGCAAGTACAGCAACGGCACGCCCACCATCGTCATGGACAACGGGAAGTTGTACCGCGGCGACATGAAGAAGGCCAAGCTGGAGCTGAGCGAGTTCATGGTGATGTGCCGCCAGCAGGGCTACTTCGATCTGGCGGACATCCAGACTGCCGTCTTTGAGTACAACGGCAAGCTGAGCATCCTGCCTGCGGCGCAGCACCGGCCCGTCACGCCCGGGGACATGAACCTCGCGCCGGAACAGGAGAAGATATTTACCGAGGTCATCATGGACGGGCGCATCCTGGAGGAGAACCTGAAGCGCATGGGCCGCGACGCAGCCTGGCTCGACAAGGAGCTGAAGGCACAGGGGATCAGCGGGGCAGGGGAGGTCTTTCTGGGCCTGTGCGATCCTGAATTGAACCTGAGCTGCTATCTGAAGGATTGAATGAAAAGCGTAGAATTGCCCACGCATCTGCCGCCGCATACGCTGGTTGGGTCTATCAAGTTACCGTCTTTGATACAAAGCCCACGTCCATTCAACCCCAAAAATCCCATGAAAACAGGCGATTTCAGGCCTTTTCCGTATTCATACAGGCAGTGCTCGGCACTCAAATGAAAATAAATAGACCGGCATGTAGGGAGAAGTGACCCCTTCCAACATGCCGGTCTTGAGTTTCGTCGAATAGTTCTGTGTTTCGTCCTAAGGTTTCAAGTTTCGTCGCAATGTATCATGGTTTCGTCACATGGTTCATCCGGTCAATTTCATCCTCTACCAACCGCATCAATTCGCTCATCCGCATGTCAAGCGCAGACGCGATGCGCCAGAGCGTTTCCACGTTTGCGTTCTTGCTGCCGCTCTCTATCATCGCCAGATGGCTCCGTGCGACACCTGCCAGTCCGGACAGCACCTCCTGCGACATCTCGCGTTGTACCCGGATACGCCCGATGATCTGACCGACAACTCTGTAATCGTAGTTCATAATCAAAGTCCCTTTCTGATTGGCGTTTGCCATCATAAGAGGCCTTGTAATTTTCGCGGATTCGAGGTTGCCGTGTTTGGCCCACAGTGGCCGCGTGTCGGGCCTTTGGCGTTTCTTGGCACTTCCCCAAGAGAGAGGGTGAAGCCACAACGTGGGGCAACGTGTCGCGTTTGTGGGCAAAAGGAAAGCCGCCAGTGATTTTGTCAGCGTTCGCAGACAAAAAAGGCTGGCGGCGTGGTTATCATGTATGCAGGGATTGCACAAAGAACGGAGGATGCATCATGAAGAGATTATTGGCTTTGATCCTGACACTCTGCCTGCTGGTGGCATCCAGCACCATCGTCTTTGCCGAAGAACCAACAGACTTCAGAAGCTACAGCGATGCTGATCTCCTTGTACTGCTTGCCGAGGTACAAAGCGAGATAGTTGCTCGAAAGATTGAGAAAACTGCGCGCCTGACGGCTGGAACCTACATCGGTGGTCGTGACATTCCAGTTGGGTCATACATTCTGGCTGCCGCTGGATCTGAAGAAGAGTACGGCATCGTTTCGCTTCGCTCAGGCAACGACCCGGAAGACGACTTCCCGTCCAAGCTGTATGAATTCAAGCACGGTGAGGATGTGTATTCTGTATTCGTCACTATCGAAGACGGTGATACGCTGATACTGCCGTTCCCATACACCCTGAGGGAAGCTCACAGATACATTGTTGCATACATAAAAGCTGTAAAACAGCTTGTTGCCGTCATTGTACAGTAACGTTTTTAGCGTACTGTACCGTCTTTCCAGCTTAGCTATATATTCTGAATAATCCGGCATTTCATACCCATCATCTTCATCGGGCTCTGTATCCCAACCAATGTAACGATGGGAATCATCAATATTTCGCTCACGCACCACATACATATACAATTTGGCAAGAAATAAGTCCAATGTGTCGCTGTTTGCATATTGCAGAATATCACGAATATTAGCGGTTCCGTATCGTGCGCTTCTGACGATAGCCTTATGGTATTGCATGATCAGGTGATCAATACGGTCTGGGTCAATCTGCGGGATGACTGTCTCAGAAAAATACCTGTGGACTTTATCTTCGGCATCTGGGGCCTTGGCTGCCTGCTGAACACATGGGTCAACCAAACGCGAACAGTTCATCAGCTTGCTTGCTGCATTCTTAGTTACCTGTAGTCCAGTATCCGGGACAAAAAGTGCGTCATACAACAGGTTAATAAGCTGCTGATTGGTCAACCGTTCACGCAAGGCTCCTTTAAGTTCAGTTGCAAACGTTCCGAATTTCAGCATTTTTCCATCCTTTCTTCCAATCACACATGATGTGTACTGGATCAGAACATATCGAACAAATCTGGCCCTTCAGGCACTGCGTTCACCTGAAGATGCTTATGGTATTCCCTCAAGCAAAGATACAGTACTTTCCATTTTGCCGTATCCTGTTATAATGTTCCCAACGGGACAGTTGTGCGCAGGTTTGTCTCGTTGCCTGCGCACAATACTGCAAAAGAGGTACTGGTTATGCATTACACAGGTACGATCTGGCGGCCTCCCTATGAAGCGGATTCGCTTCTGCTGGAAGTGACGGCAGGCTGTACACACCACAAGTGCAAGTTCTGCACGCTGTACAGTGAACTGCCGTTCAAATTCAGAATGAGTCCCATGAAAGACATTGAAAGCGATCTGCTGGAGGTGCAGACGCTGCAAACGAGCCCCGATTTCAGGATGCTGACGCGCCTTCAGGGAAAAGGCGGCCCGGAGCCGGTCAAGCGCGTGTTTCTGACGGGCGCAAATCCGTTTGTCCTCTCAACTGGTAAATTACTGGATATCGCGGCGTTGATTCATAAGTATCTGCCTTCCGTCGAATCCATCGGCTGCTTCGCCCGCATTACGGATTCTGCCAACAAGACGGATGAAGATCTGCACAGACTCCGGCAAGCAGGCTACACCGGGCTGACGATCGGCGTTGAAACTGGAGATGACGCGGCCCTTTCCTTCATGCGCAAGGGCTACACCTCCCAGGATATTCTGACACAGTGCAAGCGTTTGGAACAGGCCGGTATCGATTACGGTTTCTTCTATCTGACCGGCGTCTCCGGCAAGGGACGCGGGGAGATCGGCGCCAGAGCATCGGCGGAGATATTCAATCAGCTGCACCCCTTTCTGGTGGGCCCGAATATGCTGACGATCTATCCGGAATCCGATTTGTATCAGGAAATTCGCAATGGAAATTGGGAGGAAGAGAGCGAGCACGAGAAATATCGGGAGCTTCGCACGCTTGTGGAAAACCTCAATATTTCTACATACTTTGCGGCGATGGGGGCGTCCAACGCATTTCAATTCAGCGGCAGGCTCCCGGAAGATAAGAAAAGGCTTCTTGCGTCACTCGATCGAATTCTCTCCGAGATCAGCGAGGAAGAGCTGCTTAAATACAGGAGGAATCTGCGGCATCTGTAAGCACCAGAGCTCTTCTGAATAACGAAGTTCAGTTCTCACAGCAACCGCATGAGCGATCAAATCAACTGCTTCATAACACCACAAAAGCAAGGACTTCCATGAATACGCAAAGCCTTGGAAGTCCTGATTTATTGGGCTGTTTATGCTGTATGGGCTTTCGCAGGCGCGCTCGCAGCATTGATGCCCGGTACCCGTACGCACAGTGCACCGGGAAGCAGTTCAAAGCGCGCGGAGTCGGCGGAGAACAGTTCACCGTCCAGGTTGAGTGTCATGCCCGGGCGGCGGATACTGAGCTTGCGGCAGCGACGCAGCACGCCCAGCTTCAGGGCGATGTGCTTGCCGGCAATGTAGAAGGCGATCAGCAGCGCGATGGCGGGCTTGATGACCGGGCGCACCGTCACCACGTCGAACAGGCCGTCGTCCAACAGGGCATCCGGCACGGCCTTCATGCCGCCGCCGATGTAGCGCCCGTTTCCGATGGACAGGATCGAGAAGGAGACCTCCTCCTCTGGACCGTCGTCAATAGAGACGTGCGCGGTCATGGGCCGGAAGTCGCGGATCGCGTCGAACAGGCCGAACAGATAGGTGCGCAGGCCGGTGTAGCGCTCCTTGTACTTCTCTGCGTTGCGCAGCACTTCGACGTCGAAGCCGGTGCCCGCCACATTCAGAAAGTAGTAATCGTTCATTCTGCCCACGTCGATGCGGCTGGTGGGCGCGTCCAGCTGCTGCAGCAGGGCCTCCACGGGATCCTTCGGCAGCTTCAGCGTGCGCACAAAGTCGTTTCCGGTGCCGCAGGAAGCGAACAACAGCGGCACGTCGCTGCCGATCATGCCGTTGATGATTTCAAACAGGGTGCCGTCACCGCCTACGGCGATGATTCCCTCGGGCCTGTGGGCAGCAGTCTCGCGGGCGATGCGTGCGGCATCCATGGGCTTGCTTGCCTGTTCAATTCTGTATTCCAAACTGCGCTGCTTGAGGATCTCCTCGATCTCCCGAAGCCACTTCAGGGCTACGCCGCGGCCAGAGGTTGGATTGACGATGAGCGTGTACACCTGCAATCATTTCTTTCGTAAAGGTATTTTGTCTACCCAATATCATTGTAAGGGAACAGCGTTCGTCCTGTCAAGCGTTGAGCTGCTCAAACTCCAGTTTTATTTCCACATCCGCATCCAAATAGCGGCGCTTCCAGTCGTAGCTCTGCCATTGCGCGAGCGTGGCAAAACGCCGTGCGGCAATTTCCGCAAAGCCGAAGGGTTCGGCGCCCATGTCCTGCGTGCGTGCGATCAGCGCCTCGATGTCGCTGCACAGGCTTTCGCGCAGCACACCGGCGTCCATCGAATGATCCTGGTTGCTCACGGACAGATCAATGGAGATGTCGATTTTCACGGGATCTGCACCGGTATTCACCCGGATCTTCGGGCTGCCCACGATGTTCAGCTTGATGCACTCATCCTCCAGGGTGTACCAGAATGCGTTCAGCGAACCACTCAACAGATTGGCCAGCACCGTCTCGCTGCCGTCAAGCAGGCTGCAGAAGCTGCCGTCCGAGAACACTGCCGCGCCCAGGTAGCGGGTCTTGATGTCGGAATCCAGTTCCGCAGAGACTTGTTCCGCCGGTCCGGAAAGGGCCGATGCCTCCTTGGCATCCTCCTCGCCGCCGCCGGGCGCTCCCTCCTGCGCCAACATCGCGTAGATCGCCATCGGATCCGAATAGACAGAATCCGTCTGATAGAACAGGGTCGCCAGGCGGCTGTCGGGCGTGATGCCGTAGTTGACGTAGTGCTCAATTGATGCATCGATGTCGGTGGACAGCCGGGTGCCAACCGTCGGCTCCAGTGCCTCGAGGAAGTCCTGCGCCCGGCAATCGCTGACCACGACGTGGGCGGCGGTGAACAACAGCTCCGTCTTGGCGATCTCCTCGAACAGATCTGCGCAGTTTATCGCCTCCACAAGCTCCTGGGAGAATACGATCAGCTTCAGCTGGGAGAGGTTCAGCGTGCGCGGAACCGCCCAATTCAGCCGCTCCAGCGCCTTTTCGTAGCTGTCGCCGCGCACGGACAGGTGGAGATAGTCGCTGCTCTCGCTGCCGCTGCCCGCCGAGCCGCTCTCATCACCACCGCCGCCCGAGATCTTTGGGCTGAGTGCGGAAATTGCAATGCCGCCGTTGTCGTTCAAATCCAGTCCCATCGCGAGAATGTAGGCCTGGTTCTCCACCTGGCGCGATTCCGCGCAGCCGCTCAGCAGGGCCGCGAGGGACAGCAGAAGCAGGGCGCCGAGCATCAGCTTGCCTTTGCGCATGCACGCCCACCTCCCTTCGAGAGCGCCGACAGGGACATCGCCGCGAGCAGCAACACGCCCAGCACGGGGTACAGCAGCTGTGCCGCGAGGTGACTGTAAAGCTCCTGGATGAAGCTGATCTCTGCCAGCAAAAACGCGGCGACTGGGATGAAAAGGGCAAGGATCCAGGGCTTCAGGCCGGGCATCAGGCGCTTGAGCAGGCACGCGGACGTGACGATTTCCACAGAGATCAGGTGAAGAAAGCCGCCATACCACACCAGCAGGTACACCAGCTGGAGCGGCACAGCGATGCGCCCATTGTTCAGAATCAGCTCCAGGCGCGCCGGAAGCAGCAGTTCCGTTCCGACAAAAGTGGGACTGAGCATCTGCAAAAACAGCAGCAGCAGTGCGGCGACAGCGGCCGCGATTGCCCCGCACAGCACCGGGCTGCATTTGCCACGATCCGGTACCGCAAGCATCCAGCAAAGCGTCAGAAGCGCCATGTAGCCCGCACAGCGCAATCCACCGGTGAGGAGCGCAGGAATGCCGCCGCCCAGCAGCGGAACCAGCCAGCCGGGGCGATAGGCGGGGATCTGCACCAGCGCAATGATGAGCATGAGCACGCCCAGAATGTAGAGTCCGAGCCGGGCGTTGTGCCCGGTGGCGTCCGGTCCCAGCAGGATCATTGCGCCCGTCAGCAGCGCCAGCGGGATCTCCAGGGTGACGACGGCCTTATCGCCGATGGAATAGCTGGCCGTACTTGCAGTCATGCGGATCATGGATGCGCCGTCCAGCAGGAGAAGCATCGCAAAGGCCAGCAAAATCAAAGCGGCGATGGGGCGGGAGAGACGCGGCTCCAGATTCCCCCAGGCGCTGTCGTTGCCGATGGCGGCGGCGCGTTGCAGGGCAAAGGCAAAGGGAAGATAGAGGATCAGGCCGATCAAGGGGCAGATCCAGGCGGCATTGTGGGCGCCTGAATACTCCACCGCCATCGCACAGAACAGGCGCGTCACGATTGCAAGGAACATCAGAGGCAGCATTGCGCTTCTGCCGGGCACATACTTCATCGGTTCTTGACCTCCTTTTTCTCCCGCATCCAGCTGTCGGGCGCGGCAAAGAACAGAATCCGCCGCTGGCGCCACACCGGCAGCCGCAGCAGGATATCCGGGTTGTGCGACCGGTGCGGGGCAACCGGCGCGAGGTAATCCACGCCGAAGGACTTCATGGAGCACAGGTGGGCGAGGATCAGAAACATGCCCAGAATCACGCCGTAAATGCCCAGCAACGCGCTCAGGAGTACAAGCAGCAGCCGGTACAGCATCAGTCCTACGCCGAAGCCGAAGTTTGGAATCGCGTAGCTGCCCAGGCCGGTGAGGGCAATGATGATGATCAGGATCGGACTGATGATCGACGCGGAAACCGCCGCCTGTCCCAGCACCAGCGCGCCGATGATACCGAAGGCGGAGCCGATCTGCTTGGGCGTGCGCATGCCGGCCTCATTGAGCAGATAGAAGGAGAACTCCATGAAGAGCACTTCGACCAGAATCGGAAAGGGTACGTTTGTCCTGGATTCGGCAATGGAGGTCAGCAGCGAAATCGGGATCAGATGGGTGTGATAGTGGGTGACGGCGATGTAGAGCGCAGGCAGCAGCAGGGACACCAGGATGCCTGCCATGCGGATGACCCGCAGCGTCGTGCCGTACTGCCAGCGCATGAAGGAATCGTCCGAGGCGTGAATCAGGTGAAAGATGGTCACCGGCGCGATGAGTGCGTAGGGCGAGTTTTCGCAGATGATGGCGATCTGGCCGTCCTCCAGGCAGGAGGCGGCGCGATCCGGGCGCTCCGTTTCAAGCATCTGTGGTAGCAGCGCGTAGGGACGGTCCTCCAGATACTGCTGAAGCTGGCCGATGCCGCCGATCTTCGCAGCCTGAATGCACATCAGGCGGCGCTTGACCTCCTGCACGCACTTTTCCTCGGCGACGCCGTTGAGATACAGAATGGCAATCTGCGTGGGAATGCGCGTGCCGACGGTCATCTTCTGAGTGATCAGCTCCGGTGACTGCACGTAGCGGCGAATCAGGCTGATGTTCGTGCGGAAGTGCTCGTTGAAGCCCTCGTGCGGGCCGCCGACCACAGCCTCGGTGGTGGGCTGCTCCACGCTGCGATGGGGATAGTTGCGCGTCTCCAGTAGAAGCGCTTCCTCCGCACCGTCGATCAGCAGGCAGGCCATGCCCGAAAGGATCGCCGGAATGGCCTCGCTGTTCTCCGTGATGGACTTCGACTGGGCAATTTCAATCAGCCGTTCGTTCAGCCATTCTGCGCGCTTCGCCGGATCCGGAGGGACGTCCCTCGCACCCTTGATGGCATGCAGTACGAATTCGGCGATGCGCTCCTCATCTGCCATGCCTTCGATGTATGCGGCGCAGACCCGCAGCGATCCAATGCGGTATTCGCGGAACTGCGCGTCCTCATTCTTGGGATAATTCAGGATCGTTTTGAGCGCATCCAGGCTCCGATCCAGCTCCGGATCAATGCTCTGGTGCAGAAGATCGGCATGGGGCATCTCCGCCACGACTTTCACCTCCCGACAATCGGCTTTCAGTATGGAGGATTTTTCAAGTTTTTATGCAAAAATCTCCCCGCAAGCGCAATGGCTGCGGGGAGATCCGGCGGAGCTTATCCGTCCAGACTGGAGTACAGGCGTTTTGAAAGCTGAAAACCCCGCAGTCCATCGTCGAACTGCGGGGAAATGGGATCAATTACCGGTCCAGACCGCCGATTCCAGCATGTTGTCCGGCAGCTTGGCCGTCAGAGTCAGCATGTTGATCTCCGGATCGTTGAACGCGCGGAAGAACAAAAACGGCAGCTTTGAGTTGGTCGAGAGTCCGCCGGTCAGATAGACCTGACTTTCGCCGATCTTGCTCAGGCCGTTTACATCCTCCTTCGCCGGGAACCAGCCGTAGCGGGGCAGCATGCGATTCGGCACATAGAAGGCGCCCAGCACGGGGATCTTCCACACGCCGCCGCAGTAGTGACCGGATACGATCAGCTCCGGCTCGAACAGATAGAGCCCGTCGTCATTGTCGTGCGTGGCAGCGGATTCGATGAAGCCGTCGCTGGGCACGATGTGGGAGAGACAGATCAGCAGATCCGAGGAGGAGATGCTGTTTGCGGCATCGTAGAACTTCTGGGCAAGAGCATAGCGATAGCTGGTGAAGGGCAGGCTGTTGTAGTCGGATTCCAGGCCGGAAATGGTGCCGTCCTCCTCCTGCTGCATCTGCTCCCTCCAGGTTTCGCGGTAGGAAATGGCCTCCACGTTCAGGAAGTTGCTGGGCGTGAGCCAGACATTGCTGCTGCCGACGCTCACCTTCACCGGAGCGTCCACGTAGTTTGCGCCGCGCTCAATGGCGCCGAGGATCCAATCCTCCAGCACGATCTGCTGCAGCGTACCCTGGATATCCCGGGCGACCTCCACGTAGGGGCCGGGATCGGAATCTCCTGCGACGAAATAGACCCGCTCCGGATGGGAGATTCCCTCCAGGAATTCATAGAAGGGTTCAGGATCGCCGTCGCTGCCCACCATATCGCCGACGCAGAGGATCATGTTGTAGCCCAGACTGTCCACCTGTCGCGCAAGCGAACTCTGCTGATCGCCGAAGCGCTTGCCATTCATGTCGGAGATCACCAGAATGCTGTAATTCTCCAGATCACTCGGCAGGCCGACCACCGTGACCTGTTCCGAAACCACCGTCACATTGCCGTTGCTTATGACGATTACACCAACCAGCATCGCCAGCAGCACCAGCAAAAACAGCGGCCAGAAGCGGATCTCATGACCAAAGATGCGCAGCGGCTTGAAGGGGCCGTCCTCACTGGTGGCGCTCATGATTTCGAACAGGCTCTTCTTCCGATGAAATTTCTTGTCGGAAAATAGTGGGGGAACCGCATTGAGAATCTTGGCGCCCCGCTTCTTTTTGCCCTTAGCCCTCGGCTTCTTCCCGGAGTGCTTCCCGTTGGATTTCTTTGCATTCCCGGATGCAACGCCGGCCTTCTTTCCGGTTTTTTTCTTTCGACGCAGCGGGATCTCGCCCTCTTCGCCCAGGAGAACCTCCTCCTCCACCGGCACATCCTTCTCAACGGGATCTGCCGGTTCGACAGCGGGCTTGGGCGCAGCGTGCCTGCCCTGGCGCGGGCGCTCGGTTTCCGGGGATTTCTTCTCCGTATCCTGCATAGATATCTCCCTTTGATACAATACAATCTCTATTTTATTATAAAACGAATTCGCCGATCTGGCAAGTTTTCCGGGGATATGCTATAATAAGTTTCAGAAAAGTACCGGCGAAGGCACAATCCCATGTGGCTAAGCCGCCGCCTGAAAATGCAGATACTGGAGGTAAAAACTGTGGCAAAGTCCAAGACGGTCTATGTGTGCAGCGAGTGCGGCTATGAGACGCCGCGCTGGCTGGGGAAGTGTCCGGACTGCGGCAACTGGAATACGCTGACGGAGCAGGCGCCCAAGGTGGAGTTCAATGTGGCGGAAAAGAAGCTCAAGCGCGCGCCGGGCAGCGACGCCGAGGCGTTGCGCATCGATCAGATTCCCGACGACGCCCTCGCGCGCATCCCCAGCAGCATCGGCGAGCTGGATCGGGTACTGGGCGGCGGCATCGTGGAGGGTTCGCTGGTGCTCGTGGGCGGCGATCCCGGCATCGGCAAGTCCACGCTGCTGACCCAGGTCTGCGCCAACCTCTCCCGTGAGGACATTCGCGTGCTCTACGTCTCCGGCGAGGAGTCCGCGCGGCAGATCAAGATGCGCGCCAACCGTCTGGGCGCCAGCACCTCGGGCTTCTACGTGCTCTCGGAAAACGATCTGAACACGGTGGAGAAGCGCATGGACCAGCTCGCGCCCCGGATCATGGTGGTAGATTCCATCCAGACCATGTACCTGCCGGAGATGGCCTCTGCGCCGGGCAGCGTATCCCAGGTGCGCGAGTGCGCATCGCGGCTGATGCGTCTGGCGAAACTGAGCAACTGCAGCGTATTTCTGGTGGGCCACGTCACGAAGGAGGGCGCCATTGCGGGTCCGCGCATTCTGGAACACATGGTGGATGCCGTACTCTACTTCGAGGGTGACCGGCAGCATCAGTACCGGCTGTTGCGCGCGGTGAAGAACCGCTTCGGCTCCGTCAACGAGCTGGGCATGTTTGAGATGACCAACGAGGGCATGGCGGAGGTGCTCAACGCCAGTGAAGCGCTGCTCTCCGAGCGCGCGCACAACGCCAGCGGTTCGGTCATCATGTGCGCCATTGAAGGCTCCCGGCCGCTTTTGACGGATGTGCAGGCGCTGGTGTCGGCCACCGTGTTCGGAAATCCCCGGCGCATGGCCAGCGGCGTGGATCAGGGCCGCCTGGCATTGCTGCTGGCGGTGCTGGAAAAGCGCGCCGGCATGCGCCTGTACGACAAGGACGTATACATCAACATCGCCGGCGGCCTGTCGCTGACGGAGCCTGCGGCGGATCTTGCCCTGTGCGCTGCCGTCGCCTCCTCCTTCCGCAACCGTCCCACTGAGGGCAACTGGGCGGTGATGGGCGAGGTGGGCCTGGCGGGCGAGGTGCGCGCTGTGCCTCAGGCGGAGCGCCGCATTCTGGAGTGCATGCGCCTGGGCTTCGACCAGGTGATTCTGCCCAAAGGCAACCTGCGCAATCTGAAGATCCCGGAGGGTATGCGCGTGGTGGGCGTGGATACGGTCTCTCAGGCCGTGGGTGAGTTGGGTTTGTTCGCGAATTGATGCATTTTTTTCGCGCCATCGGTTCAATCTAAGCGCGAGGTGATGGATATGAACCGAAAACCCACATTCTTCCGGCGCATGCTGGCGACACTCTGCTGCCTGGCGCTGATTCTGAGCCTGAGCGGCTGCATGGGCACAAATGAGAGCAATGATGCGGACAAGGCCGACGTGCCGGAGATTCCGGAGCGGCTCTCCCGCAATGCGGACGGCGTGCCGGTGCTCAAGGTGTACAACACGGCGTCTGAAACCGTGGAGGAGATGGATCTGGAGAGCTACATCATGGGCGTTGTCGCGGGAGAAATGAAGAACACCTGGCCCATCGAGGCACTGAAGGCCCAGGCAATCCTGGCGCGCACCTTCACGATGAAGTTCCTGACCACCAAAACCTCCGGCTATGAGGGCGCGGACATCTCCACCGATGTGCAGGAGGCCCAGGCCTACGATGCGGATGCGATCAACGATCGGATTCGCGAGGCCGTCAATGAGACCCGTGGCATCGTCATGGTGGCCGACGGCGATTTCACCCAGGCTTGGTTCCACGCGCACTCCGGCGGTAAGACGGAGCTGCCCACCAAGGCGCTGGATTACAGTGAAGATCCTCCATATCTGAAGATCGTGGAGTCTCCGGAGTCCGATCAGGCGCCGGAGGAGGTGCAGAATTGGACGGCCAGCTTCAGCCTGGAACAGGTACGTCAGGCCTGTGCGGATGCGGGCGTGTCGGTGGATGCGATTGAGAACTTTGAAATCGCCGAATATGGCGAATCCGGCAGGGCAGTGACCTTCCTGGTCAATGGACAGTCAGAGGTTTCTGCGCCCACGTTCCGCCTGCAAATTGGCGCCTCTGAGCTCAAGAGCACGCTGATCCGCTCCATTGAAATCCACGGCGACGAAATCACGTTCACCGGCAGCGGCTTCGGCCACGGCGTGGGCATGTCCCAGTGGGGCGCGCATCAGATGGCGGATGAGGGCAAGACGGCCGAGGAGATTGTCTTGTACTACTACTCCGGCGTCGACCTTGTGGAGCTCTGGTAACGGCTGCAAGCAACCGCCGCAGATTCTTCGGAATCTGCGGCGTTGTTTTATGTCCGCAGATGTGCTACAATATGGAACGGGCAAGCTGCACGGCCTGTGCAGGCGAAGGCCGGGGTCGCTTGTGCATCTGCAAAGCGACGATGATGCAGAGAAAATCTACGGGAGAATTTCATGAAGCTGTCGATCAAACTTATCGCACTCGTGCTGTGCCTGGGCCTGATGGCCTGCGCGCTCAGCGGCTGCGGTTTTCAAACACAGACGGATGCGCCGGAGGCGGAGGAGGCGATCAATGTGTACGCCACCTTCTATCCGATCTATGCGCTCGCAGAGCTGATCGTGAAGGACGTTCCAAATCTGAAGCTGAATTGCCTTGCGCAGCCCATGGATGGCAGTTTCCGCACTTACGGCCTCTCCGATTGGGATCTGGCGCTGCTGGCGCAGTCTGCGGACGCGGTGATTTCCGGCGGACGCGGACTCGAGAGCTTTGCGTCCACGCTCTACGCACTGGGCGAGACGGGCCCGGCCGTCGCCAGCGTCCTGTACAATCTGGAGCTTGCGACGGTGGAACCTGTCAATGAAACCGGCGAAGACTCCGATTCAACGGGCGAAAATCCCCACATCTACATGAGCATAGACGGTGCAATCGCAATTGCGGAGCGCATCGCCGCGAATATGAGCGTCCTCGACCCGGAGTATGGCGAGCTGTACAGCAAAAATCTGGAAAATGCCAAAAACAGACTGGAGTCGCTTCGGGAGGAGATGCACGCGCTGACCGGAGACCTGCGGGGCCGGAAGGTGATCGTCATGAATGAGGCGCTGATCTACACGGCGCAGGAGTTTGATCTGGATGTGGAGCTGTACTATGCCCGGGAGAGCGGTTCGGCGCTCTACGACAAGGAGTTGGAGGATTGCATTGCGATGCTGACAAGCTGCGAGGCCCGGGTCATACTGATCGAAAAGCAGGCCCCGGAGGCCTTCTGTAAGGCCCTGGAAGCGGCCGGATTCCGGCTTGTGGCGCTGGATGTGCTGTCCACGCGGCGTGCAGACGAGGGCGCCGAGGGCTATTTTGAAGCGCAGAGAGCCAATGCCCGCGCGCTTGCAGCGGCATTTTCGGAAGAATTGGAGGTTGTGGAATGAAGCGTGTGACAATCTACACCGATGGAGCATGCTCCGGCAACCCTGGTCCCGGCGGCTGGGGCGCGATTCTGATCTACAAGGAGCAGAAGCTGGAGCTCTCCGGCTTTGCGGAGCACACCACCAACAACCGCATGGAGCTGCTCGCGCCCATCGAGGCGCTCTCCAGGCTCAAGGAGCCCTGCGAGGTGGACGTCTATACTGACAGCGCCTATCTCTGCAACGCATTTTTGCAGAATTGGCTGGCCAACTGGGTGCGTCGCGGCTGGGTCAAGAGCGACAAGAAGCCGGTGGAGAACCGCGACCTGTGGGAAGAACTGCTCAAATTTACACAGATGCATCGCATCTCCTGGCACAAGGTCAAGGGACACGCGGACAACCCGCTGAACAACCGCTGCGATGAGCTTGCCACCGGCGAAATCAAGCGAAGAAGATCAAAATAGACCGAAGTCTTTTACAGACTTCGGTCTATTTTTTCGTGCTACTCTCCATCATCTGCATCTTTGTGCGCTGTTGACTGCATATTCCCATGGTTTTCCACCGCAGAGGGTGCAGAAATGGGGGAGTCAACCTGCGCTTTTGTTCGCGAATCCTCCCGAGCGCGCACCTTTTGTGCCGCCATGCGGCGGCGATCGTCGCTCATTGCGGCGTAATGCCGGCGGGTCGTGTTCACGTCCGAGTGGCCCAGCACATCCGCCACCAGGTAGATGTCGCCGGTCTCATGGTAGAGGTTCGTGCCGAAGGTGGAGCGCAGCTTGTGCGGACTCAGGTGCTTTTTCAGCGGAGCCGCCTGGGTCGCATACTTTTTGACCATATTCTGCACCGCGCGCACGGAGATTCGTCGGTTTTGCAGCGACAGAAACAGCGCGTCCTCGTCGCCGGGCACAGCGGTGATCTCGCGACGCAGCTTCAGATAGTCCTTCAGAACTTGCTCAACCTCGTCGGAAAAGTAGAGTATCGTCTGATTGCCGCCCTTGCGCGTGACCAGAAAGCCGTTGATCGAAAAATCCACATCGTCCATATTGATGCCTACCAATTCGCTCACGCGGATGCCCGTGTCCAGAAAGAGGGTCAGAATCGCCAAATCGCGCACGCGCGTGTGCTGGTTGTAAGCGCGCTGTCGCTCCGACATGGCCTCGCCGGACTCCACCAGGTCCAGCATGCGCGCAACCTCGTCAATTTCCATGCGAATGATCGGCTTTTCGTGGCGCTTGGGCATGTCGATCAATTGCGCGACATCCGCATCAATTAACTCATTCTTAAACATGAATCTGTAAAAACTGCGTAAACTGGCGAGCTTGCGCATCTTGCCGAGCTCCGCATTCGTGATTTCGGTGTCATTCTTGATGTAGAGGCTGAGATACTCCATGTACAGGCGCAAATCCCGGGCGGTGATGGCGTTGAGTTGCTTCGTTGTGATCAGCTCAGGCCGTGTATCCGCAAAGCGCGGGCATTCGGTTACCAGGTAGTGAAAAAACAGCTTCAGGTCGTTGACGTAGGCGTAGCGCGTGAGCGGCTGGGTGGTCGGTTCAATGGCGAGGATGAAATCGGCACAGACCTCCGGCAACTCGCGCAATGCGCTGCGCGTAAGATATTGCAAGTCCTTGGCGCGTTCCTGGGTGTATGTGGACATAAAGACCTCCTGATTGTTTTGCGCGGAAAAAGATGATATTCGCGGCAAAGTGGGGCTTTGACCCCAAAATGGAGCATATCTATTCGCAAAAGCTGTCTTTTACGCATAGTTACAGGATTTGAATGAACGCCGGGTGAGCACTTCCCTGCTGTAGGCCCGGCGGACGGATCGCATTAAAATGAAGCGCGGATCAGTTCCCTTCGACAGCATCTTCCGGATCTTCAATCTCATCGATCTCGATTGCGGCGTAGTCCGCACCGGAATTCACGCACTTCATGCAATTGTCGCAGATCTTTTCGGGATCGAGATCACAGCGCTGGCATTCGCCGCAGTTGTCGCAGAGCTTTCCATCGACCAGCTGGCACATCTTTTCCATCGGCGTTCCCTCCCCTTCAAAACAGTACCATTATACGCCATTTGACGCAAAAAAGCAATATAAAAATGAACCCGGCAGAAATTCCGCCGGGTTCACGTAAATGCCTGGGATTAGAGCTTCGGGCCAGCCTCGACCAGGGCCTTGCCGTGCTCGTTGCCAGTGTACTTCACAAAGTTCTTGATGAAGCGGGACGCCAGATCCTTCGCCTTGGTCTCCCACTCGGAGGCGTCGGCGTAGGTGTCGCGGGGATCCAGGATGCCAGAATCCACGCCCGGCAGTGCGGTCGGCACGGTCAGGTTGAAGTACGGGATGGTCTTGGTCTCGGCCTTCAGGATGGAGCCGTCAAGGATCGCGTCGATGATGCCGCGGGTGTCCTTGATGGAAATGCGCTTGCCGGTGCCGTTCCAGCCGGTGTTGACCAGGTAGGCCTTTGCGCCGGACTTCTGCATCTTCTTCACCAGCTCCTCACCGTACTTGGTGGGATGCAGCTCCAGGAAGGCCTGGCCGAAGCAAGCGGAGAAGGTCGGAGTGGGCTCGGTGATGCCGCGCTCGGTGCCGGCCAGCTTGGAGGTGAAGCCGGACAGGAAGTAGTACTGGGTCTGCTCGGGATCCAGGATGGACACGGGCGGCAGCACGCCGAAGGCGTCAGCGGACAGGAAGATGACGTTCTTGGCGTCGGGGCCGGCGGACACGGGGCGCACGATCTTCTCGATGTGGTTGATCGGATAGGACACGCGGGTGTTCTCGGTCACGGACTTGTCGGTGAAGTCGATCTTGCCGTCGGCGTCAACGGTGACGTTCTCCAGCAGAGCGTTGCGCTTGATGGCGTTGTAGATGTCAGGCTCGGACTCCTTGTCCAGGTTGATGACCTTGGCATAGCAGCCGCCCTCGAAGTTGAACACGCCGTTGTCGTCCCAGCCGTGCTCGTCGTCGCCGATCAGCAGTCGCTTGGGGTCGGTGGACAGGGTGGTCTTGCCGGTGCCGGACAGGCCGAAGAACAGGGCGGTGTTCTCGCCGTTCATGTCGGTGTTGGCGGAGCAGTGCATGGAAGCGATGCCCCTGAGCGGCAGGTAGTAGTTCATCATGGAGAACATGCCCTTCTTCATCTCGCCGCCGTACCAGGTGTTCAGGATGACCTGCTCACGGGAGGTGATGTTGAAGATGGCAGCGGTCTCGGAGTTCAGGCCCAGCTCCTTGAACTTCTCGCACTTGGCCTTGGCGGCATTGTAGGAGATGAAGTCGGGCTCGAAGTTGGCCAGCTCCTCCTCGGTGGGAGCGATGAACATGTTCTTGACGAAGTGGGCCTGCCAAGCAACTTCCATGATGAAGCGGATGGCCATGCGGGTGTCCTTGTTGGTGCCGCAGAAGCAGTCAACCACGTACAGCTTCTTGTTGGACAGCTGCTTGATGGCCTGCTCCTTGCAGTAGGCCCATGCTTCCTGGGAGGCGGGCTTGTTGTCGTTCTTGAACTCGTCGGAGGTCCACCAGACGGTGTCCTTGGAGTTCTCGTCCATGACGATGAACTTGTCCTTCGGGGAACGGCCGGTGTAGATGCCGGTCATGACGTTCACAGCGCCCAGCTCGGTCAGCTGGCCCTTTTCGAAGCCCTCGAGGGCCGGATCCATTTCGGCTGCGAACAGCTCTTCATAAGAAGGATTGTACACGATCTCGGTAGTACCGGTAATGCCATACTTGCTCAGATTGATCTCAGACATTTTCATGCAACCTCTTTCCTTAAAATTTTTGGCTTGCCGATTGTGCAGACAACGCGAAAATCTGCCTTATCGAGCAGACTACGCATTCCCGTCTGCATCAGCAAGCCCCGGTTATCCATATCATCAGCAATATCATGATACACTAGGACGTCAATAAAATCAATACCATTTGCATAAATTTATAGAAAACTTTCCATATCCGAACCCATGGCCGTCGGAAAACTCCTACAATTAATATAAACGGATTTGACGCTTTGCATCCTTCCACTTTCAGCCATGTGCGCGGGCCTGAAGCAGTTCGCCGAGCGCATCGCTCAAAAGCGTCACCTGCTCCACCGACATCGCCTCGCCACGGATGCGCGCGTCCAGGTTCTGACTGCGCAGCAGGCCCTCCGCATCCTCGCGGCTGAGGCCGAAGTCGCCCGTCAGGTTGTTGACCAGCGTCTTGCGGCGCATGCGGAATGCACTGCGGATGAGGCGCAGCAGCAGCTTCTCGTCCCTGGCCCGCAGTCCGTCCGTGCGGCGGTTCAGGCGGATCAGTCGGCTCATCACGTGGGGCGGCGGCATAAAGCGCTCCGGCGGCACATCCATCAGCTCCTCCACCTCGCAGTAATACTGTGTCAGCATAGCCAGCGCGCAGTAGTTCTTGTTGCCTGTCTGTGCGCCGATGCGCTCCGCAGCCTCCTTCTGTACCATCACGGTGATGTTGCCGATGTTCGCGCCGCAGGTGAGCAGGCGCTCGATCACGTCGGCGGTGATGTAATACGGAAGGTTGGCCACCACCTGCACCGTCTCGCCCGGAAAGCGTTCCTCCAGCAACGCGGGCAGGTCGCACTTCATCACGTCCGTGAACACGACCTCCGCATTGTCCACGCCCTCCAGCACCTCGGAAAGCACCGGCTCCAGCTTGCGGTCGATCTCCAGCGCCAACACCTTCCGGCAGCGCGCTGCGAGGCAGCTGGTCAGGATGCCCGGGCCGGGGCCGATCTCCAGTACGGCCTCCCCTTCCCCCACGCCGGACTCGGCGGCGATCCCGTCCAGAAAGCCGTCGTCCAGTATGAAGTTCTGTCCCAATGAATGGGTGAACGAAAAGCCGTGCTTTTCCAGCGCTACCCGCGCGCGCAGGCCCGGCGAGATTCCCTGATTCTGCATAGTTTCTCCTTTGAAAAAACGGGAGAACCAGCAGGTCACTGATTCTCCCGGATGCATGTGTGCTTGTGATTACTTGGTGCCGAACAGGCGGTCGCCCGCGTCGCCCAGGCCGGGAACGATGTACTTGTTCTCGTTGAGGTGATCGTCGATGGCGGCGATGTAGAGATCCACGTCCGGATGCGCCTTCTGCAGCGCGTCGATGCCCTCAGGGCAACCCACCAGGCACATCATGGTGATGCGCTTGCAGCCACGACGCTTGATGAAGTCGATGGCGGCGATGGCGGAGCCGCCGGTGGCCAGCATGGGATCCAGCACGATCAGGTCGCGCTCGGACACATCGTTGGGCAGCTTGCAGTAGTATTCCACCGGCAGATGGGTCTCCGGATCGCGGTACAGGCCGATGTGGCCCACCTTTGCGGAGGGAACGATGCACAGCACGCCGTCCACCATGCCCAGACCGGCGCGCAGGATCGGCACGATGCCCAGCTTCTTGCCGGCAAGGATCTTGGACTTGCACTTGGCAACGGGCGTTTCAATCTCGATCTCCTGAAGCGGCAGATCGCGGGTTACTTCATAAGCCATCAGCATTGCGATCTCCTCCAGAAGCTGGCGGAAATCCTTGGTGCTGCACTCGGTTTGACGCATCAGAGTCAGTTTGTGCTGGACGAGGGGATGATCCACGACATGTACAGTGCTCATTCTATAACCTCCATTATAAAGCCCGCCGCAAGCGGCAACACTTTTGTATCAGAAAGATTATACCCCAATGCGCCCCAAAAAACAACATTTTTCTATTTAAATCGAAAAAGAATCTCCCTTTCCCTGCGGCCGGACCAAAAAACCGGAGCGACAGTCGGTGTCGCTCCGGTTGAAAGCGGGATTTAGCCGCTGACCTCGCCCTCCAGGCAGCCCTCCTCGACATGAACCACGATTTCGTCGTTCTCCACATCGACGATCAATCTGCTGCCCTCGGGTACGAATTCCCGGATCAGCAGCTTGGCGATGGCCGTCTCAACGCTCTTCTGCAGGAAGCGCTTCAGCGGGCGCGCGCCGTAGGCACTGTCGTAGCCGTTCTCGATCACGTAGTCCTCCGCTGCGGGCGTGAGCTTGACGCTCAGCCTGCGATCCGCCAGCCGCTTCTCCAGATTCTGGATCATCAGGTGCATGATCTCCACGATCTGACTGCGGGTCAGCGGCGTGTAGAGCACGATCTCGTCCAGGCGGTTCAGGAACTCCGGACGGAACTGGGTCTTGAGCAGCGCGTCCACCTGCTTGCGGGCCTCGTCGCTCAGGTGGCCCTCTGCGTCGATGCCCTCCTGAATGTAGCTGGAGCCCAGGTTCGAGGTCAGGATGATGATGGTGTTCTTGAAGTCCACCGTGCGGCCCTGGGAATCGGTGATTCTGCCGTCATCCAGCACCTGCAGGAGGATGTTGAACACGTCGGGATGGGCCTTCTCCACCTCGTCGAACAGCACCACGCTGTAGGGATGGGTGCGCACGGCCTCGGTCAACTGACCGCCCTCCTCGTAGCCCACGTATCCGGGAGGCGCTCCGACCAGACGGGACACGCTGTGCTTCTCCATGTACTCGGTCATGTCGATGCGCACGATGTTCTTTTCGTTGTCGAACAGTGCCTGCGCCAACGTCTTGGCAAGCTCTGTCTTGCCGACACCCGTGGGGCCGAGGAACAAGAACGAGCCGATGGGCCGGTTCGGGTCCTGAATGCCCGCGCGGGAGCGCAGGATGGCCTCGGAGACCTTGGTCACAGCCTCGTCCTGACCCACCACGCGCTCGTGCAGGATGCTCTCCAGACGCAGCAGCTTCTCGCGCTCGCCCTCCACCAGCTTGGAGACCGGAATGCCCGTCCAGCGGGACACGATCCGGGCGATTTCCTCCTCGGTCACGCGGTCGCGCAGCAGGCTGTTCTGTCCCCTGCTCTCCTCCGCCAGCTTCTCCTCCTCCGCCAGCTGCTTCTTCAGCTCCGGTAGCCTGCCGTACTGCAGCTCGGCGGCCTTGTTCAGGTCGTACTCGCGCTGGGCGCGCTCGATGTCGGCGTTCACCTGCTCGATCTCCTCGCGCAGCTTCTGCACCTTGCCGATGGAGCTCTTCTCCTTCTCCCACTGGGCCTTCATGCCGCTGAACTTGTCACGCAGCTCCTTCAATTCGCTCTGCACGTGCTCCAGCTGGCGCTGGGAGAACTCGTCGTCCTCCTTTGCCAGCGCGGCTTCCTCGATCTCCTTCTGCATGATTTCCCGGGAAATCTCGTCCATCTCCTGGGGCATGGAGTCGATCTCGGTGCGGATCATGGCGCAGGCCTCGTCGATCAGGTCGATGGCCTTGTCCGGCAGGAAGCGGTCGGTGATGTAGCGGTTGGACAGCTTCGCGGCGCTGACGATGGCCTGATCGGAGATCTTCACGCCGTGGAACACCTCGTAGCGCTCCTTCAGTCCTCTCAGGATGGAGATGGTGTCCTCCACGCTGGGCTCATCCACCAGCACGGGCTGGAAGCGGCGCTCCAGCGCAGCGTCCTTCTCGATGTACTTGCGATACTCGTTGATCGTGGTCGCACCCACACAGTGCAGCTCACCACGCGCCAGCATCGGCTTGAGCAGGTTGCCCGCGTCCATGCTGCCCTCGGTCTTGCCCGCGCCCACGATGGTGTGCAGCTCGTCGATGAACAGGATGATCCTGCCGTCGCTCTTCTTGACCTCCTCGAGCACCGACTTCAGTCGCTCCTCGAACTCGCCGCGGAACTTTGCGCCGGCGATCAGCGCGCCCATGTCCAGCGAGATCAGCTGGCGATCCTTCAGCGTGGTGGGCACGTCGCCGCGCACGATGCGCTGGGCCAGGCCCTCTGCGATGGCGGTCTTGCCCACGCCGGGCTCGCCGATCAGGCAGGGATTGTTCTTCGATTTTCTGGACAGGATGCGGATGACGTTGCGGATCTCGGTGTCCCTGCCGATGACCGGATCCAGCTTCTGCTGGCGCGCGAGCTCGGTCAGATCCTGGCCGTACTTTTGCAGTGCGTCGTAGGTGTCCTCCGGGTTCTCGCTGGTGACGCGGGTGTTGCCCCGCACCTTCTGCAGTGCGTTCAGGAAGGCCTCCTTCGTCACGCCAAACTCGTTGAGGATGGTCTTGACCGGGCCGTTCGGCTTTTCGACGATGGCCAGGAACAGGTGCTCCACGGACACGAATTCGTCCTTCATGGCCTGCGCCTGCTGCTCGGCCTCGATCAGCGCGGCGTCCACCGACTGGGAGATGTAGATCTTGTCCGCCTCACGGCCAGGGCCACTCACCTTCGGAATCCGGGCGATCTCCCGCTCACAGGCGTTCACCATGCGATTGGCGTCCACCTTCATCTTCTTCAGCATCTGGGCGATCAGTCCGCCCTCTTGCCGGATCAGCGCGAGAAGCAGGTGCTGCTGGTCAATCTGCATATTCTGATTGCGAATCGCGATTTCCTGTGCATCCCGCACGGCTTCAAGCGACTTCTGCGTGTATTTCTCTGCGTTCATATTGCTCCCCCTTTCCGGGAATGACAATTGAAAGTCTGATCTTTGACTTTCTTTGACCATTATAGCCGATTTCTGTGATTTGTCAAGTAGTTTTGCCGCAAAATCTCCAATTTCGTCGTGATTTAATCCAAGCTCAATCTTTGTGTGTTGAAGTCGGGTTCCAAATTGGATATACTGGTACACAAAATGCGTTTTCAGAGGCGAATTTATATGAAAGATAATACCAAAGGCAGCCTGATTCTCATCCTCTGTTCCTTCATCTGGGGCATGGCCTTCACCGCGCAGAGCACTGCGACGGAGTTCATCGGCCCCTTCACCTTTGTGTTTCTGCGCTCGTTGATCACCGGCATCGTGCTCTTCGCGGTCTATCCCCTGCTGAGCCGCAAGGCACGCCGCGCGGGCCACAAGCCGGACATGAAGCGCCACCTGATCCTGGGTGCGGTGCTGGGCGTGATCCTGTTCGGCGCGTGCGCGCTTCAGCAGATCGGCATCGCCTACACCACCGCCGCGAACTCCGGCTTCATCACCGCGCTGTACATCATCATGATCCCCATCATCACCATGTTCATGGGCAAGCGCGTGGGCAAAAAGGTGTGGGTCGGCGTGGTTGTGGCCCTGGTAGGTCTGTGCCTGCTGTGCCTCAAGGAGGATTTCTCCGTCAACATCGGCGACCTGATCACCCTGGGCTGCGCCTTTGTATTCTCCTTCCACATCATCGTCATCGACAGCTATGCCGGCGACATGGATTCGATCCTGCTCAGCGCCATTCAGTTCGCCACCGGAGCAATCGTGGCGCTGCCCTTCATGCTGCTGACCGAGACCCCCACCATGCCCAACATTCTGGCCTGCTGGACCAGCATCATCTATGCGGCGGTGTTCTCCGGAGCGATGGGCTACACGCTGCAGATGGTCGGCCAGAAGTACACCAATCCCACGCTGGCTTCCCTGCTGATGTGCCTGGAATCCGTGTTCGCGGCCGTCGGCGGCTGGATCATCCTGGGCGAGGTGCTCTCCGCACGCGAACTGATCGGCTGCCTGCTGATGCTCAGCGCATCGGTGATCGCCCAGCTTCCGGAGCGCCACAGTTCCATTGCATGACAAAAAATGCAGGAAATTCTCAAAAAACTATTGACAAGCGCGATGAAGTGTTGTATAATAACACCTGTCGCGCGGGGTTATAGCTCAGTTGGTTAGAGCGTCACGTTGACATCGTGAAGGTCATAGGTTCGAGCCCTACTAACCCCACCATAGAATCACCCGATGAATGATCGGGTGATTCTTTTTTGCACCTCTGTGCTTGCCACGATGGAGGACAAGAGAAAACCGGGCGCTCCTGTGTAGGTAGGAACGTCCGGTTTCATTATGCCTTCTGCTTGAACTGATGGTGGCACTTGCCGCAGGTCACGGTCACCTCACCCACCTTGCGCGGCAGGCGCAATCTCGCCTTGCACTCCGGGCAGCGGAAGTACTTGTACTTCTTTATGTTCTTCAGACGAACGAAGAACTGGGAAAAATTCGTCCTGAAGTTCCTGGTGAATTCCAGATACTTTGCATTCTCCGCCGTGCGTTTCGCAGTGTTGCGCGAGAACATACGGAAGATCGCCCATATGTAGGCGGCAAGTCCGAGATAATAGAAGATCATGATCCGGGTGATGCTCGACAACAGCGAGAGCACGATGCCGCCAATGAGCAGGGCAAAGGAAAGCTGATCGCTTCCGTGACGTCCGGTCATGAATCTCCGGAAGCTGTTCTTAATATTCTGCCACATTGCAGGTTCTCCTTCCCTAATTTCACAAGTCCGCCATCAACAGATCCACAGAGATCAATAGAAGCGGTAGTATCCGCCGCCGCAGCCGCCGCAGCAGCAGTTGCACAAGAGCGACGTGAGACAGCACAGCGCCAGCGGATTGTGGCACACAAGCTGCTGGGCATTGAAGGCGCTGCCGGCATTCTGGTAATTGGTGCTGCGCCCCTCGATGCGGGCGAGCAGCTGACGATACTCGAAGTTGTCCGGCTCCATGCTCACCGCCTGACGGGCGTAATTGAGCGCAGCCACGCGATTGCCCAGGCCCAGGCTCGCCTCACCGCTCAGGAAGTACCATTCGGCGCTGCGCTCGCGGATGTCTTCCAGTACATGCATTGCCTCCTGGTAATGGCCGGAATGCACGTAATTGCGCGCGGCGGTCAGCTTCGGATCGCTGGATGCATTGCGGCTTTGACCGCCATAGCTGCCATATCCGCCGTAGCCGCCGGCATTGCCGTAGCCACCGTAGCCGCCATAGGAGCCGTAACCGCCGGCGCTGCCATAGCCCCCATAGGAGCCGTAGCCGCCGGCGCTGCCGTAGCCGGACGAACCGGATGCCCCGCTTGTGCCATCGCGGCGCATCTTCATGATCTGGGAGTAGGCTTCGTTGACCTCCTTCATGCGCGCTTCGGCCTCTGCGGAGCCGTTGTTCACGTCCGGATGGTACTTTTTTGCCAGACTCCTGTATGCTTTTTTGATTTCATCCTCTGAAGCGCTCTGCGACACGCCCAACACCCGATAGGGATCCTGCATTATTGTGCTCCTTTGCTGACAGCCTTACTGGATTTTGCTGATTTTTCTCTCTTGGATTGAATGTAGTTGTACTTTGCCCAAATGCCCGAATAGAGGATGTTTCGGATCAGATCCGCATCCCGCACGATGGGCAGGCATTCGAAGGCGTCCGCACAATCCGCCACCATCATCGTCAGCGCGTCCTTGCACAGTTCCTCGAAGTTCTGCTGCTGCCGGATCGACTTCAGCGGATTGAACTTTCCGTGGCGTTCATCCTTCTCCAGATCGTCGTAGGCGTCCATGAAGTAGATGAAGCGCCCGAGCCCGTCACCCATGCGGCGCAGCTCCTCCGACCAGTAGTCCCGCTTCCAGGCAAACAGTGTGCCCAGCATCCGGCCAGTGAGATTCACCGGAGGATCGATTTGCGCACGGCTGCTGCGCTCGATATCGCGAATGCCGTCCATCCATTCCTGAATTGCCGTACACTTTTCCGGCTGACGGGCACAGGCGCGCCTGTAAGCCCGGGACAGCAGGCCCTTTGCGGCGGCGAAGGCGGGGTTGTGATCGTCCTGCCAGTTGTCCGCGCACTTGTGATAGGCCAGCGCGACGTTCAGATCCACCGCGTATTCCATGGCGGGGCTCAGAACAAATTCATGGGGCTTGCGCGGGTGCGGCAGACAGCGCTCGTGCTCGATCGTCTCCTCCGGCTCGTAGAGAGCCGAGAGCACCATGGCCAGGAAGGTCATGTCGTAGCTCAGCGTGAAGCGTCCGAGGTTCCCGTAGCGCGCGTGCAGCGTGTGGCACATCCCACAGTACAGCGCCCGGAAGCGCTGCTGCTGCTCCTTGGTGAGCGCCTCGCAATTGGTGATCACATAACCGAACACGCGGCGCACCCCCTACGCAGCAGATTTTTCTCATTATAAACCAGCAATGTTAAAGGCGTTCTGCAGGGAGCTGCCTGCAGAGGCGGGAATCAAAAAATCATTTGTCCGCGCCGCGATCCGTGGGCTCATAGGTCGCGTCGTAAACGCCGTCGTCGCTGCTGGCAGTCGCATCGCTGTCCCATACGGACTGGCCCGCTGCGCTCAGTGCGCGCTCGAGATCCATGCAGGAATTGCGCACCGCCACCGGATCCTTGCTCTTGAGTGCCTTCTTGGCCTCCTTGACAAGGGCGGTCATGCGCTGCTTGTCGTCCTTGTTGAGCTTCTTCATCACCGTCTCGGCCTGGTAAATCAGGTTGTCCACCCGATTCTGCATCTCCGCCTCCTCCTTGCGCTTGGCGTCCTCGGCGGCGTAGACCTCCGCGTCGCGGATGGCGCGGTTGATCTCCTCGCGGCTCATGTTGGAGGAGCTGGTGATGGTGATGTTCTGCTGGCGGCCCGTGCCCAGATCCTTTGCGGACACGTTTACGATGCCGTTTGCATCGATGGAGAAGGTGACCTCGATCTGCGGAACGCCGCGCATGGCCCGGCGGATGCCGTCCAGGCGGAAGCGGCCCAGTTCCTTGTTCTGGGACGCGATCGGGCGCTCGCCCTGCAGCACGTGCACATCCACCGCCGTCTGAAAGCTGGCGGCTGTGGTGAAGATCTGGCTGCGCTGAATCGGAATGGTGGAGTTGCGCTCGATGATCTTGGCGTACACGTCGCCCACGGTCTCGATTCCCAGCGACAGCGGCGTCACGTCCAGCAGCAGCAGGCTCTTGACGTCTCCGGTCATCACACCGCCCTGCAGCGCCGCGCCCATGGCCACGCATTCGTCCGGATTGATGCCCTTGAAGGGATCCTTGCCGGTGAAGCGCTTTACGGCCTCCTGCACCGCCGGAATGCGGCTCGAACCGCCCACCAGCAGCACCTTGGACAGATCCCTGGGCGTGAGGCCGGAGTCGGACATCGCCTGCTGCACCGGTCCCATGGTCATGTCCACCAGGTGCCGGGTCAGCTCGTCGAATTTCGCGCGGGTCAGCATGGTCTCCATGTGCAGCGGTCCATTCTTGTTGGCCGTCAGGAAGGGCAGGTTGATGCTGGCCATGGTGATGCCGGAGAGCTCAACCTTTGCCTTCTCCGCCGCCTCCTTCACGCGCTGCATCGCAGTGGGATCCTTCCGCAGGTCGATCTTGTTCTCCCGCTTGAATTCTTCCACCAGATAGTCCACGATGCACTGATCGAAGTCATCGCCACCCAGCCGGTTGTTGCCCGCCGTGGCCAGCACCTCAATGACGTCGGAATTGATATCCAGTATGGAGACGTCGAAGGTGCCGCCGCCCAGGTCGTAAACCATGATCTTCTGCGGCTCCTCCTTGTCCACACCGTAGGCCAGTGCCGCAGCGGTGGGCTCATTGATGATGCGCTTGACGTTCAGCCCGGCGATCATACCTGCGTCCTTGGTGGCCTGCCGCTGGGCATCGGTGAAGTAGGCGGGTACCGTGATCACGGCCTCCGTGACCGTCTCACCCAGATATGCCTCCGCATCCGCCTTCAGCTTCTGCAGGATCATCGCAGAGATCTCCTGCGGTGAATACTTCTTTCCATCAATATTGACGCGGTAGTCGCTGCCCATCTCACGCTTGATGGAACTGATGGTGCGCTCGCTGTTGGTGACCGCCTGGCGTTTGGCAACCTGGCCGACCAGGCGCTCTCCGTTTTTTGTAAATGCAACAAATGAAGGCGTGGTTCGTCCGCCTTCGGAATTGGGAATGACGACCGCCTCGCCGCCCTCTATGACCGAGACGCAGGAGTTAGTCGTTCCCAAATCGATTCCTATGACTCTGGACATTGCGTTTCCTCCGTTTGACTGGGAATTGCAGATTCTTCAACGGTGCTCATTTTATCCAATTTAGATCAACTGAATGTGAATTGGAATGCATCTTTTAGCGGGGCCGAAGTTGTGAATTTTGTAATATTTATGCAATAATATACCGACTTCTGTATTTAATAGACCATAGTCTGTTATTTGCATACCAAAGTTTGTTTTAAACCGACCGAAGTCTGCTTTCCAGCCATGAAAACCTACATATAGGATAGTTCACTCGCATCAATCTGCGACAAAAAAACGGCGGCCGGTTTCCCGGTCGCCGATGTTGATGTATGAAGTTGCGAACTCAGATGGAGTAAGAGGTGCGCTCGATGATCTGGTCCTGATAGCCCTTGTCGAGCTGGACGAAGTGGCCGCTCCAGCCCCAGACGCGCACGATCAGGTTCTGGTGGTCCTCCGGATGGCGCTGTGCATCCAGCAGGGTCTCCCGGCTGACAGCGTTCAGCTGCAGCTGATGTCCGCCGAGCAGGATGTAGGTGCGCACCAGCTGGGCGACCTTCTTGATACCCTCAGCATTTTTGAACACCGTGTCGTGCAGCTCGAGGGTCATGGGACCGCCATTGCACACCAGCTTCAGCGTGGGGCGCGCCATGGCCTGCAGTACGGACAGCGGGCCTGCGTCGGAGAGGATCAGCGACGGAGAGAAGTTCGCCGCCAGCATCTCGCCCGCAGCGCGGCCGTCCGCGGTCGCGCCCAGATCGCGGGCATGCCAGAGGTAGTACATCGCAGAGCCCGTGCCGGTGCGGAAGATGCCGCCGCGCTCATTGGTTCTCCCCTGCCATGCGTCGTGGAAGAAGCGGATCATGGTGTCCAGCAGCTCCGCGCACTCGTCGTCGCGGCCCAGCTTGGGCGCGCGCTCCCGCAGCTTGTGCTTCAGGGCGACGGCGTCCGCAAAATCGTTCTCCATGGCGGAGATCAGCTCGTCCTTGGTCACGGTATGGTCGCCGTAGACGTAGGCATGCACCGCGGCAAGCTGATCGACGGCGGTGGCAAAGCCGGTGCCGTGAATGCCGTAGTTGTTGTACTTCGCGCCCTCGGAGATGTCGTGGGTGTAATCGCTCATCAGCACGGACTGATAGGGCGCAGGCTCGATCCACAGATTCCGGTAGCCGGGCTCCTGACGGTCGGCCTCGGCAATTTCCGCCAGGCGCACCTGCTCCAGCAGTGCCTCGAAGCTGTCGCAGTCGCGCAGCTTCTCCAGAATCACATTGCGCACCAGCTCCGCGTGGGAGACTGCGCCGATGTTGGGAATGTCCATCGCAACACCAGGGATGATGAACTCCCAGCAGGCCGCGACGGTGTAGTTGCGCGCATCCTGGACGTCATAGCCCATCTCCACCAGCGCAGGGATGACCACGTCGTCGTTGGCGTACTGCGGGAAGCCCAGGCCCTGCTTGGTCAGCTCGGTGCACAGCTCGTAGAGCTCGATGGGCGTGTCCTTGTTCACGCGCAGGTTGATCTTGGGGTCGATGCGGCGGTTGTGCAGGCTGGCCTTCAGGCAGATGTAGGTCAGCTCGTTCACGGCGCAGCTGCCGTCGGCCTTGCAGCCGCCCAGCATCAGGCTCTGGCCGTTGTCGCCCTGCTGCATTCCGGTGTAGAGGTCGCTGTCGCGGTTGAAGGAGAGGAAGAACTCCTCCGTCAGCGCAAGCGCCTGCTCCTCGGTGAGCTTACCGGAGTCGATGTCGGCCTTGTAGTAGGGATACATGTACTGGTCGTAGCGTCCCACGGTATTGTGGTAGACATTGGACGCCCACAGGCTGAAGTGCAGGATGCGGAACATCTGCATCGCCGTCAGGTAGCTGTCCGCGCCGTAGCGGATGGCACGGGACAGGCCTTCGTCCTCATAGCGGTCCGCGTAGGCGATAACGGCATCGATGGTCATCTGCATGTCCGCGTTGCCCGCATCCCGGCGCGCCAGCAGGCCGCCCTTCAGCACGCCTTCCCAGTCGCTGGAGATGTTGCAGACGCGACCCTGCTCGTGAATGTAGTGACCCTCCATGCGCGCTTCCTTCTCGCCCTCCGCATAGATGTCCGGGAAGGCGATGATCGTGCGCCACGCCGGGATGTGCTCGCCCGCATTGCAGATGATCTGCTCCTCCTCCAGGAACAGCTTCAGGCGCAGCGCAGCGCGTTCGGACAGAGTCAGCGCCGGATTCTGAATCTGTGCGCTGATCGCATCCCAGCGCTCCTTGCTCAGTTCATGTCGAAATGCCTTGATGTTGCTCATATCGATCCTCCTGCTTCCTTGATGATCGCTTGACGACGCATGGATAACGTTTTCCATGCAGGGCAAAAAATAAAAACCAAACCTGCACGGACAAATTGTCCGCGCTTTCTACAATATATCTACCCGGATACCGCGCCTTTCAAACGGTTCCCGGAAGATGTTCGGCTCCTGTTGCTCCGGAAAGTCCGGCGCATAGGTCAGGCCGACGCCACCGTATTTCGCACCCGCCGCCTTGTTGTAGCGCAGCAGCTCAACCTTCTCCAGCATATGTGCGCCTTCCAGCAGCCTTGCAGTGGCCTCCATGTTCTCCATCGTGTCATTGACCGTGGGAATCAGCGGTACACGAATGCGGAACAGCTTGTTCATATTCTTCAGCTGCTCCAGGTTTTGCAGAATCAGCGCGTTGTCCACGCCGATGTAGCGCTTGTGCAGCGCCGGATCGACGATCTTCACATCCATGATGACCATGTCCATGGCCCCGGCGAGCTTTGCAAACACTTCAGGCTGAGCAAAGCCGCTGGTCTCGATCAGGGCGTGCACCTCGGGCACCAGCCTGCGCACAGCGACCACGAAGTCCGCCTGCATCAGCACCTCACCGCCGGAGAAGGTCACGCCTCCGCCGTTCATGTTCAGCACCTTCGCCTGCTTGCGAATCTTTGCGGCAACCTCGCCCGCAGTCATCCGGGTGCCGGCGATTCGGATCGCACCCTTGGGGCATACGAATACACACCGGCCACAGCCGATGCATTTCTCCTTCGACGGGCAGACCTCCCTGCACGCGCCGCAGTGCTCGCACAGCGAAAGCGTCACAACCCGCTGCGGATGGGGCGCGAGCCCCTCGGGGTTGTGACACCACATGCAGTGCAGCGGGCATCCCTTGACGAATACCGCACAGCGGATTCCGGGGCCGTCAAACACCGCAAACTCTTCAATATCAAACACCAGGCCAGTGACCTGTTCCAGATTTGTTTCCATATATTTATCATAGCACATGCGCACTGTTCTGTCAATCGCGTTCTGCACAGCTTTGACAAAGGTTTGTAGATTTCCATATTGACAAAATGGCTCGCTGTCGATAAGATTAAGATGATATGTTAAGGAATGCGTCAAGTCGCAACAAAAAACATTTCGGGAGGGTCCATGAAGATACTGATTTGCAATGCCGGCAGCACTTCCCTGAAGTTCAAAGTCTGGGAGATGCCGCAGTACCATGTCCTGGCTGAGGGACGCGTGGAGCGCGTCGGCTCCGACAGCGCGATTTTCTCCTATTCTTCCCCACGCGGCCGGATCTCCGGTGAAAATCTTTCGGTGCCGGACTACACCGCCGGAATCCAGCTCTTTCTGGATGCGCTGACGGGTGACGAATATGGTGTGATTGCATCGCTGGATGAGATTCGCGCGGTGGGTTACAAGACCGTGCTGTCCAAGGATCACTACGGCGTGCACTTCCTGACGGAGGACGTCCTGGAGGGCATGCGCGCCTTCTACACCGTCGCACCCGCCCACAATGGGCCGTATCTGGAGGCGATCTCGGTGTTCCGGAAGCTGTTGCCGGACGTGCAGCAGGTGGGCGTGTTCGAGACGGCTTTCCATCAGACCATCCCCATGGAACGCCGCGTGTTCCCCATCCCCTACGAATGGACGGAGAAGTACGGCATCCTGCGCATGGGCTACCACGGCGCGTCCCACGGCTACATCGCCGAGCGCCTGGGCAGGCAGCATAAGCGCATCGTCTCCTGCCATCTGGGCGGCAGTGCGTCGCTCTGCGCCATTCTGGACGGCAAGAGCATGGACAACAGCTTCGGCTTCTCGCTGCAGATGGGTATCCCTCACGCCAGCCGCACCGGCGACGTGGACGTGTACATCGTCCCCTTCCTTCTCAAACAGGGCTTGTCCATCGACGAGATCTACGAGGGCCTGGGCAAGAATGGCGGCCTGAAGGGCATCTCCGGCACCAGCGGCGACATGCGCGACATCGAAGCGGCCATCGAGAGTGGCAGCGAGCGCGCGGAGCTTGCGCTGAAGGTGCTCGCGACCCACATTCTGCGCTACATCGGCGCCTATTCCATGGAGATCGGCGGCCTGGACGCGGTGGCCTTCACCGGCGGCATCGGCGAAAACTGCGTGCGGCTGCGCAACATGGTGCTGGACGGCATGGCACATCTGGGCGTTGAAGTCGATCGGGAAGCCAATGAGCGCGGCTCCGGTGAGCGTCGAATCACGCTGGATGGCTCCAGAGTTGCGGCGTATGTCATACCGGCAAACGAAGAATTTATGGTTGTGCGAGAGACTTACCGGATTTGCAAGGAAAATAATTGCTGAATTTTTTGTTTACATCTGGTAATTTCGTCGAAGTTATTGTATAATATATGTAAGCGTATGCTTTCCGAGAGGAATTCTTAAATACGAACTGAAAGCAGGGATAATGTGATCAAAAAGAAATGCATCGCAATGCTGCTGGCCGGAGGCCAGGGCAGCCGTCTCGGCCTGTTGACCAAGGTCATGGCCAAACCCGCCGTCCCCTTTGGTGGAAAGTTCCGCATCATTGACTTTCCCCTCTCCAACTGCGCAAATTCCCACATCGATACCGTCGGCGTGCTGACGCAGTACCAGCCCCTGGAGCTGAACCGCTACATCGGCAACGGCGCCCCCTGGGATCTGGACCTCTCCAGCGGCGGCGTGTTCGTTCTGCCGCCCTACATGAAGGCCAAGAGCGGCGAATGGTATCGCGGCACCGCGAACGCCATCTATCAGAACATCAGCTTCATCGAGCAGTATGACCCGGAGTACGTGCTCATCCTCTCCGGCGACCATATCTACAAGATGGACTACAATAAGATGCTGGAGGCCCACATCAACGGCGGCGCGGATGTCACCATCGCCGTGCGTCCCGTGCCGATGGAGGTCGCCTCGTCCTTCGGCATCATGAACATCGACGAGCAGGATCACATCATCGAATTCGAGGAGAAGCCGAAGGTACCCAAGAGCAACCTGGCCTCCATGGGCGTGTACATCTTCACCTGGAAGCTGCTGCGCCAGTACCTCATCGATGATGAGAACGATCCCAATTCCAAGAACGACTTCGGCAAGAACATCATTCCGAAGATGCTGAACGATGGCCGCGTGATGCTGGCCTATCGCTTCACCGACTACTGGAAGGACGTCGGAACCATCGCCAGCCTCTGGGAGGCGAACATGGATCTGCTGAAGGTTCCGCCGGAGTTTGATCTCACCGACGACCGCTGGAGCATCTACGCCCGCTCGCCCGTGATGCCGCCGCACTACATTGGCGACAGCGCAAAGGTGGAGCGCAGCATGATTGCAGAGGGCTGCGAGGTGTTCGGAAACGTCGAGGGTAGCGTGCTCTTTGCCGGCGTCGAGGTCGCTGAGGGCGCCACCGTCGAGGACAGCGTCATCATGCCCGGAACCCGCATCGAGGCGGGCGCCGTGGTTCGCCGCTCCATCGTATCCGAAAACTGCGTCATCAGCAAGGGCTGCATCGTCGGCGAGCCCGAGGGAGACATCGCGCTCGTGGGCCAGGATACCGTCCTGCCTGAAAACTATGCGGTTCGCGCGGGCGAACAGATCGACAACAGCGTAATCTCCGGAAGGGAGGCCGAATAAATGAACGATGTAATGGGCATTGTCTACACCTCCAAGGACAATCTGAACCTTCGCGAGCTCACCACCAACCGCGCAGTTGCCGCGCTTCCGGTCGCCGGCCGCTACCGCATCATTGACTTCACCCTGTCGAACCTGGTCAATTCCGGCGTTCGCAATGTGGGCGTCATCGTGCAGAAGAACTATCATTCCCTGATGGATCACTTGGGCTCCGGCAAGGAGTGGGATCTGCACACCCGCAACAATGGCCTGTTCATTCAGCCGCCATTCCTCACCCGCGAAAACGCCGGCGAGTATTCCGGCATCATCGAGGCGCTGCGTGCGAACTTCGATTATCTGCGCCGCTCCCGACAGCAGTACGTCATCGTCACCAACAGCAACTACGTCTGCAACACCTCCTTCGAGCCGATGATCGAGCAGCACGTCAAGTCCAAGGCGGACGTCACGATGATGTACATCAAGGTTCGTCCGGAGCACCTGGAGTTCTCCCGCTCCTCCGACGGCAACCACTGCTATCTCAAGGTCGGCGAGGACAAGACCATCGAGGACATCGAGGTCAATCCGAACGCGGCGAACTATCCGAACCTCAACATGGACTGCTTCATCATCAAGCGCACGCTGCTGATCCACTTGATCGACCAGGCGATCGCTCGCGGTGTGAAGGATCTGGAGGCCGAGGTTCTGCGTCCCTACATCAACTCTGGCGCGCTGAAGATCATGGGCTACGAGTTCGACGGCTACTATCGCCGCATCGAGACCATCAAAGGCTTCTTTAAGTTCAACATGGATCTGCTGCGCCACGACGTGCGCAAGGAGCTCTTCGGCACCCATCCGGTGTACACCAAGACCCGCGACGACGCTCCGGCCCTCTATCGCAGCGGCGCAGATGTCAAGAATTCCCTGGTGGCCGACGGCTGTGTGATCGAAGGCAGCGTGGAGAACTGCGTGCTCTTCCGTGGCGTGCATGTCGGCCGCGGTGCGAAGCTGAAGGACTGCATCATCATGCAGGACAGCTACATTGAGGAGGACGTCGAGATGGAGGACGTCATTCTCGACAAGGCCGTCACCGTGCGCGCACATGGACGCCTGATCGGCCAGCGCCAGTATCCCATCGTCATCGGCAAGAACGTAACCCTCTAAACGACCCACCAGGAGGTTCTGACCATGAAAATTCTCTTTGCCGCATCCGAATGCGTGCCCTTCATCAAGACGGGCGGCCTTGCGGACGTTGTGGGCGCGCTGCCCAAGGAGCTGATCAAGACCGGGGCCGACGTGCGCGTCATTCTGCCCCTGTACAAGACCATGGATTCCAAGTGGCGCGAACAGGCGACGGAGCTCCTCAATTTCTATGTCGATCTCGGCTGGCGCAAACAGTACGTGGGCATCTTCCAGCTGGAGTATTGCGGCGTGACCTTCTACTTCGTGGATAACGAGCAGTACTTTGGCCGCGACTACGTCTACGGCTCCGGCACGGATGAGGGCGAGCGGTATGCCTACTTCTGCCGCGCTGTGCTGGAGGCACTTCCGAAGATCGACTTCATTCCGGATGTGCTGCACTGCAACGACTGGCAGACCGGCCTGATCCCTGTGATGCTCAAGATTCAGTACAACAGCTTGGGCGTATACAAGAACATCAAGACCGTCTACACCATCCACAACCTGAAGTTCCAGGGCATCTTCCCCATCGATTTCGTCGAGGAGATGCTGGGATTGGGCAGCCTTGCCTACACCAGCGATAGTCTGGAGTTCTACGGCATGTGTTCCTATATGAAGGGAGGCCTCGTCTATGCGGATGAGATCAACACCGTCAGCCCCACCTACGCCCAGGAAATTCAGACCGCCTACTACGGCGAGCGCCTGGACGGACTGCTCCGTTCCCGCCTGGATCACCTCTGCGGCATCCTCAACGGCATCGATACCACCGACTACGATCCTGAGACCGATCCGATGATCGAAAACCACTACACCGCCGACACCTTCGATGAGAAGGTCAAGAACAAGCTGCTGCTCCAGAAGGAACTGGGCCTCACGGTCGATCCGGACATTCCGATGATCGGCATGGTGAGCCGCCTGTCGGGCCAGAAGGGCCTGGATCTGGTGGAGTGCGTGTTTGAGCCCATCATGAACACCGGCGCGCAGGTCGTCGTGCTGGGCATGGGCGAAAGCAAGTACGTGGATCTGTTCAGCTGGGCCCAGTGGAAGTATTCCGGCCAGTTTGCAGCCTGCTTCCAGATGAACAATGCCCTGGCGCACAAGATCTATGGCGCATGCGATCTGTTCCTGATGCCCTCCATGTTTGAGCCTTGCGGACTGTCGCAGCTTATCGCGCTGCGCTACGGCACGTTGCCCATCACGCGCGAAACCGGCGGCCTCCGCGACACGGTGCTGGCATACAACGAGTACACCGGTGACGGAAACGGCTTCACCTTCCTCAATTACAATGCACACGACATGCTGCACGTAATTGAGCAGGCAGTGCGGATGTACAGGGAGAACCGCATCACCTTCAACAGCCTTGCAAAGCGCGCAATGAAGGGTCAGTACGGTTGGGATCGCTCCGCGCAGACCTATCTGGAGCTTTACAAGAAGGCTTTGGGCGAGACGGAAGCCAAGTAAGCATCTGATTCCAAGCCGGACAGGAGACTGTCCGGCTTCTTTTGTTGAAGAATTGGCTGTACCGACAGCAAGAAATGGATGAAACTGCAGGTATGCAACCGCGATTTGCTGTACAAGAAAAGATGGACGTGCTATAATGATGTGAATGGTCTGGAAATCAAAGGAGTTGATCGCATGGAGGATAAGCGCGATGAAATCATCCGCACGCAGCTGGATGTCATCGAGACGCTGATTCAAAACAATATGCGCCGTGTGGCAGATGATTTTTGGGGTGCTCCCGCGCAGCCGGCTGCACCCAAAACAACTGAAAACCATACCGCACCCGTGAAAGAGGCGCCAAAGCCGCAGGCAGCACAGGCACCGTCGCAGGATGCAGCCGAAGATGTGCCGCCCGTGGAGAATATCGAGGATCTGAAGGCGGAGCTGAATGCGCTGATCGGTTTGGATGGCGTCAAGCGCGAGGTCAACAACCTGATCAACATGGTCACTGTGCACAAGCTGCGCAAGGAACACGGCCTGAAATCGGTGGACATGTCGCTGCACATGGTCTTTTCCGGAAATCCTGGCACCGGCAAGACCACAATCGCCCGCCTGATGGCCCGCATCTACCGTTCGCTGGGCATCCTCTCCAAGGGGCAACTGGTGGAGGTGGATCGCTCCGGCCTGGTCGCGGGCTATGTGGGTCAGACGGCGACCAAGACGATGAAGGTCATCGAAAGCGCGCTGGGCGGCGTGCTCTTCATCGACGAGGCATACAGCTTGAATTCCAAATCAGAAAACGACTTCGGTCTGGAAGCCATCAATACGCTGCTGAAGGCAATGGAGGATCACCGCGAGGATCTCGTTGTCATCGTCGCAGGCTACGATGGACTGATGGATCAGTTCATTCACTCCAATCCCGGGCTGGAATCCCGCTTCAATCGCTACCTGCACTTCGACGATTACAACGTGGATGAGATGATGGCGATCCTGGATTTGCAGCTCAAAAAGGGCCAGTATGTGCTGGAGGATGCCGCAAGGGATGCGGTTCGCAGCTATATTGAGGATTCCAATACCAGTTCCATCGCCTTTGGCAATGCGCGCGGAATCCGCAACATCTTCGAAAAGCTACTGGTGGAGCAGGCAAATCGTCTCTCCTCGCAGGTCGAACTGGACAAGGATGCCCTGATGACCATCACCGAGGCCGACGTGATCGCTACTCGGGCTTCCGATACCCAGCTTGCCAAGGCTGAAGCGGATCGCAAGGAGATGGAGCGCCACACGCAGGAGGCCATCGAAGCACTGCGCGAGTTCCAGAAGAGTGAAAAATAAACCGACTCTGGTCGGAATAGACCGAAGTCTATAAAAGACTTCGGTCTATTCTTGCGTTTGTACACCGATTTACCTTTTATATTGCTCACTCACACCCACTCGATTGCTCTGTTGGCCATCAGTGATTTGGGAACGTCGATCAGACGCTGGTTGGAGGAGCCGCGAAAGCGACAGTCCAGACTGCGCTTTTCCAGAAGAAACGGGCCGTCCACGAGCATATCGATGTTCTGAAGGAGCAAGCGCCATTCCGCTTTGCCGTTGATCAGTTCCTCAAAGGTGTAGCCGCTGTAACACCAGACGTTCAATCCATGAGCATGGGCACCCTGCGCAAGCGCAATACAGGCCGTACACTGGCAGAAGGGTTCGCCACCGGTCAGCGTCAGGCCGTCCAGCAGCGGATTCTTGCGGATTTGTGCGAGGATCTCACTCGTATCGATATCTTTTCCCCCGGAAAAATCGTGGGTCTGGGGATTGTGGCAGCCGGGGCAGTCGTGCGGACAGCCCTGTGTGAATACGGCGTAGCGCAATCCGGGACCATCCACGATGGAATCGTTCACAGTTCCCGCAATGCGCAGCTTCATTTCTCCACCTCCGCGGCACTTCGACCGGCCAGTGCGCCCGTCGAGAATGCAATCTGCAGGTTGTAGCCGCCGGTGTGTGCATCCAGATCCAGCAATTCCCCCGCAAAGTACAGGCCAGATGCGCACTTTGACTCCATCGTAGAGGGATTGACCTCGCGCACGGTTACGCCGCCGCGGGTGACGATGGCCTCTTCAAAGCCACGCAGCCGCTTCGGTGTCAGCGGAAGCTCCTTGAGCAGCTGCAGAATGGTTGCACGCTGTGCCTGGGTCACGCTGTTGACCGGCGTCTGAGGAGAGATTTTCGCCAACAACAGGATCTGCTGGCCGAGGTTGTGCGGGGTAAGGCCGTCCATGACAGCGGTCAGCTGCTTGCGCGAGAGCGCCTGGAAGTCCCGCAGCAGCCGCGCATCCAGCGTCTCCGCATCCAGCGCCGGCTTCAGATCGATGGCCATGCGCACGTCGGAGAGATCCTCCGGCATGTAGCTGGACAGGGTCAGTACCAGTGGCCCGCTCACGCCAAAGTGGGTAAAGAGCATTTCGCCCTGCTCATCAAAGAAGTACTTTTTCTTTTTGCCGCCGGACTTCCACGCGCGCAGTGCCACGTTCTTCAGCGAGAGTCCGGACAGCGTGGAGGGCCAGCTCTCCTTCGTTTCGATGGGCACCAGTGCGGGCAGCGGCTTCTGCACACTGTGGCCGGCCTCCTGTGCGAGGGCATAGCCGTCCCCGGTGGAACCCGTCAGCGGATAGCTTGCGCCGCCTGTGCAGAGAATCACTGCATCCGCAGGAATGCGTTCGCCACTCTCCAGCACTGCGCCGCGGCATGCACTGTCCGTCAGGATGAGATGTTCAACCCGTGCGCCATAGCGGATTTCCACGCCCATGCGCTCCAGTTCGCGCCGCAGGGCATTCGTAACGTCGCTGGCATGATCCGACACCGGATACACCCGGTTGCCACGCTCCACCTTCAGCGGCACGCCCAGCTGCTCCATCAGATCCATCATATCGCGGTTGTCAAAGTTTGCAAATGCAGCGTACAGGAAGCGCGGATTGCGCACGATTGACCGCTGAAAATTCTCCGGATCGGCCGTATTGGTCAGGTTGCAGCGCCCCTTCCCCGTGATGTACAGCTTCTTGCCCAGCTTTTCATTCCGCTCGAGCAGCACAACCGACGCGCCGCCCCTCGCTGCAAAGAGCGCAGCCAGCATGCCGGCTGCGCCTCCGCCAATCACCAGAACCTTTTTGGCGTTCATATTCATATCTCCAATGCTTTATTCCGCATTCTTGGCCAGATACACGTCGTATTCTGCCCAGATGCGCTCCATTTTGTTGAAATACTCCGAGACCTCTGTGCGCCGACGCTGGCCCAGAGCAACCAGCAGCGCGTTGATCAGCGACAGCGGCGCTGCAAAGGAGTCCACAAAGGACGACATGTCGCTCTTGGCCATCAGGCAGATATCCGCCGTGGAGTGGAGCGGCGAAAGCGGGCCGTCGGTGATGGCAATCAGCGATGCACCCTGCTTGCGCGCGAAATCCATGGCTTCGATGGAGCGCGATGCATAGCGCGGGAAGGAGATGCCGATCAGAAGGTCCCCCTCTCCAATGCGCGAGAGCTGCTCAAACACGTCGCTGACGCCGGAAGTGACCACGCGCACATTGGGGAAGATGAACTTCAGATAGTGCACGAAGAATTCGGCGATGGGGGCGGAGGAGCGCAAGCCCATGACATAGATCTGCCGCGCCTGGATGATAGCGTCGATGGCGCGCTCAAAGGAGCCGATATCGAGCTCATCTAGCGTGGATCGGATGTTTTGAATGTCCGCCTTCAGCACCTTGTTCAGCACCTGCACGTGATCCATATCATTGGTCAGTTCGAAGCGCTGCGATGCGGTCAGGCGGTGACGCAAAAGCTCCTGCAGCGCCTTCTGCAGCTGCGGATAGCCGCTGTAACCGAGTGCCGCCGCAAAACGAACCACCGTGGATTCGGATACCCCCACGTATTCGCCGAGCTTTGATGCGGTCATAAATACCACCTTGTCGTAGTGGGTCACGATGCACTCCGCAATCCGGCGATGGCTCTTGGACAGCTTTTTGCCGCTGTGATTCAGCCGCTGGATCAGTTCCTGCGCATTATCCATGAATGATTTCCTCCGAATTTGAATAATCTGGAATCAGATAATGCAAATATTATACCCCACTTTATTTGCATTTGCAAGCAATTCTGACGCATATTGCAATTTTTAATCTAAATCAGGGATTTGCCTCGTTTTTTTGAACAGGATGCAGCATTTTTACCGCAGCTTGCATTCGCGTACCGATACATTTGCCTGCAAAATCTGCTTTAATCCCACGCACAGCGTACTATTCCGCAGTCGGTAAGCATAAATTGAAGCAATGTGAGGGGGTGAAGGAATGATACGCTTCAAAGTCGTCAAAGGATCCCATCTGCTGCTGGTATTCGCGGTGATCGTCCTGGCGGCGGTGCTTGCATTCATACTGATTCAGGAGGTGGGCTTCGGCAATCCGACGGCCGCAGTTCCGACCCGGACTGCATCTTCCGAGGTATCGGCGACCGAAGAGGCAAAGGCGGTTTCAGCCTTTGCCTCCGCTGCGTCTGTGGGGCTGCAGATCGACGTCATCCAGGACACGCCTTCCCCCGCGCCAATATCGAATGGCAAGACCATACTGATCTATCACACCCACACCCACGAGGCGTACGCACAGGACAGCGAAGACCCCTATGAATCCGTGGAAGCCTGGCGCACGATCGATCCGCAACACAGCGTTGTGCGCGTGGGAGACGCCCTGGCAGAGTCGCTGACCGACCTGGGCTATCGCGTAATTCACGATGCGACGGACAACGAGCAGGACGATCTCAGCACCTCCTACGTGCGTGCGCTGGAACTGCTGGAATCCTATGACGAAACGCTTGACCTGGTGATCGATCTGCACCGGGACGCCTATTCCGATGGTTTGCCCATCGGTGTGGAGGCTTCGGACGGATCGGTCTGTGCTCAGCTGATGCTACTGGTGGGACGCGGCGATAACTACCCGGAGAGCCAGCGCGCGGACTACGAAGGGAATCTCGCCTTCGCCCAGCAAATCACCTCCGCAATCAATGCAGGCTTCCCCGGATTGTGCCGCAATGTCACCGTCAAGCAGGGCCGCCACAACCAGCACATCGGCGCGCATGCCATTCTTGTGGAAGTGGGCCACAATCTCAACAGTCTGCAGCAGGCGCTCAATTCGGTGCCTTACCTCGCGAACGCAATTCATCTTGCACTGAATGCTTACTTATAGTATTTTTTTACTTCCATAATTGACAAAATGATTAAGAATGTGGTATCATAATACTAATCAGATATAAATACTTCTAATAGGACGTGATAGAGATGATGTGGATGATATGAGTAAGATTCGAATTGTGATTGCCGACGCAGACACCCTGTTTACCGAACACTTTTGCCGCTTCTTCAAGGAGTATCCCGACATTGAGATTCTGGCCGTCGAAAGCGACGGACAGAGCGCGCTTCAGAAGGTCAAGCATCTGCACCCGGATGTGGTGCTGTTTGACCTGGTACTACCCGGCCTGGACGGCATTTCCCTGCTGCGCGCGATCAACGATCTCTCCGACGCCCCCGCAACCATCTGCTGTACGCGCTTTTACTCGGACGTCGCGCTGGAGGCGATCCGCACCTACGGCGCGAGCTACCTGCTGTTCAAGCCGGTTGAACTGCACACGCTGCACCCCGTTTTGTGTTCCTGCACGGAAATGTACCGGAACATGAAGCGCTTGAACCACAGCTGTGACATGGAAAATGTGGACAGCGACCACGTCAATGCCCACATTCGCAATTACCTCGTCTCCCTGGGAATTCCCTCCAAGCTGTCCGGCTGCAGCTATCTGACCGAAGCTGTGCGCCTTGCCAAATTGGACAGCACGCTGATGCGGAATCTTTCCCGCGGACTCTACCTGGAGATCTCCCGAAATCTGAATTCAACACCCTGCCGCATTGAGCGCTCCATGCGCAGCGCCATCAGCATCGCCTACCATAGAGGCGGCCTCGACCGCAAGATGTCGAACTGTCCATCAAACAAGGAATTCCTGAATTACGTTTTAAACAACATCGAACTGTAAATGACCTTGTTACAAAAGCGGGCGCCCGGAGAATTTCCGGGCGCTCTTTTATCCGCGGTCCTTTTGATTGTCGTTTGTGATATTGCGCAGCGCGATGACGACCTCGCGCACGGTCCCGTTCTCGAAGCGTGCGGCCTGCACAATGGCCGCCGACCATTCGTAGCAACCGTCCCCCACGCTCCTGCGGTATTCGCAGCGCATGAAGTGGGAACCCTCGCGAATCTTCTTCCGGATGACGTAGGGATCCACCAAGCGCCGCAACGTCTCCTGATCGTCCGGATGGACGTTCTGCGTGATATAATCCGCAAAGGTGGACTTGAAGGGCGTGCTCAGCCGCGTGATGAGTTCGCCGCCGTGGGTTCGCGCCGCATAGCACAGATCCCCGTCCAGATCGACGTAATACAGACCGTAATACATGCCGCTCAGTGCGATCAGCGTCTGCTGCAGGATGCGCGTGCGCTCTCTGCGCTCGATTTCCGCGTCCTTCTCCGCATCCACATTCAGCACATAGACGTTTGCAAGAAGATCGTTGTTGTCCGGGTTCTTGAACACGCGCACAACCTGGCGGTGCCACTGGTAACGCTCATTGCCTATGCCGCGGATGCGGTACTCCATCACCAACTCCGTCTTTCCCTTGCTGTACATCTCCAGGATTTCTTCAACGCCCATCTGGGAGATGTACTTCTCGTAATCCTTCGGATGCACATAGTTGCGCACAAACATTGCAAGGTCCGCCTCATAGTCGCGCCACTCGTTCATGCGGATGTTTTCCTTGCTGATGTCCAGTCCCGGCTTGCAGTCGGTGATCCGCCAGCGGCTTCGGGAGAGATTGACCTGCCAGACAGATACGGTCTTGGGAAGGATGGCGCGATGGAAGTTGCGTTCGTCGATGAAACGGATCTTCATCCGCTGTTCCATCGTGAAATCACGAACCGTGCCGATAACCAGATCCTTCTCGTCTGCCGGGCAGCTGGTGACGAAGCGCAGAAGATGCTTGCCGCCCTGAACAGCACAGATCAGCTTCAGATCGCTCTGTTCGCCGTCCTTCAGATCCCAGATGCGCTCGCGCAGCTGTTCGGCATCCCCCTCGCTCAGACTGTAACGGGCGCAGAGCTCCGCAAAACTGACGGGTGCCGGCATTTGCGCATTCTCTTCCGGCTTCAGGCCCTCATAGAAGGCGAGCATGCGATCCTCCTTGCGTTGATAGAGATATAGCGTCGCCTTGGAATCGTCTGCAGAAAGCTCCAGCATCTTTGCAGAGACGTGCGCCTTGCGCATTTCCTTCTGATTTTCACGGCGGAGATGGCGCAAAATCGATGCGGCATAGATCGTCAGAGCTGCAATCAGCAGAAACACTGCCACGGCGGAGAACAGGTGCAGCGAATCCGCCTTTTCCGAGCTCTGCATCAGCAGCGCATCCGGAATGAACAGCGCAATGCTCCAGGGATAGATGGAAGTGGAGGTCTGCGCAATGTATTCGTACTCTCCGGCCTCCGTAGCATGCTTCACACGCGCCTGCGCGATGCCGCTGCGCAACAGCTGCTCCGTGCTCCCGCTGGAATTGAGTTTCAACAGCGTATCATAGTATCCATTGTCCGTGTAATCGCTGCGGTTGACGAGATACGTGCCCGTCGCTGAGTTAAAGATGGCATAGCCGTAGGACTCCGTGAACGCGCTGCGAAGTATGCGGTCCAGGCGCTCCGGATCCAGTACCGCCGCGATCTCCATGTTCTCATTCGCGGAAACGCAAAGGCGCACGTTGCCATCATCGCTGCTGTTGATCTTTCCTTCAATGCCGCCCATGCGGTAGCGGATGTAGGAGCGGTTCGCCTCCGCAGGCGCGCTGCTGCCATCAATGTGATACTCCGTACCGTCTACCAGAAGCATTGCATCGCTGAACACGCCGTAGCGTACCATGTTGCTCAGCAGCAGCCGATCCGCCTCCGTGTCCTCGCTGAATTCCTCCGCAGCGACGTTCATCTGACGGAAGCCGTCCTCCACCAGCAGTTGAAACTGCTGGGCGACCTGCCGTGCCGCATCTGCTGCGCGCTCCTCTGCCTCTCTGGAATCCCGGCTGCCCAGTGCAAAGAGAAACAGAAGCACGATCAGCAGCAGCATGACGCCCAGCACGAGCGTGCTGCGCACCAGGCCCAGTCTATCCTTCTGAAACAGGCGTTTGATCCTCTTCATATTGCATCCTTCTCTTTCCGGCTGTGTCTTTTTGCGATCCAGCGGATCCGGATTGGGAGATCAGCTGCATCACATATGGAAGATATGTGCGTGCAACAGATTTTATACATCATCATACAATTACGAATAATTATAACAATCAAACTTTAGTTTTGGATTAAAAACGGACGCATAAGCGCAGATTGGCGACTTTTAACACTGAAGCTCGAAACCCTTGCCTTCACTTGTTAAATGTGCACAAAATTCGGCATGTGCCTGCTTTGTCTCATGTTTTTTATACATGTTTATGCGGTAAATTCCTCCGCATTTCGCGCAAAAGTTTTTTGCATACAAAACGGATGAAACCGATTGGTTTCATCCGTTAAGAGTTTCGTTGTCCTTTTGCGCCGCCATCAGGCGTTTCAGGCGCTCCTGCGCATCCATCAACATGTGCGATGCGTGACTCAGGCTGCTCTCGCTGTCCTCCGCGCCACCCACGAGCCTGGAGAGTTCGCGGATTCTGCCTTCGTGATCCAGCCGCACCACGTCTGTTCGGGTGTGTTCGCCGTCAGTGGACTTCTCCACGCGGAAGTGCGCGTCTCCCAGCGCAGCAATCTGCGGCAGATGGGTCACGCACAGCACCTGCTTCTGCGTCGCGATCTCCTGCATCTTCTCGCCCACCACCTGCGCCATGCGGCCGGAGACGCCGGTGTCGATCTCGTCGAACACCATGGAATCCACGCCGCCGCGGTTGATGGACAGAGTCTTGATGGCCAGCATGATGCGGGAGAGCTCGCCGCCGGAGGCGACTGAGGCCAGCGGCTTCAGCGGCTCACCCGGGTTGGGAGAGATCAGGAATTCCACCTGATCCGCACCCTCCGCCGTGGGCTTCTCCATCGCCTTGAAATCCACCTGGAAGCGCGTGCGCGCCATGCCCAGATCCTTCAGCTGCTCCAGAAGTCCGCGCTCGAATTCATCCGCGAGTACATGCCTCGACTGCGTCAGCTCCTCGCAGGCCGCGCGCAGCTCCCGATCCTGCGCCTTGAGCTGCTTCTTCAATTCCGAAATGCGCGCGTCGCCGGACTGGATCGAATCCAGGCGCGCCTTGGCGGCATTTCCGAAGGCGATGACCTCCTCCACCGTGGCGCCATACTTGCGCTCCAGTCGGGAGATCAGATCCAGCCGATCGCCGATCCTGTCCATCAACCGGGGATCGAAGCTCAACTCCTCGCTGAGGGCCTGCAGCTGCGCACCGGCCTCCTGTACGCCGTAGTACAGTCCCTTGAGTTCCCCGGCCAGCTTCTCAAAGCGGGCGTCCAGACCGACGATGCCTTCCATTGCGGAGCTCGCGCGCAGCAATGCCTCCTGCGCGCTCAGGCTGCGCCCGTCGCCGCCGTAGGTCAGCTCGTAGGCGGTCTCCACGCCGTTGCGCACCTTCTCGGCGTTCTCCAACATGTGCAGCTTGCGCTCCAACTTCTCCTCCTCGCCGCTCTTGAGCTTTGCCGACGTGATCTCCTCCACCTGGAAGCGGAGCATGTCGAACAGCCGCTCCCGCTCGGAGGCGTCCTTGAGGAGCCTTCGAAGCTCGGATGCCGTTGTAGTGCGCGCCGCATGTGCCGTGCGCACCGCCTCCATCTTAGCAATGTGCGTTCCGTCGCCGAATGCATCCAGAAATTCCAGGTGCTTTGCGGGATTCATCAGGGACTGATGCTCGTGCTGGCCGTGCACATCCACCAGCAACGCAGTAAACTGCTTCAGCGTCGCCAGAGGCAGCACCGTTCCCGAGATGCGGCAGATGTTGCGGCCGCTGCGGCTCAGTTCCCGGGACACGCACACCAGATTGTCCTCCGCATCCACGCCCAGCTCCGCAGCAAGCGCTTGCGCCCGGGGATTCCGGGAGATGTCGAACAGTGCCTGCACGCTGCCCTTCTCCGCACCGGTGCGGATCATATCCCGATCGGCGCGGCCGCCCAGCGCCAGGTTCACGCTGTCCACGACGATGGACTTGCCTGCGCCGGTTTCGCCCGTAAGCACATTGAATCCCTGCGCAAATTCGATGCGCAGCGATTCAATGAGGGCGATATTGCGAATTGTAAGTTCAAGAAGCATTTTTTTATCTCTTCAGCAGATTGTGAAAGCGGTTCTGGATGATTTCGATGGCCTCCGGAGAACGTCCGATGATCAGCACCGTGTTGTCTCCGGCGATGGTGCCCAGCACCTCGTTCCACTTCATGGAGTCGATGGCCTCACAGGCCGCAGCTGCACTGGCCGAGAGCGTCTTGATGACCATCAGATTGCCCACAGCTTCCATATTCACGATGGACTCGGTGAGGATGCGGATGAAGCGGTCGTTCAGCCCCTTCTCCGCGCGCTCCACAGTGGCATACTTATAGCCGCCGTTCTCCGAGAGCACCTTCAGCAGGCGCAGCTCCTTGATGTCCCGCGAGACCGTCGCCTGCGTAACCTTCACACCGTGGTTCTTCAGTTCCTCCGCCAGTTCCTCCTGGGTTTCAATATCTTTATCTTCGATGATTTCCAAAATCAGATTATGCCGCGCGCTCTTCATGTCCGGTTGATTCCTCCTGCGTCCGCTCCCAAATAACAGAGCTCAATGTGTCCACTCAGACAGCTTGTCCCGAAGCAAGCTGAAATAATTGCGGTCGTGAAGGCGTATGAACTGTGCTTTCAGGTTCGAGCGCGAAATCGTAATGCCCGGATCGCCCGGCTTCACATTGACGCATTTTCTCCCGTCGAGAACAGCGTGTGCACCGCCCCGGTCATCCAGCACGCGAATCGTAATCAGGTCGTCGGAAGATACGACCACCGGACGCGCATTCATCGTGTGCGGACAGATCGGCGTAATGACAAAACAACCCAGGCCTGGTCGAATAATCGGTCCCCCGGCGGACAACGAATAGGCGGTCGATCCGGTGGCGCTTGCCACAATCAGACCATCGCCGGAAATTCGATCCACAAGAATTCCATTGACCTCGATCTCCAGAGACAAAATCCGCACCGAGGGCGTGGACCGGGTAACAATAATTTCATTCAGGGCAAAGACGTTGTTTTCGTCCTCCCCCTGAATTGTCATTGTCATCCTGGTGTCCAGCGTATACCTGCCCTCGAGCACGCTGACGACGTCCCGGCGAAGATCTGCCGGGTCCACCTCGGTCAGAAAGCCCATTCGACCAAGGTTGATTCCCAGCACGGGAATGTTCTGCGGCAGCGCGTGATCCAACGCGGAGAGTATGGTTCCGTCTCCGCCCAGCACCATCAACAGATCGCAATCCTCAAAGCTCCCCTCTGAAAGCTCCGGACTGTTCAGCGCGTGCGCAAGGGTAATTCCCGTGGTGACCGAAATATCATATTCGTCCAACAGTTCCTTCAATTCGCGTGCAACCTCGAAGCCGACCCGCTTGGAGGGATTCCAAACAATGCCAACTCTCCGAAATTCCATGCGAATCACCTCACATCCCTCTTATATAGAATATACCAAAGAAAAGCGAAGTTACAAGCCCCCTTTGGACGATTTAAAAAATTTGTCATAAGCTGCCGTAATTATGTCATTTATCTGATCTTTACACAATTGCAATCCGGATGCATCCTCCGGCAGCAGATGCAACAAAAATTCGATGTTCCCCTCAGGGCCCTGTACGGGCGAGAAATCCAGTCCTGCAGCGCGCCAGCCGGTGGTGGGAATGAAGTCGAGAATGTCCTCCAACACGCGCCTGTGCACCGCCGGATCGCGCACCACGCCCTTCTCCCCCACGTCCTCCTTCGCCGCCTCAAACTGGGGCTTCACCAGCGCCACAAACTCGCGCCGCCCGGTCAGCAGCGGCAGTACAACCGGCAGCACCGCCTTCAGCGAGATGAAGGAGACGTCGGTCGCACCGAATTCCGGCGCCACAGGGAAGTGCTCCGCCGTCAGTAGCCGTGCATTGGTGCGCTCCAGCACCGTCACGCGGCTGTCGCTGCGAATGCGATAGTCCAGCAGGTTGTAGCCCACGTCCACGCAGTAGACGTGCCCTGCGCCCGCGCGCAGCATCACGTCCGTAAAGCCCCCTGTGGACGCGCCGACGTCCACACAGGTCTTGTCCCTCAGATCAATGTGAAAGACCTCCAGGGCCTTTTTGAGCTTGTATGCGCCGCGGCTGACGTATGCGTCCAATTCACCCCGCACCCGCAGCACATCCCCGGGTTTCAGCGTTTCGCTGGCGCTGAGGATCTTGCGATCCCCGGCCATCACGCGGCCCTCCATGATCAGAGCCCGGGCCAGCGCCAGGCTCTCCAGATTCAGATCCTCGTAGAGCGCGATATCCGCGCGGCGGCGCTTCATGCCTGGCCTCCCTGTTCCGCAGCGAAAGCCTCCTGAATCCGCGCGCAGATCTGTTCAACGCGCAGTCCGCAGTCCTGACGCTGCTGCGAGATGCGCGCATGGGCGATGAAGCGATCCGGCGCGCCCAGGTTGAGAATGCGCCTGTTCAGGCCCGCAGCGCACAGTTCCGCAGCGACGCCCTCGCCAAAGCCGCCGATCACACTGTTTTCTTCAATGGTGACCACCAGCTTCACATTCCGGCTCTTCTCCATCAGGAGCTTTTCGTCCATGGGCTTGATGAAGCGCGCATCCACGACGCCTGCGCGAATGCGCTTGCCCATCAGCTCGATGGCCACCTGCATGGCGATCTGCACCATGGGTCCCACCGCAAAGATCATCACGTCCTCGCCGTCGCTCAGAAGCTCCCACTCGCCCACCTTCAGCGGCTGCTGGGCGGCCATGCGCGGGCCGAGATCCAGTCCCGCCTTGGGATAGCGAATCGCCATCGGTTGGTTGACGGTTGCGCTCAGGTCGATGAGCTTCTTGAGATCGCGCACGTCCCGGGGTGCGGCCACGATCAGATTCGGCATCGCGCGCAGGTAGCTCAGATCGAACAGGCCCTGATGGGTCTTTCCGTCCGCACCCACGAAGCCCGCGCGATCCAGCAGCAGCGTCACCGGCAGCTCGCAGCGGCACACGTCGTTGAGGATCTGATCGTAGGCGCGCTGCATGAAGGTGGAATATACCGCCACATAGGGGCGCATGCCGGAGGCGGCCATGCCCGCAGCCATGGTGACTGCGTGCTCCTCGGCGATGCCCACGTCGAAGAAGCGATCCGGATGCTGCTTCTGGAACTCCTGCATGCCGGTTCCGGCGACCATCGCCGCACTGATCACGCTGATGCGGATGTCGCTGTCCGCCATCTCGCTGAGCTGGTGCGCGATGACTGTTCCGCAGCCCGCATCGCCACCGCTGCGCGCCTTGCCGGACTCCACATAGAAGGGCGCCACGCCGTGAAAGTCATCGGGGTGATTCTCCGCCGGGCGGTAGCCCTTGCCCTTCTGCGTGACGACGTGTACCAGCACCGGCCGCTTGTCATTCTTTGCCCGATTGAGGATCCGGCAGAGATGCCTGATATCGTGACCATCGATGGGCCCGATGTACACAAAGCCCAGCGCCTCAAAGAACTTGCCGTCGATGAACAGCGACTTCAGCGCATCCCGCAGCCGCTCAATGAAGTGAAACACCGGCATGCCGATGCCCGGAATCTTCTCCAGTCCCCGGCGAATAGTGCGCTTGAAGGCGCAGTAGCTCTTGCTTTGGCGCAGGCTGTTGAGATAGCCGCTGAGCGCGCCCACATTCCGGGAGATGGACATCTCATTGTCGTTGAGAATGACGATCATCCGCGTCTTGCTCTGACCGGCATCGTTGAGCGCCTCGTAGCACATGCCGCCGGTCAGCGCACCGTCGCCCACCACCGCCACCACGCTGTTGTCGGCATGCATCACATCCCGGGTGCGCGCCATGCCCAGCGCGGCGGAGATCGCCGTGGAGGCGTGGCCCGCAACGAAGGTGTCATAGGGGCTCTCGTCCGCATCGGGAAAGCCGCTGATGCCGCCCTGCTTGCGCAGCGAATGAAACTGCCCGTACCGACCGGTGAGCAGCTTGTGGACGTAGCACTGATGTCCGACGTCAAAGACGAACTTGTCCTCCGGGCAGTTGAACACGCGGTGCATGGCCAGCGTCAGCTCCACCACGCCCAGATTCGAAGCCAGATGGCCGCCGCATTCGGCGACGGTATCGATCAATTCCGATCGAATCTCTGCGGCCAGCTGCTGCAGCTCCCGATAGGACATCTCTTTGAGTTGTGCCGGGTTTTGAAGGTCCTTCAACATTCGTAGATTCCTCGCTTGCCAGCGTTTATTTGGTGCGATCCACCATGGAGGCGATCAGGTCGCGGAAGAACTGCGCCCGCTCGCCAAAGTCCTCCAGATCGGCCATGGCGCGTTCCAGCAGCATGCGCACCTGCGCGCGCGCGCCCTCCACGCCGTGGAGAGTGATCACGGTCAGCTTGCCCTGTTCCGCATCCTTGCCCAGGGTCTTGCCCATCTCCGAGGCGTCGCCGATGACGTCCAGAAGATCGTCCGTCGCCTGGAAGATGCGCCCGAAGTTCTCGCCGTAGCGTCCGAGGGCATCGATCTGGGCCTCACTGGTGCCGGACAGCGCGCCGGCGGCCCGCAGCGGATAGATGAACATGCAGGCGGTCTTGTCGCGGTGGATGAAGCTGAGCGCGCGCGCATCCTTGACGGCATTGTGCTCGCAGTACAGATCCATCACCTGGCCGGCGATCATACCGGTCACGCCCGCACCGGTGGCGATCTCCGAAATGGCACGCAGGCTGCGCTGCGCCAGCTCCGGTCGCTCGAGGGATTTGCGAAGCATCAGTTCAAAGGCCGCGTTGAGCAGACCGTCGCCCGCCAGTATCGCCTGACCCACGCCGAACACCACGTGATTCGTGGGCCGGCCCCGGCGCATGGTGTCGTCGTCCATGCCCGGCAGATCGTCGTGAATCAGCGAGTAGCTGTGGATCATCTCCACCGCGCAGGCGAAATCCAGGGCGAAATCCACGTCCCCTCCCAGCATGTCCACTGCGGCCAGCAGCATACTCGGACGCAGGCGCTTACCCCCGGCGAGGAGGCTGTAATTCATGGAGCGCACCAACAGCTCCGGCATGCCGCCCTCAGCAAAGCTGTTCTCTGCAAGCTGCGGAAACACGGTGTTCAGGCGCGCGTTTACAATGTCGGCGTATTCCTTCAGTGTCTTCATTTGATCTCCTCCGCATCCAGCTCGGTCTCACCGCTCTCGGTGAGCACACGTATCTTCTCGTCGCCCTCGTCCAGCAGTCTCTGCAGCGCTTTTCGCAGTTCATTTGCCCGCTCAAAGGCCGCAAAGGAGTCGTCCAACCCCATTTCACCGCGCTCCAGGGCACTCGCCAGCTCCTCCAGCTCCTGCATCCCCGCTTCAAAGTTCAGCTTCGCATCCATTTTGATCCTCCTGCGCAAGCGTCGTATTCAGTATATGTGCATCCGCACGGCCGTCGCGCAGGTGCACCTCCACCTGCATGCCCGCCTGCAGCTGCGCTGCCGAGGTGCATACGCCCTCTGAATTCGTCAGGTATGCGTATCCACGATCCAGCACTCCCGCCGGATTCAGGGCCTCCAGCTTGCCCGTCAGGTGCTCCAGCCGGTTTCTCTGGCGCTCCAGGCGCGCACGCTGGGCCGCAATGCAGCGCTCCCACAGCGCCTCCAACGCCTCCCTGCGACCCACGATCAACACCTGTGATGGATCGCAGAACAGAGGCGAGGCGCACACGTGATTCAGCTCCGCCCTGCGCAGCCGGTTGCCCTGTCGAAGGCCCGTGAATACCCGCTGCATGGCCACGTCCAGCTTGTGCTGCAATTCGCGCAGCACAGGCACGGCGATCTCCGCTGCCATCGAAGGGGTCGCGGCGCGCACATCGGCAACGAAGTCCGAAATCGTGAAATCCGTCTCGTGGCCCACGCAGGAGATCACGGGGATCTCCGACGCGGCGATGGCGCGTGCGACGACTTCCTCGTTGAAGGCCCAGAGGTCCTCGATGGAGCCGCCGCCGCGGCCCAGCAGGATCACCTCCGCACGACCGTCACGGTTGAGCTTCTCCAGCGCGCGTACGATCTCCCCCGCGGCCTCCACCCCCTGCACCGCACAGGGCGCCACGACGATTCCGACGCGGGGATTGCGCCGTCGGGCGATGCGCACCATGTCCCGGATCGCTGCGCCGGTGATGGAGGTTGCGATGCCGATGCAGCGCGGCTTCAGCGGGAGTTCCCGCTTGATGGCGGGATCGAACAGGCCCTCTTTTGCCAGCTTCTGCTTGAGCTCCTCGAACCTCTGATAGAGGTCGCCCACGCCGGCCTTCTGCATGGAGCTGATGTAGAGCTGATAGCTTCCGTCCCTGGGAAAGAGCGAGGCCGCCGCCTGCACGCGCACGCGCATGCCGTCCTGGGGCTGAAAGCTCAGACCCATGGCATTCTGCCGGAACATCACGCACTGCACCCGCGCGCCCGCATCCTTCAGGGAGAAGTAACGGTGGCCGCTGATGTGGTGCTTGTAGCCGGAGATCTCGCCCGTCACCACCACGTTGCGCAGCAGCGCGTCGCCGGCCAGCAGCCTGCGCACATATTCATTCAGCTCCGACACGCTCAGCGCGCGATCCGGCTGCATTCGACCACCGCCTTTTCCCATTCATCGCACTTGATTTAAGATCCCTTAAAACACCATAAAGAATGCCTCTGCCGGTTTGAACAGCAAAGGCACAGTTGTCCTGCGGGTCGATGCGCCTATTGACCGCCCTCGCGGGAGAGGCTGCCCAGCACGCCGTTGATGAAGGCGCCGGCCTTGTCCGCGGAATACTGGTTTGCAAGCTCGACGGCCTCGTTGATGGCGATGCCGGCGGGAACTTCCTTCAGCATCAGCTCATACGCACCCAGGCGCAGAATGGCGAGATCCACCTTCGAAATGCGCTCAATGGTCCAGCCGCGCAGGTGCGCTGCGATGTGCGCATCAAGCTCCTCGGCATTGGCGACCACGCCTTCGAACATGCGGTTCATGTATTCGGATTCGTTCTCCCCGGGAGCGACGCCGAGCAGATTCAGGCGGGTATCCTCGCCGCCGTCACCGCCCATTTCCCATTCATAAATCAGCTTCATCGCGTGCGCACGGGCGCTCTTTCTGTCCATCGTGGAAAAACCTCGTCTCCATTAATTTGTGAATTGCAAGGCAAAGCGGTGACGCGCAAGCGCGCGCCGCCGCAGAGCACTCATTCCTGTTCCTCGGAATCCTGCACAGCTGCCTCCTCGGTGGGAGCATCCATGATCGGATCCACATGCAGCCGCAGCGATGCATCCTCCACCGGAGCTGCCGCTTCAACGGCCTGCGGTGCAGGCTCGGTGGCTGTCTTCTTGCGCCCGTGGCGCGTAGCTTCTCCACTCTCCAGGGCATTGACGCTGACGCTGACTTCGCGCACCGCGACGCCGCAGTTCAGCTCAATGTAGCTGCGGATTGCGCGCTGAATGTTCATCGTCACGGTCGGCACATGCGCGCCGGCTGCGATGGTCACGTTGGTGTGAATGGAGATGGCATCCTCGCAGTTGACGATGCCGGCCTTCATGTCGACGATGCCGTCAACGCCACGCACGGCCTGGCGGATCATCTGTTCCACTGCACTCACAGCGATGCGGGTCCTGCCTGCCTCACTGGAGTCCACCGTGATGAAGCCGCGCTCACTGCGCTTACCGTCGCGTGAGAAGATGATCATCACGCTCGCCACCGCAAAGATGACATACAGCGCCAGAAGGACAATTCCGATGATATCGGTGCTGCGCTTGCCGATGACGCCGTAGGCAGCGTCAAATCCGCGGTAGACGGTATCCGGCCATACGCAGAACATCAGGGTCGCAACGCAGGCGGCCAAGGACAGCAACCAGTGCAGAAACAGCACCAGCTTCCTGCCGAAATTCAGTTTCATAAGCTCTGTTCCTTCCTGCGGAAGGCGCGCGGCAACTTACTCTGCCTCGTCCTCTGCGGCATCCTCGTCGCACACGTCCTCTTCCGCCTCGTCCTCAGGTTCCTCTTCGGTATCCTCCGTCTCGTCCGCGGGGGCAGCGGCCTCTTCCTTCGCCGGCTCCTCCTGCGGCGCCACGGATTTCTCCAGCATCTTTCTGCGCTGCTCCTCCAGTTCGGCGGCAGCGCGCTGTTCGCGCTCGAAGCTCACGCCGGCCACATGCACATCCACTGCGTGCACATCCAGGCCACTCATGGTTTCGATGGCCTTCTTCACGTTTTCCTGAATGCTGCGGGCGACGTCCGGCACCGGAGAGCCGTACTCCACCACGATGGTGATGTCCACAGTGACCTTGTTCTCGTTCAGATCGATGCGCACGCCCTTGGTGAAATTGCGCGTGTTCTTTCTGGAAAACATATCTGCAAATCCGCTGCTCTGGGAAGACATGCTCGCGACGCCTTCCACCTCAGTTGCCGCGAGACCGGCGATCGTGGCGACCACCTCCGTGGCGAAGGAAACCGTGCCGTTGGGATTTTCATCCAGCTTGACGTCGGGCTGGTAATTCTCACTCATAGTGCAGACCTCCTTTTTCAGCTTCATTATAACAGATCATTGCCGAAAGCGCAATCACAATTTCGCTTAATTTATCGGAATGATCTTTACATTGCCGCTCTGCACGCCCGTTTCCCTGCACACCAGATCCAGAATTACACTGCATTCCTGCTGCGTGACGAGCTGCGCCTTGAGAAGCACATTCACCGAATCCGCCTGCACCGTCACCACCGGATTCTCGAAGCCCCGCAGCGCAAGCAGGCCCTCCAGCGTCACCTCATGTTCCTCCCGCCCGCACAGATCCAGCAGCTGGCGCTGCGCCATGGCGGCGATCTCCGCCTCCGTGCCGCTGTCGTGGATCAGATCGTTCAGCTGCGCCTTCTGCATGGCGCGCAACTGCTCCCGCTCCGTGCGGAAGGCGGCGATGGCATCCTCCTCCACAGCCGCTTCGACGCTTTCAGCCGCCGGAACGGTCGCACGGATCCGCCCGATGAATCCGCCGCCAAGCGCCAGCATCAGCGCCAGCGCAATCCACAGCCATCGTTCCATTCCCCTGCTCATGTGCAGCACCGGCATCCGCTCCCATTCCGTCTACTTGACAATTTCGATCCGATCCAAATCGAGGTCGGTCAGCGCCTGCACCGCCCGCTGCAGCCGCAGCATCACGCCGACGTCCTCCGCACCGGAGGCGACCACCACGACCCCGGCGCAGCCGCCGCTTCCATCCTCGGAGATCATCACGCTCACCCTGCCTGCGCCCTCGATGCGGGAGAGGATGCGCTGCATGCGCACTTCCTCCTTGCTCGCCGCATCGCCGCTGCCGCTGCCCAGCGCCAGCACCAGCAGGATGCAGATCAGACCCGCAGCGATGGTCAGCTCCAGCCAGCGCGCAGCCTTCAACGTTGCAAACAGTTGCTTCAAGCGTCCTCACCCTCATCCGTTTAGCGCATGCCAGGCTCCGCACACCGCCGCCACCGCCACACCGGCGATCTTTAGACCCAGCACCAGGCGAATGGCTGGAAAGAAGCGGCTCTTTTGCGTCAGCTGCTCGCACAGTGCCGCCGCCATGCACAGCGCCGAGACGGTCATCAGCGCAGCATTCACATCGCATCCCTCCTAACTGAGCAGGTTCTGCCCCGCAGCCATGGCCGCCGCCAGCAGGATCATTCCCATCGTCAGCGCCGCTGCGCACAGCGTCAAAAGCATCTGACACACGCCCGCAGCCTGTTCCGCCGCCCGGGCCGCGCGGCGCTCGCCGAGCACGTCCATCAGCGCCGCAAGGAGATTCATCGCCACCATCAGCGCAGCAGTCCGCAGCATGGGCCGCAGGCCCGCTGCAAGCAGCAGCGCCACGCCGCTGATGCCCACGGCATTCTTGGCGATGACGATGCCGCCGATGTAACTGTCCCAGGCGTCGGATATGCCGCTGCCGATCACGGGAGATATGCTGTCCACCGCATACTTCGCCGTGCGCACCGCCACGCCGTCCATGCCGGCGGATACGCTTCCCTGGATGGCGGTGAGCGCCGTGAACAGTGTGACGGCCAGTCCGGCACCCCAGTTTGCGGTCTTGCGCGTCAGACGGTATGCCCTTCCCAGATCGATCGCATCGCTCAGGTTTCCGGCGACGGCCATCGCCAGTGCAAAGCGGCACAGCGGCAGGCCATAATGCAGCAGCAGGTTTTCCGCAGCACCGCCGATCAGCGCCGCCAGCGGGGAGATCAGCGCCGCGCTGCCGGTCATACCCGCCGCCGTCATCAGCGCCGCCAGCGGCGGCGCCGCCGCATCCGCAAAATCAGCCACGCGCACAAGACAGGTCTCCACGCCCTCCATTTCCGAAAAGGTCAGACGAACCACGCCCAGCAGAAGCGTACACAGAATCAGAAAGTGCGCGCCCGCGCTTGCACCGCTGTGATCCGGCAACGCACAGCCCATCACCGCCAGCAGCAGCGCAGGGGCGATCAACGCGCCGCAGGACTGCACGGCATCCTTCGCCGCTGCACACAGCCGATCCTGAAGCGCCTCGATCAGCGCCTCAGTATTCGGCAGCTCCCCACGCAGTGCCTCCTCCAGAATGCCCTGTAAATCCAGTTCCGGCGCCACCTTCCCGGCAAACTCCTCCAGATCATCCAGATCCGTCGACTCCAGCGCCCGCCTCGCAGGCTCCTCCGCCAGGGCACAGCCTGTCAACAGGAGCAGCAGGAGCAGCGCCGCCACAAAGCGCCTCATGCCAGCAACGCCGCGATGCTCTCCATGATTTCCGCGGCGGCGGGCAACGCAGAGGCGACGATTCCGATGCGCACGCCGACGTCGATCCTGCGTGCCAGCGCGGCCTCTCCCGCATCCCGGCAGATGTCCGATGCGAACTCCGCAATCATGGCAATTCCGCAGATCTTCAGCAGGTACAGCGGCTGGCCCGCAGCCTGCGCGCAGTCCTCCAGCGTCTGAAGCGTCCGGGCGAAGCCCCCCAGATCTGCTCCGGAGAGCATCAGTGCGGCCACGCCCGCCGCCATCGCCACGGCCGCTGCAATCTGCGGATGGGCTGCTCGCAGCGTCATGCAGATCAGCGCCGCCGACAGGCACAGCACCAGTATGCGCAGCATCTGCATCAGTCGAAGCCGAACATCACGCGGATGCTCTCGAAGAATTCGGCCACCATGTTGACCACCATCATCAGCACCACCACCAGCCCGGCGAGGGTCGCCAGCGTGGCCATGTCCTCGCGCCCGGCGCGGCTGAGGATCTGGGAGATCACCGTGACCAGAATGCCAATGGCGCCGATCTTGAACACAAATTCGATATCCATGATTCACCTCAAACGATCAGGATGCACACGGCAATGCCGACGAGCGCGCCCAGCGCCGTGTAGGTTCGGGAAGCATCCAGAAAGCTGCTGTGCGCCTGGCGCTGCGCCTCCTCGAGCTGCGAAATGACGGAGGAAAACAGCTCCTTCTGTTCCTCTCTGCCGCTGCCGCCCAGATTGCGGAAGAAGTCGTCCAGCAGCAGAAGATCGTCCTGGTTCAGGCAATCCAGCATGCAGCCGCGGCGAACGCCCGACTGGCGCAGCTTCTCCCAGCATGAGCGCAGGCCGCCGCCCTCCCACAGGCCGTTTCCCAGATCCCGGAACAGGCTCGAATCCGACTTGCGCAGCAGAACGCTCAGCGGCTCCGCGGAATTGAGCATGCGCAGCCGCAGCACGCGCATCGCTGCCAACAGTTCACCCAGCAGCTCGCACCTGCGGCGGCGTGCATTGGAGAGCATGCGGCCTGCACCGGCTCCTGCGAGCAGAATCAGCGAGAGCAGAATTCCCTTCAGCATTGAATCTCAACTCCGTTTACACAGTCATATGCCGCCCGTATGCGGCCAGGCGTCGGCCCCAGCAGCACCATTCGATCAAAGATCTTCTCCCGCAGGATCCCGGCGATGGCTGCGCGACGCAGCGCATCGTCAAAGCTGGACGCGTGGGCTGTGGCGATCACCGCAGCGCCGCAACGCCGGGCGTCCCGAAGCGCCACAGCGTCCGCAGCGCAGCCGATCTCGTCCGCGGCCAGCACCTGCGGCGCACAGGCGCGGATCAGCAGCGGCAGCGCCTGTGCCTTTGGACAGCCGTCCATGACGTCCGTGCGCGCACCCACATCCAGCTGCGCTTCACCGTTCCAGCAGGCCGCTATCTCCCGACGCTCGTCCGCCACGGCGACGTTCCAGCCACCGTCGGAGAGCTTGCGGATCAGTTCCCGCAGCAGCGTGGTCTTGCCCATGCCCGGCGGCGACAGAATCAGCGTGCTGTGCACAACCTCCCTCCACACCAGCGGCAGCAGCGCATCGGCACAGCCCCTCACCTCCCGGGGAATACGGATGCACAGCGATGTGACGTCCGAGATGCAGCAGACGGCGCCGCTGCGTGCACCCGTCCTCCCGCACACGCCCACGCGCACGCCGCCCTCCGCAGTAAAGTAGCCCTGCCTGAGCTCCTCCTCGAAGGCGTAGATGCTGTCGCCGCACAGGCGCGCAACGATGCTCTGCATGCTCGCGGCGTCCAGCACCGGCCCGGCAATCTCGCTTCCGTCCATCCGGCAGAGCCGGCTCGCCTGGCCGTTGCGCAGCCGCAGCTCCGTCGCCTGAGCCTGCTCGCGCATCAGAAGCGCGCCCAGTTCGCCGCCCAGACGCTCCGCAAGCCTGTCCACCGGTGTCATCCCATCGCCTCCTCCGCACAAAGTATTTGTATGGCGGCAAGTGCATTTTCTGAACCCGCAGAGATGCGGCTTCCGGGAATTTTGTTCCGAAATGCCCTGCGCATCGGCATCCGCGGCACACAATGAAGCAGTTCCACCGCTGCGCTCAAGGCATCGGGATCACCTGCACACGCATGAAATCCGTTCTACCTTCGGAGCAGCCATCCCGCGCCGCTTTCCTGTTTCAACACAGACGATTTTTTACTTTGCATTTTTTCGTTCTTATGATATAATCAATTTGGGGGTGTTTGATTTATGAAAAAAGCTGTAAAGCCTGTACAATATAAGATTCTTTCGATCGATCCCTGGCTGAAGCCCTTCTACAATGACATTGAGTTGCGCATGCGCCGCTACAACGACGTGCGCCGGCAGCTTCTGGGCGACAAGGTGGACCTGCCCTCCTTCGCCAACGGCTATATGTACTACGGATTCAGCCGCAGCGAGACCGGCTGGGTCTATCGCGAGTGGCTGCCCGGTGCGGATGCCGTGCATCTGATCGGCGATTTCAACGACTGGAACCGGACCTCTCACCCCCTTACGCGCGGCGAGAACGGCGTATGGGAGATTCAGCTGGAGGGCGCCGATGCCCTGCAGCACGGCCAGCGCGTGAAGATTCAGGTGACGCGCGGCAAGCAGAGCTTCGACCGCATTCCGGCCTACATCCGCCGCGTGGTGCAGGATCCCACCACGAAGCAGTTCTCCGGACAGATCTGGGCGCCGCCGCGGCGCTTCGTCTGGACCGACGGCAGCTATAAAAAGCGCAAGCTGACCACCCCGATGATCTACGAGGCCCACGTCGGCATGGGCCAGGAGCGCGAGGGCATCGGCTCCTACCGGGAGTTTGCCGACAACAATCTCAAGCGCATTGCCGATCTCGGCTACAATACGGTGCAACTGATGGCCATTCAGGAGCATCCCTACTACGCGTCCTTTGGCTACCAGGTGTCCAACTTCTTCGCGGCCTCCGCCTGGTACGGTGATCCGGAGGATCTGAAGTACCTGATCAACAAGGCGCACGAGCTGAATCTGTTCGTGCTGCTGGACGTGGTGCACTCCCACGCCTGTCCCAACACCGGCGAGGGCCTCAATCAGCTGGACGGCACCGACAACCAGTATTTCCTGCCCGGCCAGCGCGGCTGGCATCCCGCCTGGGGCACAAAGCTGTTCAATTACAGCAAGGTGGAGGTGCTCCACTTCCTGCTCTCCAACCTGAAGTTCTGGCAGGAGGAGTACCACTTCGACGGCTTCCGCTTCGACGGCGTGACCTCCATGATCTATCAGGATCACGGCCTGGGCACCAACTTCACCGGCTACGACCAGTACTTCGGCCTGAACACCAATGTGGACGCCCTCACCTACCTGCAGCTGGCCAACGAGCTGATCCATTCGGTCAATCCCTTCGCCATCACCGTGGCGGAGGAGATGAGCGGCATGCCCGGTATGTGCATTCCGATCCGCAGCGGCGGCATCGGCTTCGACTATCGCCTGTCCATGGGCCTGCCGGATTTCTGGATCAAGCTGCTGAAGGAGTACAAGGACGAGCAGTGGGACATGCACAAGCTCTGGTACGAAATGACGACCCGCCGCCCGAAAGAGAAGAACATCGGCTACTGCGAATCCCACGACCAGGCGCTGGTGGGCGACAAGACGCTGATCTTCCGCATGGCAGACGCCGAGATGTACACCGGCATGGACAAGGCCTATCACTCCCCGGTGATCGACCGCGCCATCGACCTGCACAAGCTGATCCGCTTTTCCACGCTGGTGCTGGCCTGCGATGGGTATCTCAACTTCATGGGCAACGAATTCGGCCACCCCGAGTGGATCGACTTTCCCCGAGAGGGCAACGGCTGGAGCTACAAGTATGCCCGCCGCCAGTGGTCGCTGGCGGAGAACGGCTACCTGAAGTATCAGTGGCTGGAGAACTTTGACCGCGCCATGCTGAAGTTCGCCCGCAAGCACCGGGTGCTGAGCAAGCCGCAGGCAGTCAACCTCTGGATCGATCAGGACAACAAGATCATCTCCTTTGCGAAGGGCGACCTGCTGTACCTGTTCAACTTCAACACCACCAAGTCCGATCCGAAGTTCTTCATGTACGCCCACCTCACGGGCGCAGGCAGCTATCGCGTCATCTTCTCCAGCGACGATCCGGAGTTCGGCGGTCTGAACCGCGTGAGCAAGGATTACGTCTACCACACCTCCGAGATTGCGGACAAGGGCACGGGCTTTGAGGTTTACATTCCCTGCCGCACTGCGGTGGTGTTCAGCAGGGTCTGATTCCGGAGGGGTGTCAAGCCCCTCCCAGCGTTTACCAGAGAAAGGACCATTACCAATATGCCTTGGGACAACAACGAGCAGGATTATGAAGAACGCGGACGGAATTCCGCCGCAAACGGCCGTTATTCCTCCGCAGACCGCTACGAACATCGCAACGCACCGTCAGCAGGAAGCGCAGACAGTCGCAGCAGACAGGCCTATTCCGGAAGCGGCTCCAGATTTGACGATCGCAATTCTTATGCAAGCCGATCCAGATTCGATGATCGCGATTCCTATGGAAACCGTTCCGATCGTTCCTACAGCAGGGACAACCCCGAGCGCGGTGCATACAGCCGCAGCAACAGCGAGAGACCCATTCGCCGTTCTTCATACCCGGACGACGCTCGCAGCGCTTCCCGCTCCTTTGATTCCGATCGCCATTACGACAGCCGCAACAGGTCTTCCTCCGGCACGCAGCGCGCACCCCAGCGCCCGTACCGCGAGACCGCACGCTCCGCTGCACCGTCCCGAAACAGCCGCAGCACCTATAAGGGCCGAAGTGTCTCCACAAACCGCGGTTCCACGAGTACAAGGCGCCCTTCCCCTGCCTACACCCGCCCGGCTCCGAACTCCGTTCGCAGTATGTCTGCACGCAGCAGTCAGGTCACCGGACGCAATACCTCTTCCGCAGGCGTCTGGAGCACGTGCGGACAGCTTTTACAAAGGGTCAATGCCGATGTGCGCGGTCGCCGCAGGAACCAACTGCTTCCTGCCCTGTATTTGCCGCTGGTCTGCATCTATTCCGAGCTGTTGCTGAACCTCTTCAACGGCATCGGTCTGTCCGGATTCTTTTATAAGCTCTTCTTCGGTCTCTCCACCGGCATGTTGCTCGGAGGAATTGCGCTCTTCTTCAGAGGAAGCGTGCAGAAGATCATCGTTCGCGTGGAACTGTTCCTAATCGCGCTTCTGTTTATCGTACAATGCCTGATCCGCAAGGAATTCCAGGTATATTTCCCCCTGCGCACCGTCTTTGGAAACGTCACCGGCGTTGTGGGCAATTACAGCAGCGATCTCTTTTCGAGCATACTCTCCGGTCTGCCCGTAATCCTGCTGTTCTTCCTGCCGCTGGTGCTGTACTGGATCATGACGGTTCGGAGCAGGCGGCACAGCTTTGTCGTCCGCGTCCGCAGGATCTTTGCATTTGAGCTGATCGTAATCTCCCTCCTGTGCTGGTCGATGGGCAAGCTCGCGCTGGCCATTGGAGGCGATTCCGGCAGCTACAAATCCGATTTTGAAATCACCAGTTCCAGCGATACCCTCGGCCTTTTGACCGGATTCCGTCTGAGCGAAAAGTATGTGCTCTTTGGGGATGATGCAGCGGATTCCTTTGACGATCTGGACGCCTTTGCGTCCATTGCAACCGAGCCGATCGACACTCCGGAGCCCACACAGCAGGCGCAGGAGCTTGTTCCCGTTGCGACGGAGGAACCCTTTGGCTACAATACCATGGGCTTTGATTTTGCCAAAATGAACGAAGGCGAAACAGACGAGGACATCATCGCCATTAACACCTATCTGAGCACTCTGACTGCAAGCAGAGAGAATGATTACACCGGCCTCTTCGAAGGGAAGAATCTGATACTGATCTGCGCCGAAGCCCTGTCCGATGTATTCATCGATCCCCAGCTTACGCCCACGCTCTATCGTCTGTCCCACAACGGCTTCTACTTCTCACAGGCCTATCAGCCCTCGTGGGGCGGCTCGACCTCTGCGGGCGAATACTCCTTCCTCATGGGCCTCATTCCAACGAATTCGGCTGATACCATGAAGGACATCGCCTACAACAACAATTATTTCACCATGGGCAGCCAGCTCAATCGTCTCGGTTACACCAGCATTTGCTATCACAACGGCAAATACACCTACTATGACCGCAATATTACCCACATGAACCTGGGTTACGATCAGTTCATCGCGCACGGAAATGGCCTGGAACTTCTGGCCGGCGGCTATCCGAACGATGAAGACATGATTTCCAAGACGCTGGATACCTACATCGACCAACAGCCCTTCAGCATCTATTACATGACCTGCGACGGGCACAAGCCCTACGACAACAACAGTGACTCCCGCGTTTCGGAGCACCTGCAGCAGGTGATCTCCGTTTATGGCGACCGCTATCAGCAGAATACCATGAACTACATCTGCTATCAGTTGGAGCTGGAGGATGCGCTTACAACGCTGGTCGCCAAGCTGGAGGCCGCCGGGATTGCCGATGATACCGTCATCTGCATCTGTGCCGACCACTACCCCTACGGTTTGAACAGCAACGGCGCCAATTATGTAAGCGATCTCTACGGTTATGAACCGCAGCATCCGTGGGAACGCGATCGAAACGCCATCATCATCTGGTCCGGCAGTCTCGAAAATACCGACCGTGACATGGCTTGCGAAATCTCTGCGCCGGTCTATTCGCTGGACATTGTGCCCACCCTCTCCAACCTCTTCGGTGTGGAGTACGATTCCCGGCTGTTGGTTGGGCGCGACGTCTTCTCGGATGAGCCGGCCGTGGCGGTGTGGAAGGATGGCTCCTGGGTTTCCGAGCGCGGTCGCTACGATGCGGATGAAAAGATGTATTATCCCATCATGCCCATGAGCGACGATGATGCGTATGTTGCGCAGATGTGTGCCAGCGCCAAATACAAGCGCACCTTCTCGCAGCTCGTGAAGAACACGGATTACTACCAGTATATCGTGGATCACCTCCCGGCACGGACCACTGCAACGCCGGAGAATACGCCTTCACCGGATGGTTCGATCTCGCCGGACAGCACAGTCCTGCCGGAGAGCACACCCACCCCTGTCGGCAATCCCGTCTAAGCGCTTGCGCATTGACACACAAACCCCCATAACAGACAGCGAGCATATGGCTGTCCGTTATGGGGGTGTTTTCTGTCATTGAATCACAATCAGATTCACTGAATAACGATCTTCGCGCCGGGCTGCGCCCACTGAACGATCTTCTTCATCACGCTCTCGGACACAGCGATGCAGCCGGCTGTGTAGGAATTGCTGCCCGTACAGTGCAGGAAGATGCAGCTGCCCTTGCCCGCCTCGCCGGATGCATTGTAGTCGATGAACATGCAGTAGTTGTACTGCGGCACGTAGCTGATCAGGTATTCGTCCGCCGACGTGCGCTGGCGATTCGTCACACGGGTGTCGATGAGCTGGTTGTAATACTCCGAGCCGGAGGTTCCGCACCAGTAGTGATACTTCGTCACCTGTGTGTAGGGCATATTTGCACCGGGATCTGCCTTGATGCCGAAGGGCGTGGTCAGATTGAAGGTCCCTGTGGGTGTGCGCTTGTCGCCCTCGCGGGTCTTGCCGATGCCGTTTCTGCCCACATAGGCCGTGCAGGAGTACAGCTCCTTCCAGAGTCCATCCTGCTTTTCATGGATGCTCAGAAGGGCCCTGCTGCCGCTCTGGTGCTCCACCAGCACAATCTGATCGGTCTGCGATGCACAGTCAAGCCGTGCTGCCTTGCTCTGTTCCACCGGATTCTCCTCCTCGCCGGTCACCGTGATCTGCACATAGAGCTTCTGCTTTCCGTAGGCGACCCGCAGCAGCGTGCTGCCTGCCTTTTTGCCGGTAATCACGCCGCTTTTGCTGACACTGGCGATGGAATCGTACTGCACGGTGTACTTCTCCTTGGTGCCGTTGGGCAGGTTCACCGTCTCTCCCACCCGAACGCGCACCTCCCTGGGAAGCACCACCACGCCGCAGCGGGCCGTTGCGCCGCCACCGGAGACCGTGATGACCGTACGTCCCGCGGACTTCGCCGCGATGGTACCACCGGCCACCGTGGCCACAGCTTCATCGGAGCTGGACCAGATCAGATCCGATGCGGACAGATTCTTCAGCTTCGGCCTGAGCGTCACGGAACCGCCTTCATACAGAAAGCCCAGATTGCCGCCCAGCGAGATTCCGGTCTGCGCGGCCAGCGCCGACGTGGGCAGAAGCGCGGCGATCAGTATCAGTATTGCAATGCGGAACAAATGCTTTCTCATTCAAAGTATCCTTTCGTATATACAATTGATACTTCAATATTATCACAAAAGTATGACAATATGATTATGCACATGGCATATTTCCATGGCAATACCGCGCGTAAGTGGGTATTCCGCCGCCAGCTGCTCCCGGGCATTCGATCCGATGGCATTAACGCGCGGCATACCAGGCAGGCAATCCCATCGCCCAAGGGTTGTTGCCAAACCCATGCGGTTTGTCACCTCGTCTCCGGAGAGTCGGCCGCCTTGTCCGCCGGAACCCCCGGCCATGGCCGTGATGCTCTGGCGGGAAGGGGCGGAACCTCATGCCACTCCAGTTCTTCATAGGACTCCCTGTCATCGGCGCTGCCGGTCCGGCAATCCTCAATGACGAACGTATAGAACCTTCCGGTGTCCAGATCCAGATAATACCGATCTCCCAGATTCAGAATCAGAGAAATCCCGGACTCCCGGCAGCGCCGCAGCAGAGCCTCTGTCCCGCCTGCACTGTTCTCCAGCTGTCCGTCATCCGCAAGAAAGAGGTTGAGATGCCCGATCTCCTCACAATCACGGCGGATTTCCTGCGGCAGTTCCGCCTCCGCAGCCCGGAAACCCAGCCAGATATCAATGACCTGATCCAAATCGGCCTGCGGCGCAACGGCACAGCTGATCGGAACGCAGCTGTCTGTCTCGTCCGCATCGCTCCTCTCGATACAGGAAGGAGGCCGCAGGGCGTTGAGAAGCCCACAGGAAAAAGCCTCCTTCACCCGCTCCAGGCGAGCGATCAGCGCCGGATTCTCCGACGCCAGCGTCTGCACCCGATCCAGCATTTGCTGAAATCTCCGTTCGGCATCCTCATCAATCTCAATCAGATCCAGCATCTCACTGTATCGCCTCTCTGCATCCGGAGCGATCCTCCTGCGATCCATGCCGGATCCCCTCTCCGCCGGCACAAGGGTAACCTCCCCGCCGACAATCTCGTCCGTCAGGGGGCTGCACCCCATCTCCTCCACATGGAGATCATAAACCGCGCCGATCGTCAGATCAACGATCCCGTTCAGGGAGGGCTGCAGTATCAGGTGGACGTCCTGCTCCCGGAAGCGCTCCAGCAGGGCGTCCTTCCGGTCGCCCAGCGCGGTCAGCTGGTGCTTGGTGTTCAGCCGAAGGTACAGCCGCCGGTGGGTCAGGGAGTTGATGGTGCCGCGAAGCCTGTCGGGCGCATGCTCCAGCTTCTCCGGAGTCAAGTGGTCCCTGGCGTCCCACAGATCCCGGTAAAACGCCGCCACCTGCTCCAGATTCTTTTCGTGTAATGGCATAAACAACAGTCTGTTCACCTTCATTGTCGGTGAATTCATCTACAAGCCGCGTTCCGTTTATGAACGCTGCGATTGTTTCTTTACACGCCATATTCGACCAGCGCGCACCGCTTGCGCACAGGTATTTTTTGTATGCGTATGTGTCCGTTTTATAGCTGTGGGAAGCCAATGCCGAGTCAGTCCTTTGCAGCTTCGTTCCACGCAACGCCATCCTCGTCGATCCATGTATCCGTTCCGTTATAGGCAAAACGGCGTTCCATGCGATCCATATAGCTGCCGTCTGCCAATTTGTAGATCGTCGTCCCGTCGCCACGGAGGTTCACGATTTCGACCACATCCGCTCCCGGATATGGAACATCCTCCAAACCTTCATCCGTACCGATTGCCGGGCTATCCTCACGATCTCCGTAAGCCCAATAGATGGTCATGCGCTGATCGTCCATTGCCAGCACTGCTTTCCCGTTTTCCACTGAAAGGCGGAAATCGATCGTCATTTCCTTCTGATCCAAATAATTGACCAATGCCGCGTGGAGCAAATCCCCGTCAACGGTATATGTACCACTCCCACCGTCTGCACCGATGTACCAGCTCATCTGGCCGTTGCTCCGGATCTCCATACCGGCGCCCCATTCGCCATAGCCGGGGAACAAATCCATGGAATCCGCGAATGCGTCAAGGTCGTTTTTTATGCTGTCCAGATGCCACGGCCCGACCAATTCGATGCTCTGCTGCCGCATCTGTTCGGAGCCTTCTGCGTTTGCTGCCTTCATGTGGATTTCCAGCGGGTCTTGCCTCGTCTCGGCTGCTTCGCTGCACGCTGCCATAGACAGGCAGAGGAGCACCGCGATCAGCAGTGCAATGATTCTTTTCATGTTGCATCCATCTCCTTTTTCGCTCGCTTTGCGTTTATGCATTGAAGTACATGTCATAAACAATATAGCCCTGTATGCCATCCAACGATCCTTCGTAAGTTTGCTGACACATCATGCACCGGGGTTCTACCATTGGATAGCCGCTTGTTGGGAAAATGTTGTACTCAGAGGAGGTTCGGAATCCAAGCCGATTGTAAAACTTGTAATTTCCTTCCACCGTGATTCCTTTATAGCCCAGCGCCCGCACTTTCTCAATGCCCATTTTGAGCATAGCGGTTCCGATTCCCCGGCGAAAATAGTCCGCATGAACAGACACGGGCGCCAACATGACGATTTCGGAATCGGCTCCGTCGCCGTGTCCTCCCTCCTTTGTAGGCGACAGCGGAAATTTTGAGAACAAAAAGTGTCCCACCACCCTGTTATCCAATTCTGCCACGAAGGACAATTCCGGAATATAAAACCGCGAATCTCTGATTTCCTCCACCAATGCAATAATATCGGTTCCATCGGAATAATCTGTTCCTTCCTGAAAAGAACGCAAAATCAGAGAGACAATGCTCTTATAATCCTTGTGTTCTTCCGGACGAATGCCAATGCTATTATTCATCGTATCAACCTCTCATCTACCCTGAAAACTGTTGAATATGTCTGTTTCCCGGCTCCATGACAAGCGCCGGACAGTCAAAGGAATTCTGGCGTTGCGCCGGCAGTTTCCGCCTCAAGGCGGATTTCAGCTTCGCAGCCCGGGACATGCGGAAAGCTGTCGGTCAGAATCCCTTACTCAACTGAACCGGTTATGTCGGCGGCGCACTCCTGCCTGCGCAGGATTCGGGCGTCTCAGTGAGCCGCTTCTATTCCCGCGCTTGCCTGCTGATTTTTTTGAAGAAGAGGAAGTAGATCAGCAGACCATCCAGAACATAGTCGTAGATTCTCAGGCGGTCAAAGAATAGAATGCTTGACGCCACCGAAGCAAGCGTGATCCCAACGCCAATGATTCTGGGGAGAATGCCATCCTGCTTTGCCATTCATGCAAGGTAGGCCATGAGCGGCGAGAGGAGGGCAAATACCGTCCAGCCGATGATAAACGACCAGTCATACACGCCGTGGGTGAGCATGGCGGTCACATAATACATGAGCAGCATTCCCAGGCAAAATGGCAGGATGTTTCGCATCGCGTCCCTTTGGGTCGGGCTGTAAATGGCAATCAGGGTTCCCAAAAGAATCCACACCGCCATCTGGGAAAAGATTTCTCCTAGGTTCTGACAGTAGATATCGAAAAGCCTTGCAGCCGTGCCGAGAATCAGCCCAGCCGCAAGCATCGCGCATGGGTTCAGGAGTCTGGTGAATGCTTTTGATGATGATTTCGGGCGATTTGCCATTGCAATCCTCCACAACAATTATTCAGACAAGCGCCATCCGACCGCTGCATGAATGACCATGGCAAGCGATCCCACAGCCAACTGCGGCTGCGCCCTTCTCATTCTGACGCATTGGAAATGTCCTCCGCGTCGATGACCCGATACCCTGCATCCTTCAGGCACTGTGCAAAAACGCCCGAGCCGGAGATCAGCCTGCCCGTAAAGCTGCCATCATAAATCTGATTCACCCCACAGGTTGGACTTCTGGACTGCAGAACGGCGCACGCAATTTCCTCCGGACGAAGCTGCTCCAGAATCTGCGCCACAGCCTTTTGCACGGGCGCATCCACATTCCTTCCGTCCCGATCGAACTGCACGCCATCAACGATTTCAATCGGCAGTCTGGGGCAACCCATGCCCGCCATCATCTCCGGGCAGACGGAGAGAACCTCCTTGCCTTGCACAAATGCTGCAACCGCGGCATTGTAATTGTTGCCTCCGTTGTATTTGCAGTTTTCTCCCAGCAGGCACGCGCTGACCAATACCTTCGTCCGCTTCTCCTGCCCCTTCAGATTCCGCAGCGCCTCCGGGTTGTTTTCGAGAATCGTTCCGACCGTCGGGCAGTTTTCCAGATCCGGGCAGTCCCCGCAGGTTTCAACGCCCTTTTTCAGCGCGCACTGACGAATCTCGCAGAGGTGCTCACAGAACACCGTCTTGATCCCCTCCGCGCGACAGCCCTGACAATGGATGTGTTCCGGCGGAATCGGCGCATGATTCAGCGCAGCCCACGCCTTCGCGGTTTTTTCACGCAGCGCCTGATCGTCGTGCAGCGTTGCGAGGTACGCATCGCACTTCTCACAATCCAGCCCGCAGTATGCAAGCATTTGCTTCATCGCAGTATTCCTCCTCAAATTTCAGCTTCCTGTTTTTCCCCGCCGCAGCAGAGCACATGGCTGCACGCAATGCGGTAGGTAATGACAAAGTACAGGGCATAGATGCCCGCGATCACAAGGGCGATCAGCACGGCGGTTTCCATGGCGCGACGCCCGCGCAGACCGCTCAGATTCCATATCTCATAGACCTTTCCGAAAACCATGCCGATGTGAAGGGTCATCAGCAGCGGAAACGCGAAGGGCATCAGGAAGAACGCCCCGGTCTGCCGCAGCAAGGCGGACTTCTGAATCCGCGCATCCGCGCCTAGCCGGTACAGAACGGCAAAGCGCCTGCGCTCCTCCTCCAGCGTGGACAGGGTCTTGACCGAGAGGATGGCCAGCGCCATGCAGACGAACACCGTGGAGACATACAGCGCGCCGATGATCGGCGTACCGGCGTTGGCCTTGCTGTAGAGCCGGATGTATTCCTGAACTGCATACCAGCATTGCTCCTCCACGCCATCCGCCCCGCGTTCCATCCAAGTCAGCTCATGCACCAATGCCTCGGCGTCCGGGCGGTGGTTTTCCAGCGTATAGGCTGCCCCGACATAGGCTGCGGCATGGCCTCTACCGCCGCATCCGGCACCACAAAATACATGAACAGCCTCCGGGCAAAATCCGGGTATGCCGTGCTGCTGCCGCCCCAAGTGTAGGTCTGACCGTTGAGGATCACGGGCTTGCCGGAAAAGTCCACATCGCAGATTCCCTGCACATCGGTGACCAGCAGGTATTCCTTCTCCAGCGAGACCGGTTCATTGCCGCAGCCGGTGAGAAGCCGGTTGAACTGGCTCAGGGACATATACAGATCCGTCCAGCCCATTTCCTCGTATCCCATGATGCTGCTGCACAGCGTGGTTTCCCCCAATGAATGAAGCTGAAAGTCCAGCTCCCCGGTGATGGGGCTGTACTTTTCGATGGTCTCTCTGCCCTCGTCCATGGAGACGCCCGGTTCCTCGGACAGGTCAAACAGCGCCATTACATCATAGGGACATTCCTTTTCAATGGTCAGGTCTGTATAGACCTTCTCGCTGAAGGCCACATTGGACATGACGATGGCGAAGACCAGCAGGGTCGCCAGCGCGCCAATCAGCAGGGCATTGACCGTCATCTTCCCGGACAGACCCCGCAGGACGACGGCATTGGTGCCCCTGTTTTTCAGCCGCCCGCATCGCAGCAGCATCCCTGCCAGCGTTCTGGACAGGGTGAAGTGGGTCAGAAACACCATGCCGAGGTCGATGGCCAGCCACAAGAGCAGCTCCACGCCGTCCTGCTGATGGAACGCTGCCATCAGGCTCCGGTAGGTAATGACCAGACAGGCGATGAAGCCCGCCAGCGTCACCGCGGACAAAACGCACCAGAGGACGGGGTGCTTCTCGCTTTTTTCCACGGCCGCCTCCTTCAGCAGCTCGGAAACCCTGACCTTTTTCAGATACCGGAGGGACGCCAACGTGGACAGCAGGAACAGTCCGATGCTGACCGCAAGGGTCAGCAAAATCCCCTGAGCGGAATAGGCGGACACGGCGAAGGGAATCTCCAGTATGGCGGCAAACAGGGCGGCAAGCAGCTGGAAGATCACCAGTCCCAGTCCCATGCCCACAAGCAGCGCAAGCCCGGACAGCAGCCCGGTTTCGCAGGCAAAGAGGGTCTGGATGTTGCGCCGGGTCATGCCCAGCGTCAGGTACATGCCGAACTCCCTCCGGCGCAGCTTCAGCATAAAGCCCGTGGCATAGCTGAGCACCAGCGCCGTGACCAGACAGGACAGCAGCGTGACCATCGTGAACATGCTCCGTATATCCGTGGACAGCTCGGAGGCGCCTGAATCCGGTCGCTGTAGCTGAGGTTGTTGACCGCGAACAGCAGGGCGATGCTCAGGGATACGGTGACAAAGTAAATGAGGTAATTGCGAATCTGCCGCCGCACATTCCGAAGGGCGAGCTTAGCGAACATCCGCTTCACCCCCAAGCACCGCCATGGCATTCAGAATCTCATGATACATGGTCTGCCGGCTGTGGTCGCCCCGGTACAGCTCGTTCCAGATTTTTCCGTCTTTCAAAAACAGCACCCGGGAGGCGTAGGAGCCGACCACGGCGTCGTGGGTCACCATCAGGATGGTGGAGCCAAGCTGCGCATTCATCCGTGCAAAGGTCTGCATCAGGGACCTGGAGTTGGCGCTGTCCAGTGCGCCTGTGGGCTCATCCGCCAGAATCAGGGCGGGCTCTGTGATGAGCGCCCGGGCACAGGCGGCGCGCTGCCGCTGTCCGCCGGAGAGCTGCCGGGGAATTTGGAAAGCTGATCGGCGATCTCCAGAGAAGCGGCGGCCTTCGCAAGCCGCTTTTCCGTCTCCCGCAGGGGACACTTTTTCAGATTCAGCGGCAGAACGATGTTTTCCGCCACGGTCAGGGTGTCCAGCAGGTTGTACTCCTGAAAGATGAAGCCCAGTCGATCCCGGCGGAAGGTCGCCAGCTCGCCCTCCTTCATTTCCGCAATGTCCCGACCCTCCAGCAGAATGCTGCCGAAGCTGGGGCGGTCAATGGTGGCGATGACGTTCAGAAGGGTGCTCTTGCCGGAGCCGGAGGCGCCCATGATGGCCGTAAACTCGCCATGCTCCATAGAGAAGCTCACGCCGTTCAGGGCCTTGGACACAGCGTTGCCGCTGCCGTAATACTTTCTTGCGTCTTTGATTTCCAGTAGTGTGTTCATGGCAGTTTCACCATCCTTTCGCCCACATTGTACCGCAACAGAGCGGGAATTGTTCTAACGCTGTCCGTCTGCAATCTAACGCTTTTGTAAGCTTGGCGCGGAGAAGCGAAAGACAAAGCGGGTGAACTGCCCCTCCCGGGAGCTGAGCTCCATCTGGAGATTCAGGCTTTGGCAGAGCCGACTGACGATGTACAGCCCCATTCCGGTGCTCTCGCCGCGGGCGCGTCCGGCACTTCCGGTAAAGCCGCGCTCGGTCACACGGCGAAGCTCATGGGCAGGAATGCCGGGGCCGTTGTCCTCAAGGAGCAGGCCGTTTTCGGAGGCTTCCATGCACACCCGGCAATCGGGGCAGTATTTGGCACGGTTGATGAGCAGCTGCTTGAGGATGCACACCAGCAGCTTCGGATCGGTGTACGCCCTGCCATCCCCCTCGATGGCGACGGAGATCCCCGCTGCAATGAGAAGCTCCATTTCCTCCCGCACCGCCTGATCGCAGACGGTGCGCAGGTCGGCAAGGCTGATCTGGGTGTCCTTTTCCACCGTCCGCAGCTTTGCGTAGGTCAGGATGGTCTCCGTCAGATTGTCCGCCCGGCGCAGCTCCCGCCGGAGCTTTGATGGGTTGCCGCCGTTGGCCAGAATCAGGGAGCAGGCGGTGAGCGGCGTCTTGATCTCGTGAACCCAGCTCTCCACATAGTCGCAGGTATCCTGTGTTTCGGCTCTGGCCTGCTCCACAGCGCCAATGGCGGAGCGGGAGATCTCCCGCATCAGCAGGTCGTATTGCAGCTCCATCGCGTCCCGGGGGCGGGGCAGCGTTTCCCCGATGAGATACTTCTCCGGCATCGCATCCAGCCGCCTTCTCAGCATCCGCAGCCGCCGATCCGCACGCTGCCAGCAGAGGAGCATGCAGGCAAGCAGCACAAAAGCGCCGCTGAGCAGGAGAATCAGCAGCAGGGAGAGGGAAAGCCCGCAGAGCCAGAAGATCAGGGTCAGATACAGAATCCCGATCGCGCCCATGCACAGGGTGATGGCCTTTGAAGCAAGATAGTCCCGGAAGCTCATAAACGATACCCCACGCCCCGGACGGTGCGGATAAAGTCCGTCGCTCCGATTTGCCCCAGCTTTTCACGGAGCCTTCCGATGTTCACATACAGGGTGTTGCCGTCGATGTACATGCCGTTTGTCCACAGATCCTCAATCAGCTCGTCCCGGGTGCAGATCTCCTTCTGCGTCAGGCACCACAGGATGCGCGCCTCGTTTTTCGTCAGCTCCACGGCGCTTCCGCCGTAGATCGCGCGCATCGCCGGCAGATCCAGGGTAAGTCCCCGTACCGTCGCCCTGTCGTTGCCGGTGGTTTTCAGGATTCTCGCAATCCGTGCCAGCAGCACGGCGGAGTTATAGGGCTTGCGGATAAAGTCATCCCCGCCCACGCCGAAGGCCAGCAGCTCGTCCTCCGGGGTGTCCCGCGCCGTCAGAAAGATCACCGGGGTATTGGTCGTCTCCCGCAGCTTCCGGCAGCGGGTGTAGCCGCTCTCCCCCGGGAGATTGACGTCCATCAGGATGAGATCACAGGAGCCGTCCTCCACCGGCAGATAGCCGTTGGTCTGAAGCAGCGTTTTCAGCTCCGTTCGGATGGCGGTATCGTCTTCAATGATCCTGATTTGTTTCATGGGCGCATCTCTCCCTCCGTCATTTCTCTCCCCAATGCAGAACAATGGAGAGATTTCCGTTCTCCCATTCCGCCCGAATGGAACCGCCCATCTGCTCCGTCAACAGCCTTGTGATGGACAGGCCAAGCCCGGTGGAACTTTTGCGTTTTCAACGGTATAAAACCTGTCAAACAGCCTGTCTGCCTCCACTTGCGACAGGCCGGGAGCCCGATTCTGAAAGCGCAGTTCTCCGTCCTCTGTCAGAACAAGCTTCAAATCCCCGGCGGAGTATTTCGCTGTATTGGAAAGAATATTGCTGAGGATCCGCTGCAAAGCCGTGTGATCCAGCTCTCTTTGAAGATCTGTTTCGGGCATATGGATTTCCGGCACGATTCCCCGTTCCGAAAGCATTCCATAGGCGCCTGCCAGGGCGATTTCCACTTCGCTTTTCAGGGAAAGCTTTGCGGGATGGATGTCCTCACAGGCAGATGTGATGACAGAATACTGAAACAATTCCTCCGTCAGGCGCTTCAGCGCTTCCGTCCGCTCCCGGATGACGCGCAGGTACCTGTGCCCCCTTTCGTCCGTGGGAACCGCTTCCATCAGCTCCAGATAGCCGCTGATGGCGGCAAGAGGCGTGCGAAGATCATGGGCGATATTTGTGACCGCGTTTTTCAGCTCGCGATCCCCCTGCTGCAGTCGTAGTCGTTCCTTCCGCAGGGCCTTCAATTCCCGATTGATGCGCAGCGCCAGACGCCGGATTTCGGGATCGGCCATGGAGACGGAGATCGTTGTATTGGTGTCCATGGACAGCTTCTCCGAGAAATCCCGGGCAATGCTGCGTATGCTGCTTCGAAGGGAGAGGATATACAGGAATTCCGCAATGGAGATGATCAGAAGAACGACAATCGCCCCGAAGAGCAGATTCTGCATATTCTCTCCCTCCCTTCCTTATTTCAAATCCTTCCGCCTGAAGATCAGCACCCCGGCGCCGGTTAGAACCAGAAGCCATCCAATGTCATAGAGGCATATTCTGACGAGGCTGTCCACAGCGTGCTCCGCGATCTGCAAGGCCTGTCCGCCCGGCATGAAGTCCGTGAGGAAGTTGTAAAAGGCCCGTTTGGGGCTGCCCTCCGGAATATAATTGGGATTCGGCTCCGGCTCGCCTTCCATGACCATCGATCCGTCCTCGGAGATGACGATATCGGGCGAGTAAAACTCCGGCTCCTCCAGCATGGATTCGACCACGACGGCCTGCATGAAGAACAGCAGGGCGCAAAGAATACAGACCACCGCCGCACCGGCCTTGTTGCCCATCGTCATGGTCAGCAGCGTAAAGATAGCGGAAAAGACAGCCAGCTCCAGAAACATCGCCAGATAGAGGATGAGGTATACACGAAGGGGATTTGCGTGTTCCATCAGAATCGCGCCGGGAATCAGGTAGGCCGTCGTCCATACCAGTATCAGCAGGACTTCCGCGATGATCGAGGTCATCAGCATGGACAGATAGACAGCTCCTCGGCAATGCCCCACAACCAACTTGTTCCGGATGGTTCCATCGCTGTATTCGCTTCCCACAAACAGGGAAACCACCGCTGCAAGGGCAAACATACCGATTCCCGCAAAGGCGAACAAGCCGCTGTCGAAATACGGCGTTTTCATCTCGATGATGGAATCCCGATACATCATGAGAATCTCGAACAATCCGATGGCCGCCACCACGACGGCTGTGATATGAAACGCTCTGTTTTTCAAAAGCCTTTTGAAACCGGACAGAATCAGATTAGTCACGGCCGGCACCTCCCATCAGATTCAGATAGAAGCTTTCAAGACTTTCATCCTGTTCTTTGACCTTCAGAATCCTGCAGCCGTATTCCTTTGCCGTTTCGGTCAGGTCACAGATGCTGATCTCTTCAAAGATATCCGCTTCCGCATCGGAAACGATCTGATAGTTCAGCTTTAATTCTTCCATTGCCTTGGAAAAACCTGTGACGTCCGATACCGTCACCCGGAGCTTTTTGGCGCATTTCGCCTCAAGCTCTTCCGCGCTGATCTCCTGAACCATATGCCCCTTGTCGATAAAGCCATAGTGGGTGGCCAGCTTCGACAGCTCATCCAGAATATGGCTGGAAATCAGCACGGTGGTTTTCTTCCTGTGCATGTTTGGCAACATCGTGTTTCAGACCTATCTGGTCGGCGCAGGCGCTGCCTCTCTGAAGGAAGCGATCAAGCTGTTCTGGACCTTCCGCATTCCCTGGGGCTGGACCTACACCGCAGGCACGGTTGCCGACTGGATTGCACAGTTCAGCTTTGGCTTCTACAGTCTGATGCTCACGTCAACGCTCATCGGACTCATCGTGATGGCCCTGTTCAAGCCGAGAAGCTGGTGCACCTTCTGCCCCATGGGCACTATGACGCAGGGCATCTGCAAGATCAAAAGGGGCATCAAAATCAAGCGCCGTTGATGTGAACTGGGGCGGTTCGGTAGATTATGATGGACAGAACAGAGAACAGTCTGTCGATCCTGCTGCCAGGACAGCAAGTAACGTTCCGGCAATGGCATCGCATTTCGGAAAGTTGTGATCACCATCAACATCCACACCGCCGCATACGATCAACCCACGAATACTGTGAAGTGCTCCCCGATTCGTGGACAAGTTATATCGTACACCGTCCACCTCCCACATTCTGTGCTATAATGTAAATGCTTTACCAGTACGGAGGATAA